>NZ_JAPSLE010000016.1:0-23409 GCF_031181085.1 Domibacillus sp. | reverse complement strand
CAGGATCAAACTCTCCAAAAAGTGTTTGACTTGCTCGTTTGTTTCTATATAGATGACGGGCATCTTTTATAGAAGTTTAATTCTTAAAACGTTGACGTTTATTTTGTTCAGTTTTCAAAGATCAATTTCAACTGTCACCTCAAGAGGCAACTAAACCATCATACCACGAATAAATTTTAAAGTCAACAACTTTTTAATCGAAAGTATGATTCGAATCCATCATTGTTTAAATTAAAACTTACTTTGTAACTGCCGTTTTTCAGCGACAGGAATAACAATATATCACTTTTAACTTTAATCAGTCAACAGTAATTTTTGGAATTTACATTACATCAATATAATTTTTGTTGCGGATTAAATATTGTTGTTTTCATTGTTGTTTTCATTGCTGTCTTAGCGACGGATTAATACTTTACCATGGATTAATCTCTATTTCAATAACTTTTACTGCTGTTTTTATTATCTTAATTATCCCTAAGGCGATTTATCGCTAAAAATCATAAATAGAGGAATGAACTGCATTTTTTTTTGGAACACTCCAGGTCCAGATATAAAAAGCTTTTGCTCTTAAGAGCAAAAGCGACGTCTTAATAGGAAGCTGTTTTTATCTGTCTATCGTCTTCATATGCTATTGCGCCTTATTCAAAAGAAACGCCTTACCAGCCAGCAGCTAGCTTGTAAAAAGCCTGCGCCGTTTTGGTCAGTTCCTTATAGGACTCCTCTGTTTGAAGCTTCACAGGATTCACAAGAGCGCTGCCCAGCCCGGCTGCTGCTGCGCCGGCTTTAAAGTAGTCCCCTATATTATCGAGAGTGATACCGCCTGTTGGCATAAGCGGGATATGCGGCAGCGGCCCTTTTAAATCTTTAAAGTATCCAGCTCCCATTGCACCGGCTGGAAAAACTTTAATTAAATCTGCACCATGTTCATACGCTGTTAAAATTTCGGTTGGCGTCAGTGCGCCTGGAATGCTGATTACACCGTAGCGCTTCGCCATTTTAATCGTTTTCACATTAACGGTCGGAGAGAAAATAAATTCCGCTCCCGCCATAATGACGGCACGGGCGGTTTCCGGGTCCAGCACTGTGCCGGCTCCGACAATAATATCGTCACCAAATGCTTCTTTTACTCCTTCGATCACAGAACATACTTTAGGCGTATCGGCTGTGATTTCAAGCGAGACAATCCCGCCTTCTTGCAGCGCCCTTGCCATTGGTATCACTTGTTCCGGCTGGGCGCCGCGAATCACTGCGACCAGCTTACCTTCTTTTAATCGTTCGAGCTGATTCATGTATGTTTCTCCTTTCTACCTCGTTACATCATCCGATCCGCCATTCATAAAAGAAAACAGGTCCGCTCGATTTGGCAGCCCTTCGACATCTCCATTTACCATGGTCACTATTGCACCCATTGCATTGCCGCGTCTGGCCGCTTCCTCAACCGACAGTCCATCCAATAAAGCTGATAAAACGCCGGCCGCAAACGCGTCACCTGCACCGATTGGATCGATCACTCTCTCCACATAAAACCCGGAAACATGCTCCACTGCTTTTCCTCTTTGCGATACAAGACACCCTTCTTTTCCGACTTTCATCAGGACAATGTCTGCACCGAGATCATGAAATGCTTCTACATAAGCGGCTCTATCTTTTTTACCAAATAAAAATTCGGCCTCCGCTTCACCCGGCAGCACAATGTCGCTTTCTGCTATATACCGTTTGATCAGCCGGCGTGCTTCTTCTTCACTTTTCCAGATTTTCAGACGCACATTTGGATCAAACACAATCTTTACCCCGTTCGCTTTCGCCAGCCGAATCGCTTTGTCCATGACAGACTGGCACGATTCACCGAGAGCCGGTGTAATGCCGGTTATATGTAGATAAGCGGCTCCTTTAATCGCTTTTTCCTTTATATGATCCGCCATTAGCTGGCTGGCAGCGGAATCTTTCCGATAGTAATAAACGCGCGTATCATTTGGACGGCGAAATTCTTTAAAAAACACACCGGTCGGCGCCTGCTCATCGCGTGTAACATACGATACGTCCACACCTTCCCCGCGAATAAAAATCTCCATTGCATCACCGAATTCGTCCTCACCTAATCGGCTGATCCAGCGCGCTTTATGGCCAAGGCGGCTTAATCCGATGGCAACATTGGATTCCGCACCGGCAAACTTCATAGAAAAAGAATGAGCATGGCGCAGCTGGCCTTGCTCATTTGGTGAAAATAGGGTCATCGTTTCGCCCATGGTTACAACATCCATGTTCATCCTCTTCTTTCTTGTTTATGATCTTCCTCGTACATGATTGGACAGCGTGCCAATTTTTTCGATCGTTACATCCATTTGGTCTCCGTCCTTCAGCCACACTTTTGGGCTTCGACCCATTCCAACGCCCGGCGGTGTTCCAGTCGCGATTAAGTCTCCCGGCTTCAGCGTCATAGATTGCGATAAGAAGGAAACGATTTGTGGAACCTTAAAAATCAAATTGCTCGTATTGGAATCCTGCATCGTTTCCCCATTCAATGTCAGTGAAATAACTAGATCGTGTGGATTCCCGATTTCGTCACGCGTCACCACATACGGTCCGGTCGGCGCAAAAGTGTCCGCTGTTTTGCCTCGTGACCACTGTCCATCTGCAAACTGCAGGTCTCTGGCACTCACATCATTCATGATCGTATAGCCAAAAACGAATTCTTCTGCTTCTTCCTCTGAGACATGTTTTGCTTCTTTGCCGATTACGATAGCCAGCTCCGCTTCAAAATCGACTTCGTTTGAATTAATGGGTATTTCTACAGCGGTGTTATGACCGGTTAACGCATTCGCATATTTCGAGAAAATAACCGGAGATTTCGGCGGCTCCATACCTGTTTCATGGCAGTGGTCAATATAGTTCAAGCCGACACAAATGATTTTTTCCGGTGAAGCGATTGGTACGTCAATTTCAATATTCTCTAAAGAAAAAGACGGCTGTCCATCAAGAGAAGGAACTGCGCTCCCCCGCTGGATAAATGTTTTGATGCAGGGTGGATACGTTTCAGGATCCATTGCCGTTAAGCTGGTGATGTGATCACCCCGGACAACGCCGAGGTGATGTTTTTCTTCCGCTGAAAACAGGGCTAATTTCATTCTTCTTTTCCGCCTTTCTTACGTGAGGGCATAAGGCGTTTGTTCGCCTTTTAAAACTTGCACAATATTTTTCGCTGCTTTTTGGCGCAGTTCCACCATTGCTTCTTCTGAATACCAGGCACTGTGCGGTGTAATGATGACGTTATCCATTTGAAGAAGCGGGCTTGTTTTGCTGACTGGCTCTTCTTCTGTTACATCGAGTGCGGCACCAGCAATCACACCCTGCTCAAGCGCATCAATGAGCGCTTTTTCATCAATAATTGGGCCTCGGGCTGTGTTAATGATTACGGCGTTTTTCTTCATTTGACTAAACCGTTCGGCGTTCAGTAAATGATGGGTTTCTTTAATAAGCGGAACGTGAACAGACAAGTAATCTGACTCTTTGATGATTTCATCCAGCTCCATTTTCCGAACGCCGGCCGCTGCCATCTCTTCGGCTGACACAAATGGATCGTAGGCGGCAGTTTGGAACCCTAGCGGTCTTACTTTTTCAATAAAGCGGCGTGGAATCCGGCCGAAGCCGAGTACGCCGACGGTTTGTTTATTAAAACGGTGGATCGGCACGCACGCTTTAAAATCCCAATTTCCCTGCTTGACCTCATTGTTTAATAGGGTCACTTTTCGAGCCCATGACAGCAGCAAGGCGAGTGCATGATTCGATACCTCTTCCATTCCGTAATCCGGCACGTTCGCTACGGTAATGCTTTTTGCCTGAGCAGCGTCGATGTCGATTGTGTTCACACCGACACCGTATCGGGAAATGACTTTTGTTTTTTCAAGAGAGTCGATTACACGTTTTGAAATAGGTGCATATTGGTTTAAAAGAGCATCCGCATCTTTTGCATGTTCGATGATGTCTTCTTCTGTTTTGCATTGCTTCTTAATAAATTGGATGTCGAGACCGCTTTCATTGAAAACCTGCTCTTCGTACTCAAGATGGGCAAATTCATAATCCGTCAGCAATACTTTAAAAGTCATGTGATTCCACTCCTTTTCTTAGTTCATGGGTGCTTCTTTTACGATTTTGGCGATGCCAAGCCCCTCGGCTCCAAGCTTTGACGTTTTGGCATCCGGGCAGTACCGTTCAATCATTTGGATGCCGATTGATGCGCGGCGCACACGCTCCTGGGTAAGAGAGATATTCGTGCTTTCCCACTGCTTTCCTGACGGATATACATCAGGATGGTTGCGCAAACCGAATTTAATGTAAACCGGCGCGAGCACCCGGATGATTTCCGGAATTTCATAATAACGGAGGAAGCCGCCAAAATTGTCCGGCACTTCTACGTATAAATCAATGGGAATATCGATGGCCTGACGGATCGCTGCGAGCTTTGACAGCGTTAACCCGGTCGGCACGTTGTATGTATCCGCTCCGATGTCCTGCATAAGCCGCACTGACACAGGGTTGGCCGATCCCATTTGAACCGACACTTTCACCACAAAATCCTCCGGCAGCTGCCCTTGTTTTTTCATTTCTTTCGTCAGGAGCAAAAGTCCTTCATCGGCAACAAGTGCTCCGCGAAGACCGAGTGCCGCACCGCGCTTTAAGTCTTCCATCGCGTATACAAGCTGGTTTGCTCCTTCATGGCGAAGTGCCTGCGCTTTTCCGGCGGCAGTAAGCGGCCCTGCACTAATATCCCATGTTCCGCGTGGACCGACAAACAGGCTTAACTCAATGCCACGTTCTGCTGTCAGCTCGCACATTTCCTTGATTTCTTCATCGGTTTGCAGCATGATACCGCTCCCCTGCGAAATGCGGTGAATGGTCAAGCCAAGACGGTCAATTTCCGCCAGCGTCGCTTTTAATGCTTCCGGCCCTTCGACACTTGGAAGCTCAATTCGGTATTGCGCACCGTCTGGAAAGGTTTTGGTGGATGTGGGCAGTTCACCTGGATCGGACGATGGATAGCCTAAGCTCTCTAAAAATTCGCGTGTTTCTTTCATAATTAAACCCCTTCTTTCTCGTTTATTGTATTTAAAATAGCAGCTGTTTTTTCCGTTAAATCAGCTGGATACACATCAAACGGAGCGCGGTGTCCGGCTGGCTGGTCAAACCAGCGCTGATGAACGGCTTCTTTCATGGCTGTAAAAAACGTCGGACAGACGGCATAGATGTCCATTAACTGAGACAGATGCTGATGCTGGCGCTCTGCTTCATGCAGCTCCCCCTGCTGATAAGCATTATATAAATCAACAGAGATCTCCGGCATAAAAACAGCGCTTCCATTAATACTTCCATCTGCGCCGATCATTTGGCCTGGAAGCAGGTGATCATCAAAAGCGGTAAAGACGAGAAAATCAGGCCGAATTTTTTTCACAAAAGCAATGACCTGCCGGATATGACCGAAATCGCTGATCGTTTCTTTAATGCCGGCAATGTTTGGGTAAGCTGCCGCAAGCTTTTGAATAAGCTCGACGGATAACGTTTGGCCAGTCAGCATCGGAATATTGTAAAGGAACACCGGCAGGCTCGTTTCAGATGCTAAAGCAGAGAAAAAGCGATACAACTGCTCTTCCGACAGCTTCCAATAGTACGGGCTGACCGCAAGCACCCCGTCCGCTCCCTGCTCTTCGGCATAACGGGTCAGTTCAATCACTTCTTTTAATGCTGAGTGGCCGACTCCGACCATCACCGGCACGCGTCCGTTAATGTGCTTGATCATTTCGCGCACATACAGCTTTCTCTCTTCAATCGTCAGAGAAGAAAATTCTCCAGAGCTTCCCATCAAAAGAAGTCCATCTACATTCCGTGACAAAAGCTCGTCCAAATAACGCTTATTCAAAGGAATATCTAAATTTCCCGCTTCATCAAACAGCGTGACAACCGGCGGTATAATGCCATGAAAAGTCATTTTGCTCCTCCTTTACCATTCCGCTATGCTGCCATCTTCATGGCGCCAGATCGGATTTTTCCAGTCGTGGCCGATTTTTGCCGCTTCTTTTACTTTCTCTTCATTAATATGAATGCCAAGACCCGGTTCATCTGAGATGCTGACATATCCGTCTTCATAATGAAAAACGTCCGGATTGGTTATATAGTCTAAGATGTCCATGCCCTCGTTGTAATGAATACCGAGGCTTTGCTCTTGAATAATAAAATTCGGCGTCGAGGCGTCCAAATGAATAGAAGAGGCAAGTGTCATTGGACCAAGCGGACAATGCGGCGCAACCGCCACATCGTACGCTTCTGCCATCGCCGCAATCTTTTTCCCTTCTAAAATACCGCCTGTATGAGATAAATCCGGCTGAATAATATCGACATATCCGTCCTGGAGCAGTTGCTTAAAACCCCATCTCGTATACATACGCTCACCTGTCGCAATTGGGCATGTTGTATGAAGCGCAATGTCGCGAAGTGCTTCATTGTTTTCCGGCAGCACCGGCTCCTCAATAAACATAGGACGGTATGGTTCCAGCTCTTTCACAAGGGTTTTCGCCATTGTTTTATGGATACGGCCGTGAAAATCAACACCGATGCCAAAGTCTTTGCCGAGCGCTTCGCGAATCGACGCGACTCGCTCGATCACTTTTTCCACCTTAGAAAAACTGTCGATGTAATTCATTTCTTCGGAGGCATTCATTTTCACAGCTTGAAACCCTTGCTTTTGCTTTTCAATCGCCGCTGCCGCAACGTCTGCCGGCCGGTCGCCGCCGATCCATGAATAGACTTTGATTTTTTGACGCGCTTTACCGCCAAGCATTTCATACACAGGGATGTTGTAATATTTTCCTTTAATATCCCAAAGCGCCTGCTCAATACCTGAGATGGCACTCATTAAGATGGGGCCACCGCGATAAAAACCGCCGCGGTACATCGTCTGCCATAAATCCTCAATTTCATTCGGGTTGCGGCCGATCAACAGGCTTGAGAGCTCTTCCACCGCTGCTCTGACCGTTTCCACGCGTCCTTCTACAACAGGCTCTCCCCAGCCGGAGATTCCTTCATCCGTTTCTATTTTTAAAAACAGCCATCTTGGCGGCACTTTATATAATGAAAGGTTTGTAATTTTCATTGCGTATCTCCTTCATCGGGAAAGTGGATTACGACCCTTTGATGAACACGGTTTTAATCGCGGTAAAAAATTCTTTCGCTGCTTCACCCTGCTCACGTGACCCTGAGCTTGACGCTTTCATGCCGCCAAATGGCGCCTGAAGCTCCACACCAGCGCTTTCTGCGTTAATACGCACCAGGCCTGCTTCGATTTCATCAATAAATTCAAGGAGAGAGCTGATATTTGATGTGAAAATAGAAGCGCTTAACCCGTATTTTGTATCATTCGCCATTTCAATGGCTTCTTCAAGATCAGCTGCTTTAATAAGGGCAACGACTGGTCCAAAGATCTCTTCCTGTGCAATCGCCATATCTGTTGTTACATTTTCAAAAATGGCAGGTGTCACAAAAAATCCATTATCATATTCACCGCCTGTCAGCACTTCACCGCCGTGAATTAATGTGGCTCCTTCCTGACGGCCTTTTTCAATGCTTTCTGTTACGGTATTAAACTGACTTTCACTTGCACACGGTCCCATCCATATTCCTTCTTGCAGGCCATTTCCAACTGTAATTTTTTCAGTGACTGCCACAAGCTTTTCTTTAAACTCATCGTAGACCGCTTCTTCTACAATCACACGGCTCGACGCTGTGCATTTCTGGCCTGAAGAACGGAAACCGCCGCTGATTACAGCTTCTACTGCCTGGTCGATGTTAGCGTCTTTCGTAACGATAACCGGGTTTTTCCCGCCCATTTCAAGCTGGAACTTAATGCCTCGGGCAGCCGCTGATTTGGCGACGTTCTGTCCGACATTTTCTGAACCTGTAAACGTGATGGCATTTAAAAGAGGATGATCAATCAGCCCCTGCCCAATTACCGAACCCGAACCGGTAATAAAATTAAAAACCCCTTCAGGCAATCCTGCCTCCACAAAGCACTCGGCAACTTTCGCTGCTGTTACCGCGCCTTCTGTTGCCGGCTTCCAGACAATTGTGTTTCCATAAACAAGAGCCGGCGCAAATTTCCAAATCGGAATGGCGACTGGGAAGTTCCAGGGTGTAATCACTCCAACCACACCTAGCGGCGTACGCTTTGTAAACATAAGCGCATCTTTATCCGATGAAGGAATAACATCTCCTTCTTTTCTCATTCCTTCGCCAGCATAATAACGCAAAATAGCTATACCGCGCGCTGTTTCCCCTTTTGCTTCTGGGAGGGTTTTGCCCATTTCACGTGTCATTGTTTCTGCGATATGATCCAGGTTTTCTTCTAAAATATTGGCAGCTTTAAATAAAAACTGTCCGCGTGCTGCCTGGCCGATCCGCCGCCAAGCTTTCTTCGCCTTGTGTGCTGCTTCAACCGCTTTGTTCAAATCCTCTTCCGTTGACTTTTGCACGAGCCCTACAACTTCTTTTGTTGCCGGATTAATGCTTTCAATCGTTTCATCGGAAGAACTGGCTATCCATTCATTATTAATGAAGTTTTGATAGGTTTTCGTTTCAAATGTAGTGAGTGTCATCGTTTCGCTCTCCTTTGGATTAAAATGTTGGTCCAATGCGCCAAATACCGAAATCATGCTGCTTCAGGATTTCTGACTTTGTCAGCTTTCCATTTGATACAGCTTGAATTTCATCCATAATCCGTGTGCCCACCTGGGCGACAGTTTCTTGTCCATCTACAATCGTGCCGGCATTTAAATCCATATTTTCATTCATTCGTTCAAACATAGGAGTATTGGTTGAAATTTTAATAACCGGAGCAATGGGCGAGCCGGTTGGGGTTCCGCGCCCGCTCGTAAACAAAACAATCTGGGCGCCGCCTGCCACCATTCCAGTCAGCTGCTCGATGTCATGGCCCGGTGTATCCATCCAGACAAGCCCTTTTTTCGTTGGCTGCTCCGCATAATCAATGACTTCTTCCAGCCTGGTAGTGCCTGATTTTGTCGAGGCACCAAGTGACTTTTCTTCTAAAGAGCTCAGGCCCCCTTCAATGTTGCCGGGACTTGGATTTCCTGTACGAATGTCTACGCCCATCTCAATGGAGCGGTTTTCCATCATTTTAATGACGGCATACGCTTTTTTCGCTACCTGGTCATTCGCTGCCCGGTTTGCAAGCAAGTGCTCCGCACCGATTAATTCTGTCGTTTCTGCCAGGATGGCCGTGCCGCCCTGCTCTACAATCATATCGCTCGTGCGGCCGACAGCTGGGTTCGCTGAAAGACCCGAGCATGCATCTGAGCCTCCGCATTCCGTTCCGATTATCAGCTCACTGAAATCGCACAGTTGACGCTGGACCATAGAGGCATCCTGTACCATCTTTACCGCAATTTTGGCGACTTCCGCAATGGTTTGAAGCGTGCCTCCGTGCTCCTGAATCGAAACCGTTTGGACCGGCTTGCCGCATTTTGCGATTTCATCGCCAATCCGGTGAGCCTGATGGGTTTCGCAGCCAAGTCCCAGCACAATGACACCGTATACATTTGGGTTCATGCCCATGCCCGCATACGTTCTAGCTGTTTGATCGTAGTCGGTTCCTACCTGGGCGCAGCCGTGCTGATGAATAAAAGTAACGGTTCCGCTGACGAGCTCCGTTACACGCTGAGCGGTCTGCGTTGCGCATGTAATCGTCGGTAAAATGAGTACATGATTGCGGACACCGACGCGTCCATCTGGACGCCGGTATCCCCAAAACTGCATTTTTTCAGTTGGCAATTTTGTCACCTCTTCCCCGTTTTCCTTCCAAGTTGTGTATGTGAACATGGGTGCCCGCCGGAATATCGGTCACGGCTGCCCCGATCACTTCCCCATATTTGATAATGTCCTCCCCCTGCCGGATTGGTTTGACCGCAAATTTATGACCAAACCGGATCGGCTCTGTAAGAGTCAGGGAGCGTTCTTGGTCATCCACCTTCACGGTTACCTCTGTATGGGCAGGGATCTCATCCAATGCAACTGCCACACTGTCCTTGCTGCTCAAATATAACGTTTTGTATCCGCTCATGCCGCCACCTCTTTAATTTACTTGAACCGCTGTTTCACTTTGCTTCACCGGGTTGCTCAAAACGCCGATACCTGGAATTTCAATTTCGATTTGATCCTGGTCCTGCAGCGTAAATTCGTTTGGCGGCACCACACATGTGCCTGTCAAAAGAACCGTTCCATCGAATACCTCGTTATCCCGCACTAAATATTGAACAAGTTCATCCAAGGTTCTCTTCAGCTGGTTTACGTGAGCAGAGCCTTCAAATACTTTTTCTTCATTTCTGAAAATTCTGCAAATAATTTGCAATTCATATGGATCTTTCACGGCTTCTTTTAATAAAATCGCCGGTCCGATGGAGCAGGAATTTTTCCACATTTTTGCTTGCGGCAAATAGAGCGGATTTTCTCCTTCTATGTCACGGCAGCTCATATCATTGCCGACCGTATAGCCGAGTACGTTTCCTTCTTTATCGAGTACCAGGCCCAGCTCCGGCTCTGGGATCTGCCAATTAGAATCTGAACGAAGGTACACTGGATCGTTCGGTCCGACTGTACGGGCAGCCGTTGATTTGAAAAAAATCTCCGGCCGCTCTGCATCATACACTTTGTCGTAAAACGTTTCGCGGTCAAGCTTTCCTTGTGTCGCTTCGTAATTGCGTGCTTCTTTGCTTTTTTTGTATGTGACACCCGAAGCCCATACTTCCGGGGCATCGATTGGTGTGGTCAGAACGAGTGACTCGATTGCTTTTCCTTCTCCTTCTAGACTCGATTGTTTTACAATATCAAATACTGTTTTATTATTTGAACGAGCAGTGGC
Organism: Domibacillus sp.; assembly: GCF_031181085.1. NCBI lineage: Bacteria > Bacillati > Bacillota > Bacilli > Caryophanales > Bacillaceae > Domibacillus > Domibacillus sp. Next base: position 12,491 of record NZ_JAPSLE010000016.1, on the reverse strand, counting down.
CACGAGTGCCATAAAGTCTGCGTATGGCAAATCCACTGCTTGGTTCTCTTCGGTCACAACAGCCAGCTGTTTTTGGTTTTCATTCATATAGCGAATAACTCTCATTGTTATATCCTCCTATGTGATGAACCATCACCGTTTATATTTTTTGATATTCATAGCCAAGAGCTTGAGAAATTTTTGAGGCACACCCTTTTAACATTTCCACATATTTTCCCTGCACTTCCTCTTTCATTTTGGAAGAAGGCATCGACATTGAAATAGCGGCAATGACTTTTCCTGAGTAATCTTTGACTGGAACCGCCATACAAAAGATCCCCGGCTCGTTTTCTTCATTGTCTACTGAATAACCAGCAATCCGGGCCTGCTCAATAACAGATAAAAATTCTTCTTTGGACCGGATCGATTTTTCCGTCGGTGTTGTATATTTATAGCCTTCAAGCAGCTGATTCAGCTCTTCGTCTGATTTTGTCGCAACCAGTGTTTTGCCGACTGCACTTGTGTGAAGCGGGACTCTCCGCCCGACTTTCGAGTATAGGACGGTTACGCCGCTGCCTTCTACTTTGTCAATATAAACGCCCTCTTGTCCGTCCAGTACCACAAGATGAACCGCCAAATTTGTTGCTTCTGAAAGTTCTTCCAGATGCTTTCTGGCAACGTTTCTTACATCCAAGTGTCCAATGACTAAGCTGCCTCGCTCAAAAAGCTTTAAACCTAGCGAATACTTTCCTGTTTCATCATCCTGCTTAATATAGCGTTGTACTTGAAGCGTTTTCAGCAAGGAATGAACAGTGCTTTTATGCAGGTTCATTCTTTTGCTGATTTCTGTAATCGTTAACTCGCGATCGCGCTCGTCAAATAAATCCAATATTTTCAATGCTCTCTCCACTGACTGGATAATAGGCATTTTGCTCACTCCCGTTGTCATTTATTTTAGTGTACCGGATTTTTGACGAGCCCGCACTTTTTACTTCGCCGCTTGTGTTTGTTCAAACAGCAGAATATCTTTTTCGTAATCGTGAACTGCATCTTCCACTACTGCAAGGGGTACAACGCCGTTTGCGGCATCGGTATGGCCATACATTCGATTGCTGGCTGCGACCATTTTCTGTCTTACTTTCATGCGCTGTTTTCGCTCTGCCGCTAAGCTTGCCCGCTGCTGTTTTAGTTCTTCCTCAAATGAGTGGACAATTTCACCTTGTAACAGCTTGTCCACCTGAACAAAGTCAATGCGTCTTTTGCGAAGCTGCAGGTGAACGATATCACCCGTCTGCAAAAAGCCAATCCCGCCACCTTCATATGCTTCAGGCGTCATATGCCCAATTGCCGCCCCGTAAGTGACACCTGAATACCTGCCGTCACTTATAATAGTAGCCAGTTTTTTCATGACGCGGTTTGCATTGATGTGCTGCATTGGCGTAAACATTTCCGGCATCCCGAATGCGACTGGTCCCTGTCCGGCAATGATAACGCTGATTTTTAAGATTCCTTCCTCTGCCATATAATCAAACAGCTCGTCATATGGCTTGTCGTGATGGTTCTGCCAATTTTCTTTGCTGTTATACTTCAAGGAAGCAATCAGCCGATCATGAGCGAATAACTGCTGGTCGCGGATGGTAGACAGAAGTTCTGTATCAAGCAGGCTTTTATTCGCATCATCCTCGTTTTCATAGTAGAGCACAAAAGCGAGCTTATCATCAAACAAATCAAGCTGCGGCGTGGGCATTCCGCTAATCTTTACAACGGCGCTCTCAAAGAAGTTGCCTTGCAGCACATCCACCCCGCTGAAGCTGCGGCGCGGTGTCGATAAAATGACCGGGTTTTCTTTTACATTGGCTGCCTGCAGACTGCGGGTAATCACCAGCCGCTCCCGCCATGTTTTGGCGGCGACAGTCGGGGCATCCTGATCCATCGGCACACCATGCTCAAGCAATTCATAAAATAGTGTTTCCATTCCTCTGCTTGTCCCGCTGCAGCACTGCATAGCAAGTGAATAAATGTCCCGTCCTTCTGTCAGGCTGTAATCAAACAAATCAGGAATCGGATGCTCATGATGAATGCGATCTAAATCCCAGAGGCTGAACTTATAGCCCGCATACAGCATGCCTGCAACCATATGCATCATTAAGTTTGTTGAGCCGCCGGAAGCGCTGTGAATGCGGATCGCATTTTTTATATTGGTACCGACAATGTTGGCTACGCCGTATTCTTCTTTGTTAATCATGTGGGCAAAGCTGTCGAGAACCGAGTTAATTTGGCGCTGCGTCGGCGGATCAGTTAACAATTCTACTGCTGGATGAACAAGGCCCAACCCTGCTACTAAGTGCCGTGAGCTGTTGCCTGTTCCGTTAAAAGCACACACACCGCCCTGCCCATCACATGTTGCGACCGCGAGCCGCATTTCAAAATATTTATGCTGCTCTTTCGTTAAAATTCCCCGTTCATACGCCCGCTCGAATACACCTTGAAAAGCCGTATTGGACGAGCATTGCAGAATGTAGGCCATTGTATCGCGCAAATCGAGTGCGACATCCGCCGCTCCCTCTGCTTCCGCTTTTCTTGCTAAATTTTCAAGCTCTACTATTACATCATCTGGAATAGAACCTCCCTCTAACACATGGGCTGGTGCAAAGGTAGCAAAAAATGGGGCTTCTCCACGCTCACGGCGGACGCGGTCAACGTGGGCTAATGCGCTGACCACTCCAAGCGGCTGCTTATCACACCCCTGGATCACGAATGCGCCATGATAACTGTGGGCTTCAAGCTGATTAACAACCATCTGGGCAACCGCGTTCCGGCTTTGCAGAGAATAACTCATCCCTTGATTGCTTTGAGCTGTTCCATCACACATAACCGGTGTTGAAAAGTAAAACGGGACCCCGCCGTTTTGCCAGATACGGATTGCTGCTCTTGCAGACGTTTGATAATCCATAATGTGAGCTGGATGGTCGGAAGACCCGCCGATAATCGCGATGCGCGGAGCATTTTTTTCTAAACGCATATAAATTTCTTCCAGCGTCCAGTCCGGTTTTCCTCCCTCATATGTAGAACCAAGCACTTGCTTTGACCGATCAAGCAGCCCGGCGACTGTAATCGGTTCGTTTGCTTTTCCCTGCACATTATCCCGATACGGGTTAATGTCATTTTCAATCAATGGATATAAGTGGGTCATACTCGTGCTCCTCCTTTTTTAAAGTGAAAGCGGCTCTAATGATGAGATAATTTCCAGGTTTGGATTTTGTTCCGCTTCCTCAATCATGCTTTCTGAAATACATATTTCTCCGATTTCTAACGTATTTTGAATCCGGACAAGCCGCACTTTCGACAAATCAAAAGCATTGCAGGTTTTGATCGCTGCTTTCACCGCCAGCTCTTTCGTTGCTAACACCATCGGCAGCTTAATTACTTCAATAACAGTACTGGTAAGAGCATTGGCATATCCTTTTTCCCAGGCAATTTGGTCAACGACTTCTTTTGTTGTCATATGGGCCATCCCGATTCCATTGGCATTGCCATGCGTTTTCTCGGTCAATCCGAGAACGACAGTCCGCGCTATATCGGGACCGCCCGATGCATATGGCGTGGCAAAATTGCCGGTAATATTCGGATCCATACCGTCACCTGAAATGTCTTTGCCAAGCTCATTTACTATGAGCACATCAAACTTGTCAAAATGAATTTTCGGCATAAGTGATTTGGCTTCCAGCAGCAAATCCGGCTCTGCTTTTTCCAAATCTTCTGCCGGTACTGCGACGATTTTGGCCGGCCTGTCATAAGCATTTTCCAATATGGCTAGACCGAAAATGATCGGTGCTTTTGACAAGGAGATTTTCGCCATTTCCGGAACATGCTCAGCCATGTATTTAAAGCTGTATGCATGTGCGGCTTCAGCTCCTTTTTGTTTGCCGAGACCGATTGTGATCATTTTCATTAAGCCGCTTTCCACAGGCCCGCGAAAAGCAGTATGCGGCTTGATTCTGTTGATCACGATAATCTTGTCCGCTTCAAAAGCAAGCTTGTCCATATAAACAGGAAGTCCATTCGGCAATTGGCCAAGCTTTTCTACTTCCATCGAAGATTCTATAGGTGCTCCAACCGCTGCTTCTGTAACTCCTAATTGAAGCAGCACATCCACTTGTCCTTCCGCTGTCGCTCCCCCGTGGCTCCCCATTGCAGGTACGATAAACGGCTCCCCGCCCGCTTTTTTCACAGCGGCGGCTGTTTCTCTGACGAGTATAGGAAGATCTGCGACACCTCTGCTGCCGACAGCAATGGCTACATGATCTCCTTTTGAGATTCTTGATAAAACACCCGCTTTCTTTATAGCTTCATGTACCTCACTCGCTGTATCAGCGAGTGAGGGTGCATGAAATTTCTGCCTTACTTTCACCATTTTTGGTAATTGGATTTCTCGTAAAAGTTCCGCAATAATATCCATTATTTGATCTCCTTACTGAAGCGCGGGATTAATTACCGCGCACTTTTTCAACTTCGGCCATCATTTCTTCTACAAGATCAGCACCAAACTTTTTCGCATATTCGTCTGTTACCGGCTGAATGATTTCTTTCATTTTTTCCATTTCCTCTGGTGTTACCTCGTTGATTTTCATTCCTTCTTCTTTTAAAGTTTTTAGTGCTTTTTCATTTTCCTTTTGATTCAATTCACGCTGATACTTGCCCGCTTCTTGTGCTGCCTCGCTCATAATCTTTTGTTCTTCTTCCGACAAGCCATCCCAGAACTTTTTGCTGACAAGGAAAACAAACGGTGTGTAAACATGTTTTGTAATGCTCAAGTAGTCTTGTACTTCAAAGTACTTTTGTGTTTGGATCGTTGCGAGCGGATTCTCCTGGCCGTCTACAGTGCCTGTTTCCAGCGCGGTAAATACTTCAGAGAAAGCCATCGGCGATGGATTCGTCCCTAACTTTGAAAAAGCATCTAAATGTACTTCATTTTGCATGGTACGGATTTTAAGGCCTTTAAAATCAGCAGCTGTTTTCACTGGGTGTTTGCTGTTTGTTAAATTTCGGAAGCCGTTTTCCCAATAACCAAGACCAACTAAATCATGCTCCGGCAATTTATCTAAAAGCTTTTGGCCAACTGCACCGTCAAGGACTGCATACGCTTCTTCTTCACTATTAAAAACGAATGGGAAGTCATAAATGCCAAATTCCTTGATCGTTCCCACGAGCGGGGAAGTGGATGGTACCGTTACCTCCTGCATGCCGGCTTGAAGTGCTTCTGTCATTTTTTGATCATCACCGAGCGTAGCATCAAAAAAGTTTTGGACCTTCATTTTTCCGCCGCTTTTTTCTTCAACCAGTTCTTTGAATTTGATCATTCCCTGTCCTTGTGGATGTGTTTCACTATTGCCAATTCCAGCTTTGATTGTTCTTACCTGAACGCCTTCCGTTGAAGCGCTTCCAGTTTTGGTTGTGCCGCCTCCATCATTCCCGCAGGCACCCAGTAGTAAAACTCCCGGCAGTACCACGCCAGCCGCTAAACGTTTCAGCCAAGTATTCATCCTCATTCCTCCTAAGCTATTGTTCATACCAGTACCTAAACCCAATTCTCAGTTTCTCCCTCCTAGGATGTAAACCATTCAAGCGGAACCAGCACCAATGAAGGGAACAAAATTAATAAAATTAAGATAATAATTTCTACAAGCAGGAAAGGCCAGATGCCTTTCATCAAATCTTCCAAGCTTATTTTACTTACTCCGCACATCACATTTAAGACCGTTCCAACCGGCGGTGTAAGCAGTCCAATCGCGTTGTTCAAAATGAAAAGGACACCAAAGTAAACAGGATCAATACCTGCTGCATCAATAATCGGCATTAAAACAGGCGTTAAAATTAGAATGGTCGGTGTCATATCCATCGCTGTTCCAACCACGATCACCAGCAGATTAATCATCACTAGTAGAAGGAGCGGCTTATCCAAGAACGGTTCTAACATTCCAATAACCTCTCCTGGTAGATTAGCTACTGTAATCAGCCAGGATGAAACGAGGGCGGCTGCCACTAGAAACATGACGACACTTGTCATCTTGCCTGCCTGAACAAATACATTGAATAAGTCTTTGACTTTCAGTTCGCGGTATACAACAAGACCGACAAATAAGGCATAAACAGCAGCTACGACCGCCGCTTCTGTCGGTGTAAAGACGCCAAATTTCAATCCTGCAATGATAATAACTGGAAGGAACAGAGCCCAGATTCCATGGCGGAGTGCTGCAAGCATCTCTTTGGCCGATGCGCGGGGCTGCACCTCTACCTTATCCTTGCGGGCAACAATGGTCCATGTAATCACCAGACCGATAGCCATCAATATGCCCGGCACAATTCCCGCCATAAAGAGCTGGGTAATCGATACACCACTTGCTACACCGAAAATGATAAAACCGATACTTGGCGGAATAACCGGAGCAATAATTCCTCCTGTAGCAATCAGCCCGCTCGCACGATTTACGTTATAGCCCGCTTTAGCCATAATTGGAATTAAGACGGCACCAAGGGCAGCTGTATCGGCTACAGCTGAACCAGAGATACTGGCAAATAATAAAGCCGCAATGATAGCTACATAGCCAAGGCCTCCTCGGATGTGGCCGACTAGTGTCATGGCCATTTCAACGATCCGCCGCGATAGTCCTCCTTGATTCATTAACTCTCCCGCCAGCATAAAGAACGGAATCGCCATAAGGGGAAAGTTATCTGCACCGCTGATGAGGTTCTGCGCGATAATCTGGCTGTCAAAAATACCAAGGGCGTACATTAAGATAACGCTGCTTACGAGCAAGGCAAAGGCAATCGGCATTCCTAATGCCATTGCACCGAGTAAAGATCCGACAAATACACCGATCATGCCTTTTTCTCCTCCTTGCTTATCATGATGTCGTCTGTCACAAATTCGTCTTCGTGAAGGGCAATCAATTCTTCTGAATCGCTGATCTTAACTAAATCCTCATCTTTGATTTTGTTAAATATTACTTGATACAAGTTGTGAATGGTCATGATTCCCATAGCAACGCTGACTAAAATGCCTGTCCCATATACAAAAGCCAGCGGCAGGCCTGTAGCTGGCGCCTTGCTGTCAATGTTAATCATCGTCATCTTCCAGCTGCCGTCAAGGACAAGGTAAAGGACGAGTAATATCAGTAAATCACTGATCACGATGACGACTTTTTTCATCTTAGTAGGAAGCCGCTTAATCAGCATATCCACGCCTAAATGTTCTTTGTTTTTAAAGGCGCCAATGGCACCGAGAAACGTCAGCCAAATAAAAAGGTACCGCGACATTTCTTCTGACCAGGTAATACCTGAATTGAAAAGGTAGCGAAGAACTACGTTACCGAATACGAGAACGACCATCACTGCTAGAGCAAGAGCCATGATAATGTTCAAAGTGTTTTCTAGGGACCTCGATAGTTTATTCATCTTATTTCTTCACTCTCCTTATTAAAGCGCTTTCTTATTCTGCTTTAATTTTTTCAACCAGCTCTTCTGCCCACTCATTTTCTTTGAAAACATCATCGTATACAGGCTTTGCTGCTTCTTCCATTTCTTTTGCAAACTTTTCATCTGGCGTTGTAAATTTTATGCCATTTTCCTCAAGGAACTTTTTATCTTCTTCATAGCTTTTTTCCAGCAAGTCAAACTCATATTCAGCAGCTTCTTTGGCAGCATTTTGAATAATATCCTGCTGTTCTTTTGTTAATCCATTAAAGAATTTGGTGTTAACAATATAAATATTTGGACTGAACATATGCTTTGATTCCAGTACATCTGTTTGTACTTCGTAGTATGCTGAATTTCTTAAAGTAGCAATTGGATTGTCTTGAGCATCTACTACATTTTGTTCAAGCGCTGTAAATACTTCAGAAATAGGCAATGGACTTACGTTTGCCCCAAGCGATTCACCTAATTTAATATAGTTTGGAATGTTCGGCATTCTGAGACGCAGTCCTTCAAAATCTTCCATGCTTTCGATCGTGCGGTTGCTTGAGAACATTCTAAATCCATTTGCACTCCATGCAAGTGGAGTAACTCCATGTTTCGGTTCTAAATCAGCGGTTATTTCTTCACCGATCGGACCATTTAATACATTCTTTACATGCTCGAAATCTCTAAATAGAAACGGCCATTCAGGAACACCCATCTTTGGAATATCTGCCTGCATAATTAAGCCTGGAATGCCCATTTCGATTGTTCCGTTTCGGACTCCGTCATAAAATTCTTTTTCAGCTCCCAGTGTACTGTTTGCGTAAATCTGAACTTTTAATTGACCTCCACTCTCTTCTTCTACCATCGTTTTAAATTTTTCTTTTAATGCGATATTTTGTGGATGGTCTTCTGCAAAGTAGTTAGCCACTTTAATAGTTTTTGTCTGCCCTCCTCCTGAAGCAGCTTCTTCGGAACCGTTACATCCTGCAAGAATCATTGCACTCGTCACAGAAGCAGCTAGCACACCAAGAAACGTTTTTTTCATTTTGTCCTCCCTGAATTGGCTTATTTTTTATTAATGGAACCTCTCGCCGCAAGTAGTTTTATAATATAAAACCACGTTCTCATAATTAATGAGAAAAGTTTTCTGCTTATTCCTTTCCTGCCAACTAAATTTGAAGCGCTTACATAAAGACTATAAAAAATAACTTGAAAGGAAACAACTTCAATTTTGTTTTACATTATAGAACAATGTTTTATAATTTATAACCTAAGCTGATTATAACTACCTCATTTAATGGGTGTCAATACATTTTTAAACTATTTTGACAATTTGTTTTTCTGTTTAATCATGAAGGAATTTAATTAGCTTAAAATACAGTCATGACTTCTCTTCTTTGCTTGCGATTGATCAATTTCTTCTTTAAAAACAAGGACATTCAGGTCCGTTTTACTCTCTAAATGCTTCCAGACTTCTGTATACACATTCTTTAATGGCATCTTCCATTTCACAGCAATTGCTTTACAATCTTCCTACTCTGGAGCACGCTGCACAATGTCCCCATCCATAAGGCTATATTTAACCATAAACGGCCCCCATTTCGTTTCCAGCTAGATAAACTGCCTTTCCAGACGGTGGACAGTAAGCGGATAATAACAAACGCCAAGAGTCGTCGTTTCATGAAATAAAACAGCTTCCATTTTAGGAGCCGCCTGGGCAGCACAAAGAACCCGAAGAAGCACACCAGGACGGTTTTTCTTCATGTAAATCGGTGTGTAAAATACATCGTTGGCGCCTGCTTCCAATAATGTATCTATAACATAGCCGAGCCATTCTCCTGATATGTCATCTAAGTTAACTTCCATTCACTGTCTTTATGCTCTTCATTCGGCGGACGATGGCTGTTCATACTTGTTCATCCCTTTCCAATAACTACTCTCAACACATTTGGACGGTCTTTAAATGTTTTCGTGCCGGCACCATAGCCGATTTTTTCAACCGTCATAGATGGCATTGTGCTAAATGAGTCAGCTAATACAGCCGCAATTGCTGCGCCAGTCGGTGTTGCAAGCTCGACTTTAACGGCTGTTTGCGCAATAGGGACACCTTTTAAGATTTCCAGTGTGGCTGGTGCGGGAACCGGATATGTCCCGTGGTCAATGTGAATATGGCCGCTTCCAGTCGGAATCGGAGAACAACAAATCTTGGTGACGCCGAGCTGATCAATTAAAATGGCTGTCCCAACGATGTCGATGATGGAATCAACAGCGCCCACCTCATGAAAATGGACACGCTCAAGCGGCAGACCATGAATCTTTCCCTCCGCTTCGCCGATCTTTTTAAAAATGAACAGGGCTGTATCTGTAACCGCTTTGTTGAATCCGGCTGCTGCAATCATTTCAGCGATTTGTTTATACGCCCGGTGGTGGTCATGCGAATGACTATGGCTGTGGTCATGATCATCATGTGAATGATTATGGTCGTGACTGTGCTCATGATGGTCATGTGCATGGCTGTGGTTGTGGCCCTGATCATTATGACCATTCTTTTCTTCTTGATTCAGCTCTATATCAAATTTAACAGCAGTAATACCATTTTTGTTTACAGTTTTTTTTGAAAGTGTATATTCACCTTCCATGTTCAGTTTTTTTAGTTCTTCCTCCATTTGAGCAAAATCGGCACCAGCGTCTAGAAGAGCACCAATAACCATATCGCCGCTAATCCCTGAAAAACAGTCAAAGTATAGTATTGTCATGTCGTTTCTCCTTTGTTGTTATATGCAAGACGGTGAATGAGCACCGCATTGTAAGCAGCTCCAAAACCATTATCGATATTTACCACACTTACTCCGGATGCACAGGAATTTAGCATCGACAGCAGTGCAGATAATCCATTAAAGTTAGCTCCATATCCAATGCTGGTCGGCACAGCAATAATCGGATTTTCAACAAGACCGCCCAGCACGCTTGGCAGTGCACCTTCCATGCCGGCAACACAAACCGAAACAGCTGCCTCGCGTATCTCGCTAATATGATCAAGCAGCCGGTGAAGTCCTGCCACGCCCACATCGTAAAAACGGCGTACCGGTACACCGAGCGTCTCTGCTGTAACCGCTGCTTCTTCTGCGACTGGCAGGTCTGACGTACCCGCACATATAATAGCGATAAAACCTTCTCCAGACGGCTTCTTCGTTACGAAAGACAATGTTTGAGCGATTTCGTTATACGATAGATCCGGCAGTTCATTCAAAATAAACGCTGCTTTTTCCTTGGAAACACGCGTAGCAAGCACTTCATGACCGCGCCCTTTCAGCGACTTGATAATCGTCAAAATCTGCTCAGCCGTTTTTCCTTCCCCAAAATGATTTCTGGAACTCCCTGTCGTTTATGCCGGTGATGATCAATTTTCACAAAACCGAGATCTTCATAAGAAGCCAGCTTTTCTTTTGCTTCGGCAGCGGTTAATGTTCCGCTTTCCACACGCGCTAAAATATCATCAATCACGTTTTCCACCTGCTTTTGCTTAAAATATTTCAGCATCCTTTACCCGGAAATATCCAATCGGGTGCATGCTGAGTCAAGTGTATATCAGCTTTTGATTATGTATTTTGTTCTGGCCAAATCTATCGCTGCTGTTTGGATACTGGGCTTTATTAGACACTTTTCAGCCATTCCGTTTCTTCCTTCTTTAATGACTGATTCATACTGCCGCTCCTGTAGCCAGCGAGGTCAAGTGATACATATTTATAGCCAAACTGTTTCAGACGTTTATCAATTGCCGCGTGATATTCGAGTATAAGGGCAATATCGGCAGGCTCTACTTCAATCCGGGCAATCTCTCCATGCGTACGGACACGCACCTGGCGGATCGAAAGTGACTTTAAGTATGCTTCTGCTCTCTCCACTTTTGTTAACTTTTCTTTTGTAATCTCTTCCCCATAAGCAATCCTCGAAGACAAGCAGGCGAATGACGGCTTATCCCAAGTTGGCAGATGAAACTGTTGTGACAAACGGCGAATTTCTTCCTTAAACAAATTGGCTTCCTGCAGCGGACCGCGGATTCCTTTTTCTTTTGCTGCTTTCATACCCGGCCGAAATTCATTCATATCATCAGCAATGACCCCGTAAACAATGTTTTGAAAACCGTGACCCTCTAAAACTGGAATTAAATGGTCAAACAAACTGCTTTTGCAAAAATAACAGCGGCTATGATTGTTTTCTGTGTAGCCTGGAATGGAAAGCTCTGATGTTTCAATAACAAGATGAGGTGCGCCAATTTGTGCAGCAAGTGCCTGTGCTTCTTTTAATTCACTCGATGGATACGTTTCTGAATCAGCTGTAACTGCGAGCACATTTTCTTTGCCCAGCGTGTCGACGGCAGCTTTTAACAGGAAGGTACTGTCCACGCCACCTGAAAAAGCGACAACGACTGATTGCATTTTCTGAAGAATTTCTTGCAGCTTTTTGTATTTTTCTTCTGCCATCTTTGGTCATCCTTTCTCTTAAATTATTATATTCTTACACCTTTCATCTAAGCGAGTGTCCTTTTTACGAGACAGACTTCCATCTCAAAGTCTTTTTGATAGCGCTTACTTTTTTTGCAGACAACTGACTTGACTACATTAACTGCCATCAAACTGCTTTCTTTTCGCTTATATTACAAAATAGTTCTCCATCCGTTCTTCTTTTTCCTTTAAAAATAATATTTTTCTACTAGCGGAATAAGAATATCCCCTTGACCTAATCTCTTGTGTGACAACTCTTCCTTGTTGCTTCTTCGATTTGATTGTCAACATTCAATCGGAAAACTTTCTTAAGAGATAAAAGTTTGTATTATGTGGTGGTTACTTAGTAGTCTGTGTATTTCCTTAATATAGATTGACGCCCCTATTTTGGATAAAATCGATCTGAAAAAACAAAAAAAAGGACAGCTTTCGCTGTCCTCACTGTTTGCCTGGCGGCGTCCTGCTCTCACAGGGGGAAACCCCCAACTACCATCGGCGCTGAAGAGCTTAACGGCCGTGTTCGGGATGGGAACGGGTGTGACCTCT
>NZ_JAPSLE010000002.1:0-425587 GCF_031181085.1 Domibacillus sp. | reverse complement strand
AGTTGGGGGTTTCCCCCTGTGAGAGCAGGACGCCGCCAGGCAAACGCAGAGAGGACAGCGAAAGCTGTCCTTTTTCTTTCGGAATCATCTTCCATGAGAAAGAACTTGATTTTTGGAAAACCTATAATGAAAAGGGAGGGTGCCGCACAGACACCTCCTTTTATATAGATAAACACCACCTGAATAAGTTTTAGGTGGTGTTTTTGTATTTGGATTGCTATTTCCTGTTTTAGAATTGTGAAAGCAAGTCTTCTTATTAGTTAAGTACGGCGCTTTCGATAAATAAGACGTTGAGAATATCACTATGACTGGATTACACACAGCTGTTATGTGTACGACAACGAAGAAAATCCGCAATCTGGCCGGATTCTACAATGGCGTTTTGAAAAAGATGCTTGATCGTTTCGTACTTTAAAGTTGTGTACGTATGCTTGCAGAAGAAGCATAGCTAATCGCACAAGAAAAGCCTCGGAGGATTCTATGGTCGCAGCTTAAACGAGAATACATGATATGTGGGAACTACGTTTATACAATTACTCGTTGCCGAGCGATACAAACAAAAAAGGCCGCGGAAAGGTCCGCAGCAAAAAAGTATGTAATAGTGGGTTGAAACTCTGCAAGAGATGGCAGGGTTGTCGTAATTATTACTTTACCCGCTTTGACACGAAGATAAACCAAATAAATAAAAAAGGCTGGTGACTCCGCAGCAATAAAAAAGATGTAGGGCAAGTGGTTTAAAGTGAAACCTTGTCTCGAGTTGCTTACCCGCTTCGAAGAAATATAAACAACACAGAGAACAATTACCGAATAACGCCGCCTCCCTCGTCTATATTGACGCACTGGATCGCCTGGGCTATAACTATGATGCCGTGATTGATGAATGGCGTTACATTACTTGTGAAATAGGCGCAGATATTATCGTGCTTGAAACCGAAGTGCTATTTGACAGCCGTAAATTCCGTGAAATGGGTGACCTAGGTAAGCTGATGGAAAACCAATTCCTATCGCTCCTAGCGCATATAACCGAGCAGGAACGGAAGAAGATAACACCAGCGCCAGCGCGTGACCGTTACTTTTTATTAGCGCTGCCTCCCCCCGGAGTACCTACTCTGAATATGTTGCATCTGCTGCCCGGAATTTACGCGCAACAAAAAACTTTTTTACGACAAGTGTGTATAACAACGAATAACGTAGTAAAGCGTCCTCTTATGTATGAATTTAATATTGCTCGACTACACTTATCTAAACAGAATAGGGAGACGATAAATGTGATTAAAACAGTAAAAATTAAAATGATCGGTGCGCTTATTGTATTTAGTTTGATAACAGCATTAATCGTGTTTGTATCTGCGAAAGAGCCGGTGCAAGAGTATCCTGGTACGGTAGACGAAGCTTTGTCGAGGAAATTTACTCAAACATTCCAATCAAATTTTGCAAGCAACGACGGCATTGCGTTGTTTGACCGAGTTGAAATCGTGCCGAACCAGCATGTCGCAAAGATATATTCGACTATAGCGTCAACAGACGATGATGCAGTGCGCCAATTGGCGGTTAATAAACTTGGCTCGATGGTAGTCAATCATTATTACTATTATGCGGAATATCGTGCTTTGACCGACTTGAATGACGTTCATGTCTACGGGAGTGACGGTAAAAATCTTGGTTATACATTCAGCGATTCGCTTTTGTCGACGGATCAATAATGACAGGGTAGCCATCGGTTTAATAGTCGGTGGCTTTTTTGTGCATATATTTTTTACTCCGGTCTTATTATCATACTTACTGCCGCCCCATCTGACTCGGTTGATGTCAGGGTAACGCTGCTTTGTCCAATTGGCAATGAGCTGCAGTGGGACGCTATTTTCGAAAAGTGTTAAGTAGATTACCCCCGACGAACTAAACCGGACGGGGCTTTTCTTGCGCTTGAGTGATCTCCTTGCTTCCCGCAATTAAATTTATCAAGTCGCTGCGGTCGATTAATCTCACGTTATGCCGTTCTGCGCAGTTGCTTGCTCCACTCATTAAGTGGTAAAGGGTAAGCATCTAGGGTCCAGCAAACAGGACCCGCTGTGCCTCTTCACAATGGAAGCTGTAGCAGGTAGGTTGTATGTAGGGCACTAAATGTTTACCATGAACGGCAGAAAACACTGTACAAATATGATTTTAAGTTTTGCTGCCCAGAATGTTTTTCTTCCATTCAAGAAGGAGAATTACTCTGGCCAGAATCCTTATTGTCATATTTGTCGAAAAAATCAATCCGTTCTGTAATGCGTGGATGCGATCCGGTAGTTAAGTGGATGATGGCCGGTTCATAGCCGGTTGATTTCGCATTTTTCGTCAGTTTTTGAAACGCACTAATGGCTGCTTCTTTGTCTGCCGTTGTCTCCATCGCATAGCGGTCCGATTCCATTTCATAAAGGCGGCTTTGAAAGTTGCCGATCGGAGAAGCCAGAAAGGACATGAGGCTGAAGGAGGCCATAAGAAGCGGCAGGACGGCGATATCATGCGGATCGTTAATTCCCCAACGGTGCTCCCACTTTTTGCGCAGCCGGTTAAATAAAAAGAAGGTGGACAAGGCGGTAAAGAAACCGACGATGATTTGCAGAACGAGCCCTTTATAAATATGGTTCATTTTATAATGGGCAATCTCATGCGCCATCACAAACTTGATTTCCTCAATAGGAAATAATATTAGCCGGTCTGCCAAAAGAATTTGCGAAAGCGTGCAGCTGCCCGGTCACGCAGTTTCACTGAAATCATCATGAAAAACAGCACGACCACTACATCAAGCGGCGTTTGTAAAAAGAACGTAAAATAATCGATTAAATCTAAATGATGTGTTTCCGCTATCTCTTTTTCCGTCATAAACTGTTTCGGGTCTGCGCTTGTGCCGGCATACTCAGCGGGAACGTAACCCGGCTCAAGGTTGAGCAAATACACGCTGATACCTGCCGTATACAAAAGATAAAAAATAAGAAACCCGAGTAGAAATTTTTTCAATAAGCTCTTTCTTTTAACGTCAAAATAAATGCCAGCCAGTTACGGAGGCTGCAGCATGCATTCCGTTCATTATATTCGTTTCTTTTCATTTTATATGTTATTTGAAAGCAACGTCTTTAAAAAGAGAGCCGTGCGGAAGACCCTTTCAGCGGGAAGCAAGATGAAAGAATGGCAATGATTCATGTGTTCACCAATTTATGATCGTGAATTTGGTGATACCCTTCTTATGAGTGCCGTTCTTACCATAGTTGCTTATATACTCGGTGATTTGTTTATTTTCCGGAGATCTGGCAGTGATTATCAATATAATGCGGGTTACACTCATTTCTAGAGAAACTTCACTGCAACCATTTGTGATGCAACCTTAACTTTCTTTGTAGTTTGGCCTATAGGAAAATCACTGTTTATCAATAATGATGATGTTCTTACAGCTTCTCTTATCTCAGCGACTGCTATTGCCGCTGGTGAACGGTTCTTCCATAGATATCTTGATAGACTTGTGTTTAATGAGAAACGCACTCTCTTCCGCATCAAATGATTGATAAGGCCGCCTGCCCAGTAACCATCGGCGGTTTTTTATATAAGGACTGTTTATTCAAGGTTCCTCCGGTAAATAAAAACTGCATAGGCTCCCAAATTTATGAACGGTTCATGTGAAAATATGGCCGATCCACCCACGAGTAAAGTGATGAATATTGTACAGGGTATTGATCGCTGCGTTGTCTGTATATCTTCCAAACGGCTGTGATTTCAGGCAAAAAACTTTTACGAATAAATGACTCGATTATATGAAAAGGAACTGAGCGAGCCAAATGACGTCCACAAATCCATAGTGTATACAAGACGTATTCTGCTGCGCTGCTGACTGAGCAGGGGCCTTTGAACAGACAGGTGAATGTGCCGGATATGAAGCGAATTCGGGATTTAGCTGGATGTTATAAGGTTACGCTTGTGGAACACTTTCTTTACATTTACAAAAACAGTCCGCGTATATTTGAGAAAGAAGCATAAATTATCTAATATCAGTTGGAAATAGAAAGACAACTTTCGAAAACTCCCTGCTTCAAGCTACAAGTATATGCGCGTATACGTCAGCGGAAAAGTTTCTTACGCGGTGAAAAGGCGCATAAAAGCTGCAGGTATGCCCCGGAAATAGTAGCTATAAGTGTGAAAATTTACTATCTGTTGCGGAGTGAAAATAAACCGTATACAAAAAGCCGCAGAGGGATCCGCGGCAAAACAACAATGTATAGATGTGAAGCTTTTGGACCATACATTCGTTTCTATACCCGCCGCCGCCGCAAAATATAAATCAAGATTCTATCATTTTCAACATACGAACTATGCGGAGTTAAAAGATGCTGAGACAAGCATCAATAGTAATAAAGTAATCAACAAAACTAAAAATACTGCAAAGTGACTGCGTAATCGCCGTCGCAAAAGCCTCCACTGCCATCGTTGTAACCGAAACTGTAACCATTTAATATCATTACACCTCTTTTACAGAAAAATAGCAAAGAAACTATTATAAGATATGAACAAAGAAACGCACTGGACCAAGCATTTGTCTCGACCGATAATCTTTTTACGGAAAAGAGAATAATAAGTTGTTTCGTTTCATCTGTGCGGTAGGATTCTAGTCTCTGACGGACAGCCTTTGAAATATTTTTACGCTGCAGTCTAGTTCGATTTTTACCGGCGTGTACGAAGGTCATTGGAAACTTTTTAAGCATGGAAATAATAGGTTGCTTGGCTTCCAATTACGTAATAAATCGTGTGCACCATTGTGTATTTCGCCAGAGCTTATTTTCATCCATTGTTCATACCGGGGAAAACGCCCTTTTGCTTTGTTTCGGTTCATTTCTTTTGAACCAGGGCAGCCGCTTTTCCTTGTTAATCCATTAAAGAGACAAGGTGTTTTTTGCGTGGGTAAATGTGTATGTATGCAGTGAAATAAGCCTTGTTGCTGAAGCGGTTTGTAGCCAGCGCTTTTCGCCGTGTGGGGCAGCGGACCTGGAAACATATAATAAAAGCAAAAAATAGGCTGTTTGCTCTTGTCATTAACCAGTTTTTGTTTGTATTTTTTGTTTTCAAAAGAAAAAAGGGATGTTTGTTGTGGGACATATTCACCTGAATACGTGAATATAATATAAACAGCGGGATGAACAAACTATAAAACCCACAAATTTTTTCTGTAAAAAGGCTTATCTTCAAAGGGGATGGGGTATAGAAAGGTATGAGAGAAAAGGAGGAGATGCGAAATGAAAAAATGGTTTTTATCTTTAGTTATTCTTCCGTTCTTGTTGTTTGGTGTTAGCATCCCGGCTCTTGCCTCCGAGGACGAATTAACTGGTACTCCTTATGAAATGCTCGAAAAAGAAGGCATTTCGTTAAAACATTATATTGTTACATTCAAATCCCCCAACATTGAAAAAGGCTACTATCGCGCCACTTCCAGCAACGGTGAAATGATTCGTTTTAAACAGTCAGATGTAGAAATTGAATTAAAAGTGGGTGACCGTATCCGTACATACTGGGAAGACGGCGGCTTTAACATCGCAGAGTACGTAAAACCCGAAAAAGTAGTATATACCGTTAAACGGGTATGGTACAAAAACGGAGAAATGAATTATGAAGGTACCAGCGCTCAATCAGGAGATATTCTTTTTACCGATGAAAATGTATATGGCAGCGAAATCGTGCCTGGAGACAGAGTAGTGGCTGAATTTGACCAAATGTTTATTGACAACGGCTTAATTGGTGTTTATAAGAAAAAATAAAAAAACGGTCCGTATGGACGGTTTTTTTATTTTGCGCGCGTTTTTTTAGTGTGCTGAATATGCAGTTCATCGTATAAATTTAAAAGACGGTCTAATTCCTGGCTGTATTCAATCGCTAAAGGAGAGGTTAGTCCGTTTTCAAAAGCCACATTTAGTAGTTCAGTCCGCTTCGCTTCTATGGCGTCGAGCAGTATTTCTTTGTTCACGGCGGACAACCCTTTCCATTATTATCTAAGGTTTTACACTTTCTAGTATACCCAATCATTTACTTATTTTCAAAAAAATTTGTCGTTTTTGAACTTTTTTCTCCTCCTGCCAATGTTGCCGCTCCGTCCCATATCGTTTCTGTTACAATGAAAAGGAAAGGGTGATCGATTCATGAGTGAGCTGAACGTGTTTTTAGCCTTCGGCGCCGGGTTTCTAAGTTTTATCTCGCCATGCTGCCTGCCGCTGTATCCTGCCTTTTTGTCGTATATTACCGGTATGAGTGTAAATGAATTAAAAAACGATAATGCCATGCTGCAAAGGAGAAGTATGCTGCATACCCTCTTTTTTTTGCTCGGCTTTTCTCTTGTGTTTGTTTTAATCGGCTTTGGCTCCTCTTTTATTGGCCAATTCTTAAAAGAATGGGATGACCTTATTCGTCAGCTGGGCGCCATTTTTATTATCTTTTTTGGCCTGGTGGTCACGGGAATCCTGCAGCCGGGATTTATGATGTCAGAGAAGAAAGTGATTTTTAAAAATCGGCCTGTTGGATATGCCGGCTCTTCTCTCATTGGCCTTGCGTTTGGCGCGGGCTGGACTCCATGCACGGGTCCCATTCTGCTTGCGGTTATTTATATGGCAGGAACTAACCCGGACTCTGCTATGTTGTATATGGTATCTTATGCGCTCGGTTTCGCCATTCCTTTTTTTGTTCTTTCTTTTTTTATCGGACGAATGAAATGGATCCGTTCACACAGTGCTAAGATTGTAAAAATCGGCGGTTATGTTATGATAGCAATGGGGATTATTCTCTTTTTTGACTGGATGACACAGATCATTATGATCCTCACGCCGCTGTTTGGCGGATTTACCGGTTTTTAATTTGTATTAAAGGGATGATCAAGATGGATTGGATGGTTGCCATATCGTCTTTAGCAGCTGTCATGATGGGGCTGGGTGCTTTATTTGTTCGTATGAGAGCAGCAAAGAAACCGACTTCAGCCCGAAAAATTATTATACCTCCGCTTTTTATGAGTACCGGCGCTTTGATGTTTGTATTTCCAATGTTTCGGGTTACACCTCTTGAATTGCTGGAAGCGGCCGCTGTAGGGTGTTTGTTTTCTTTATTGCTCATTAAAACATCAAATTTTGAAATACGCGGTCAGGACATTTACTTAAAACGTTCTAAAGCTTTTCCGATTATTTTAATGTCACTGCTTGTGATCCGGATTATTGGAAAGCTTGTACTGTCGACAACGATTGATGTAGGCCAGCTTGGCGGCATGTTTTTTATTTTGGCGTTTGCGATGATTTTGCCGTGGCGCATGGCGATGTATAAAAAATATATGACGCTGAAGCGGCAGCTGCCCGATCAGCCTATACCCATAACCTAAAAAACAGCCTTTGATGACAAGGCTGTTTTTTTTTATTCAAACAAATGCTGATAGGGGGCAATATCGATATTCATTTCATGAAGTTTCTTGCGTAAAAACTTATGGTCTCTTTTCGGTGTAGCCATAATGTAGCCGCGGATAATTAAGTCGGCTGAGACATGACGGGCCCGTTCTTTTAATGCGAGTTCTCCGATTTTACCGGCAATTTTGTGGCGGGCCACATCCCGAAACAGCTCGGGTACAGGAGAAACCAATTCTTCGAGCATGTTTTTTTCTGCTGTTCCCCATAGTTTCCGTGTTTTATCAACGTAATACTCTTCCCAGTCCATGTCGGAACGGCCATCCTGCTTCGGCATTCGTTTTAAAAACTTGCGAAACATAAAAAAGCCGCCGATGGCAAACAAGCCGACAAGGATCACTGTCCAGGCAACGATAAAGTAAGAAAACCAGCCTTCCAGCATGCTGCAACCCCCATTACATGATTTTCTTTTACTCTATTATAGCAAACAAGAAACCGCTTGTTCATTCTTTTCAAGAACTTGTTCATCTGCTATGATCGGAACATACATACGCAGTAGGAGGAAACCAAAATGAAATTTATTCATACCGCTGACTGGCATCTCGGAAAAATGGTGCACGGCGTATCGATGATCGAGGATCAGCGTTTTATGCTGCAGGAGCTGATTCGTCTGCTTGAGCAGGAGCAGCCGGATGCCCTGGTGATCGCGGGAGATTTGTATGACCGGTCGGTTCCGCCGGCTTCGGCGGTTAATTTGCTGAATGAAACGCTTTTTACGATTAACGTAGAAATGAATATACCGATCGTCGCCATTTCGGGCAACCACGACAGTGCAGACCGGCTGGCATTCGGTTCAACGTGGTTTCGGCAAAACCGCTTTTACCTGGCTGGAAAAATGGAGAAAAATATGTTCTGCCCGGTTATTGAAGGCGTTCATTTCCATTGTCTTCCCTATGCGGAGCCGGGTGTAGTTCGGTATTTATACGAGGACGATTCCATTCGCACTCACCATGATGCGATGAAAGTCTTAACCGGGCGTTTAAGCGAAACAATGGATAGAGACGGCATTCATGTGGCGGTGGGCCATGCGTTTGTCACAGGAGGAGAAACAAGTGATTCCGAGCGGATTTTATCGGTCGGCGGAACAGGAAATGTCGGTGCTGAGCTGTTTGCTCCTTTTGACTATACGGCGCTTGGACATTTGCACAATCCGGCAGCCATTCACCACCAGACGGTTCAATATGCAGGGTCGCTGCTGAAATATTCGTTTTCAGAAGCGTCCCATACGAAAAGTGTTTCCATCGTGGAAATAAACGAAGAAAAGAAGCTTTCGATTACCAAAAAAGCACTGGCACCTATGCGCGATATGAAAATCGTCACGGGTTTTTTTGATGAACTGATGGAAGGAGAGGCTTCAGAGGAATATATCAAGGTACGGTTAAGGGATGAAGGAGCCCTTATTGATCCGATGGCCAAGCTAAAGCATAAATTCCCTCATATTCTCCATCTTGAAAAAGCAGCTGCTTCCCCTCTGTCATTTGAATCTTCTGTTTCTATGAGGGAAAAGCAAAGCGAGCTCGATTTGTTTGCGGAATTTTACGAAGCGATGACGGGGCTCAGTTTTTCAGAAGAGAAAAAAACGTATATGACTTCTATATTAGAAGAGGCGAAACAGGAGGAAAATGGATTATGAAGCCTGTGACACTGACAATGACTGCTTTTGGTCCGTATGCAGGCCGGCAGGTGATTGATTTTTCGGCGCTCGAAAACCGAAAAATGTTTGTGATTTCCGGCAAAACGGGATCAGGAAAAACAACGATATTTGACGCCATCAGCTTTGCGATGTATGGCAAGCCAAGCGGGGATCACCGAAGCGCTTCAGAAATGCGAAGCCAATTTGCAGATCCAAAACAGCTGACAGAAGTATCGCTTTTATTTGAGTTGAAAGGACGGACGTTTCTGATCCGACGGACCCCTCAGCAGGAGAAGCCAAAAGCACGTGGAGGCGGTATGACAACAGCAGGAGCTACCGCTGAGCTGTATGAAAAAAAAGCAGACGGCACAGAAGTGCTCCTTGCTTCGAATGTACGGGATACAGATGAAAAAATAAATGAATTAGTCGGGCTTGAAGCAAATCAGTTCAGGCAGATTTTAATGATTCCGCAGGGAGAATTTCAAAAGCTGTTAATGGCCGGTAGCCAGGAAAAAGAGAAAATTTTGCAGAAGCTGTTTCAAACTTCTTTTTATAAACGGGTAGAGGATATTTTAAAAGAAAAGTCCGACGCGTTGAAAAAGGAAGCAGGCCGGGCTGCTGATCAGCAAATGGCCCTTTTGAAAAGTCTGCCTGCATACTCAAGCACGATGCGCGGGCTGCTCGAAGATGAGCTGATTCAAAGAAAAGCAGTGTTTGATCAGCTTGAGCTCGATCTTCTAGAAATGGACAAGCAGTTTAAAAGCTTTCAGGAAAAAGTGCAGCGTTTAAGTGAACGCCGTGATTTTTTGCTGGGAGAACGGGAGCGGGGGCTGTCCCGAAATGCCCAATTTGACCGTTTGGAGCAGGCCCGGCTGGAACAAAAAGAGCTTGATGAACAAAAAGAAGACTTCGACAGATACCGTCGGAAAATAGACGGAGCTGAGCGGGCAGACAAGCTGCAATCCTATGAAATGATGGAAAAGCGGGCGCGCCAGGCTGTGCACACTGCCGAAGGAAGAAAAAGTGAAGCGGAAGCGGAGATGCAAAACACACGGCAGCTGCTTGAAGAAGCGGAAGGACGGCTGAAAGCAGAAGAAAGCCGCCGTCCTGAACGGGATGAATGTATAAAAGAGCTTCAGCATCTTCAGTCGATAAAGGAAGCGGTTTATGCCTATCAGGATGCCGTAGAAAAAGCTGGAGAGACAGAGGGGCGCCTGAAGGAAACAAAACAAGCCGCTGCCGAATTCATTCGGAAAAACGAAGAGCTGGATGCATTCCGGAAAAATACGGAAGCGTCTCTGCAAGCTTTCGATTCTTCAAAAGAAATATACTTGGAATCGGGCTATCAGATTGAGAGATTAACCGAGTTGATTGAACAATTTCAAGAGTTAGCCGATGCCGAAAAAGAAATGGGTGACCTTCAAAAAAGAGAAGAAGCAGCCCAAATCGAAGCGCAGAAAGCAGCCTCGGCCGCGGCTGAAGCTATCAAAGAACTGGAGCATAAAAGAGAAGAGTGGCACAGAAGCCAGGCAGCGATGCTGGCCCGCGAACTAACGGAAGGTGAACCATGCTCCGTGTGCGGATCCATTCATCATCCTAACCCGGCTGCAGGAGGAGAAGCGCCGCTTGGAGAGCAGGCATTGAAGAAAGCGGAGCAGCAAGCAGACTGTCTCAGCCAGGAAAACCGGCAGGCGGAGCAGAAGTGGATGGAATCCCGTTTTGCATTAGGACATGCAGCAGAAAACGTGGACAAGCTAAAAGCAAAGCTTCCATCTGACTTTGGAGCGGAAGAAGCGATAGAGCGATTGAAAGAAGCCGAGCAAACACGCAGACAAGCTGCCCAGGATCTTCAGCAAAAGCAGAAACTGGAAGGGCAGCTGGATAAGCTGAAAAAACAAAAACAACAGCTTGAAGCCGAATTAGAACAAACGAGACAGCAGGAAATGGCGGATCATACGGCTTTTATTCAAGCACAGAGTACACGGCAGCAGCTTGAACAATCAGTTCCTGAGGCGATGCGCAACAGCGGTTATTTTGCCAGAGAGCTTGAGCGTATAGAGCAAAGGGCAGCCGTTTTAGAGCGCCGCTATGAACAGGCCACAGAAGACGTTCAGCGTGCCCGTACAGCTATGCAGGGAGCCCTGTCTGTTTTGGAGGAACGCCGGCAAACACTTCAGGAAGCAGAAAGGGACTATCAAGAAGTAAGAGCGGCTTTTGAGCAAAAGCGACAGCAGGCTGGTTTTCAGTCCGCTGAACAATATGAGGAAGCGAAGAAATGGCTCGAATCCCTTGCAGAAATGAAAGAAACGGTCCGGCAGTTCGAAGAAAAAGAACGCGAGCTTACTTTGCTGATGGAGGAGCTGCAAACCACTCTTCAAGGATATGAGCGGGCAGACATCAGCAAGCTTGAAGAAGAGATTGGAGCGTTAAATGAAGAAGCTGTTCAATGGGCAAATGAGGCTTCTGCCGTCGCTGCTTGTGCAAAAGAATCTCAACGTATCCGCCAGTCAGTTGAAGAGATAGCAGCACGGATGGCGAAGGCTGAAGAAGCGTACCGCCTTTCTGGCCATTTGTTTGAAGTAGCGCACGGAAAAAATGACCTGAAGGTAACGTTTGAACGGTATGTACTGGCATCATTTTTGGAAGATATCTTGACCGCAGCCAACACGAGGCTTTCGGCGATGACAAATGGCCGCTTTTTACTGGAGCGTTTAACCGAGCGGTCAAAAGGAAACGCACAAAGCGGCCTGGATCTTCTCGTGTTTGACCAATATACGGGTGCCAGCCGGCATGTGAAAACACTGTCCGGGGGAGAAAGCTTTAAAGCGGCGCTTGCCCTTGCGCTCGGACTGGCGGAAGTGGTCCAAAACTATGCGGGCGGCGTATCACTTGAAACGATGTTTGTGGACGAAGGATTCGGCACGCTTGATCCGGAATCGCTGGACCAGGCCATTGAAACGTTAATGGATATACAAGCGGACGGCCGCCTGGTCGGCATTATCTCCCACGTGCCAGAGCTGAAAGAGCGGATTGATGCTCGTCTGGAGGTAGGCCAGTCCGATACCGGAAGCAAAGCTGCATTTGTTTTTACAGGAGAAAGCTGAAAACGTTCATAAAGTATTCAAGATCAGGCCGCAGTAGCACATTGAGAAATAAGAAGGTTTCCTCTACGATAAAAGGATAAAAGGTGCTTGGAGGGAGTTATGTGAAAATAGTTCAGTCCATTTTTATTATGGCCGCTGTTGTTTTATTGCTTTGTGCATGCGGCCGTCAGTTTGAAGGCAACATGGATGTGGAAGTCCAAGACTTTACCTACACCAATCAAAATGGTGAACAAGTTAGTTTGGCTGATTTGAAGGGGAAAGTGTGGCTCGCTAATTTTATTTTCACAAACTGTACGACGGTTTGCCCGCCGATGACAAGAAACATGAGCGAGCTGCAGGACCGCTTGAACGAGGAAGGTGTTCAAAATTACGAAATTGTGTCGTTCAGTATTGACCCGGACCGGGATACACCGCAGGCGTTAAAGAGCTATATTTCACATTACGAAGCGGATGAATCAAACTGGAACCTTTTAACAGGGTATGAAGAGAAAGAGATAAGCGCATTTGCAGAGAAAAGCTTTCAAGTCATTGCGCTGCCAGATCCGAAATCAGACCAGTTCATTCATGGAACAAGCTTTTACTTAGTCGATGAAAAAGGAATTGTTGTAAAAAGCTATCCAGGAAATAAACAAGACGGGGAAGAAGTGCCGTTTGCCGAAATGGTTCAGGATGTAAAAACGCTTTCCAAACAGTAAACAAAACTAAAAAACTCCGGATTTGGATCCGGAGTTTTTGATTTTAAAAAAAGTATTTTCTAAGATTTACAAAAATTTAATTTTTGTGATATTGAAATGTAATGTCTATCTCGGTAAAATGAACATACAGATAAGATAATATCTGAATACGCTAATTAAGGGGTGAATCAGTATGAATTATGGATTGTACAAATTTGGCTCAACAAACAACGTCAAGTGTGAATGTGGTTGGGAAGGACAACGGGCGGAGCTTCGCAGCGCTATGATTGTACTTGAAAAAACAAAGTGCGGATCCATTTTTGATGCCGAAGATGTGTATATTTGCCCGAAATGCGGCGCAAGAAAGTATTAAGTTCCTCTTATTGTCCAGATCCTCTTCGATTTCCAGCCTGTTTTTATTGCTCTCCTTTATCAACAATAGTCATATACTTCAGCAGGTTCCAGGCATCGGGGCACGTTCCCCACTGGGCACACCTTAGACAACACTTGTGAAAACCCTTGATCATCAAGGGTTTTTTTCGTTGCGAATAAAACAGCCAGCCTGCAGCTGGCTGTTTAAAAGATGTTTCTTCCAGAGAGGGAGCCGCTGCTCCTTTAGCCTCCGCTGCTTGTTTTAGAACGTCCATATGCAGGTGTGAGGTGTTTCATTCAAATGCAATTCATCTGCCCGATCCAATTGCATCCTTTACGCCCTGCATAACGTCAAGGAGTTTTCCGTTTTCATCATACGATAATATACGGAAAAATTGGGAAGAATTTAACCGAAAAGAAATGTAACTACGTTATTTGAGGTACAGCTGAATGAACAGCCGGACGGAAAGCAAAAGCCTGAGCCCGCCAGTTTCAAAGCTGAACAAACGACCCTGCTTAATCAGAGCTTGCTTCAATCCAGTTTAGGATTTAGATTTCAGTATATTTTTCATGAATACTAGGGCAGCGTTTGAGCCAGGTGATTCACTATCGTAAGTAATGATAAACGTATGAAATGCTCACCAGCTATACCCGCTTCAGAAGATCATTCACCTTCACTGTCAATGATCTTCTGTGCTTCTTCAGAGCTCCTGCCACCTTGAATTGTGTTGCAATCTTCTGTAGTGCTCTGTACATCAGAACGAGCATCTTCTCCAAGGCCGGGGTTGTACTTTGGCCACATCACCAAACGATGTATCTGCTGAGGTCTATTCATATATAACTGTGTGGAGGCCTGTGTCTGTTTTGACCACTTCGTTATAGAACAAGCTTTCCTTGATTGGGCCGGTGTACCTTTTCAATGAAAACGATATCGATCTTATAAACTAGCTTTTGTAAATTTTACCGCTGCTTGAGTTATCCGAAACAATAAAGCAAAATTGAAAAACTGTTCCGGCAAGTAAGGATTAGGGTTCTGTTTTTTATCACATTAAAAAACAGGGAATAGTACAGAGAAGTAAACGAGTCGATTAAAAGAGAGGGAGGTCTGAAGGGTGAAACCAATTAAAGACCATTTAAAAGAAAATCTTGATATTCTTTTTGTCGGTTTCAATCCCAGTGTCCGCTCTGGAGAAACAGGGCATCATTTTGCGAATCCGAATAACCGCTTTTGGAAAATTCTTTTTGAAGCGGGATTAACCTCTAGAAAATTTACAGCAATCGAGGACCGTCAATTATTAGAGTTAGGGTACGGGTTAACAAATATTGTGGCAAGGCCAACGAAAACGGCTGATGAAATTACAAAAGAAGAGTATCAGGAGGGCAGGGTTTTGTTAAAGAAAAAGATAGAACATTATCGGCCTACAATTGTTTGTTTTGTCGGCAAAGGGGTTTATCAGGAATATAGCGGCAGGAAGCAGGTTGAATGGGGCCCCCAGCCCGTTTCTGTGGTTCAAGGTACGCTGGACTTCGTGGCGCCTTCTTCCAGTGGCCTGGTAAGGATGAAAATAGAGGAAATCGTCAGTATTTACAAGCAGCTCCTGCCTCTTGTTTCCTCCCTGGAAAAAGGAGAGGGCCGGCGGGAATAGCCGGCTCCCTTTGGCGGCTGGCTATTTCAGGAACACGTGGTTCAATGATTGTACATATACTATTCTCCTCTTATATCCTCGTTTTCATTTTGAGGCGGTTTTTTTGCTCCTGGTATCATTGGTGTTATGTTCCTGGATAAATAAGGGGATGTATTTCATTATAGGCAAAAAAAAAGCCTGTTTAATTAGAGCGATGAGGATTAATATAATATAAAGGTTTTGTCATTATTTAAAGAAAGCACTGTGATGTTATGGATGGAGTTGTATTGGAGAATGAAAAGTTACGTTGAGCTAATTGAAAAAACGCTTATACATAACGTAAAAATGAAAAGTAAAAATCCATTCGAACCCATTAAGGTTCTTTACACACCAAAAGAGTGGAAATGTCTTGGTGTCGGTAACTATGCTGCTGTTTTTCTGCATCATTCAAATAAAGATTGGGTTGTAAAAATCTACGCCAGAAACTTGGAAGGGCTAGAAAAAGAAGCGGAGGTTTACCAAAGAATCGGGCACCATCCTGCTTATTCTCAATTAGTCTATAAGGGAGAGAACTTCCTTGTGTTAAAGAGGTTAAAAGGAATTACTCTATACAATGCAGTTGCAAAAGGAGTCAGGATACCGGAACAGGTCATCGTAGACATCAATAAAGCTTTGGATTATGCTCGAAGTCAAGGACTGACACCTGTGGATGTACATGGGAAAAATGTGATGATGAATGACGGAAAGGGATATGTTGTAGATGTATCTGATTTCTACAAAGAGCAGGAAGATGAAAAATGGAATGATATCGTCAAAGCCTATTATAGGTTTTACCAGAAAACTTTATATAAATTCCCTGTTAAGATTCCATTATTTGTTTTAGATTTAGTAAGACATTCTTATAGGATCTATACACATATTAAAAATAAATCGGCTCATTGAACAATGCTTTTGGTTTTGTACAATGTTTTCCATAAAAAAGCTGTTCTACATTCATTCTGATGTTAAATCTAAAATGGCTTTTGACACTGTTTTGTGCAATGCAAATGGGAGCCTATGGATGAAAAGTATGAACCAAACCAACCGAATTGCGAGATCTGGTAAGCGGTTTGGTTAGTGCAAATGAACAAATTTTTTAAGGCCTATTTCGGTAATATGCTTTAGAAATTAGTAAAGAGAAACTAGACCGTACTGTCGATGGGCTGAATGAGAAGAAAATGAAAAAATTCTTGCACGATAGAAACAACCAGCTGCTTTTTTTAAAGTGGCTTTTTTTTATGTTTGAGACAGTCACTTTACAACAAAGCGGATAGGGCAAGTATGTTGCTTACAGATTTTATTCGTTTGCCGTTAACGTCTAAGCTGTTTTAACTGAAAAAGAAAACATCAATGATAATTCATAAAATGTAACAATAGTAAGGATATACGTGTTAAACAAGATTAGTGTTATAAGAGTTTCTATGGCGTTCCTGTTTTATTCATACATGGCCAATTGCATTTCTGCTTTATTCAACGCGATTAACAAACTGTTTCACCAAAAAAACTCGTCACTGGATGCTTTTCTTTCTATTAACTAGTATAGTAACCATGGAGTTTACTAAAAGGGACAGCGAGGAGACAAACATACATGGTAAAACTGGTTTCATGGAACGTGAATGGCATAAGAGCTTGTGTGAGAAAAGGATTTTTGGATTACTTCAATGAGGTAAGCGCTGATATATTTTGCCTTCAAGAAACGAAGCTGCAGGAAGGTCAAATCAATCTTGACCTGGAAGGCTATCATCAATATTGGAATTACGCAGAGAAAAAAGGGTATTCTGGCACAGCTGTTTTTACTAAAATTCCGCCTCTTTCGGTGAAGTATGGGATTGGTGCGAATGAACAAGAATCGGAAGGCAGGGCCATTACCCTCGAGTTTGATAAATTTTTTCTAGTCAATGTTTACACACCTAATTCCAAAAGGGATCTTTCCCGTCTTGATTATCGTTTAATCTGGGAAGAGGAGGTGCGCGATTACTTAATTGAACTGGATCGTGTAAAACCGGTCATTTATTGTGGAGACTTGAATGTCGCGCACCGGGAGATTGATTTGAAAAACGCTAAGTCTAACAGGGGAAACTCAGGCTTTACGGAAGAGGAGAGGGGCAAGATGACAGCATTGCTGGAAGCGGGCTTTATCGACAGTTTCAGGTATTTTTATCCTGACAAAGAAGGCGCCTATACATGGTGGTCTTATATGAGTAAGGTAAGAGAGAGAAACATCGGCTGGAGAATCGATTATTTTATTGTCTCCGAACGAATGGCCGAATCTCTGTTGAAAGCAGAAATCCATGCTGGTGTTATGGGGAGCGATCATTGTCCAGTGGTATTGGAAATGAAACATTGATGCGGCAGTATGTATCATGAGTAGACTTAAAATGACAGATAGGTAAGCTGTGCGCTCAAAAAACGGGCAGTCAAAAGAGTCAGCTGCCTAAAGTTGAAAAGTGGACAAAAGAAAAGGACAAGCTTGCGACCTCGCACAAGAACAAGCTTCCTAATTATAGTATTTTAGCGGAGGGAACCTTTTGAAGTCGATATCTAAAAAGAACAAGAAACCTATTTTAATTTTAATGATTATATTACTGTTTATTGCTGGCTTACTCGATATTAAATATGAGGGATTATTTTTTCAGCTATTACCCGATTTTATTCAATCATATTTAGCTGATGTTTTCTGAGTACATCAGCAAGAGCGTAAATCGTGCAGGTCCATATACTCATATATAGACACCCCCTTGAGCTGTGCAGCTTCAAGTTTTTTTTCGCAAGCTGTATTGTTGTGTCGGTCAAAACTGCCAGCCCAGCCGCATGTACAGCTGATTTAGGGCTGGGCATTGAAACACCGAGGAGTATTTTTAACGGAGTATCACATAATTGTAAATTGGTTAAGCTATGTATAGACAAAATTCGCTCAAAGCAGCTCATTGATGAAGAAAGGTAACACAATGGAGGTTCAAACAAGATGTACTTTTCTTTAATGATATTAATAGTTCCTTGGATTATTGGAATCATACATCTTCATTCAAAAAACAAAAAAATAATTCCATTAATCGGACCTTTTACATCAGTTATTGCCTATCTTATCAATGAGTTTTGGATTTATTTTAATTTTGGTGAGATATATCCTTTTGCCGTACAGAAAACCTTGCCAGCACTTCCGTTTAATATAGGTATATACCCTATAATAGGGTGCTATTTGATTTTTTTTATAATGAAAAAGGAACATCCATATTTGCTTATTTTTTTCACTGCATTATGTATAACCCTGCTTGAATGTATATTAGTTTTTACAGGGCTTATTATATATAGGAACGGGTGGAATATTTTTTGGACTTATGTGGCTTACTTATCTGCTTTGGCTCTTATCTATTGGTTTTACCTTTATCTTAAAAAGTTAAAGGTAATGGAATGATGATAGTTGCGAACTAAACCCGCCCATTTTTTAGGTCAGTAGAAGAAGCCAGATTCACCATTAAGATTGAACATTATCCAATTCAAATCATTTACGTTGAAGTATATACATCTACCAGGCATCGGAGCCTGTTTTTTCCGGTTTTTTTTACAATTAATCAGGCGGCGATTATAATAAATATAGCCTATTGCACCGGAGGATGGATATGTCAAACGAGAAAACACATTATTTTGCCCACGAGTATGAATCAATTGAAATGCTGGCAGACCGAATCAGTGAAGCACTTCTTTGCCCGATTACGATTGAAGATGCCAACCACCAGATTATTGCCTACAGCCGACACGAAGGAGAAATTGATCCCGTTCGAATTGCTACCATTATGAGACGAAGAGTACCCGAGCATGTGATAAACAGCTTATGGAAAAGCGGAGCGATCCCGACTCTTTTTGAAACAGAGGAACCTGTTGTGATTCCTGCAATTGGACAAGTTTCTCTCGGCGAGCGGGTGGCCATTTCAGTACGAAAACAGGATAAAGTGATCGGCTTTATCTGGGCCCAGTCAGGTGCTCATTTTTCAGATGAACAGATGGCGATTTTAAAGGAAGCGGCGAAAGCGGTAAGAAACCAGCTTTTGCAGCATGAAAAAAGAAAGCGTGCAGCGGAAGAAAGCCATCAGGAGTTTTTTTGGAAGCTTTTGACCGGACATTTCGCCGCGCGCAATGAAATGGAACAGGCCAACAAAGCATACGGCCTTTCCTTGACCGGCAGTTTACTGGTGATTCTTTTTGATTTCGGCCGTACCATTGACCGTACACTGGAGCGGCAAATCGATTACCTGACCGAAACCCTGCAACAGCTGGCCAGTATTGCCAGAACCTATGACGGGGAGCAGCTGGTTCTGCTGATCCGGTTTAAAGAACCCGCTGATTTAGAAACGGTCAGCTCCTATATTACTGATTTTACGTCTAAATCAGCGGAACGGCTTGGCCTTTCACCGGTCGGGGCAGCAGGAACGGCTGTAAAAAACCCGCTGCATGTACAGGAAAGCTATCAGGAAGCGCTTCGTGTATTAAAAATGAAACAGATTTTTTCAACCATCACACTGCCCCATTGTTTTGACCAGCTTGGTATTTTTCAGTCAATTGAACAGTTTCGCTCGATCCGCCTCGGCAAAAAAAATGCGGTTATTGAAGCGCTTGAAGAATACGACAAAACACATAATGCAAATATGATTGAATCGCTTTATATGTTTTTAGCCCATGACGGCAATATAAACGAAGCGGCGAGTGTGATGCATGTGCATCCCAATACGCTTGCTTATCGGATGAAGCGCATCAGTGAAATTACCGGGTTTAACAGCAAAGATATGAGCGGAAAAACGCTGCTTTATATTGATTTGCTTATCCGGCAGATGAATCATTCTCTCAATTAATCGGCAGAGGCCTGAACGAGGTCAGAACGGATCGAGTCAGGTGTGCCGATGACAATTTTTGGTGATTTAGCAGGATCCAGCCATTTCATTAAAACCAGTAAATGCGATTCGCTCAGCGCCAGGCATCCGGCTGTTGGCGTCGATCCTGTCCGCCAGCGGTGAATAAAAATGGCGCTGCCTGCATTTTTGACGATCGGGTTTTCATTGTAGCGAATGACGATAGCGTGTTTGTATAATTCATGGTTTAAGCGCTCGAATGATTTCCAGCGGTCAGCAGGATCACCCCGGTAATAAATCCATTTGTTATAGTCTGGTGAATGGGGGTCATCAATCCAATAATGAAACCGGTTTGTGACCGTGTAGCTGCTCCGGACACCTGCTGGTTTGTGGGCATAGCCGAACATTCGGCCAATGTCATAAAAGCCGGTAGGGGTGGCGCCGTTTCCTTCTTGTTTGGAGAAGGATAAGCCATTTTTCCCGGTAACTGCTGGAGAAATCCGTTTTAACTGCCAGTGGCGCCCTGTTTTCTCGTAAAGGCGGATCGTTGCTGTGATCGATTTTGTACTTCCTTCTGCAATGATAACCTGTTTACTATTTTTTACATGAGCCAGTGCAGATAAATAAGGGTCTGAAGCCGCCTTTGAAGGCAGGGGAACGATCACAGCAGCCAGAAGCATACATAAACCGGCTGTGAGAAACTTACGCAACTCGATAACCTCCTTGTTTTTTTATTGTATGAAAAAACGGAGCAGACGGACCGTTCCGTCTGCTCCGTGCTTTTATTTTAATCCAGTATTGGCTTTAACGGCTACTTCCGCATATTTGCGCGCATCTGCTTTAGCCGAAACGATTGATCCAATATAGCCTGCGATAAAACCGGCCGGCACAGAAATGATCGCCGGATTTGTTAACGGGAATAGAGCGGTTCCTGTTAAAATGGCTGTGCCTTCAGGGCTCCAAATATTCGGGCTTAACGCAACCAGTACAAGGGCGGTTACAAGACCTGTAATCATAGCGCTCAGCGCACCGGCTGTATTAAATCTCTTCCAATAAATTGTATAAATAATAACAGGAAGGTTTGCGCTTGCGGCAATACAAAAGGCGAGCGAGACAAGAAACGCTACGTTCATCGTCTGGGCACCAAGAGCTAAAATAATTGAAAAAACGGAAACGCCGATTGAAGCAAAACGGGCTGCATTCATTTGCTCTTTTTCGGTGGCATTTCCTTTTTTAATAATCTGTCCGTAAATATCGTGAGCAAAAGCAGATGCACCGGATAGTACGAGACCGGCTACAACAGCTAAAATCGTTGCAAAAGCAACAGCAGACACAAAGGACATTAACAGATCGCCGCCCAGCGCCTGAGCAAGTAGAGGCGCGGCCATATTACCGGCTGCATTGGCTGCCACAATTTTTTCAGAGCCTACAAAAGCAGCGGCGCCAAAGCCAAGGAAAATCGTTAAAATATAAAAGATTCCAACAATCCAGGTAGCATAAACCACAGAACTGCGCGCTGTTTGGGCATCTTTTACAGTGAAAAAGCGCATTAAGATGTGCGGCAGGCCGGCCGTTCCTAACACAAGGGCAATCATCATAGACATTGTATCCAGCCCGTTTGTGTATTTTACGCCTGGATTCAAGTACGCTTCACCCGCAGGTGTAATGGATTTCATGTCGGTAAACATTTTCAGGATATTAAAATCAAACTTTAGTAAAACAAGAAACGAAATCAAAACCGTACCGATCATGAGAAGAACCGCTTTGATGATTTGCACCCAGCTGGTAGCCGCCATACCGCCCCAAAGCACGTATGTGGTCATCATAATGCCGACAAGCAAAACAGCCACCCAGTAATCAATGCCAAGCAAGAGCTGAATTAATGCACCTGCTCCAACAAGCTGGGCAATCATATAAAAGAGAACAATGGTTAAAGTAGAAATGGCCGCAGCTCCGCGAATTTTCTGCTGATTAAAACGGGCTGTAATCATATCGGCAAGGGTGTATTTGCCTAAGTTGCGAAGCGGTTCAGCTACAATATACAGGACAACGAGATACGCGACCAGATAGCCGATACTGTAAAAAAAGCCATCAAAGCCATTTAAGGCGATGGCACCGGCAATACCAAGAAATGAAGCAGCCGATAAGTAATCACCTGCAATGGCAATGCCATTCTGCCAGCCGGTCAGCCCGCCCCCAGCCGTGTAAAACTCACTGGCGGAGTTTGTCCGCTTGGAAGCCAGATACGTCACATACAGAGTCAGCCCCACAATGGCAACGAAGAAAAAAAGCCCTACCATACTCACGGGCGGTCACTTCCTTTCGTATCGTTGTGGCGGTTTACAATGCTCTCTGCATCGGCATCAAATCCGTTCGCTTTTTTAACATACAACATACAAAGCGTCCAGGTCATAATAAACTGTGCCAGAGCCAGTACCCATACCCATGAAATATCGCCAACCGCCGGTTTATTCAGCACGGTTGAAAAAGAAGTTAAAAGGGGCAATGAAAAATAAAACAGTAAGAAAAAAATGGTAACGGGCAGTAAAAACTTGTTTTTCTTGCGGATCAGTGACTTGAATTCCGGGCTGGCCGCAATTTTCTCATAATCGTAGTTTTTTTGCGGCTGTAAAACGCGTTCTACCTTCTGTTCCATAAAAGCCCTCCCCTAGGCCGTTTTCAATTCTGAAATCGCTTACAAATCAGAATTGTATCTTTATTCTAAAAAAATGGCAGACAATTAGCAACTATAAAAAGGAAAAAAAGATATACTTTTAAAACAATGAGTGCGATAAGAAAGAAAGGGTTTCATTTTCTTTCCATACTTTTTTCGTGTAAAATCAGAAAAAAAGGAGTAAATGGAGCGGATCAACATGACAGAATTAAAGCCGATCGGCAAAGCGGTAGCAAATGTGACAGGTCCGAAGCTTCGGATGATTCACGCGATTTTGCATTCCATGCAGGCAAAAGAACTGCTGGCATTAAAAGCAAAAAGCCGTTTTTCTAAAGAAGAAACTGCTCCTTATTTTGGAGCCATTGCAGCTGAAATAAAAAAGAGAAATGAGATTCCGGATCAAGTGCTTCAGCTTGATGTGTTTCTGGCATTAGCCAAGCTGCTGAAACTGCCGGCTGCACGCTTAAATGAAAGAGAAAAAGTAACCGCGCGCAGTGCGGAAATTGAGAATAAATGGTTTGAAAGAAGAGCGAAAAAAAATAAAGCGGTGGAAGCACAATTTGAAGCTTCTTTTATGTCCAGCAAGCTTGAATTTATGCTTCATTATGAATATGTCCAGTTGTTTGAGCGCTTTTTAAAAAATGAAAAAGCGGAAGAAGGGAAAGAGTCTCTTCAAGCAAATATCCGCCGTTATTGGGAAGAGCTGCCGGATTTTAAAAAAGTGCAGATTTTCGAGCATTTACATATACACCGAAGTGCTTCTTTTGAAGAGATCAAGCAGGGGATCGGCCTAGAAACGCTTGTATTTGAAATGGGCATCCGCTCTGGTTTATTCATGTATGGCGAGATCCTTTCTCCGATTCAAAAGGAGGTGCCGCCGGGCTTTCCAAAAGAAATGTGGATTCTCCACCCGGATGCCCTATTTACGACGGAAGAAGCGCTGAAAACATTATTTTCGGGCAGCTGGCTGCTGCCTGCGGCGATGCTGATTTTGTATACATCGGATGAAAGCGCTCAAGCAAATGATGAATCGATTTTGTCATCAGAATGGGTTACAAGAGAGTCTGCTTATTTGCTGCTGTTCAGGCAGATTAATGAGTTGAAGCTTGAGCAGCAAAAAGAAGAAAAGCATATCCTGCACATTCAGCAGGAGCTGGCTTTGGCTGAAAGCTCGGAAAAAAGAGCTGAAGCCGTTTGCCAAAACTTAAGAGAGCGGCTTATTGTACTGTTGAAAACTGATGCCGCCCGCCCTTTTCTTGGAGATGTGAGCATATCGAATACACGGCTTAGAGAAAAGTTGATTCGGGTAACAGAAAAAATAGATACAAATAGGGAGAAAAAAGGCGTTTTATCTGCTGCCGGAGCCTGGCTGTCAAACACGTACTGGCAGACCGAAAAAAACACGCTCGAGAAAAAGCTGCAAGCATCCTATGAGAAAATGGCAGACGAAGTGATGGAAAAGTATCCATACTATGAAGCAGATTTGATTGCGGAGCTGACAACAGCACGCGCGACGGCAAATGGCTGGCAGTTTGAAAGCAGCCGTCTTCGAAAAGCGGAAGCGGAAGCTTCAAAATCGCTGGCGGACTTGAAAAACGAAGAATTAAAGCTTCGGGAAAAAGCGGCAGAAGCGGCTGCAAAAACACCCGGACTGAAGCAGCTTGATGCTGGATAACCACTTTTAAAAAAGCCCTATCACTTGATAGGGCTTTTTTATTTTGGTACGGTAATAGACGTGTCTGAACGAAACAAACCACTGTTTTTCATTCATTACGCAAAAGAAATGTTTAAGATGGAAGGGGAAATGTATGAAAAAAATATCATCTGTTTTTTGGTGGACAGCTGCTTTAGTATTAGCTGCTACTATTTTTGGAGCAGCTGCTCCTGAATCCTTTGGCACCATGACGGCCAATGTGAAAAGCTTTATTACTTCCGCATTTGGCTGGTACTACTTAATTACAGTATCGGTTATTGTTGTATTTTGCTTTGTTCTTATCTTTAGCCCAGTAGGCCAGGTTCGCCTGGGACAGCCGGGTGAAAAACCAGAATACTCGACTGGTACGTGGTTTGCCATGCTGTTTAGCGCGGGGATGGGCATCGGCCTTGTTTTTTGGGGAGCAGCTGAGCCGATTAGCCATTATGCTATTTCAAGCCCGCTTTCAGAATCAGGAACAGACAGTGCCCTGCGTGAATCGCTGCGGTATACTTTTTTCCATTGGGGTCTTCATGCATGGGCTATCTATGCAGTTGTAGCACTAGCACTTGCATATTCTCAGTTTAGAAAAGGAGAACCAGGCTTGATCAGCCGGACACTGAAACCGGTACTCGGAAAGTATGCAGAAGGATGGCTCGGAACCGTTATTGATATTATTGCTGTTTTTGCTACAGTGGTAGGAGTTGCCACAACGCTTGGTTTCGGGGCAGCACAAATCAATGGTGGTCTTTCGTATTTGTTCGGGGTACCTGTTTCATTTACCGTACAGCTTATTATTATTGCAGTGGTAACGGTTTTGTTTATCATTTCAGCTCTGTCTGGCCTTGGAAAAGGAATTAAAATTTTGAGCAACACCAACATGGTTTTGGCCGTTGTTCTTCTCGTGTTAATGCTGATTCTTGGTCCGACGATGTTTATTTTAAATATGTTTACAGATACGATTGGCTCTTATTTGCAAAATATTTTACAAATGAGCTTTCAAATCGCTCCGCTGAATGAACAGCACAACAGCTGGATCAACGACTGGACGATTTTTTACTGGGCCTGGTGGATTTCCTGGGCACCGTTTGTCGGTGTTTTTATTGCGCGTGTTTCCCGCGGAAGAACAGTACGTGAATTTTTAATTGGTGTTTTGCTGATGCCATCTTTGTTGAGCTTTTTCTGGTTTGCTGTTTTCGGCGCCTCTGCTACGCACTTGCAGATGGAAGGAATTGCAGATTTTACTCAATACGCAACTGAGGAAGTGCTGTTTGCAGTATTTCATGAGCTTCCATGGTCACAGTTGCTGTCTATCGTCGCTGTTTTGCTTGTCACTACATTTTTTATTACATCAGCCGACTCTGCAACTTTCGTATTGGGTATGCAGACAACGCATGGCTCGTTAACACCTGCGAATAATATAAAAGTCACTTGGGGCATTTTTCAGTCGCTTGTCGCAGTGGTTCTTTTATATAGCGGAGGACTCCAAGCTCTTCAAGATGCAGCGATTACCGTGGCATTTCCGTTTTCTATTATTATTATTTTAATGATGATTTCTCTTTATAAGGAATTAGTTATAGAAAGAAAAGAAATGAGGAAAAAAGACGGGCGTTTGCCGTTTAGGTAAATAAAAAACAAATCTCTCTTCTAAGCAGAAGAGAGATTTGTTTTTACTTGAAGTTTCGTTCGGTCTTTTCTATGATGAGTTAAGCAAGAGCATTTAAGGAGTTTAACGATCATGGCAAAAAAAAGAAGAAGATTGAAAAAACGGGCGTATGGCTGTTTGGCGATTCCATTC
This sequence comes from Domibacillus sp., assembly GCF_031181085.1. Taxonomy (NCBI): domain Bacteria; kingdom Bacillati; phylum Bacillota; class Bacilli; order Caryophanales; family Bacillaceae; genus Domibacillus; species Domibacillus sp. The sequence continues at coordinate 399,674 of NZ_JAPSLE010000002.1, read as the reverse complement.
TTGCTGGCCGCTTTTCTCTTAATGGCCGTTTTTTCAATAACAGACAAAGCACCGAAATTTCTGCAGTCTAAGTCGATTCCAGAAGCGTACATGCCGATCTATAAAGCGGCAGCTGAAGAGTATGGAATTCCGTGGGAGCTTCTTGCTGCTCATCACCGTGTAGAAACAAAATTTTCAACGATGGATCCAATGATTTCTCCAGCAGGCGCGGAAGGCCCGATGCAGTTTATGCCGTGTACGTTTGTAGGATGGGAGCATCCGACTTGCAGCGGCCTTGGTAAAGGTGATATCCCGGAAGAGGAAAAAACAGACCCGGCTGTCATTGCAAAATATGGCGGATACGGGGTGGATGCCAATGGAGATGGGAAAGCAGATCCTTTCAATGTGGAAGATGCGATCTACAGTGCTGCCTATTATTTAAGTGAAAACGGTGCTGCCGATGGTGATATGAAACGGGCGATCTTCGCTTATAATCAAAGTGACCAGTATGTATCTGACATTTTATATTATGTTGGTGAATACACAAAAAGAGAACAGTAAAAGCCGCCGGATTTCCGGCGGCTTTTTGCTGTTTTTATTTGCTTGTTTTGGCGATCAATGCTTTGTTTGATAGGGCCGAATAAGTAGTAAATTTCAAAAACATCGCTCATGACCGTTGCAGAAGCGGTTATGAGGATTGCAGTTGGTACTATCATCAATTGATCTGTTAGTGTTAAAAACAGAATGGCAGGCGCTTTATGGCGGCACGTTATTTATTAACGGAGCCCTGTATAACCTAGGAGAAGGGTTAGAATATAGTTAGTTATGTTCCTCTCATGGTCTATAGCTCCGACCAGAAATAGACGCGCTGCCGAGGGGATAAAGGGGTTCTCGGTCACGTCCTCAAATTGTCCGAAGTTGATTATGTTTACAGACAAATAAAGCTTTTAGAATATATGTTCCTTTATAGTGTAAAATAAAAAGCCTGTCCCAGAAAGGGACAGGCTGGTTGAGAAAGAAATCTTTCACTTCTATCACAAAAGCAGCCACCTTTATTACGTTTATATTTATCATCCTACGTTAGGTGGCTTTTTTCACACCGTCTGGGTGCTTTATTGAGGCGCATTGAGGCTCAATGCATATTCATGAATATTTTTTCTAGAGTCGACTTGGCTGCAGTTTGGTCAACCGCATTGATTAATTTAGTTATGGCTGTAAAATTCATCTTCAAAATAAAAAGTTAATGGATACTCTTTTACGGTATAAGAGTATTGCTTCATATTTTGTACATAATGCCATTTATTTATTGTTACTAGTTCATCCGTTGTTTTTATTTTCACTATTTCTCCAGTATGATACTTGTTTCTGCCTGCCATACTTTTACACCTCTTTTTTCAAAATAAATAAACATGTTTGATACTGCTTATTTATCGCCATTTGCTTTTTCAACTATTCGTATTCCAATTAATAATTGTGTGGTTTGGTCCTTTAGAAAACGAATATCCTCTAATTCCGGGTCTAAGTAAGAAATCTCGACTTTGCATTCGGGATTTCGTTGTTCATGGTTTTGTGTAATTTGTTCAATTTTATGATCCAGCTCTTTTTGGCTATTGGCGAAAGTGAGTCGAGTCATTGTTTTCATTTGCAAACGCTCCTTTTAAATCTATTTTTAGACAAAAGGTGACACCTTTCTTCCAAGCCACTTTTAGAAATTTTGTCCATAGGATAAATCCTCAATCTTAATCTTACCACTGTTTGCAAGTTTAATCTTTGTTAGGTATCTTTCCAGTTTAAAAACAGCACTCCGTTATTCGGAGGCATACTTAATTATTTTTTGTAAAGTATGATGAATTATTTGTTTGAAGCAACATACCTCTATTTTCAAAGTTTTCATTTCGAAGGTGGACAGGGTGCCAAGTACCGATATGTTTTTTGGGATGAAACGTCACTATTGATTATAAAGATATAGATCAGGCAAAGTTACTGTAGTCTGAAGATGAATCGATTAAGGAATCTTCAATATAGCAAGACGCTCTTCCGAGAAAGCATACTCAACATTAAATAGCGCTAAAGCTTTACCGGCGCCCAACCGTTTTTCAAGCATAAAAGCCGGCATGCAGAAGTGAAGAGCAACCCAGTCTGCTTTTCGGGATTTGATTTTAGGACTAAATCTTTTTTGTGCTTAAATGCGATCTTTGCAAGTTTTAGTCAGTTCTCTTTTTTTCTTTTACTTATAACTTAAATTGTGGATAATCTCCCAAGCATGTCTAGCATTTTTTCATATTCTAATGGTGTAAGACAATAAAAAATAAAAGGAGAGTATGATATGTGCTCTAACTGCAGTAACCGCGACCGGAGAAGTCGGCGTGAACGGATGGAAGACGAGCTTAAACGGATGGAAGATGATCTTCGAGAGATGAAAGAAGATATTCGAGAGATGAAAAGAAAGCTGAAAATGATGAAAAAAGAATTTTGTGAAAGATAAGTGTAAAATGTCTTTTTAAAAAGCTATAGGAGCTGCTTTCATCATGAAGCAGCCTGCACCGGCTATTCTTTTTTATTCCATTACATTTTATTTAAAAATAAATTTAAATCGTTTTTCGTCAACTAGAGGGTGTGATAGTTAACGAAGGATGTGGTTGACCCAATTAAATTGCAGCTATTATTAAACCCTGCCAGTTGGCCGGGTTTAATTAGTTTCTCCCACAGTTAGGGATTCAAAAAAAGGCCATATTTTGATAGGAATCAGATATATTTGATGCAGGAAAATATCTCCTTTTGTCGAAATAATGATAATAAACTAAGGGAGGTGCTTGTATGAGTTTTGAAAGCCGATTCGTAGCGAATTTAAGAGAGCAGTATGCAAATGATGTAAAGAGAAAAGAGTTAACAGATCGTGCTGTATCTTTTATCAATGATCGCGTCGAAAAGTTTGGTGAAAGTGTAGAGGACTTTATACCAGCAACTTATGGAGATATCCAAGTATATAGTGATTATCCAGAAGATGAACTTTTCTCGGAAATAAGAATCCAAGGACATGTTCTTGGGTTCAAAAGAGAGAAAAACTCTATTGAGGTTTTTAAGATTATTGGAGAAGACCGTCAGCGAATTGATATTATATCTCCCTTAGTATCCGAAGGTAATTGGGTATGTCACGAAGGTGGATTCTTTAATGACCATAAGTTTGATGAATATCTAAAAGTAGTTTTCGAGGAAGTAATTAGCTAAATACAGAGTGGAAGGAAGCATCCTGCGGGCTGCTTTTTTCTTTGCCTAAAAACAAATTGGAGGTGGTGGTGATATGAAGTGGCGAACTAGAATGATATCAGTTCAGAATGGAAAACAATCAAAATCACGCTTGCTGCATTAGCGGAAAAGCATGATCTAAAACTGGGTACATTAAAAAGCCGAAAAAGCCGAGAAAGATGGTCAAAAGATCCATAGAAGAAAAATAAAAAGGTCTCAGATAAGAACCTTTTTGGAGTACCTGTCCTAAATTTAAAGTCTCCCCTATTGTTCCCCTGTAGTACCGGCGGAACAATAGGGGGGAGGCTGAAAAGCAAAAAATAATCTACCCTCGCAGGAGCGTTGATAAATCAACTCTTTTTATCGAAATGAGACAAATTAAACAGCTTATTTTTGTTTTTTGTTGTAGTAATCAACAGCAAATTGGGATCCTTCTCCAACCATTTTATGATCAGGGACATCAATTGAGTGTGAATCGCCTGCTTTTTGAATCGGAGATGACTCGTTAGAAGATGGAGAGCTGTTTAACTTTTGCTTCGCCTGGGAAATTAAGCTGTCTAATTTGGAGCGATTTTTTTCTTTAGACAGCCACCATGCTGCGGCCCCTGCCCCCACTAAAAGATAGCCAAGTCCTCCGCTTTTTTGTTTTTTATTGACGTTGCTAGTATACATACGAAAATCCTCCTTCTTACAGAAGCTGCCGCTTGGGCGCCTGCTTATAACTAATTTTACCCGCAGGCCCGTTTTTCAAAACGCGGTATTTAGAAACAGCTGCCAGTTTAACCAAACAAAACTGGGGTAACAGTGATATGTTTAAGTAACTAATGAAGCGGGAGAGACAGGGGATGATAGCACATGTTTTTCGTTCTTCCCAGAAAGATTAATGTAGAAGGTGAAAAGCTGGCAGAAGAGCTTGCCCGGTCTCATCATACATGCAAAATGTATGAGATTGATAAGTTCGAAGTAAAGCTCCGGGAATTATTTTGGAAAATAAAAGAGCGAAACAATGTAAAAACACTCGACCGGGCAGCAAATGCAGACCATCAGCGTTGGGCACTGAGCACCACTTAGGGAATGAATTTTAAGCATATGCCCGAGCTTGACTGGAAATATGACTATTTGTTTCTTGAAAAAACACGGCTGGGTAGGGGATACTTTAAAAGGACGAAGCAAAAATCATTTTTTAAGTGATTTGTTTTTCTTATCGGAAGCAATAAATTTCTTTTTATTTACTTATGTTAATGAATGTACTAAGATAAAAGGGGTGGAAAATTAGAAAAAATAAAAAAATTATTTTCCAATCGTTTTAGTACATATTCAACTAGTTAAGAGGGGGAACCAAAATGGCGACTACTGATGTTTTTAACGCCCGTGCAAGCTTTGACTTAAACGGTAAGCGCTATAACTACTACCGTCTGGCAGCACTTCAGGAAGCAGGTATCGGAAACGTATCCCGTCTTCCTTACTCAATTAAAGTATTACTTGAATCTGTTCTTCGTCAATTTGATGGTTATGTCATTACGAAAGAACATGTTGAAAACCTGGCTAAATGGGGAGCAGATGCGGATGCAGAAGCAGAAGTTCCATTTAAGCCATCCCGTGTTATCCTGCAGGACTTTACAGGCGTACCGGTTGTTGTTGACCTGGCATCTCTTCGTAAAGCAATGGCAGATATCGGCGGCGATCCACAGGTGATCAATCCTGAGATTCCAGTTGACCTTGTTATCGACCACTCTGTTCAAGTAGATGCTTACGGTACACAAGAAGCACTTGAGCGCAATATGGAGCTTGAGTTTGATCGTAACGCAGAACGTTATGAGTTTTTAAGCTGGGCTCAAAAAGCATTTGATAACTATCGTGCGGTTCCGCCGGCAACTGGTATCGTCCACCAGGTAAACCTTGAGTACCTCGCAAGTGTTGTTCATGCAGTAGAAGGAGCAAACGGTGAATTTGAAACATACCCTGATTCATTAGTTGGAACTGACTCGCATACAACGATGATCAATGGTATCGGTGTACTTGGCTGGGGCGTTGGAGGAATTGAAGCAGAAGCAGGTATGCTTGGACAGCCATCTTACTTCCCAATTCCTGAAGTTGTGGGTGTAAAACTAACAGGTGAGCTTCCAGACGGCGCTACAGCAACAGACCTTGCATTAAAAGTAACACAAGTGCTTCGTCAAACAGGCGTAGTTGGTAAGTTCGTTGAATTCTTCGGAGCAGGTGTTGCTACGCTTCCGCTTGCGGATCGTGCAACGATTGCAAACATGGCCCCAGAATACGGTGCAACATGCGGATTCTTCCCAGTGGATTCGGAAGCGCTTGATTACATGCGTTTAACTGGACGTGATGAAGCACACATTCAAGTCGTTGAGCAGTACTTGAAAGAAAACGACATGTTCTTTACGCCAGCGAGCGAAGATCCTGTTTACACACAAGTAGTAGAGCTAGACTTGGCCCAAATTGAGCCAAACTTGTCTGGACCAAAACGTCCGCAGGACTTAATTCCGCTTTCTCAAATGCAAAAATCATTCCAGGAAGCTGTAAGTGCGCCGCAAGGCAACCACGGTTTTGGCTTAACAAAAGAAGAGCTTGACCGTACAGCAACCGTTACATTTGCAGATGGCACAACAGCAGAAATGAAAACAGGGGCGATCGGTATTGCAGCGATCACATCTTGTACAAATACATCAAACCCATATGTTCTTCTGGCAGCAGGTCTAGTTGCGAAAAAAGCGGTTGAACTTGGTCTTGAAGTGCCGAAGTATGTAAAAACTTCATTGGCGCCAGGTTCAAAAGTTGTAACAGGCTACCTGCGTGATTCCGGCCTTCTTCCATACATGGAGAAAATCGGCTTCAACGTTGTCGGCTATGGCTGCACAACATGTATCGGAAACTCAGGTCCAATGAAAGAAGAAATTGAAAAAGCGATTATTGATTCCGACCTTCTTGTCACGTCTGTTCTTTCAGGAAACCGTAACTTTGAAGGACGTATTCACCCGCTTGTAAAAGGAAACTACCTTGCGTCTCCGCCGCTTGTTGTGGCTTATGCGCTTGCAGGCAACGTAAACATCGATCTTCAAAAAGATCCGATTGGCAAAGGAAAAGACGGACAAGATGTATTCTTTAAAGACATTTGGCCGGGTACAGCAGAAGTAAAAGAAGCGGTACAACGCACGGTAACACCTGAATTGTTCCGCAAAGAATACGATCAAGTATTTAACAGCAATGCAAAATGGAATCAAATCCAAACGAACGATGATGCTCTTTACAGCTGGGATTCTGAATCCACATACATTGCGAACCCAACATTCTTTGAAAATCTTTCACCAAATCCAGAGCCGATCCAGGCACTTGCCGGCCTTCGCGTGATGGGTAAATTCGGTGACTCCGTTACAACGGACCACATTTCACCAGCGGGAGCAATCGGCAAAGATACACCAGCAGGCAAATACTTGCGTGAAAAAGGCGTAGAGCCTCGCAACTTCAACTCTTACGGTTCACGCCGTGGAAACCATGAAGTCATGATGCGTGGTACATTTGCGAACATCCGTATTCGCAACCAGATTGCTCCAGGCACAGAAGGCGGATACACAACATTCTGGCCGACAGGCGAAGTAATGCCGATTTATGATGCTTGCATGAAGTATCAGGAGCAGGGAACAGGTCTTGTTGTATTGGCAGGCAAAGACTACGGCATGGGCTCTTCACGTGACTGGGCAGCAAAAGGTACAAACCTTCTTGGCGTAAAAACAGTTATCGCGGAAAGCTATGAGCGTATTCACCGTTCCAACCTTGTCATGATGGGTGTGCTTCCGCTTCAATTCAAAAAAGGCGAGAATGCTGATACTCTTGGCTTGACAGGAGAAGAAACATTCGAAGTGGCGATTACAGACAGTGTAAAACCACGCGAAATCGTTAAAGTAACAGCTACAAATAAAGAAGGCAAGAAAACAGAATTTGAAGCGCTTGTTCGCTTTGATTCTGAAGTAGATGTTGACTACTACCGTCATGGCGGTATTTTGCAGATGGTCCTTCGCGGCAAATTGCAAAGTGTTAAAGCAGGCAACTAATATTTGAATGCAGCCGGTTCCAATCAGGAGCCGGCTTTTTTATTGGTCTCCATCATACATTGTAAAATAAATGTGGCAATGCTGTTTCCGGCTGCTAGCGGATTTTTGTTGAAGCTGTATGCAGATAAAAAGGAGAAAGGATGTTTTTGGATTGATGGAAAGCAAGATAATGGCTGTACATATACCAAGCCTGGAAGAAAGAGCGGGAGAATTGGCTCAGCAGTATGCAGATACGCTGACCAAACCGAAAAACAGCCTCGGCAGGCTGGAAGAACTGGCTGTTGAGCTGGCTAAAATGACGGGAGAATCGTTTCCTGTTGTTTCACCGCCGGGTGTGATTGTATTTGCTGCCGATCATGGAATCGTATCTGAAGGGGTGTCTGCTTTTCCGCAGGAAGTGACGATGCAAATGGTACGCAATTTTTAAAACGGGGGAGCGGCTATCAATGTTTTCAGTAAATCCATTGGAGCCAAAATGTGTGTAGTGGATATCGGGATAGCAGGAGATATGAAAGAGGAGAAGCTGGTAAACAAGAAGATTAAATACGGCACGGCTGACTTTTTAAACGAAAACGCGATGAGCCGGGATGAAGCGGTCAAAGCAATCGAAACAGGCTATCAGCAGGCAGTAGCAATGATCCACAGCTGCGTTAAATGTCTGATCCTTGGAGAAGAGATGGGGATCGGTAATACAACAGCAAGCAGTGCGGTTACTGCCGCGTTCAGCGGGATCAGCATTGAAAAGCTGACAGGTGCAGGCACCGGAATTAAAGAGAACAAAAGGGAATATAAGAAACAGGTGGCCGGCCTGGCACTTGAAAGAAGAAAGCCGAATACAGAAGATTCAATTGACGTATTAGCGAAAGTAGGGGGATTGGAGATCTGCGGTATGACAGGGGCAATGCTTGCTTCCGCAGCGAATAGAACGCCGATTCTTGTAGATGGTTTTATTGCATCGACGGCGGCACTTGCTGCATCGAAAATATCAAGCAGTGTAAAGGATTATATGATCATGGCTCACCGCTCGGTTGAACCCGGCCATTCCGCTATTCTTGAATTGTTAGGAAAAGAACCAATTCTTGATTTTCAAATGAGACTGGGAGAAGGATCAGGTGCCGCTGTTGCTTTTCCAATTCTTCAATCAGCGGTTTTAATCCTTAAGGAAATGGCTACATTTGAATCTGCCCAGGTAGCCGGACAAGTATAGATAAAAAAAAGTATCGTGCAAGCCGGCTGTTTTCTTGCTACAAAAAAATTTCCGGCTGATACGCCGGAAATTTTTTTATTCAGGGTCCTGGGAAGCGGGAATTCCTGGACGAGAGGAATCACTGGCGCCAATGCGTTCACCCGTCTGGGGGTTTAGTAAAATTGCTTGAACGTTTCCTATGGACAGCGCAATGGAATCAAACTGATAGTTCATGCTCTCAAGCGTCTGCTTTGCTTCTTCCGGGATGCCTTCTTCCTGCCAAATAAGCGGCCCTGTACCGTTATAAATGCGAGGTTCTTCAATCGCTTCTTTTAAATCAAGACCAAAATCAAGCACATGGATCATCGTCTGTAAAACGGATGCTGGAATGGTTGGCCCGCCGGGTGAGCCAAGTGTTAAAATCGGTTCGCCGTCCTTAAAAACAATAGTCGGCGTTTTCATGCTGACCGGATATTTGCCAGGCTCAACGGAATTTAAACCGGCTGGATCCGGATCAAAATCAGTCATATCATTATTTAATAAAAATCCGCAGCCGGGCACCATAATACCAGAGCCGAAGAAGTGCTCTAACGAAGAGGTACAGGCAGCGATGCTGCCTTTTTCATCTACAGCTATAAAGTGAGTGGTATCGGGTCCGGGATCTGTCGTACTGGCGTTTTTATTATGAGGTTCTTTTTCATCATACGGCCACGGATTGCCCTCTGTTACATCCTCATTCCGGAATTTAAAGTTTACCAACTTCAACCGCTCCTCTAAATATTCCTCTGTTAACAGGCCGTTTAACGGGATATCGTAAAAAGCAGGATCACCCATGAACGCAAGCTTATCAGCCGTCATAATGCGCATCACTTCAGCAAGAAGATAATATTTTTCCCACGAACGAAGGCCATATTGGCTGATATCCAGCTTTTCAAGCAGTTTAAGCATATAAAGAAGAGCAAAGCCGCCGCCATTTGGTGGAGCAGGAACCGTAACTGTATACTCCTTGTAAGTACCGGTGATCGCTTCAGACACAGTTGCTTCATAAGCGGCCAAGTCGTCTTTTTCCATAAAACCGCCAAACTCTTGAACGGTTTGGACAATTTTATCGGCAATTTCCCCTTTGTAAAAAGCATCTGCTCCATGTTCTTGCAGGATTTTAAGTGTTTTCGTTAAGTCTTCGTTCACGACAATTTCCCCTTCAGTAAGGGGCACGCCGTTTGGGTAAAAAAAATCTTTCGCTTTCTCTCCAAGCCGGCCGCTAAAGCGCTGCAGCCCTGTATTCCAGGTTAAATTCACACGGACTCCTTTTTCGGACAAATCAACGGCTGGGGCAATTACATCCTGCCAGGACATTGTGCCAAATTCATTCAACGCTTTTTCTATTCCTCTTAAAATGCCGGGAACCGCTACAGCTGTACCAGGAGTGGAGCGCTCTAAAAATGGAATCACATCCTGGTGCTCATCTACAAAAACATTTTTATGCGCTCTTTTCGGCGAAATCGAGTGTCCGTTTACAACGGACGTTTTTTTCGTTTCGGCATCGTAATAAAGAATAAAGCCGCTGGCTGCAAGCCCTGTGTTAAACGGTTCAGATACGGCCAAAGCGAACTGCATAGCCGCCAGGGCATCCACGGCGTTTCCGCCTTTCGCTAACACATCTGCACCAATAAGGGACGATTCTTCAGTGGCGCTCGCCGTCATTCCTTTCGATCCGTGAGCGCGCTGCTTGTGCGCATGATTTCGTTGATTTTTCCAAATGTGATCTATTGTCATAGGGTTATCCTCCGTCAGTTTAAGATAATCGTACAATCGTTTATACAAGTAAAAAAGCCCGCTCTGACAGTGAATCGGTCAAGGGAGACTCATCGGTTTCACTATGTGAGAATTCACCGGCAGGCTCCATCAGAGTGCCCTTATCTGCAGTAAAAAATGCGTCTAAGGCGCCGCCTGTATACTCATCGTGAATGTCCAGTACAATATGCCTGCTGGTTTCTTTTACTTCTTTTAAAAGCCGGGCGGCAGCCACCGTTTTTTCATGGGCGGATGTTCTGCCTTCGATTAATCCGATTTCAACAGACGGCCCGTTTGAATGATCGCTTAACTGCTGGGGCTTAATCACTTTACGAGCGATTTCTTCAGTGGCACTCCGGGCAAGCTCGGGCTCGACGCCGGCATGGGCACTTTTACTGGAAACACGCATATGAAAAAGGGCGATGCTTTGCCAGTACACCTGTATCCCGCTGACAGGCTGTATTTTTCCCCTTCCGCCGTGTCTTTAATCAAGACTATGGAGGAAGGAGAGCCGACCTCTTTATCGCCGTTAAACAGGATTTAAACACTGTGTCACGCAGAAGAACGGGTTTCTTTAAGGCTTTCACCGTATATAACGGCGCCGGCTTGATCTACGCTTTCTTTATCGCAAGGATTGCTGTCTGTATTTATGTGTGTTTTTAAAAGGATATCATGTTTTTCTGTCCCGCTTTAAAAACGTAATCAACCAACCATCCTCCTTTATGCGTTCTTTGACTGTACCCGTAAAAGCAAAATGAATAAACGCCTGTTCAAAACATGGTAAAATAGGTGAAGAATTTGATTTTGTTAAAGGAGTTTTGATTTTGTTTATTTCAGAAGCGCAAGTAGAAGTCCGATATGCAGAAACCGATGCTATGCAGGTTGTGTATCATGGCCAGTATGTTGTTTGGTTTGAAATTGGACGAACCCAGCTCATTAAAGATTTAGGCTTTCATTATGCCGATATGGAAAGAGCCGGATTTGTTTCTCCGGTAACCGATATCCAGCTTTCCTATAGGAGGCCGTTTCGTTACGGAGAGAGGGCGCTTGTTCGAACATGGATCCGCTCACATACAGGCATCCGCACGACATACGGCTACGAAATTGTGAACGAAGCAGGCGATGTTTGTGTAACCGGCTCAAGCGTACATACCGTCGTAGACAAGGAAACATTCCGCCCGGTCAAATTTAAAAAAGCTTTTCCCGAGTGGCATGAAGTGTATGAAAAAGAAAAGAAGGAAAAGTAATGGCATTCGGAATAAAGCGGGAAGAAGTGGAAAAGTGGAAAAAGGAGATTGCACGAGGCAAAGTGGCCTTTTTAACCCACTATTGGAAGGATGATCGGTTCCCGGGTTGCCGGACCGTAACAAAAGCGGGCTGTGCAGATGCTGGGAAATTGGCGGAGTGGGGAAGAAAGTACGGGTTAAAACCGGAATGGATCGATATGCGAAATCCATCCCGGCCTCATTTCGATCTGCTTGGCGAAAAGCAGCTGGTTGTCTTAAAAAATGAAAAACTGTTTGACCATATTAAACGATTTAATCTTTAGCAGCGGAATCTTTTATGTACTCAAAAGCAGGCTCTTGCAGCTTTTCATCATAAGTGACTTTTAAATGGTGGCCGTCAAAGTACCAGACATCTTTTTCTTCAACAAAATAGGTTACACCTTCATGAGAAACGGTTACGGCTGGTTCAAGTGGCTCGTCTTTTGTCATGCCAAGTGAGAACCCTTCATGAAGAGGGCTTGAGCCGCCGTACCGTACATAAAAGCGGACGGTATCTCCCTTTGCCGCCTGCATTTCTTCCTTAAACCAATTTAAGGCTTCGTTTGTTATATTGATGTTCACTGTTACCACTCCATTCTTTTTTCATAGTGTAGCATGGAAAGAGAAGGACTCAAAATAGTTCGCTGTTTTTGAATTATTTCGGCAAAAAACGGCTTGACTTCAACAGTCAAGCCGTTTTTTATTTACGCCCGCCTAATGGGATTTTAGGCTCTGTCCCATTGCGAAGGCGTGTCATGTTTGCCCGGTGCCGGTAAACAACGAAAAAAGCCAGAGCGGTCACAACCGCTAAAAACGGAATGTCCTGCGTATAAAAAGTATGGATGACCGCATAAATAAAGGCAGCTACAGCAGCGGTTACGGATGCGACAGATACATACTTTGTGGTCAGCAGAACAACTAAAAAGATCGCAATTAAAAGCAGGAAAAAAAGCGGTTCGTACGCAAGGAGCACACCAGCTGATGTGGCGACTGCTTTGCCGCCGCGAAATCCGGCAAATACGGGAAAGATGTGTCCGATCACTGCGGCAAGGCCGGCCAAAAGGGCATGAACCCCTGTATCATCAAAAATAATCGGAATAGAGGCAGCGGCTGTTCCTTTTAAAATATCTGCCGCTGTCACAAAGGCGCCGGCTTTTTTTCCGAGAACGCGAAACGAATTGGTTGCGCCCAAATTCCCGCTTCCATGCTCCCGTATATCTATGCCGAAAAACGCTTTTCCTGCAATTAAACCGGAAGGAATCGAGCCCAGTAAGTAGGCGATAATAAGTACAAGTGCTGGAATCAATTTCTCATTCTCCCTTTTTGTGTTGTATAATCATGTGCATGACATTCTCATTCATTTTACCACGAGGGTTACGGCGGCGGTAAAATTATTTCGGTTGATTCTCGAGGGAAAGTAACGTACTCTTTAAAACGGAATCAGCAAAGAGATTGGTGAACCGCCGCTTTTTATGATATGATAGTTAAGAACATACGTTTTATGTACGGGTGTTGGAAAGAGAGGAGATTTAGTTCATGGCGGATGCAACAAAACAATCAACTTACAATGAAGACTCCATCCAGGTTCTTGAGGGACTTGAAGCGGTTCGAAAGCGCCCTGGAATGTATATAGGGTCGACAGACAGCCGTGGGCTTCACCATTTGGTGTATGAAATCGTTGACAACTCGGTTGATGAAGCGCTTGGCGGACATGGAACCGAGATTAACGTTACGATCCATAAAGACAATTCAATCAGTGTACGTGACTACGGGCGCGGAATGCCAACGGGCATGCACCGCACGGGCAAGCCGACAACGGAAGTGATTTTAACCGTGCTTCACGCAGGCGGAAAATTTGGACAAGGCGGCTATAAAACAAGCGGCGGCCTGCATGGGGTAGGGGCTTCTGTTGTCAACGCCCTGTCTGAGTCGCTGACGGTTACGATTTGGCGGGACGGCTTTCAATTCGAGCAGCGTTTTGAAAAAGGCGGCCGTCCAGTCACAACACTTGAGAAAAAAGGGAAAACAAAATCAACCGGGACACAAATTCATTTCAAGCCGGATGAAACGATTTTTTCAACGACCGTTTTTCAATTTGACACGCTGAGCGAACGGTTAAGAGAGTCAGCATTTTTGTTGAAAGGCTTGAAAATTACGTTAGAAGACAAGCGAAAAGACCGTGAACAAAAAGAAGAATACTTTTTTGAGAACGGGATTGAAGAGTTTGTTAAATATTTAAATGAAGAAAAAGACGCGCTTCATCCAGTTGTGTCGTTTGAAGGAACACAGAACGAGATCGAAGCAGAATTCGCTTTTCAGTTTAACGATGGCTTTTCTGAGAACGTGCTGTCGTTTGTCAACAACGTGCGCACGAAAGACGGCGGTACGCATGAAGCGGGTGCGCGGGCAGCCATGACGCGTACATTTAATGAATATGCGCGTAAGAACGGGCTGCTGAAGGAAAAAGATAAAAACCTTGAAGGAACGGACATTCGAGAAGGGCTGACGGCCATCGTATCGGTGCGCGTCCCTGAGCATCTTCTCCAGTTTGAGGGGCAAACAAAAGGAAAGCTTGGAACCGGGGAAGCCCGCTCGGCAGTCGATCAAGTCGTATCTGAAAAAATGCTGTATTTTCTTGAAGAAAACCAGGGTGTAAGTGCGCTTCTCATCAAAAAAGCGATCAAAGCGGCGCAGGCGAGAGAAGCTGCCCGCAAAGCCCGGGAAGATGCCCGGAACGGCAAAAAGCGCAAAAAAGGGGAATCGGTGCTGTCCGGAAAGCTGACGCCGGCCCAGTCGCGCAATCCTGAGCGTAATGAACTGTACCTGGTTGAAGGAGACTCGGCCGGCGGCTCTGCGAAGCAAGGACGCGACCGCAAGTTTCAAGCGGTGCTGCCGCTTCGTGGAAAAGTCATTAACACAGAAAAAGCAAAGCTTGCGGATATTTTTAAAAACGAGGAAATCAATACTATTATCCATGCAATCGGCGCCGGTGTTGGCCCGGACTTTGCCGTGGATGATGCCAATTATGATAAAGTTGTGATAATGACAGACGCCGATACAGACGGCGCTCATATCCAAGTGCTGCTGCTTACGTTTTTCTACCGGTATATGAAGCCGCTCATTGACAGCGGGAAGGTGTATATTGCCATGCCGCCGCTTTTTAAAGTATCAAAAGGAACCGGAAAAAAAGAAGTAACAGAATATGTGTGGACTGAGCGTGAACTCGATGGGTTGCTCAAAAAAATGGGCAAAGGAACCACCATTCAGCGTTACAAGGGTCTTGGTGAGATGAATGCCGATCAGCTATGGGAAACAACAATGAACCCTGAAACAAGAACGCTGATCCGGGTGACCATTGATGATGCCGCACGGGCGGAGCGTCGTGTAACCGTCCTGATGGGGGATAAAGTAGAGCCGCGCAGAAAATGGATCGAATCCAATGTGGCGTTCGGATTGGAAGAGGAAGCCGCGCTTTTAGAAAATGAGCAGCTGGCTGGCAACAGGGAGGAATAACGAATTGGAAAGTGAACACATTCAAGATTTGCCGCTTGAGGACGTCATTGGTGACCGATTCGGGCGGTATAGTAAATACATTATTCAAGAACGGGCGCTTCCGGATGCACGGGATGGACTCAAACCGGTACAGCGCCGTATTTTGTTTTCTATGCATACAGAGGGGAATACGCACCAAAAGCCGTTCCGAAAAGCCGCCAAAACGGTCGGGAACGTAATCGGTAATTATCACCCTCATGGTGATACATCTGTGTACGATGCAATGGTCCGCTTGAGCCAGAACTGGAAAATGCGGACACCGCTTATTGAAATGCATGGCAACAACGGATCGGTCGATGGGGATCCCCCTGCTGCGATGCGTTATACCGAAACAAGACTGTCAGCGATTGCCGGTGAATTGCTGACAGATATTGAAAAAAGAACCGTTGATTTTATTCCGAACTTCGATGAAACAACCAATGAGCCGGTTGTGCTGCCGGCAAGATTTCCAAATCTGCTTGTGAATGGATCAACAGGGATCTCAGCAGGATATGCCACGGAAATTCCTCCTCACCGCCTTGATGAAGTGATTGACGCTGTGATTATGCGGATGGAAAAACCGGATTGCACAGTGGAGGAGTTAATGACTGTTCTTCCGGGTCCGGATTTTCCAACCGGCGGTATTATTCAAGGGGTAGACGGCATTGAAAAAGCATATAAAACCGGAAAAGGAAAAATGATTGTCCGCGCCAAAACGGAAATTGAAGATATGCGTGGAGGACGTCAGCGGATTGTCATTACAGAAATACCATATGAAGTAAACAAAGCATCACTTGTAAAGAAAATGGATGATTTACGCATCGATCGAAAGCTCGACAGTATCGCCGAGGTTCGGGATGAGACCGACCGGACCGGACTGCGGGTCGTGATTGATTTGAAAAAAGAAGCAGATGCAGAGCTGATTTTAAATTATTTATTTAAAGCGACGGACCTGCAGATTTCGTATAACTTTAACATGGTTGCAATCGCCAATAAGCGTCCTGTTTTGATGGGACTGCACCGCCTGCTGGATGCTTATATTGAACATAGAAAAGAAGTGGTAACCAACCGGTCAGCTTATGAGTTAGAGAGAGCAAAAGCCCGCCATCATATCGTAGCGGGGCTGATCAAAGCACTGTCTATTTTGGACGAAGTGATTGCCTGTATTCGTTCTTCAAAAGACAAACAGGACGCTAAACACCGCTTGATGGATCAATTTGAATTTACGGAGCCGCAGGCTGAAGCAATTGTGACATTACAGCTTTACCGCTTAACCAACACAGATATTACCGCGCTTCAAAAAGAGTCGGCTGAGCTTGAAAAAACGATCAAGCAGCTGGAAGCCATTTTAGGAAGTGCGAAAAAGCTTGAATCGGTTATTAAGCGTGAATTGAAAGATATGAAGAAAATCTATGCGACCGAGCGCCGCACGGTGATCGAAGCGGAGATCCAGGAAATTAAAATCGATCAAAAAGCGATGATCCCAAGTGAGGATGTAATCGTTTCTGTTACGCGGGAAGGATACATTAAACGGACCGGTACGCGCTCTTATTCCGCTTCTGGCGGGCTTCCGGCCATGAAAGAATCGGACGGGCTGTTATTTAAGCGCGAAATGAATACAACAGATGTGCTGCTCGTTTTCACAAATAAAGGCAGCTACTTGTATTTACCGGTACACGAGCTGCCGGATATTCGCTGGAAAGACGCCGGCCAGCATGCATCGGGTATGGTCAGCGGCTTTAAGGATGAATCGATTGTGGCGGCTTTTCCTGTACGTGATTTTTCTGCCGAGCGATATGTGCTGCTGGCCACAAAAGACGGCATGATTAAGCGGACAGAGCTTTCGCAGCTGAGCGTACAGCGCTATTCACGGGCATTGACGGCTATGAATGTCAAGGGTGACGATGAAGTGTGTGCAGCGGCACTTACAGACGGCAGCAGTGAAATTTTAATGATTACACATTACGGCTATGGTCTGCGGTTTCCAGAAGAAGAAGTACCTGTGGTTGGACCGCGTGCAGCCGGCGTAAAAGGAATCAGCTTAAAAGACGAAGATTATACCGTTGCGGTTATTGTGTCGGACAGCGGAGACGAAACGTCGTTTATCGCCGTTACAAACCGCGGATCGGCAAAACGGGGAGGGCTCGATCAATTCGAGCAGACAACACGCGCCAAGCGCGGCGTCGTGCTGCTTCGTGAGTTGAAAACAAATCCACACCGTATTGTCGGTGCAGCAAAGCTTGATGAAGACCGGGACTATTATGTACGGACGAAAAAAGGACCGGATGTAAAAGTGGTTGTCCATACTTTGAAAAAAGTGGACCGTTATTCAAATGGTTCATTTGTTGTAGACGAAAAGGAACAAGGCGCTGTAGAACAGCTTCTTGTAACGGAAAAAGAAGAAGCCTAACTAAAAGCTTCACGCCTTCACAGCGTGAAGCTTTTTAAGTTCCTCAATATGTTTATTTAACTATGTGCAAAATTCAAATGAGATTGCAATAAAACAGAAAAACCTTATATAATATAAAAACTGAAAGTCAATCAACAGAGGGGGCGGGAATATGCAATGGCTGGCCGGTTTTCTGTATGTATTGGTTTATGCAGTTCCAGTTTTTTTTATTACGTTATTTATTAAGCTTTTTAAGTCCGAGCAAAGATGGAATAGAAGGGAAAAAATGAAAAAAGACGATCTTGCTGAAAAATAAGCTCCTTTTCTGCTAAAATGTTTTTTATGCCTGTTTGCAGGATATAAAACAGTGAAGCAGAAAGGAGGGAGGACCATGCTGAAGGAATTTAAATCATTTGCGATGCGGGGCAACGTGATGGATTTAGCCGTCGGGGTGATCCTCGGAGCCGCTTTTGGTAAAATTGTTTCTTCCCTTGTGGCTGATGTGATCATGCCGCTTGTTGGACTTTTAGTTGGCGGAATCGACTTTTCAGGCTTGTCTTTTACATTTGGCAAGGCTGAGGTGAAATACGGTATTTTCATTCAAACTATTGTGGATTTTGTTATTATTTCATTTTCCGTTTTTTTGTTTATTAAATTGTTTAATAAGCTTTACACAAAAGAAAAAAAAGAAGAAGAAGCACCGCTTTCTTTAACAAAAGAAGAAGAGCTTTTAACAGAAATACGTGACTTGCTGAAGTCAGGCAGACAGTGACCCGATACCCGGACAAACCGTTCGGGTATTTTTTTGGTATTTATTTCGTTTTACGAAACATTTTCCGTGTGTTTTAGGACAGCCTATGCTAAGATTGACTTCGCGGTCAATTAAAAAACTGTTTGGTTGGTGTAGAAAATGAATGGCAAAAAAAGAAAAATCCTGCTGACGGCGATGAAGCTATTTTCAACAACGAGCTTTCATCAAACGTCCATGCAGCAGATTGCGGATGTATGCGGGCTGTCAAAGGGAAGTTTGTACACGTACTTCAAATCA
This sequence comes from Domibacillus sp., assembly GCF_031181085.1. Classification (NCBI taxonomy): domain Bacteria; kingdom Bacillati; phylum Bacillota; class Bacilli; order Caryophanales; family Bacillaceae; genus Domibacillus; species Domibacillus sp. The sequence goes on along the minus strand of NZ_JAPSLE010000002.1, from coordinate 381,166 downwards.
AAAGAAGAACTGTTATCCGATATATTCAAGTATTACTATCAGGTGCTGCACGATCAAATTGCAGCGGCGAAAAACGAGTCAGACAGCCATGAAGAACATTTTATCCGGGAGATGGCCATTCGAGCGCGGCATTATTATGCCTTTCAGGAGTTTTTTATGATGCAGCTAAAAGAAATACGCGGCCTTGAAGATTCATCTTTGCACGATTTTATCCGCCAGGAAAGTATTCAGCTGAGAAAGCGGACAGAAAGACAGATTGCTGCTATCTACGGAAAAGAAATCATTCCATATGCACCAGATTTGAACACTTCCATAAAGGGAATGATGATATCGTACTTAGGAGAAATTATTGAACAAGACGTCCAGCACGATTTTGACCGCCTTGCCCGGCATTTATTTCAGCAGTTGAATGCCTCAGCCCTGTGGATGCTTCAGAACAAACAAGAGCCGTTTTTTAAAGCCTCCGGGTCTGATAAGGAAGCCGGTTTGTATTCAGAAAGTGTTCATCCCCTTTATTTTATAAAAAAACTGAAAGCCCTGGCTGAAGGGGAACAGGATGCTTCTTTTGCACTCGACTCGATCGCGCTTTTAGAAAAAGAATTACTTGAAGTAAACCCGCGTGCCGCCGTTCTAGCAGGGATGCTTTTTAATTTGAAAAGCCTGCCGCATATGAAAGCGATGGCTGAAGAGCTTGAACAGGCAGTCGGCAGAATGCCTAAAACGATTTATTAAGACAAGAAAGAAGGATGTACATGTCAAGACAAGATATTCAGCAGTTTCCACTGCTGATTTTAATGATGAATATGTTTATCGTCATGACAGGAATTGGCCTGGTGATTCCGATCATGCCAACCATTATTCATGAATTTGGGGCCGGCGGAAAAACATTTGGATTTTTAATTGCAACGTTTGCGTTTGCCCAGTTTTTATTTTCACCGCTGGCTGGAGACTTATCAGATCGATACGGACGGAAGAAATCTATTATTTTTGGTCTTCTGCTGTTTTCTGCCGCCCAATTCATATTCGCGTTTTCTAATCACCTTGCTCTTTTATATGCATCCCGTGTGATTGGCGGTATCGGAGGCGCTTTTATGATTCCGTCGATGATGGCATTTGTGGCGGATATTACAACAGTTGAAACGCGGGCAAAAGGGATGGGGCGCCTTGGAGCGGCCATGTCATTTGGATTTGTAGTGGGACCGGGTGTCGGCGGCTTCCTGGCAGCATTCGGGCTTCGGGCGCCGTTTATGATTGCCGGTACGGTAGCGGCACTGGCGGCGCTGATCTCCACTTTTTTCTTGAGTGAACCAGCGAAAGAACATGTACAAGCCATTGTAAAAAAACGGGATCCGCTTGTGAAACAGCTTGCGCTTTCTTTGAAAAAGCCTTATTTTATTTTGCTTGTTATGATGTTTACACTGTCTTTTGGACTGGCTAATTATCAATCTACCATCAGCTTATTTACCGACCAAAAGTTCGGCTTTAGCCCGTCAGACATTTCAATTTTAATGGTAATCGGCGGCTTGATTGGTGTGGTTGTCCAGGCGTTTGTGCTTGACCGTGTGCTGGAACGATTTGGGGAAGTTCGCGTCATGAATACGATGCTTGTTGTTGCAGCGGTTTCGATGCTTGGTATTTTATTTGCAACCGGCTTCTCGTCCATTTTACTTATTTCAGCGGTATTTTTTACCGCTGCTTCCCTGCTGCGCCCCTCCATTAACACAACCATTTCAAAAATGGCAGGAAGCGAGCAGGGGTTTGCAGCCGGTATGAACAACGCCTACATGAGCATTGGCAACATGATTGGTCCAGCTCTTGCAGGTACCCTGTTTGATGTAAATATGGGGCTTCCTTATATTTTTGGGGCTGTCATTATCGGTGTTACGCTTCTGATCTGCATCCACTGGGCAAGAGGGAGAAAGCAGAGCACCGCAAGTTCAGTTCATTAAAAAAGTGCGGACTAAAGATCCGCACTTTTTTTATGTCCGCAGCGCAAAATCAACAATGTCGTCTGGAACAGCCGCTTTGGACGCTTCGCCGGAAATGAGAGATTCATGGTCGTATCCCCACGACGCCCAGACGGCCCGCAGCCCGCTTTTCATGCAGGCATCAATATCACGCTGCTCATCGCCTACATAAAAAACCTCTTCCCGCGAATAATTGTACTGCTTCAATAATTTTTTGATCATTTTATCTTTACTGAAGATGTACTTAGAAGAAAAGATATCATGAATGTAATGAATCCCATTTGATTTTAAGCAGTGGTTAATAATATCTGATGCATTAGATGAAATGATCGCAATGTGAATGCCGCGGCTGCTTAATTCATCAAGCATTTGTTTAATGCCTGGGAACAGCGGAAGAGAGGCCTTTGATTCACGTATAAAGCGATACAGCTTCGGAGCCGCAAATGGGATGCTGCGCATTGGGAAATTTAAATGGCGGCAGCGCTCAGGAATGCTCATTTTTTTTAAATCATCAAGTTCTTCAATTGAAACTTGATTATAGCCCTCTTTTTCGGCAAAATCATTGTATGCCTTTATAAATATTTGAATAGAATCAGAAAGGGTACCGTCAAAATCAAAAATGATGCATTTCGTCATCGAAATCACTCCTTCGGTCGGGATAGTATCGGCTTATAGTATTAGTTTAACATTGCATGGGTGCATCAAACATGATCCATACATATTTTCAACAGATTCTTAACATTCTGCTATAATAAGTAATGGAAAATTAAAAGTGAAGGAATGGACTTAATGATTGTAAAAACAGATGAAGATATTCAAGCACTCCAAAAAATCGGAAAAATCGTCGCGTTGATTCGCGATGAAATGCGCGCTTTTACAAAACCAGGCGTGACTACAAAAGAAATAGATGAACTGGGCGGCCGCTTGTTTGCGCAGCATGGTGCGATTTCAGGGCCAAAAGGGGAGTACGATTTTCCGGGCTTTACGTGTATTAGTGTAAATGACGAAGTGGCCCACGGTATCCCCGGAAGCCGTGTGATTCAAGAAGGAGACCTTGTAAATATTGACGTTTCTGGGTCACTCGACGGCTACTTTGCAGACACCGGTATTTCCTTTGTAGTAGGCGAAGGCGATCCTATTTTAACGAAATTATGCCAAACGGCAGAGCAGGCTTTTGAGCGCGGCTTAATGAAAATCAAAGCAGGCGCAAAGCAAAACCAAATTGGGAAAGCAGTCGCAAATGAAGCGCGCCGCAATGGATTTGAGGTCATTAAAAATTTAACTGGGCATGGAATCGGCAAATCACTCCATGAAGCACCAGATCATATTTTAAACTATTTTGATCCGTGGGATAATGCGCTTTTAAAAGAAGGAATGGTGATTGCGTTTGAACCGTTCGTTTCAGAAAAAGCCGATATGATTAAAGAGTCAGGAGATGGATGGACGTTTGTAACACCAGACGGAAGCCGAGTAGCGCAAATTGAACATACGGTTATTGTCACGAGAGGCGAGCCGATTATTTTAACGAAATAACGAGCAGGCACCCACCTTTTGGTGGGTGCTTTTTTAAATCGTAACAATTACTGTTTACAAATCGGAATCATTACTATATTATTAAAGAAACATTTGATTCTGGAGGATATACAAGTGAAAAAATGGACAGCAGCAGCAGCTGGCTTGCTTTTAATGCTGGCAGCTTGCGGAAATGAAGAAAACGAAGCAGCGGATACAAAAAAAGCAGCGGATGACACATTGACGGTTTATACAACGATTTATCCGCTTCAATATTTTACCCAGCGCATCGGCGGTGATACGGTGAAAGTAGAAAGCATGCTGCCTGCAGGAGCAGATGAGCATACGTATGAACCAACATCTAAAACGATATTAGATATTGCTGGAGCTGATTTATTCCTGTATAACGGCCTTCAGTTGGAGCCGTTTGCAGATAAGGTAACCGAGACCCTTTCTTCTGAAGATGTGCATGTGGTAAATGTAGGGGAGCAGGTGGACCTTGATTCGGCACATGACCACGGGACAGAAGAACATAGCGGTGAATCGGAAGAAGCAGCGGAAGAGCAGAATCATGAATCAGAAGAAGCAGCAGAAGAGCACAGCCATGAATCAGAAGATGGGCATAATCACAGTGGAGTGGACCCGCACATCTGGCTGGATCCGCTGTTAGCAGAACAAATGGCCGAAATTGTAAAGGAAGAACTGGTTGAACTAAATCCGGATGAAGAAGCACTTTATACAAAAAACTATGAGGCGCTGACAGCGGAACTTGAGCAGCTGGATGAAGATTTCCATGCAATGGCAGATACAGCAGCACATAAGGAAATTCTCGTGTCTCATGCAGCGTACGGTTACTGGGAAAAATCATACGGCATTGAACAGCTGAGTGTGGCCGGCATATCGTCTACGGATGAGCCGTCACAGAAAGAGCTGAAAGATTTGGCCGATACAGCGAAAGAGCATAATATTCACTACATGATTTTCGAGCAAAACGTAACGCCTAAAATTGCTAAGGTGATTCAAGACGAAATTGGAGCAGATTCTCTCCGCCTTCACAATCTCGCTACACTCACAGAAGAAGATATTGAACAGAAACAGGATTATATGTCGATTATGAAACAAAACATTGAAACGTTAAAAACAGCGATGAACGACAAATAAAAAAGGCGCTTCCTGAAGCTACTGCTTCGGAAGCGCCTTTTTTTGCACAGGATAAACCATAGCAGATTGAATAAAATCAATCACCCGTGATGCGATCCATTGACAGACAATCGCATAGAGGATGGTTTTAACATCAACCACGATTCCCGTTGCAATTAAAATCAGCGTGTTTATGTAAAATAACGTTCGTCCCGGTGCCCAGTTCCGCCATTTTGACAGAATAAGCGCCGCGATATCCATACCGCCGGAAGAAGCACCGGCTTTAAACAGGATGCCAAGCCCAATTCCAAACAAAAGGGCGCCGGCCGGAAGATCAAGCCAAATTGTTGCGGGTGGAACAATAAAGACCGGTGTTAAAAAATGAATAATGGTCGCTGTAACCGATACACAATACATGGTGCCGGCCGCTGTTTTCAAGCCAAGCCATTTAAAGGCCAGGACGATCATGATGGCGTTCACTCCCCAGATTGTTGCCGCATAAGGAGTGTGAAGCACATGATTCATCATAATGCTGATACCTGCTGCACCACCGGAAGAAATGGCGTGCGGAAATAAAAAAATCGACATTGCTGCTGCTTGAATGGCGGCACCAGCTGTCCAAAGCAATATGTTCACAACCTTCACCTCTCTGTGTCATCATAGCGCACTTTACCCCAAATTTGAAGGTGTTTTTTGACGCTCCTATAGGAGACTGTTAAACTAAAAGAAATATACATACAGGGGTTGATAAGCATGAATATGGCCGATATGATGCAGGCCCAGAAGAATTTTTTTGATTCAGGCGTCACCCAAAGTATCGATTGGCGAATCGAGCGCCTGACAGAGTTAAAGCAAGCGATAAAAAAGTATGAAAACGAGATTTCAGCAGCACTGCACCGAGATCTACGCAAAAGTGCCTTTGAAGCGTATACCACAGAAATTGGTTTCTTATATGAAAGTATTCGATACATGCAGAATCATCTGAAGGAATGGGCAGCGGCGGAAAAAGTCGCTACTCCTTTATACCAGCAGCCGGCGGAAAGCTATATTATTCCGGAGCCGTACGGGAGTATTCTTATCATCGGCCCGTTTAATTATCCGTTTCAATTGGTTCTTGAACCGCTGATCGGTGCCGTTGCAGCTGGAAATACTGTTGTGGTCAAGCCCTCCGAAAGCACCCCGCACACCTCTGCTGTGATTAAAAGCCTTTTAGAAGAACTTTTTGAGCCCGGGTTTATCGGTGTCCAGGAAGGAGGAAAAGAAACGGTTACCGCTTTGCTAGAAGCTCCTTTTGATTATATATTCTTTACCGGAAGTGCCTCAACGGCAAAAGTAGTAATGAGTGCAGCAGCTAAGCAGCTGATTCCCGTTACACTGGAGCTCGGCGGCAAAAGTCCGGCTTTCGTAGACTATTCAGCTGATTTAAAACAAGCCGCCCGCCGGATTGCATGGGGGAAATTTACAAACGCCGGCCAGACATGTGTAGCACCAGATTATGTGCTCGTACATCAAAATGCAAAGGGGGCTTTTTTGAAAGAACTGCAGCTTGCTGTGCATGATTTTTACGGAGCAGCGCCGCAGGAAAGTCCTGATTTTGCGCGTATTGTCAATGAACGGCAGTTTAACCGGCTGCACGCTATGCTCGAGCGGACGGACGGGCGCCTTCTTATGGGCGGCGCGGCAGACAGAGAAGACTTGTTTATTGCGCCTGCTGTGGTTGAAGCAGAGTGGGACGATGTATTAATGGAAGAAGAGATATTCGGCCCGATTTTGCCTGTTCTTACTTATACGGAGCTCGATGAGGCCATTAAGAGAGTCAAACAGCTTCCTAAACCGCTGGCGCTTTACGCGTTTACAAAAAAGGCAGCAATTGAAGAAAAGCTTGTTTCTTCCATTCCGTTTGGCGGTGCCACGATCAATGATACGCTTCTTCACGTATCAAGTCCGCATCTTCCGTTTGGCGGCGTCGGGCCTTCCGGCATGAATGCCTATCATGGAAAAGCAAGCTTCGATCTTTTTTCCCATAAAAAAAGCATTCTGCGCAAAAAAACGTCGCTTTCCATGCCGTTTTTGTATCCTCCTTATGAAAATCGCGTGCAGATTATGCGGAAAATTCTGCGCTGAGAAGGGAAACCAGGCATGCGGGTGGAATGTAATATGAAAAGAAAAGGGGGGAAGACATGTGCCGATTAGTCTTGAACGATTAAAAGTGCCGGATGAATTTGTTCTAACACAGGAAGAAGTACTTGAAGCCGTAACGGAGCATTTAATGGCTCAAGGATGGACGGTCCAGCTTGAAGCCGCAGCCGGGAGCCATGATCTAATCGCCGCTAAACAGGACTGGTACGCTTACATAAAGTGTAAAGGTTCACGCGGAAAACGCCAGCAGGAAGGCATGGTTTATGACAACAACCAGTTGCGGGGAAATACAGGAGACCAGATTGAAAAGCTGATTCGTGCTCAGGGAGAAGCTGAAAACCCAAGCTTGTTTATTATGGCCAATCCAGGACTTGACCGCATGAAATGGGTTGTGTCAAAGCTTGAGACCGGTCTTGATAAGCTTGATATCATCCGCATGTGGGTCTACCCGGACCGTACGATAAAATGGGATATTCCAGCTCATCTTTTGCAGATAGCAAGGATGCTTGAAATTGAGAAAAATGGAAAGATTGCGGTTGCACCGCCTAAAAAAAGATGATATAGTAAAGACAGTTGTTCGTTCGTTTCAAATGATATCACATTACGTGCTTCATCTTGAAATAGCAGCAAACAGCAAGAAAAGATTTGCGTATTAAGCGCGAGGAGGACATAACATGCTAGAAGGTAAAGTAAAATGGTTTAACGCAGAAAAAGGCTTCGGTTTTATCGAAGTTGAAGGACAGGACGATGTATTCGTTCATTTCTCAGCTATTCAAGGTGAAGGCTACAAATCACTTGAAGAAGGTCAAAATGTGACATTTGAAGTGGTTGAAGGACCACGTGGCCCACAAGCTGCTAACGTTGAAAAACAATAATTCTGAATGAAACCATAACAGGTGAAGCAAACGCTTCACCTGTTTTACATTTTTAGAGTCTTTTTTAAAAAAGCATAATTTGCAAGCGCTGTCAATATCATTATGGTTATTTGTCACAAAAATGCTACATTTTTCTGAAGGAAATAGGTGTTTTTTTAGAAAAAACGAGTAAAATAAGGGTGGCAAATAGATGAATAATGAACGATCAGGAGGATGAGTATGATCTATATGGCAGCAGCTGTCGTTGCAATGATTGCTGGAATAGTATGGGCAAGCCGTGTATTCTCTGGACATAAAGTAGAAGAAGGAGTGCTTGTTGTTAAAAATGGCACCCAGGAAACCTCTATTCCAACGAATGAGATTGTGGAAGTTTTTGAAATGGGTGAAATATCAAAGGATGCATCCTTTTTTGAAAAATATATTATCCGTCCTTACGTCAAAAAGGAACGGATTGCGGTTTATACCCGTTCAAATGTTTCTTACTTTTTTATTCTGCGCAACCCAAACCGTTTCGTAAAAGCGATAAAAGCGCAAAACCCACAAGTGTTTATCAAAGCAAAAGTGATGTAAAACGGAATAAGTTCCGTTTTATTTTTTTGTGCCTAAATGAACGGTAATAGTATTATGTAAACTTTAGAATGGTATTTACAAATGGAATAGAAGCTGTTATTTTTAAGTAGTCGCGGTGAACAAAAAGGAGTTATCAATAAAGATGGCAATTTTTACAGACGAGCAGGCGCAGGCAATTGTAACCGAATCATCCTACAGCTGGAAGAAAAACTGCGTGAAAGTAGAAAATGGATACTTAAAAAGCACAGGGATGGTAACGAATACGCGGATACCGATCAAACACATCGATACGGTTGTTTATTCTTACAACCCTAAAAAGCCGGCCATTGTTCCAGTGCTGAAAATTATCGGCAAGGGCACTGTATTATGCGAAATGGAAATTTCTACAGAGCATATTGAAGCAGTACAAGACTGGATGCTTCAAGTTATGGACAATTTATAAAAGTAAAAAGCCGTCCGGTAAAAGGGCGGCTTTTTATATGATGAAAGGACGAGGAATCATGAAAGGATCTTCTCATATGGCGATTGGAGCTGCTACGGGGGTGGGCATAGCTGTCTGGTCGCAGTCTTCAATCGTTGAAACAGCTCTTTTCGGTTTTGCCGGAGCAGTTACCGCGTTAGTTCCCGATCTGGATGTGAACGGAAAGCTGGCAAATAAAATTACGGTAGAAAAGAAATGGCTCGTGTTGTTTTTTGCGGCAGCCGGTGTGCTGCTGGCTTTATACAGTTACTTTATGCTGTTCGGTGTAAAACAGGTAACCGGCTTTCTTGTCAGTCTTGGACTGCTGCTTCTGCCAAGACTGTTTATTAAGCAAAGAACATCATTGTTTTTAACCGGCGCGGTCGCCGCTTATGCAGGGTGGTACATACAGGAAACATGGATTGTTTACAATGGACTATTCATTATATTTGCTTCTGTTGTTTCTCATCGGACATGGACGCACTCTTTTATCGGGTTGCTTCTGTTTTATTTTGTTGCCGCTGAAATTGCCCGAAGATTTCCGATTCAGGGACTTCAAACCGTTTTAATGCTTGCATACTTATCTCATTTAATCGCCGACATGAAGCTGCTTCCATACAATAAAAAAGGAACCAAGTTTTTTTATCCAATATGGAAAAAAGAATTTTGACCGCTTACCGTTATTTTGTTAATAATGCATTATGTGCAAAATTCAAATAAAATAATTAAAAAAACGTCATAAAAACAATCTGTTCGGGGAAAAGAAAAATAAAAACAGGAGGAACTGTACATGTGGAAAGATTTTTTTTCGAGCATTGGCATAGGAAGCATTAAAGTAGATACAATGATAGATCAAAAAGCGGTATCGCCGGGAGAAACGATAAACGGCTATGTCTACATAAAGGGAGGAAAAGTGGAAGAGCCGATTGATAAAGTTCAAATATTGCTTTATCTTCAGTATGAAGAAGTAAAGGAAGACAGTGATTTTTCATGGCACGAAAAACATTTCCAAGAAGTGATCCTGCCATTTAAACGGAATATAAAAGCAAGTGAGGCACATAAGGTTCCATTTTCTATCAAGATTCCTTTGCAGGGTCCTAAAACCGATGAAACACATAAATGGTTCATCCGGACAAAAGTATTTATTGATCAGGCCGTAGATCCAGAAGATGAAGACGAAGTGATGATTCGTTAAAAAAGCAGAAATCTTTCTGCTTTTTTTTATTGAAAGAAATTGACAACCCTTTCATACTGTTATATATTAATTTATACAAAAATAAATTGTTATATAACAGAAGGGGTGGAAAATATGGAGATGTACCGGGAAGCATATGAATATTATTTGGAAATGTGCAAGGCGTTTGGAATTAAAAAAATTCCGTTTTACCGCTTTATGCACAACTTAACAGAAGAGCAGATGAAGTTATATATTCAAAAAGCCCAATAAGGAGGAAGGGATTGATCGTCACGGAAACGGCCGTCAGTGAAGTTATGTAAAAACCCCGTCCGCATTGATAGAGCAGACGGGGTTTTTACTGTTTAGGAAAGGTGGGCAGCGCAGTATTCGCGAACCATTTCCACTTCATCTTCTTCTAGTTCAAAATCCAATACGCTGTCATCTATGCGGTTATGCAAAAACAAACCGGCTATGTGCTGGCCAGATTCCGTTACTGCGTACAAAACGCGGATATAAAAGCCTTCCGGTGAATACAACTCATCCTCTTCATCTACGGAAGCAAAAAGGCGATATTCGTATCGATCTCCCTCTAAAATGCCAAATGGATCTTCTATTTTTTCAAGTGTATGTTCTGTAATGACCATGTGTGATACTCCTTTAGTTATTTTGATAAAGCAACAATCCACTTTTTCATCCGTTTGATGCCTTCTTCAAATTGATCAGGCCTGGCATAGCCGTAGGACAGTCGAATCGCCCGTGACGTACCCTCTGTATAAATACTTCCCGGATGAAATAAAATCCCTTCATTTAATGCTTCTGTATATAACTCTTTTAAAGAAATAGGCTGGTTCAAGCGAAGCCAGACAAAAAAACCGCCGTTCGGCATTGTCCATTGCGCGACATCCGACAGGTGCCGCTGAAGCGACTCAGAAGCCGCCTGCCGCCGCTTTTTCAGCTCTTTACGGACATATTCAAGGTGATGCTCATAGAGCCCTTCACCAAGCCACTCGGCTGCTACACGCTGCGAGAGGGAACTCGTTCCGTAATCAGCCTGCATTTTCAAGTCTGCCAGCCGTTCAATAACGGACTCAGAGCCGGCGATCCAGCCGATCCGCAGGCCGGGACTCAATGTTTTTGACAAGCTGCCAATATAAAGCACGTTACCGGTCTCATCCATTGATTTTAAAGAAGGCGGCGGCGGTTCATCGAGCCATAAATCACGATAAATGTCATCTTCAATTACAGGAAGGCGGTTCGTGCTGCAAAAAGACAGCACTTCTTTTCTTCTTGTTTCGCTCATTAAAATACCGGTCGGGTTATGAAAGCAGGGAATGGTATAAAGCGCTCCTTTTTGGCCGGACATCCAAGTATTCTGAAGTGAATCCAGTTTTACTCCTTCGCTATCCATCTCAATGCCTTTGAGTGACATGCCAAGCGACTGAAAAGTACGGATGGAGTATAGATAAGAAGGCTCTTCGAGTAAAACAGAAGATCCCCGCTCAAGCAGGCCGGATGCAATCAAGCCAAATCCCTGCATAGCACCAGACACAATTAAAATAGAAGACGGCGCTACCTTGGTTCCCTGCCGGGTCATATACCCGGCAATGGCCTCACGAAGCGGCTCATAACCGCCCCGGTCTTCATACCCGAGTGAATGGATTTTTCCAGACAGCCGGCTGAGCACATCATTTAAATAATTTTCCGGAAAAACATCTTCGGCAAGCTCACCTTTGCTTAAGTCAATAATTCCGGTATCTGCTGGTAAAGATTGTACTTTATCTTCTGCAGGCAGGGCAGCGAGAAGCGACCATGTATCGCTCGCTACAATCGTTCCTTTTCCCATCACGCCCTCGATAATACCGGCCGCTTTCAGCTGTTCGAGCGCCGCTACAACCGTGCTCCGGTTTACAGACAGTTCTTCTGCCAAAACACGCTGGCTTGGAATCTTCGTGCCAATCGCCCATTTGCCACGCACGATTTGATCTTTAATCCAGCCGGCAACAGCATCTGACTTAATGCTTCGTTTCATGATCTGTCCAATGCTCATTTAAAAATTCATCGCGGCCGGACTGTGCCCGGTCCGCTTTATATTCTTCCTCGTGTGTTTGATAAAAATTCTGATGATAGTCTTCCGCCGGATAAAACGGACCAGCCGGTAAAATAGGCGTCACAACCGGCTTTTTAAACATACCGCTCTCTGCCAGTTTTCGCTTGGACTCCTCGGCCGCTTTGTGCTGCTCAGGAGACAAATAAAAGATAACGGCCCGGTAAGAGTCACCCCGGTCCTGGAACTGTCCTTCGTCATCGGTTGGATCAATTTGCTGCCAGTATACCTCAAGGATTTGCTCATATGAAATAATATCGGCATCGTAGATGATTTCAACTGCTTCTTTATGGCCGGTACCGCCGGCCTTTACTTCCTCATACGTCGGATTTTCCGTGTGGCCGCCTGTGTAACCGGAAATGACGGATTCAATGCCGTCCCATTGGTCAAACGGCTTGACCATGCACCAAAAACATCCACCGGCAAAAATCGCTTTTTCTTTTTTCATTGCTGTACTTCCTTTCTTTCTATCCAAGCTGTTTGTGTTGTAAAATCTGTATCTGGATAATAAGCTTTTTTAACAAGTAAATTCGGGCCTAAACACCGTACGGACGAGCAATGGCAGGCAATTTCCTTTGCCAATGCAGAATGGTTCCACGTTTCAAAAGAAGATTGAAGAGAGTTGTCTGCAATATTGCCAAGCGACGGTGCATCTGCAAAATCGGTTACGATCACATCACCGGAAAAAATATTCACATTTAATCGTGAGCGTCCATCCGGATCATTGCGCACGGTCACCAGCGGTTCCTGGTGCAGACGGGTTAGAAGTTCACGATCGCGCTCATTCGAACTGCACGCAAAAAACGGAAGTGTTCCGAACAGCATCCACACACCTGGATCACGAACATCAAGCAAGTGATGGATCGCGCTGCGGGTTTCGTCAAGCGTCAAAGATTCAAGCGCGCTGGCAAAATCACTTGGATACATCGGATGAACCTCATGGCGGGCACATTTCATTTCCCCAACAATTTGTTTGTGAATGTGTTCAAGATGGGGAAGAGTCCGTTTATTCAGCATCGTCTCGGCCGATACCATCACATTTGCCTCGGATAAAATCCGGCTGTTTTCGATCATTCGGTCAAATAGCTTTTCGCGCTGGCTATAGGAAGGTTTGCGCTCCATATTTGCAAACCCGGCTTCCACAAAATCGTCTACAGTGCCCCAGTTATGGGAAATATGAAGAACATCAAGAAAAGGCGCAATCTCTTCATAACGCCCGGCATCAATCGTCAAATTGGAATTCATTTGGGTATAAACACCGCGTTCGTGGGCATATTTGAGCAATGGTTTTACATACTGTTCAACCGATTTTTTGGAGAGCATCGGTTCGCCGCCTGTGATGCTGATCGCGCGCAAATGTGGAATTTCCTCCAGGCGTGACAGTAGCAGCGAAAGAGGCAGAGCCTCAGGATCCTTTGTTTGAAGAGTATAGCCGACCGCACAATGCTCGCAGCGCATATTGCAGAGTGTCGTCGTTGTAAACTCAATATTAGACAGCCGGGCAGAGCCGGACTGATCGATATCCATATAGCTTTCCCACGGATCAAACGCGGGTGAAATGGTTTTTTTCATTTTAAAAACACCTCTTTAATCTTTCAACACATAATTATACCGCTTTTTCACGGAAATGAAAAAGAAAGTTGAGAGGTACATCACTGATCAGCTAAGCAGGATAGGTGATTGATAAATTTACAATCTTTAATAACATATTTACATATTCTTCATACTTGTACCGTATGATAGTAAGAGAAGTGGCATGACTATTTCCTAAATTGAAAGAGGTGCTTGAATGGGCAAAAGAAGAGGCATTGTCTTGATTGAACAAACTGAACGCAACAGCATGAACCGAAATAGGAAAAACCAAAGAAAGCTGCATCCGTTCAACCTTCAAAGACAGATGAACTCCATTTTTGTACCATTAAAAAAAGGTTACCGGACGAATCCGCCTTGACTGGCAGGACCATCGGAATAGTAAAAATCATCCATTTCTCCTCTATTATTATCGTATTACTTTTCTTCAAAACAAAAAACAAGTATAGTGTGAGGTAACAACATATGAGGAGGAGCTACATAATGAAGAAAGCAACAGGTTTCCTAGGAGCCGCTTTACTGGCTGGAGGACTTCTTGCCGGCTGTTCAGCTGATTCTGAGAATGCATCACCAGAGGAAAACGAAAATACAGCTGAGGAAACAACAACGGCGCCTCAGGAAGAAACAGAGCAAACTGAGCAGCAGACCGAGCAGCAAGAAACAGAAACAACAACAGAAACAGCAACAGACGCAGAGCAAGCAGCAGATGAAGCGGCCAGCGATGCCAAAACGGCAGCTGATAATGCAGCCCAGTCAACCGAAAAAGCCGTTGAGGAAGCGGATCAAGCTACACAGGGTGTGCAGGATGAAGCCAGCAAAGCTGCCGATACGGTAAAAGAAAAAGCAGCTGATGCCGGCGCAGCCATTGAACAGGGCGCAAGTGACGCGAAAGAACAAGCTGAAACGGCTACAGAAAATGCGACGGAAGAAGTGACCGGAACGGTGCAGGGAAAAGAAGCAACGGGGACATTTAACGGTGTAGCCGATCCGCATACAGTAGAAATTGAAGTAGACGGCGTACCAAATGCTTACCAAGTAGAAGCTGAAAGTGAAACGATGAAAAAATTTGAATCAATGGAACCTGGCCAAAGTGTGACATTTGTTTATGAAGAAAACGGTGAACAGCTTGTTATTAATGAGGTAAAATAAAGTGAAAAGCGCATCAAAACATGATGCGCTTTTCTCGTTTAAAAGGAACGGGCAAAGGGAAGAAAAAATTATAAGACAGCAAGGACTATAGGGGGATGGGAGATATGAATACATCTGGAATGCTTCGCGGGTATTTGGCTAAAGTAATGGATCAGGAAAGCTTCTTTTTCCACGTGATCAACTGCATGGAAAAACAGCTGGCAGACTGGGATTATGACACGCTTCTTTTATTCAATTGGGACAAACAGGAGGATTACGTTTCCGGTTTGTTTATTATAGACGGCTTCTCGCACTCTTTTACGGTAACAAAACAAATGCTGAAGGAGCTTCAGGCAGAAGCGCCTTACGCGCTTGATTGCGTAATATGGGAAGCGCTTGTAGAAGATGGATTGATTTTAAAACAAAGTAACTATATTGACAAAGCGTTTATGTGAAAAGCGGCAGGGTTTTTCCCTGACGTTTGAGAGTATAAACAAAATAAGAAAGCAGGCTGGTTGAAAACGCCTGAAGCGGCGAGAGAAATCTCTCGCCGCTTTTTTTATTGACGTATTTGCCCGGATCCGCGAACAAGGGATTTTACGGTTGTAATGGCCGTCAGCCCCATAGGACCACGTGCGTGCAGTTTTTGGGTACTGATGCCAATTTCTGCCCCATAACCGAATTGTTCTCCATCCGTAAACCGGGTAGAGGCATTTCGGTATAAAACTGCTGCATCAATTCCACGGAAAAATAACTCCGCACTTTCTTCATTATCCGTCACAATTGCCTCTGAATGCTTTGTGCCGTAACGGTTAATATGAGCCACCGCTTCTTTTGTACTGTCAACAAGCTTTGCAGACAGCGTCATAGCCAAGTATTCCTGGCCCCAGTCTTCTTCGGATGCTTTTTTAATATGCTCATAGGAATGGGTCAGGTTATCATCGCCCCGTACTTCTACGCCGGCTTCCTGAAGAGCCGCAAACAACTCGCGCTGATAAGGCCAGTTTCGATGAACAAGCAGGCTTTCTGCTGCGTTACAAACAGAAGGGCGGTGTGTTTTCGCATTTAATGCGATATCGACAGCCATGTTTTTCTGAGCTGACTCATCAATAAAAATGTGGCAGTTTCCAACCCCTGTCTCCAGAACTGGAACAGTTGCCTGTTCAATCACTGATTGAATGAGGCCGGCGCCGCCCCGCGGGATTAACACATCTAAATATTCATTCAGCTTAAACATTTGAGCTGCAGTGGAGCGGCTTGTATCCTCTAAAAGCTGAATCGCATCTGCGGAAAGAGCAGACTGCTCGAGCGCTTTTTTCATCACCGAAACGAGCGCTTTATTGGATTCGAGCGCAGAAGTGCTGCCGCGGAGCAGAACGGCATTGCCTGCTTTTAAACAGAGAGTAGCTGCATCAACTGTTACATTTGGACGTGCTTCATATACCATGCCGACCACGCCGAGCGGCACTCGGATCGTTTCAATCTCAAGGCCATGCTCAGTCGTCCACGATTCGACCGTTTCACCAATTGGGTCGTTTAGCTTTGTCAGCTGGCGCACCGCTTCAGCAATAGCAGTTAAACGTTCTTCCGTCAGTTGAAGCCGGTCAAGCAGAGAATCGGTAAAGCCGGCTTCACGTCCAGCAGCCATATCCTGCTCATTTGCCGCTAAAATGTAAGGTGTCTGTTCAATTAAAGCATCTGCAATCAGCAGAAGTGCCTCGTCTTTCTCGGCTGTTGATTTCATTGCCATATCAAAAGATGCTTCTTTCAACCGTGCTGCTTTTTGTAATAGCTCACTCATGTTTTCCACTCCTAGCTCTCGTTTTTTAATGTTACCCAGTTATCGCGGTGGATCACTTCAGCCCGTTCGTTGATAGAATAAGCTTTTGCTTCAGGACCGGGCAGGCCTTTTACTTTTTCTAAATCAACCGATGAGTAAAAGACCTGGCCGCGGCCGAGTAATTCACCGCTTTGGCTGCGTATATCTACAACATCCAATGCGTCAAACAAGCCTTCTACAGCCAGGATGCCGACAGGAAGAAGACTTTTGCCTCCTTTTAACACTGCTTTTTCGGCTCCTGCATCTACCGTAACCGTTCCGGATGGCTTTGCATGAAGAGCGAGCCACTGTTTTTTTCGCTGCATATGCGGCTGCATCGGTGAGCCGATATAGGTGCCGGCCCCTTTTCCTTCAATAATATCAAGCAGCTTTCGTTCGCCAATTCCGTTGCCAATAAAAACAGAAACGCCAAGAGACTGGGCTTTGTCTGCAGCCAGCAATTTTGATTTCATGCCGCCGGTTCCAACAGACGAGCCGCTTCCGCCCGCTGCCTGAAGCATTTCTTCCGTAATAGACGGAACAAAGTTAAACCGCTTTGCGTTTGGATTTGTTTTCGGATTGCTGTCATATAAGCCATCAATATCCGTTAAAATGACCAGTCCGTCCGCCTGCAGGAAGCCGCTGACAAGTGCCGAAAGCATATCATTGTCTCCGTACGTTAACTCCTCAATCGAAATAGAATCGTTTTCGTTGATGATCGGCACAGCCCCGCGGCTTAACAGTTCACTCATCGACGTGTAGAAATTTTGAAACCGTCCTTTTGAATAAAAATCGCCTTTTGTAAGCAGCATCTGGGCGGTTGTAATACCTTTTGGCGACAAGTGGGCAATATACCGCTGAATCAATAAGCTTTGTCCGACAGCCGCCGAGGCCTGGCGTGCGGCCATTACTTTCGGCCGCGCCGGGTAGCCAAGCGCCCGAAAGCCGGCTGCTACAGCACCAGAGGATACAACAATGACTTCGTGTCCTGCTTGCTTCATCTCCGCAATCGCAGATGTGTGATCTGCGATTTTTTCTTCCATAATGTTGCCGCTGTCATCTGTTAAAGAACTGCTGCCAATTTTTACGACAATACGTTGCTTTTTCATTGATTATCTCATCCTTTTCCATAAAAAAAGCATACCGAATCGTCCATAAAGGACGGGTATGCTTTCCGTGGTACCACCTTTTTTGACGCAAAACTGCGCCCACTCTGCATCCGTAACGGGGAAAGACCGGCTTATGTTTTCATAAGCAATGTTGGCTAGGGCAGGTTCTACAGTGCTTTTCCGCAGGAGCTTTTCAGCCAATGAACTCCCTCTCTAATCCGGCAGCTGTCTGTATACTAATCCCATCATTTTGATATATTTGTTTTTATTATCGTATATTCTAACTATTTGTCAAGCATATGTGGATGAGAACGCAGGATATCAAGGAAATGCTTTAAAATTCGTGCGGTCAGCCCCCATATAATCCGGTCTTCGTAAAGATAAAAATATTCTTCCATTCTCTTCGTCTGCCAGGCATAGTTCTCTCCCTGTGCGATTAAATGATAGGGGAAATTTTCTTCCGGCTCCGGCCTAAGCGCCACGTAGTGAAGCTCCGGCTCCGTTTGCAGTAAAAAGGAAAGCGGTACGGTAAATATTTCACCTACCTCTGCTTCGTTCAGCTGCATATGAGATATGTCAATGAGGCCGGCATAACTGTAAATGATTGTCCCAAACGGCGAAAGCATGTAATCAAGAGGAAAGAGGATCTCAATATGTTCCACCGGTATTCCCAGCTCTTCCTTCGTTTCACGAATGGCCGCATGAGCGGGGCTCTCGTCACTTTGATCGATTTTGCCGCCCGGAAAGCAAATTTCACCTGGCTGTCGCCGCATTAAAAGGGAACGGACTTCAAAAAGCACATGCAATTCGCCGTTTTTTTGAATAAGCGGCAGCAGGACTGAAAACTTGACTAGATTTTCGCCGCCTAGTATATCCGGAGTTCTTTCTCCAAACAAAGCTTTTAGTTCGTTTATGTTCATTTAACCAGCTCCATTTTTCTTTCAAGCCCCTGATGAGCCGGCCGTGATGCCCAAAGGCACATCAGTTCACCTTTTCTTTCTTAATCTATTATAGTTGAAAGCGGAGCACATTGAAAAAATTTGATTTTATAGTGTGAAAATATTCTAAAAAATTGTATGATAGAAGAAGTACATACATCAGCCCCTGTGCTGACGAATTTTTACACATGAGGAGTCCTTGAAGATGACACAAGAATTAACCGTCCAATTAGCTGACACAAAAAGAGAAAAACCGGATCAATCCAACCTTGGGTTCGGCCGTATTTTTACTGATCATATGTTTATGATGGATTACACGGAAGGCAGAGGATGGCATGATGCGCGCATCGTTCCATACCAGCCGATTACCCTTGATCCGTCGGCTATGGTGTTCCACTATGGACAAACGGTATTCGAAGGATTGAAAGCTTACTTAACAGAAGAAGGAAAAGTCTTTTTATTCCGCCCGGAGAAAAATATGGAACGTTTAAATCGCTCCAATGAGCGTCTTTGCATTCCGCAAATTGATGGTGACTTTGTGATTGACGGGTTAAAAAAGCTGATTGAGGTAGACCAGGAATGGATTCCGACAGCGGAAGGCACATCTTTATACGTCCGTCCATTTATTGTGGCTACAGAACCGTTTTTGGGTGTTGCTCCATCGAAAAACTATATTTTCATGATTATCATGTCGCCGGTCGGTTCGTATTACAAAGAAGGAATTGCGCCGGTTAAGATTCTCGTGGAAAATGAGTTTGTCCGCGCGGTAAAAGGCGGAACAGGTGAAGCGAAAACAGGCGGAAACTATGCATCCAGCTTAAAAGCACAGGAAGCAGCAGCCGGAAAAGAATACTCACAAGTGCTCTGGCTTGACGGTGTAGAGAAAAAATACATCGAAGAAGTGGGCAGCATGAATGTATTCTTTAAAATTGACGGGGAAGTGGTGACACCTGCGCTAAACGGCAGCATTTTGCACGGGGTCACACGTGACTCAGTCATTCAGCTTTTAAAACACTGGAATGTACCGGTTTCAGAACGCCGCATTTCAATCGAGGAAGTTGCACAGGCTTACCGTGACGGTAAATTGGAAGAAGCCTTTGGAACAGGCACTGCTGCGGTTATTTCTCCAATTGGTGAATTTTTATGGGAGGAAGAAAAAATGGTGCTGAACGACGCCCAGACAGGTGAGTTGTCAAAACGTATTTACGATACAATTACAGGCATTCAAAAAGGTAAGATCAAAGACGAGTTTGGATGGGTAACGGAAGTTCCCGTTTCAAAATAATTCCTATACTGTATGGATGAAACGAACTGCTCCCTTGGGCAGTTCGTTTCGTTTCAAAAGGAGGCAAAAAAATGACGACGGTTTCATTAGGATTTGACTTATCGTTAATTGATTTACACGATTCCGGGTTTGAAGAGCGAACGGGCTGCTATGTGTTTCACGAGTCGAAAAAAGCGATTATTGAAACAAGTGCCAGCCCATCTGTTCCATTTTTACTCGATGGATTGAAGGAACTTCATATACAGCCTAAAGAAATTGATTATGTGATTGTCACGCATATTCATCTTGATCATGCGGGCGGCGCCGGCTTGTTTTTGGAATCCTGCCCAAATGCAAAATTGGTCGTGCATCCGAAAGGCGCCCGCCACCTGGCAGACCCGAGCCGGTTGATTGCCAGTGCAAAAATGGTATATGGAGAAGCGTTCGATGAATTATTCGATCCGATTGTGCCGGTGCCAAAAGAACGAATCATTGAAATGGAAGACGGGGGCGAGCTGGATCTTGGCGGACGCATTCTGCGGTTTCTTCATACTCCAGGGCATGCGAACCATCACTTTTCGATTTGGGATGAAAAATCGGCTGGTATGTTTACCGGCGACACAGCAGGTATTCAATATGCCCAGCTAAAAAACAAAGAAACCGAGCTTTTTATGCCGACTACCTCACCGAATCAATTTGACCCGCATTTGATGAAGCAGTCTATCGATAAAATGATGGCCTTTCACCCAGAACGACTTTTCTTTAGTCATTATGGAATAAGCGATCAGCCGAAGCAAGCTGCAAGCATGGTTTTGGACTGGCTTAATGTGTATATGCAGGTTTTGGAAAAAAACAGCACAGTCGAAGAGATCGAAACGGTACTCATGCAAAAAGTCCGCGAACAGCTCGAACGGGCCGGAGTTGAGAATGATCATCCAGTTTATGAACTGCTTGCTATCGATCTCAGAGTCAGCGCCCAAGGAATGATCCATTATAAGGAAAAACAGCACTCAAAATGAGTGCTGTTTTTATTTGCATCGAGACGGACTGCTGTTCATCTAACGGTTTCTCGATGCACGAGAAAGTGAATCTCAAGCATGCCTAAAAACAGATATTTTGGAGGTGATGATGCATGCAATCTTCTTGAATTCGTTCTAAATAAAGATTAGTAATGGAAAAATATTGATTAACTTCCATATACTTCACGAAAGCAAGCGGAACATCCGGTTCAAGCAAATTTCTGTTGTTTCGCCGCATACACTTCGATATTGAAAAAGAAGAGACTCGGTTTCTCTCATAATCGTAAGAGTCCGTTCTTTTCCGCCTTTTTCTATCACATCCACCAACAAATCACCCTCTGGCTGCGGGCTTCAATCGCTTCTGCATTTTTCGTTGTTTCACTCATTTTTGCAAAACGGTCGATAATATAGCGCGCTTCCTTTCCTGTGAAGACAGCTCGCGCATGACGGTCCAGTTTTCTTTTAAAAGGCCAATCGCAAAAAATACTCTAAAAATTCTTCATCTGTACAGTAGGCAAGAGACAAGTTGAGCTCTTCATCAAGTATATGCTCTTTTGATTGGAGCAGCTGCATAAACGCTTCATGTGAGGCTAAAATCGCCGGCAGATTCATGTTTCAGTTCTTTACCGTAAAATAATTATGTAAAGTCCATATAATTTATAATTATCTGGACATAAAAATAGAAACCCTTATGCATAAAGGGTTTCTGTCATTTTTTAGCGTTTTTTTTGTTTTAGGTGACCAAAAGGGGACCGAAGTATAAAAACTTTGTCTCCGTTTAGGGTTGATGTTGGTCAATCTACTCCATAGTGTTTCTGTGTTACTTCTGAAAGAACTGAATCTAAATCTTCGGTACCACCCATCCCATTACTGGATTCCGCAAATTCTTGGCTGCATCCGCTTTTTTAACTTCAACTCCAGTGTACTTGATGTCAATTTTATTGGAGCTATCCGAATCACTTTCATAGCCGCCAGTTCCTATTCCTCTAATACACTCTTCGTCAATTTTGGTTCTTTGTCCATTTGTATCTACATAATAGTATTTATCTGTTACTGTCCCGTAATCCATATCCGGGGTAGAGGTGACGAAGTATCCATCCTTATTTATGTTATAAACATCATAATCGCCTTCTTTTTTAACTTCGGGAGTGTTCTTTACGTTATAGAATGCATAAACATATCCTTCATAGCCTTCTGGTATGAGATAAATATCGTTTGTTGCATCATTAAAGGTACAGCCCGCCAAAGTAGAGAGAAAAAAGTGCTGTAAGTAATTTTGTTTTCATTATTTTCCTCTTTATTCTGATCCATTTATTCTAAAATAGATTACGAATAAATTTTTGCACTAACAAAGTAAAAACTTTAAAAGATGCTCGTTAATTTCGTTACAGCTTCTTGCTCGTTTTCCTTCGTTAAATGCGAATATGTGTCGATGGTCAATGTAATCGTGCTGTGACCCATCCGTTCTTGAATGACCTTAATATTAACACCTTTCGATAATAAAAGGGAAGCATGCGTATGGCGAAGATCATGGAATCGAATTCGCTTCATGCCGTGGTTCTCTGTAAAGGTGTGAAAATACTTTAAGAATGACTGCGGAAGATGCGGGTATCCATCCGGCCGGCAGAAGATTAAATCCATCCCTTCAATTCCTCGCCACTCGGATCCATATGCCATCCGGTTCTTTTTCACTTCTTTAATATATCCGCGCAGCTCTGCCATGTAGTCAGCTGGCATCGGGATTACACGTTTCTTTTTATTCTTAGGGGCGCCCAGGTAATAGATGCCTTTTTTCGTATCGTGAACCAACGTATGCTTAACTGTGATCGTATTATCCGAGAAGTTTACATTCTCCATCGTTAAGCCTAGAATCTCTCCAAGACGCATTCCGGAAAGAACAGCCATCTTAATAACCAGCCGGTGTTTCGGCATCGCTTCTTCAAGCAGTTCAAAAAGCTGCTTTACTTCCTGCTCACTATAGAAGAGCATTTCTTTCTTTTCCTGCTTTTTCTTTTTAACGGTTGCCGCAACGTTTTCAGGCATCAAATCCCATTCAACCATCTTCTGTAGCATCAAGCGGTTCATCTTCATTTTGTAATCTGCAGATTTCTCATCTAAAACTGTTAAATGATTCATGAACTCGACAATGTGGAATTTCTTCAAGTCCTTCAGTTTAATATCTCCAAAAAACTCAACAGCAGGCTGAATGTTCTGCTCATACGTCTTTTGCGATTGGAAGGAAAGGTGTGATACATGGTTCTCGAGCCACAATGTAACTGCTTCCCGGTATTTAAGGTTATTTGTATCAATCGGGCCGCTGGTTGCTACTTCAATTTCAAATTCGGTGATTGCTTTTTTAATAGCACGATCCGAAAGAGTTTTCAGTGCAACAGTCTTTTTGCGCCGGATCCGTTTACCACGCTCATCATATCCTAATTCAACGGTTATCTTTATGCGGGGAAGTTCCGACTTGTCGTTTGGATTTTTCTTATCTAAAACAATATAACTCGACATAAGGATATCTCCTTTCATGTACTAAACGGTCATGCCTATGAGAAAACCCTACAATAAATTGTAGGGCTCTGTCAAAATACTTTTGAAAAAGCCCCAAAGCTGTCTGCAATGTCGGCTTTGGGGCTTTACAAATAAAAGTTATTTTTTCTTACTGTTAATATGGCCAGGTTTAACAGAATTCTCTTTAAAAATCGAAGGATCTGGTTTTCTAGGCGGGGGAGGGGTTTTTTTACTGTTTTGCGGGCCGGTTTTTCTAGAGTTATTTTGGATCATTAACATTCTCCTTTATATCTTTTTCTTTAGGTGTCGCTGGATTTTCAGGTGCATTCGGATCAACAATTTCAAACTTTTGAACATTTGCATCCTTTTCAAGAAAGGTGGGGACATAGAACATCAAAGAAATTAAAATAGTAACTGCTAAAACAATTATTCCAATATGTGCGTTGCCCATATTTTTCGTTCTTTTCTCGTTGACCTCCGTATTATATGTGCCTATCTCAATATAATATTCAGTCATAGATTTTTCGAACTCACTATCAGGATTTCCTTCAGCTTCGGGATAATCTTCGTAGTACTTTACTAAATCTTGATAGTAAGAATTTAATACCTGAGAAGAAGGTATTCTTTTATAAGGTGCTCCAAGTAAGTGTATTAACAAAATCACAATTATATAAATAGAAGTAGCTACTGCAAAGATTAGGGAGATGTAAAAAACCCAAAAGAAATCAGAGTAAAAATATTTAGTGTATTCAATGGAGCCGGCATTTTTAATGCAGTATAGCAAAGCAGCTAATAATAAGGTCACAATTGTAACGTTTGTGGAGAAACGGTTTTGCAGGTATTCTCTCAATTCCAGCTCTTTATGATAATTTTCTTTAAAAATTTCTATTCTATCCACTTATTCAACCTCTTTATCTTAAATTATTCTGAGACTAACTTTCCAATTCCATCTATAATGCTTTTTACTATTGTATGAAATGATTTGATTTTTTTTGAAAAAAATTAAAAAAGGCCTGTTTTAACTGGTCACAGACTGTAGACAAAGTGGTTCTGGGACCGCTTTGTCTTTTTTTATGGGTTTGGACAGCCCTGTTCATGCTGGCTGCACTGGTTTCCACGACCAGCAGGCCAGCTTCAAGTGATTCTGGCTCTGGGTGCACACGGACAGAAACGGACATTCCACACAATGATGAGGATTAGACGCATACTGCTGGGTGTCCGAACATCCATTGATGATTTTGGTACACGCTATTCTTCACTGAGCGTCATAAAGACTTTACCGATTGATAGGGTCAAGATAGACAAATCGTTTATTGATAATCTGAGTGGTCCGGCTGATCAAGATTTGTTAAAAGCTGTTATTGGAATAGGCAGGAGTCCGGGCCTCCAGGTGATTGTAGAAGAACAGCAGAAGAATATACTTCTTAAAATATAATTGCCGGTTTGCACAGGGTTATCTTTTCGGAAAACTGATGCCTAGTGAGAAATTCGAAAAATTACTCTCTGGCCAGCAGAGAATTGTGCAGATAAAAAACAGCCCCTTTAAGCTTTATTGGCTTAAAGGGGCTGTTTTATTTGAAGAAAATGACGCTTTTTTATTATAGGATTACGATAAATTAAAATGAAAAAACAGGATTCAGAATCACAGCCATTTCCATAGTGACCTGGGTGGACACAGGTGACCAAGCAATTGAAAATAAATCAAATGAACGAAACGGTTGTTTCGGTTATCGCTTAAAAACGTTGATACAACAGCATCTATTGGGGGTATTTCAGAACGATGAAATTGGCTAAAATCTATTACCTATACTTTTAAGTTATCTTTGCTTCTGGTATAGCCGATTCTTTCTTGTAGGAAAAGCGTGAATTCATGTATAGTGAAGCGGTTCATCCCCGGGTGGTTAGGGAAAAGATAAAGAAAAGAAACGAAACCAAAAAGGAGTTTATCTATGCGAATCGGATATGCTTGTATCAATATGTCGATGCCATCCAAATTTAAAACGTGCCGGCTGAAAACAGCTGAAACAGAAGGGATGGCCAAAATAAAAGAACTGGCGCTTCATAACTTAAACGAAACATTGGAAATTATAAAATGGAATGTGGCCAACCGGATTTATTTTTACCGGATGAGCAGCAACCTCATACCGCTTGCCACCCATCCGGTAGTGACATGGGAGTGGTGGAAAGATGAAGATGTTTTAAAAATTACAGATGAAATCAAGGAACTGGCAGCTGAATACGATGTTCGTTTGTCTGTTCATCCAGGCCAGTATACGTTGATCAATTCTCCTAACGAG
Source organism: Domibacillus sp. (assembly GCF_031181085.1). Classification (NCBI taxonomy): domain Bacteria; kingdom Bacillati; phylum Bacillota; class Bacilli; order Caryophanales; family Bacillaceae; genus Domibacillus; species Domibacillus sp. The sequence goes on along the minus strand of NZ_JAPSLE010000002.1, from coordinate 355,544 downwards.
GAAGTGGTGCAAAAGTCGATTTTAGACTTGATTCACCATCAGGAACTCTTAGATCTTACCGGCGGACGCGATATGATTTTGCATGTCGGCGGTGCATATGGGGATAAAGAATCAGCAAAGGAACGGTTTGCCGGAACATTTAAGCAGCTTCCGGAAGTAATCAAACAAACGATGCGGATTGAAAATGATGATAAGATTTTTACCATCCATGATGTGCTTGATGTGTGCAGCGAAACCGGTGCAGCGGCTTGTTTTGATATTCATCATCATGCATGTAACCATGAAGAAGACGCAAAAATTGACGAAGTAATCCAGCGAGCCGTCGACACGTGGCAGCATAAAGAAATTCCGCCGAAAATGCATATCAGCTCCGGGCGGGATGGAAAAACAGATCGTGCTCACCATAATTATATTTTGGAAGATGACTGGCGCTATTTTATCGAGCATTTGCCGGATACATCCATTGATGTGATGGTGGAAGCAAAAATGAAGGAGCTCGCCGTCCTGCAAATACGGGAACAATACCGTTAAAAAAACGCTCTTCCGCAGGGAAGAACGTTTTAACGAAGCAGAGGAATCCGTTCTTTATATTGTTCAACCAGCATGCGGTTATGTTCATCGGCATCCGGCAGATTGCCGCTTAAAAAAATCGGCGGTTCCAATCCACGTTCAATCATTTTGGCGATCACAGAAGCCATAATGCCATTTAACAGGGCGGCACTGAGCAAGGTGGACGCTGGCCCGAACGGCGCTGGCGCTTTTTTGTCTGTTAACAGCGCATCTCCATAAGGAGCACCATTATCAATGACAAGATCTGCGGCATCGCGCAGGGTCGTTCCTTCCTCGTGCCGGGTCTGGGCTCTTCGGGCATATTCTAAGGAAGTAATAGCGATTGTTTTCACGCCTGCTTTTCGGCCGCGAAGCAAAATGTCAATCGGAACCGGGTTAATGCCCGATGTGGATACGACGATCAGTACATCTTCCGGACGAATATCGAGTTCATCCTCCAGCGAAGCGATATAGCCGTTTTGGCGTTCAAATGTCGAAGAGCGTACGGCTCCTTTATGGAGCATGACATCTTCTAAAAAAATGGGCTGAATGCAGGCGAGTCCTCCAGCCCGGTAAAACAGCTCTTCTGCCAGCATATGTGAATGCCCGCAGCCGAATACGTGAACAATTCCTCCACGCCGGACACTTTTGACAATCCATTCAGCGGCAATATCCGCCTGGCTTGTTTGTTTGTGCGCTGCATCAACAAGCATATCTGCGACTCTGTGAACATATTTTAAGTACATCATCGTATCCTGCTCCTTTACCGGTTTATGTCGATCGTGAACTTGTAGCGGTCCGCGCGGTAGGATGACTTCACATATTCAAGGGGTGTACCGTCTTTTAAGAAGGTATGCCGTTCAATCAGCAAAACAGGCGCTCCTTTTGGCACAAGCAGATGCGGCCGCTCTGCTTCGCTGACGATCGCAGACTCCATTGATTGAACGGCGCGCCCAATCTCAAGTCCGAGTTCTTCTTCTATATAGTGGTAAAGAGAAGTCGTAATAATGGCTTCGCTTAAGCCTTTGATTAAGTTGGCAGACATGTATACGGTCTCCAGAGCCATTGGCACTTTATCGGCCAGCCGGATTCGTTTGATTTCATACACAGGCGCATGTTCAGCGAGCGACAGCCGGTCTGCTACTTTTTTGTCCGCCGGCACAATTTCAAATGCAAGCAGTGTGCTGCCAGGGACCATTCCCCGCGCTCTCATATCTTCGGTAAAACTCGTGAGTCCAGAAAGGTTTTGTTCTAATTTTTGTTCTGCCACAAACGTGCCGCGGCCTTTTTGCCGGTACAGCAGTCCTTCGTTCACGAGGTTTGTAATGGCCTGCCGTACGGTCATCCGGCTGACATCAAGCTGTTCGGCATACTCCCGTTCAGAAGGAATGAGGTCACCAGGCTGTAATTCACCCGTATCGATTTGCTGACGAATCACATGTTCAAGCTGATAGTAAATTGGCACAGGCGAGCGTTTGTCAATCATATCGTTCTTCCTTTCATATTCGACAATGAAAGCGCTTCATTATCTGCTATTATTGTAACACATGGGTGATGGTGTAGTACAGACGCCGGGAAATCTTCTGAGATATTTCCTGAAAACAAGCGTGCGACTGCTTCTGCTTTTCGCAAGCCTGAGGCAAGCAAAAGAATCTTGCGGCTTTTCATAATAGACGCAATTCCCATTGTAATCGCCTGCTTCGGCACTGCTTCTGCTGATTGGAAAAACCGGGCGTTTGCCTGCCGGGTAGAATGGGTCAGTGTCGTCACATGGGTGATTTGATCGAAAGATGTGCCTGGCTCGTTAAAGCCAATATGTCCATTTTCGCCGATGCCGAGCACCTGCACATCGATTTCTTTTTTGTCAATGAGCGCTTCATACCGGGTACACTCATTTTCTAAAAGAGCCGCTTCTCCATTAGGTATATGGATATTTTCCAATGGGATATCAATATGCCGAAAAAAGGTTTCCTGCATAAAAGAATGATAGCTGTTCGGATCAGATGGCGGCAGTCCGATATACTCATCTAAATTAAAGGTCGTCACATGCCGAAAGGAAAGGCCTTCATTTTGATGCGCAGAAATTAACTGCTCATACATCCCTTTTGGGGTAGAGCCTGTCGCCAATCCGATAACAGGCGCGGGAAGCTCTTTGATTCTTTTTATTAAAACATCTGCGGCTTGTTTGCTCATCGCTTCATAATCGGGAACACGGATGATCTTCATTTTTCCCTCTCCTTTTCGAATGCCACAACGCCGCGGCAAATCGTTTTTTGTACACAAAACTGTTCATCGTACACGACAAGGTCAGCATCTTTTCCTGGTGCAATACTTCCTTTTCGCTCAAACAGCCGTACCTGCTTTGCTGGATTTTCGGCGGTCATTTTAACAATATCCCGTATCGTGCAGTCCGTAAACTTCCGCATGTTTTGAATGGCTCCCTGCATAGATAACGTGCTGCCGGCCAGGGTACCGTCTTCAAGAACAGCCCTTCCGTTTTGAACGGTGACCGCCTGTCCGCCAAGCTCATACTCTCCGTCCGGTACGCCTTTAGCGCGCATAGAGTCCGTAATCAATATAGTTCGGTCCGCTGTTTTTTGTTCGAAGGCAAGACGCACCATCTGCGGATGGATATGAATGCCGTCCACGATCATTTCCACATAAAGCCCGCTGTGAAGCAAGGCACCTCCGGCAGTACCGGGTTCACGGTGGTGCATGCCCCGCATTCCGTTATAAAGGTGGGTGATATGGGTCAGTCCGGCTTCGGCCGCCCTGCAGAGTTCATCAAATGTAGCATCGGTATGGCCGGCGGATGCGGTAACACTTGATTGTGTTAAATAAGCGACAAGGTCCATTCCGTATTTTTCTTCGGGTGCCAGTGTAACGAGGCGGATCTTTTCACCGCATAGGGCATTCCATTTTTGAAACTGCTCTACATTTGGCTGCTGAATCGCTTCACGCGGCTGGGCGCCGGGGTGTTTTGGGGAAATAAAAGGTCCTTCTAAATGAATACCGGCTATTTCTGCTTCACCCGACTTCTGTTCGTAATGCGAAAAGCAGTCCAGTGCTTGTTCAATCGCTTCTTTTGCTTGTGTCATAGTTGTCGCTAAAAAAGTGGTTGTGCCTTCGGACGGAAGATATGCCGCCATTTTATGCAGGGAAGCTTGTGTGGCATCCATTGTATCGGCACCGGCTGCACCGTGAATATGAATGTCAACTGCTCCGGGCAGAATTATCGACTCAGCAGAAGTGGAAACAGCCGGCACGTCAGATGGACACGCTGACAAGTGGCCTGCAGCAGCAATTTTCCCATTTGTTATATGAACAAACCCGGGAGAAAATACTTCGTTCTCTGCATAAACGGAGCCGCCTTTTATCATATACTCCTTCATTTTACAGCACCTCATTTTTTATATGTTTATTTTCAGTGTAACGGAGTAAAAACTAGTTGTCTATACCAATAAGCAGCTTTAGTCTCAAAATTTACGGGGTTATACTTTTAAAATTTCTTTAATTGGTATAGACATCTATACTTTAAGCGTGATAAAGTGCTGTTAACGAAACCGTTTTCTAATTTACTTTTAAGGGGGATGGATATTCATGATGAAATATCTGCAAAATATCGGCCGTTCGTTAATGCTGCCGGTAGCTGTACTTCCGGCTGCCGCGATTTTGATGGGAATCGGCTACTGGATTGATCCGGCCGGATGGGGAGCAGACAATGCGGCCGCCGCTTTCTTAATTAAAGCGGGATCGTCCATTATTGATAATATGGCGATTTTGTTTGCAGTCGGGGTTGCGCTTGGCATGTCAAAAGACAAAGATGGATCGGCAGCGCTAAGCGGGCTGGTTGCTTATCTCGTAGTCACTACACTCCTGTCAACCGATTCGGTGGCCATGCTACAAGGGACGGACCCTGAAAACGTCAATGCGGCATTTGAAAAAATCGGGAATCAGTTTATCGGTATTTTATCGGGTATTGTGGCTTCTGTGATGTATAACCGGTTTAGTCATGTGCAGCTTCATGATGCGCTTGCTTTTTTCAGCGGCAAACGTCTCGTGCCGATTATGACGGCGGTAGCGATGCTTGTTATCTCCGGTGTATTGTTTTTTGTCTGGCCTGTTATCTTCACAGCACTCGTCTCATTTGGAACAGCGATCAGTAAGCTTGATTTTATTGGTGCCGGCTTGTACGGCTTTTTCAACCGTCTCCTGATTCCAACCGGTCTTCACCACGCTTTAAACTCTGTTTTCTGGTTTGATGTAGCAGGGATTAATGATATCGGCAATTTTTGGTCCGGAACTGGTGAAAAAGGCGTAACTGGCATGTACCAGGCAGGATTTTTCCCGGTGATGATGTTCGGTCTTCCGGCTGCGGCGCTGGCGATGTATCATACAGCCAAAACGAAGCGTAAAAAGCAGGCTGCATCTCTATTGCTTGCGGCTGGATTCGCGTCCTTTTTCACCGGTGTGACAGAACCGCTGGAATTCTCCTTTATGTTTTTAGCACCAGCGCTATATGTCGTGCATGCGGCATTGACTGGGCTGTCTCTTGCTGTAGCTGCGTTTTTCCACTGGACCGCAGGATTCGGCTTTAGTGCAGGGCTTGTTGATTTTATACTCAGTTCAAGGCTGCCGCTCGCCAATATGCCGTATATGCTGCTTTTACAGGGTCTTGTCTTTGGTCTGATTTATTACATTATGTTCCGGTTTTTAATTCAAAAGTTTGATTTAAAAACACCGGGACGAGAAGAAGAAACAGCACAAATTGAAGATACTGCTTCAGGCAGCCGATTCGTGAAAATGGCAGCCGTCATTTACGAAGGGCTGGGCGGTGACGCCAATGTTGCTTCCATTGATAACTGTGTGACCCGTCTGCGCGTTGAAGTCAGAGATATGAAAGCAGTAGACGAAGCAAAAATCAAATCAACCGGTGTGCCGGGCACCCATATTGTAGGCCCAAACAGTATTCAAGTCATTGTCGGCACGAATGTACAGTTTGTGGCGGATGAAGTTGCCCGTATACGAAATAAGCGATGATAAAAAAGCCGCCAATAGGCGGCTTTTTTATCATTATTTCAATGTGCGGCAGGATTGGCATACATTAGCCTGCCCGGTTTTCTATGAGTATAAGTTCCACTTCCTCGAGAAGCACTTTTAATCGGTTCTGCCACTTTTTTTCGACAGCAGCCACTTCTTCTTTGGATGCACCCAGCTTGTTTTTGTAACGGTCCAGCTTATTCAGCCATTCCTGCACATCGTTAATCTCGCCAAACTGGCTTTGAATATCCTTATAATGCTTTTCTTTTTTTGAAAAGACCTGTCCCAGCAAGCTGCCGAGCTCTGCGTACATGTAGCGGAGCGCTTTAGATTGAATTCGTACTTTGTGAAGCGCTTTAATGGATCCAGGTGCTCGTTTCCCATACGCGTCCACGGACTGCTTGTATCGCTCAATTTTCTCGTTGAATTGGTTTTCAAACAAAAGGATCTGGGCCTCTGGGTCAATGGATAATGCGTAAAAAGGCAGTTCCTCTGCAGCAAAAGCTGACAGCCGGCGGCTCGCTTTTTTAATTAATGGAGGCAGGCTTTGCTGCAGCTTTTTTTGCAGCTTTTTTCGTTTTTTGCGGACCTTTTTAAAAAGCTGCTGGTGAACCTTATGGTTTCGGCTCTCAAATGCCTCTAAAAACACATCGGCTTCACGCACGGGGTTAAGCAAAGAATGGATGTTTTTTAACACTTTTATAACAGAATGATTTTTAGGTACGTTTAAAAACTGGAGTAAAGCCAGGATCTTTCTTCCTGTTATCCGGGCTTGATGAACTGCTTCGATATCATCCGTTTTTAAGCATTTATGGCATAAATGCAAATACCGGCTGATCCGCTTTTGAAACCACGATTCCCATTGTGCCAGCCGCCAGTCATTTCCTTCATCCAGGCATTCGCTGCACATAAAGTGCTGTTTGATTGGTATTAAAGATTGCTCGTTTTCACATAACAGGCATGTATTTGTATCGCTCTGTATCATTCCGTCACCCGCTTTCTTATTCTGTTTTCTGTTTTCCCTCTTTTTTAAAAAGTTAACGTGTTCCGTCATACGAATAATTTATTGTAAATCAGATTAATATGTTCGTTATTTGCGTGTTATAATGGATTCGGAAACAGAAAAAGAAGAGAAAAAGCCACCAATGGCGGATGTTAAGGAGAATATGAAGATGACTGGATTAAAAACAAAAACGATTATGATGCTCGGGTCGGGAGAATTGGGTAAAGAAGTGGTGATTGAAGCACACCGGCTTGGCGTAAAAACGATTGCGGTAGACCGTTACGCGCAGGCGCCCGCCATGCAGGTCGCTCATTCCTCCCATGTAATCAATATGCTGGACGGGGCAGCGCTGCGTGCGTTAATTGAACAGGAAAAACCCGACTTTATTATTCCAGAAATTGAAGCTATTGCGACTGAGACACTAATCGAGCTGGAGGAAGAAGGGTATCATGTTGTGCCAACAGCGAAAGCCGCAAATTTAACGATGGACCGCGAAGGAATCCGCCGTCTTGCCAGCGAAACACTGGGACTGCCTACTGCAAAATATGCTTTTGCCAATACGCTTGAAGAACTGCAAGAAGCGGTAGAGACGATCGGTACACCGTGTGTGATTAAGCCGATAATGAGTTCATCCGGCAAAGGACAAAGCGTCTGCCGCTCAAAAGAAGAGATAGAGTCTTCCTGGAATATTGCGCTTGAAGGAGGACGGGCGAAAAAAACACGGGTCATTGTAGAAGAGTTTATTACGTTTGAATCCGAAATTACATTGTTAACCGTCCGTTCCGTTTCCGGCACAAGCTTCTGTGCGCCAATCGGCCATATTCAAGAAGACGGCGATTATATCGAATCATGGCAGCCGCATAACATGACGGAGAGCCAGATCGCAGAAGCAGAAGCAATTGCTCAAAAAATAACAGACGCGCTTGGCGGTTATGGCTTATTTGGCGTAGAGCTGTTTATTACCGAAAACGGTATTTACTTTAGCGAGGTATCACCGCGTCCGCACGATACAGGAATGGTGACCATGGTAACCCAGGATTTGTCTGAGTTTGCCATCCACATCCGGGCTGTCCTTGGTTTTCCGATTCCAGGTATCCGTCTTCTTTCACCTGGTGCCAGCCGTACGATCAAAGCATGGGAAGAGCAGTCTTCTTATGAAATTAAAGGGGTTGAAAAAGCACTGGCGGCACCCGACACGCAGGTGCGTGTGTTTGGAAAGCCGGAAACAAAAAAAGGCCGCCGCATGGCTGTTGTGCTAAACAGTGCTGAAACGGTTGAGAAAGCGCGTAAACAGGCAGAGGCCGCTGCCGCTCATATTACAGTGGAATACGAATAAAACGATGCAATCAAAAAAGGAACCTGCCTCAGGTTCCTTTTTATATGAAGCATTCTGCCGATTTAATAAAAGTCGGTACGCTCCCGCTCCTGCAGCTCTTCCGCTGCTGTCTGCAGGTCATACATCGTGATTATGAAAACCGCGTAATCGCCTCGTTCCGTCCGTTTATCTGCTGCTGCTTTTAAAAACTTGGGCGACCCTTCTCTTTCTTCATCATAAACGAGCAGAAGCGCGTCTGTATTGTCGAGTGAAAATTCATCTCTCGCTTTGAACTGCCAGGGCCCTATGTACGGCTTTTTAGACACGGCATCTACAAAATCGGCCTGGTCGATAATGCTGTTATAGTAATCCTGCCGTTCTTCCTTCCAATTTTTCTCCTGCTCTAAAAAAGGGGTTAGAACACCGAGCTTTAAGTCCGGAAACTCTTCTTTCAAGGAAAAAACCACTTCCGCTCCCCACAGCTCCACGCCGGGCTGTCCGCCGATAATCACCCATTGGAGCCCTTCGTCAAGAAGCGTACGCAGCCGCCCCTCAAGTGCAAGTTTGATCACGGAAATGCCGGGGTGTTTTTGATCCCATATGCCAAGCTCATGGCTTTTGTAGCCGGAGAGCAAAATCGTTTTAACCAATTCAACCACCTCGGGTCCATTATACAGGGAAGAATGGTAAAATGAAAAAAGACCAGCATGAAAAGGGGAAAACCATGAACGTTTTTACAATGGAAGGCGTAACAAAAACAGTAGGGGAAAAAGAGCTGTTTCAGCATATTTCTTTTTCGATCACAGAAGGAGATAAAATTGGTATTCTCGGTATCAATGGAACTGGCAAAACAACACTTTTAAACGTGATTGCCGGCCTGGATGACTGGGACGAAGGAAAAAAGGACCATCCGAATGACTATTCGATTTCCTACTTGTCTCAAAATCCGGATTTTGATGAGAACATGACCATTATGGATTATTTATATGCCAGCCAATCACCGGTTTTTTCGGCGATTAAAGAGTATGAGCGGGCGCTTCTTCGGCTGCAGGAAAATGCCGAAGACGAATCGGTGCAGCAAGAGCTTATGAAGCAGCAGCAGCGAATGGATGACCTGGGCGCATGGGATACAAGCGCGGAAGCCAAAACGATCTTAACAAAGCTGGGCCTGCCGAATTTTGGACAAAAGCTGTCTGAACTGTCCGGCGGCCAGAAAAAGCGGGCTGCTCTTGCTAAAACGCTCATTGAAACACCTGATCTGCTTATTTTGGATGAGCCGACGAACCACTTGGACTATGACAGTATTAAATGGCTTCAGGAATACTTGAAGAAATCGCAGAAAGCGGTGCTGTTTGTCACGCATGACCGGTATTTTCTCGATGCCGTCGCGGATAAAATTTGGGAGCTTGAGCGCGGAAAGTTGTATGAGTACAAAGGAAATTATGCAGACTTTCTTGAAGCGAAAGCTATTCGGGAAGAAAACGAGACGCTTGAGCAGGGCAAAAAAGAAAGCTTGTTTAAAAAAGAGCTTGCCTGGATGCGCAAAGGGGCCAAAGCCCGCACAACCAAACAAAAAGCCCGTATTCAGCGCTTTGAAGTCCTGGATGCGGAAGTGAAACAGAAGCACAGCAGCGAATCCCTTCAAATGGACCTTGGCGGCGCCCGTCTTGGCAAAAAAGTACTCGAGCTTCAAAACATTCAAAAATCTTTTGACAGCCAGGCGATTTTAACCGACTTTTCCTTTTTGTTTAAGCGGGGGGACCGGATTGGAATTGTCGGACGCAACGGCAGCGGGAAATCAACACTCCTTAATATTATTGCAGGCCGGGAGACGGTAGATGCCGGTAGTCTGGATCAGGGGCAGACTGTGAAAATCGGCTACTATACACAGGAAAACGAAGACATGGACGAAAACATGCGGATGATCGAGTACATTCGGGAAACAGCCGAATCGATTCAGCTTAAAGACGGCAGCTTCGTTTCAGCTGCACAGATGCTGGAAAAGTTTTTGTTCCCTATGCATACGCATGGCACATTGATCCGAAAGCTTTCAGGCGGGGAAAAGCGGCGCCTTTATTTATTAAATATTTTAATGTCCGCACCAAACGTGCTTTTACTAGACGAACCAACGAATGATCTCGACACGCAGACCCTGACGATTTTAGAAGACTACCTGGAAAACTTTTCCGGCGTGGTGGCAACGGTATCCCATGACCGCTACTTCCTTGATAAAGTGTGTCACCAGCTGCTTGTTTTCAAAGGACAGGGTACCGTCGATTTTTACTACGGAAGCTACTCTGAGTTTCTGGAAGAAAAGCAGGAGGCACCCGTTGAAGAAGCGAAGCCAAAAATGGCGGCTGCACCGCCGCGCCCGGAACGAAAAAAGAAAATGTCGTATTCGGAAACACGCGAATGGGAAACGATTGAGGATGACATGGAAGCCGCAGAGCAGCGGCTGGCAGCGATCTCAGAGGAAATGGCTACTGCTGGCAGTGATTTTGAGAAATTAAATCTGTTAATGGCAGAAGAAACAGAACTCAAAGAAAAGCTTGACCACATGATGGAAAGATGGGAATACTTAGCAGAAAAAGCAGGCGAATAATCAAAAGGCTTCCGGTTATCCGGAAGCCTTCTTGTATTATCGGGTAATCGTAGCGCTCCAGCTACCGCCGCCGCGGTCACAGGTGAATTGGCCGGAAGCTGTTCTGCCGTCTGCAGACAGTGTGCCTCTGTAGTCACAGTTGTTTCCGTCGCTGCTGTTTCGTCTTTGAATGCGGACGTTGTTTCCTTGCAGCGTAATCGTTAAAACGGCGGTAACAGGCGTTTGACCGGGCTGTGTCCATCTTGCATCAAAAATGTTGCTGTTCCCGCGACGTGTCCATACCCCGCGCCAGGCGCCTTCCTGCTCATCCCATCTCCGGCCGAGCCGGTCCCGGTCATCGGGCTGCTGACGCCGTTCAATTACGGCACTCCACGTGCCGCCGCCGCGGTTACAAATAAATTGTCCGCTTACCGTCCGTCCGTCAGCACCGAAGTTCCCTGTATAATTGCAGTTATTCCCATCGCTGCTGTTTCGGCGCAGCACAAAAACAAAAGATCCAGCTGTATAAATGGTTAAAACGGCTGTGATATCCGGCTGACCTGCCAATGACCATCTTCCATCAAACACGTTACTGTTTCCACGCCGCGTCCAGACGGCCCGCCAAGCACCTTCTTGAACAATCCAGCGACGTCCTAATCTGTCTGGCTGCCCCTGCGCGCTGATCACGTTAGCTGGGACAGCTTCGTAAGGCATCATGCCATAAAAACCGTAATAAGGATGCCAGTATGGATACATATTGCTTCCCCTCCGCCCATTAAATTTAAATCCTGCTCTTCATCATATGTATCACGAAGGTAATGTGTCCGTATGGCGATGTAGAACAAAGGAAAAGAACTCGACAAAACATGCCAAAAAAATCGGTTGTCGTTTGACACGCTTTTCTTTCATGGGACGGTATGATAGAAAGAAAAAAAGGGTGCGTGAACAAAATGAATCGAAACATAAATTGGTGCTGCAGCAAGTGCCAAAAGCCTATTCTGGCGAATGATTTAATTGCATGGACGAAAAAAGAAACACTGGTTCATTTAATTTGTGATGCTTCGCAGTTGATGGAGGGTGTGCACTATATTGGCCGGGCTGAGCAGGTTATGAATGATGAAACATCAGATCAACGGCACGCCTGAACCGCCGGTGCATAGCAAGGGTCCTACTCTTTATAGGATTTTGTATACGCTTTCATAATAATATGGTTCTGCCGATTACGCTTAGTTTAAGACTAAGCGTTTTTTTTGCGTATAATCGTTTTGCATTGGACAAAAGCTATCTTCTGTATAGATAGAACGCTCATAACCTGTAGGTGTCCAACAACAGAAGAACTGAGGGACTTAGAATGATAACGATTTTAATTGCACTTCTTCCTGCTTTGACATGGGGAAGTATCGTATTGGTGAGCGTAAAATTAGGCGGCGATTCTCATAGTCAGACTCTCGGCATTACCATTGGGGCGCTTGTTTTTGCTTTTGGTATGTATCTGTGGGCCCAGCCTTTTGTGAATACAACCGCTTGGATGGCGGGGGTTGTTTCCGGCCTTTTCTGGGCAGTTGGCCAGAAAAACCAGCTCGGCAGTGTACCGCATCTTGGCGTTTCAAAAGCCGTTCCGATTTCTACTGGTATGCAGCTGGCCGCTACGACTCTTTTTGGCGTTATTGTCTTTAAAGAGTGGACGACTGCTACAGCGGTTTTACTAGGGATTATATCGATCGTACTGATTATCACAGGGGTCGTACTGACATCGATTACAGGAGGCGGAGAAGACCCAAGCAAAAGATCGGGCAGCCGGCGAAAAGGGCTGCTTCTGCTGCTCATTTCGACAGCGGGCTACCTGCTCTACGTTGTGATTATCCGCTGGTTTAACATCGACAGCTGGGCCGCTATTCTGCCTCAAGCAATCGGTATGTTTATCGGAGCCGTGCTGCTGACGCTTAAACATAAGCCCTTTAACAAATATGCTTTACGCAATACTTTGTCTGGCATTCTTTGGGGCATCGGCAATCTCGGACTGCTTTTATCCGTACCCCGGATCGGCGTGGCCACCAGCTTCTCCTTGTCTCAAACGGGTGTCATTATCTCAACACTGGGCGGCATTTTTCTGTTAGGAGAAAAGAAAACGAAAAAACAGCTTGTCCTTGTACTAGCGGGCTGCCTGCTTATCGCAGCCGGTGGTGTGCTCGTCGGTTTTACAAAAACATAATATCACTAAAGGAGGAAGAAGCATGTATCCTGACTTAAAAGGAAAAGCAGTGGTGATTACCGGCGCTTCTTCAGGGCTGGGCCGGGCGATGGCTGTCCGCTTTGGACGTGAAGGCGCGAAGGTAGCAGTAAATTATTATCAAAATGAAGAAGACGGGAAAAAAGTAGCCCAGGAAGTACAGCAAGCGGGCGGGGAAGCGATTTGGCTGCAGGGAGATGTGTCAAAGGAGCAGGATGTAAAAGCCTTGATTACAAAAACATCAGAAGCGTTCGGCTCTGTTGATATCATGATTAACAACGCCGGAATTGAAAATGAGGTTCCATCCGAAAAGCTGAGCCTGGATGATTGGAACAAAGTCATAGACACCAATTTAACCGGAATGTTTCTCGGCTGCCGTGAAGCCATCTCTTATATGCTCGATCACGGGATTAAAGGAAATGTCATTAATATGTCCAGCGTTCATGAAGTGATTCCATGGCCGCATTTTGTCCATTATGCGGCTAGTAAAGGCGGCGTGAACATGCTGACGCAGACATTAGCGCTTGAATATGCCCCGAAAGGCATCCGTGTGAACAGTATCGGACCTGGAGCAATTGATACGCCGATTAATGCCGAGAAGTTTTCGGATCCGAAGGCAAAAGCAGACGTCGAATCTCTCATTCCAATGGGTTATATTGGAAAACCGGAAGAAATCGCGGCTGCCGCCGCCTGGCTTGCTTCTTCAGAATCAAGCTACGTAACAGGCATCACGCTTTTTGCGGACGGAGGCATGACGAAGTATCCCGGTTTTCAAGCGGGCAGAGGCTGAACCCAATAAAGCTGCTTTCCTAGAAAGGAAAGCAGCTTTATAGCGTACAGCTTCTTTTTTCTTATTTTTACCAAAAAGAATAAGACGGGAAAGAAGGATATTGGACGAATGGTACAGAGTTCTGTATGTACCTTTCCCTTTTCTCAAACTCTAATCGAAAAATACACCCAATTATCCACCCCTGGGAAGCGGCTGACACCCGCTAAGAAAGCTTATTTTAACGAGCATTTTTATAAAAAAAGGAAGGAAATCTGGCATAAACAGTAAAAAGGGATTGCGAGCATAAGGGCGTCCGTTATAAAATAAGTTAACAGTTTATTACCATACAAAAGGTGGTTCGAAAATGGATTACAAAAAAATGTGGGAAGAACTAAAGGACGCTGTGAATGACGAGGTCGCAATGTACGCTGCTTTTAGTACAAGCAGTAAGGAAGAACAGGCAAGAAAGCAGCAGGCAAGCTACATACAAAGTATGATGAACACGCTGGAAAAAGCAAATATCGTAAAATAAAAAGCCGGGAAGACCCGGCTTTTTTTTGTGTCCGCCTGGATCACGTCCATAAGAAATGGCCCGGCCGCTTTGCTTCCTTAAATGAGCAGTAAAAGCGCAGTATACGCCGCGATCCCAATGCTGAAAGCACCGAAGCTGCTTTCTCTTTCCTCCGGCAGCTCTTCTTTCATTACGTTTAAAATCACGCCTCCAGCAATAAAGGCAACAAGGAGCGAAATGATTAATTCATTCACCTCTGCTACGGCGCCGATGCACCATCCGATCAGGATAGCAGCTGTTAAAAGCAGCCTTCCATATCGATCATACACAGCTTCATGGGCTTCACGGAGACTGTGGTCATTAATAACAAAGTGAACACCCATGGCTAAAAAGAAAAACAACATGCCCCCAATACTCTCATACTCTTCACGAATTAAAAGATAGCCAATCACCATGTTATAAAGAAAAAATGAAGCCATATGAAGCCAAAATACACCGGCAGAAGATTTATTCACTTCTCTGCCTGCTCCTTTCCGTTTGGACACTTTCACGAGGCGTTCCAATCCATAAAAAACGACAAGGCCCAGCAGGGAAACGAACAGAATATGGTTATCTATATAGCCAAGCACACCCTGTTTTATTTCTTCTTCGATTTCGTTTTGGTAACGGTGTAATTCGGGAAGAAGATGAATAAACACGTACGCGACGGCAATTCCGCCAGCAATAGAAAGAAACCGGCTGCGCGGCTTCACTGACAGAAACGCCATATTTTTTGAAAAAAAGTGAAGCAGGGCCAAGCCAATGGCCAAAAAGAAACTCCACCAAAAAAACATACCATCCCTTCTTTCTTTTCAAAGCTCTTTATTTCTTACCTATTGCCTTAAGGAACCCCGTTCAAACGCTGTCCTTTTTAAAAGAATGAAGGCTTGGTTCTTTCAGAATGGCCCTTCTTTTTCATCAAAAGCTCGTATACAGATGTTAACTTATGAGAATGGTGGGGATATGAAAAAAAGAATGCAGGGAAATTGGTTTTCGATTTTGCAGCGGCAGCGGCTTGCTTTTGTATGTATGTAAAAATTATTTCTTTAAAGAAGAAAGGATGGAAGTGTGCTGTTTATTTTTCAAGAGTAGGTATCCTTTTTATCGGGTATAGATATAGAAAAAAGGAGGCGGCTTATGGGAATTGGTTCTTTAATGCGAAAAGGAAACACGTCATCGGGTATTGCAGCACTGGGCAATACGGTGTTAGCGGTTTTAAAATTTATTGCCGCTGCTTTTAGCGGAAGCGGAACGATGTTTGCTTCTGCCATGCATTCACTGGCAGACGCCATTAATCAAGGATTTGTTTATTTCGGAAGCGCACTGGCTGAAATGCGGCCTTCAAAAAGATTTCCAACAGGATTTGGCCGGCTGGTGAATATCTTTTGTATGATTGCCGTGATTGTCGTTTCGATTATGGCATATGAGACCATTTTAAAAGGCTGGAAGCTTCTTCAGCATCCTGAGCAGGCAACGGAATTCTGGCTCAATGTGGTGGTTCTTTTAGCCGCGGTTATCATTGATGGCTTTATTTTGTTTAAAGCTATGAAGGAAATTTTAGAGGAAGCACGTGTAGAGAAAAAAGGAAATGTTTTTATACAGGCATTTAAAAACGTTGGTAAAGCATCGCCGGCAACCCGGCTTGTTTTTTATGAGGATCTTGTAGCTACTTCCGGGGCGATTTTAGCGATTATTGGTATTACGCTTGCTCAGTTTTTTGGCATTTTGGCCGCGGATGGCGTGATTACCATTTTGATCGGTTTATTAATGGTAGGTGTAGCATTTCGTGTTGGATACGATAATATGATTGGCTTAATTGGCGTAGCGGCACCGGTTGAAATTGAACAAAAAACAGCCAATGCCATTTTACAGGATGAAGATACAGTCGATATCCACCACCTGCGTATTATACAGGAAGGCCGCTTTTATCATGTAGATGGGGTGATAGAGCTTCGAAAAGGCCTTTCCCTTGCCGAAGCCGATGACATTAAATTCCGCGTAAAAAATCGGCTTTTAGAGGAAAGCGAAATCAGTGATGTGACACTCGGCATTATCGAAGATGATAACCGGACAACCTGGCGCCCCGAGTCAGGGTTAACATAAGTAAGGACCGGATTGAGTAACTCAATCCGGTTTTTTCGCGCGTTTTCTCATTTCCTCGCTTACCACAAAAGCAAGGTCGTCGTTGCCATAAAGAGATAAGACATTCAGAAGGGTTTCATCCGAAATATGGCCGGCTTCTTCTTTCGGCACGGTTAATTCGACTGCCTGGTTTAACACATCGTTCTTCTTTTGGCTTGGATACGCACGCTTATATAAGTCGGCTGGATCAAGGTCGTGGTTTACACACCACTGCGCAAACACAAGCACCATCATATGCTCATCCTGTTTGTATTGATTTATAATGTGGTCTTCAAGATCTTTTTTATTCATAAGGCATACTCCTTTAGTTTGGATCTTTTATTTTAATATATACCATTTTTACACGTTCAGGTCGCAAGTGACAACATCAACCATGCTCATTTTTGAATAAATCGAGGTGGATGCCACACACTATTTGAGCATCACACTTTATTCAGGAGGCGATTTGGATGACTTCACCGCAATTTAACCATGGCGCACACGAAATGCTTGATGTTCATGAAGTACTCTCTATGGCTGTCAGCACACTAAACAAATATACGATGCTGCGCCCAATGGTAAAGGATTCAGAACTGCTTGATATCCTAAACCGCCAGTACACATTTATCGAGCAGGAATACAATACGACACTTGACTGTTTCCGTTCCGGGAAAGATCCTGCTGTCCCAACACAAAGCTATAAAATGAAGCAGGACAATAACTTCGACTACGGTCTTCAATCAAAACAGCCTGTAGCCCCGATTGGGTCGGAAAATGAAATTAATGATCAGGTGATTTCAACTTTTATGCTCGGTGCTATGAAATCAGCAGCATCCTTTAAAACAATGGCGGCTCTTGAAGCAACAAACCCGGTTGTCCGCCGCGTTTTAGCGGATTCTCTTCCGAACTGCATCGAAATGGCATATGAAATTTCGATTTATCAAAATAAACATGGCTATTATCAAGTACCGCAGCTGGCTGAAGCGGATATGAAAATCATTCAGCAGGCATATTCGCCAGCAATGCAGCCTGTAGGCGTCTAAAGAACAAAAAACCGTCCTTGCGTTTGGGGACGGTTTTTTTGTACGATGGAAAAGAAAGGAGGAAAGAAGAAATGCTGCTGCGTGAAGCACTGCCAGAAGAACGGCAAAAACTTTATGAGCTTGGGCACCGGGAATGGCCCAAAGGACGGTCGCTTGCTGAGTACATAGAAGACAATCAAAAAGAAGAAGCATATGGTACCCGTTATGTATTAGAAGGCGCGAATAGGGAGATTACGGCCTCCTTAATGCTGCTTCGGCTGCGCCCTTACTTGTACGGCATTGGCTCTGTTGTTGTTGAACCTGGTTTCAGGGGACAGGGGCTTGGTACAGCTCTTCTTACACAATGCATGGACAAGCACCCAGCTGCTGCGTTTATGCTTTACAGCGAAATCGACACAGCTTATTATGAGAAGCTTGGCTTTCAAGCGCTGCCTCCTGCTTATCAGCATCATGCTCATGGCTTATGTATGGTCCGGGCAGCTCCGTTTTTATATGAGCGCATACTGCAGGAGCCGATTCCTGATTATTTTTAGGGAGGGATATACATGAAAGTTCTATCTGTTAATGTCGGAAAACCAGCTGATTTGCCGTATGGAAAAAAAATTGTTCAATCCGGCATTCAAAAAGCACCTGTGCAACAGGCCATTTTTTTATCGAAAACAGGATTCGAAGGAGATGGACAGGCAGATCTTGTTCATCATGGCGGGGAAGACAAAGCAGTTTGCGTATACCCGTATGAACACTATATATACTGGGCGGAAACACTGGGCAGGCCGCTTCCACAAGCTGCGTTCGGTGAGAATATTACAGCAGCCGGACTGCTTGAAACAGACGTCCATATCGGGGACATTTTTCAGCTTGGTGAAGCGGTAGTGCAAATCAGCCAGCCGCGGCAGCCGTGTTTTAAACTGGCTGCGCGCTATAATGAACCAACGCTTGTTTCCCTGGTGGATGAAACAGGCTATACAGGCTTTTACTTTCGCGTTTTAACAGAAGGAAAGGTAGGGGCAGAAAGCCGCCTGGAACGTATACACATTCATCCAGCTGCTATAACGGTTGAAGAAGCCAACCAGACTATGAAGAAAAAAGAATCTTCACAAGAAGAAATCAAAAAGCTTGCTGATCTTGAAGAACTGGCCGAAAGCTGGAAAAAACCTTTGCTTAAAAGGCTTCAGACATTATAACCCGTCGGGAAGATTTACCTCTTCCTGTTTTTTGTGTTCACTTTTTGAAATAAATTTGAACATTTAACGAAAAATATTTGACAATTTTGTGAACCTGCGTAAAATAGATAGTAAGAAGGAGCTGATAAAAAATGACAGAAGAGCAAGTGAAAATACTTTCGTTTATCAAGTATTTCTCAGGCGCGGGCTGTGTTATTGGCGGATTAATCTTTCTTGTGAGTCTTTTTGCAAGCGGTTACAACGAAGGGTACATGATGTCCATTGTCGGTGCAACCATCCTTGTGAGTTCGATGTGGATCTTTGGCATATGGCTGGTATTCGTTTTAATAGAGAAAGTAAGTTCAAGGTACGAGAAGATATAAAAAAACCGGAGCGATTTGCTCCGGTTTTTTCTTAATACATATAACCCCAGATCATGGTGAACAATGTTCCAAGGATCGTTACGACACCAACAAACAAAGCGTAAATGATGTTTGTGTAAAGTGTGTTTTTGTCTTCTGATTCCCCGATATGCATAAAGAGAAGAAGCTGAACCAAGGCTTGTGCAATAGCGGTAACAAGCAGGATTGCCATTCCCATCTTGTATGACATATCAAAAGCGAGAACCGCCAAGGCAACAATCGAGAGGACCATTGAAAATACAAAGCCCATCACGTGCTGCTTCGGGAACAATTGCTTCATCATCTTACATCATTCCTTTCAAATAAACGAAGCTGAAGATAAAGATCCAGACAACGTCTAGGAAGTGCCAGTAAAGCGAGAAGATAAACGATTTGTTCGCTGTTTCCGGTGTCAAGCCGCGTTTTGCTACTTGAATAAGGATTGCTACTCCCCAGAAAAAGCCGAACGTTACGTGCGCACCGTGCGTGCCAAGCAATGTCATCAAGCTTGATGTAAAGGCGCTTGTTTGAATCGTGGCACCTTCATGGATATATTCTACAAACTCATAAATCTCTGTACCAAGGAATCCAAGGCCGAGGACAAGGGTGATCACAAAGAAAGTCATCATCGCTTTTTTCAAGCCAAGACGCATCGCATGGATACCAAGACCAATCGTGAAACTACTTGTTAAAAGCAAAACCGTTTCGATCATAACCGGCGTAATTTTAAACAGTTCCTCTGCGCTCGGTCCATCGCCGTGGCCGTTATGAAGCGTAAAGTAAACTGCGAACAGCGTGGAGAAAAGGGCGATCTCGGCGCCAAGGAAAATCCAGAAGCCGAGAATCTTCAGCCGGTTTTCTTCTGTACTGTATTCAAGCGGCAGCGATTCATCAATTTTCATTATTTTTCACCTCCAAGTTCCCGTTCTATCCGTTCAACTTCTTCGACAGAAACGTAGTAGCCGTGATCTTGTTCAAATGAACGAAGGGCCATAAAGACAAAGATCAAGATTGTGAAAATAATGGTCGGGATCCACCAGCTGAATACGAGGCAGAAGCCAGCACCGAAAAACGCACCACTCATAAGGAACGGCATGCCGCTGTTGTTTGGCATGTGAATCTTTTCAATTGGGCCGCTCCAAAGCGGTTTGTTGTGTTTCTTCGCAAACCAGAATGCATCAAGCTCGTTCACTTGTGGAATGCGTGCAAAGTTGTAGAACGGTACAGGACCGTGTGTTGCCCATTCAAGAGAGCGGGCATCCCATGGATCGCCTGTTTCATCGCGCGGGCTGTAACGGATACTCCAGTACAAGTTATACACGAGGATGATAAAGCCGATCCCCAAGCCAACCGCGCCAAGGAATGAAAGCATGTTAAGCGGGCCGTAGCCAGTGCTTTCAGAATATGTGTACATACGGCGAGTCATACCGTTTAGTCCAAGAATGAACAGCGGGAAGAACGCCACGTTAAAGCTGATTGTAATAAACCAGAAAGCAAGTTTTCCAAGCTTTTCATTTAAACGGAAACCGAAGACTTTCGGGAACCAGAAATGGAAGCCGGCAATAACGGCGAATACCGTACCGGGAATCAATACATAGTGGAAATGCGCCACTAGGAACATTGTGTTGTGGTACTGGTAATCGGCACTTGCCATCGCAAGCATAACCCCAGTAACACCACCGATTGTGAAAATCGGAATAAATGCAAGCGAATAAAGCATTGGTGTCGTAAAACTAATTTTCCCTTTATGAAGGGTAAGCAGCCAGTTGAATATTTTCACACCGGTTGGAACGGCAATCAGCATCGTTGTGATGGAGAATACGCTGTTGACCATAACGCCGTGGCCCATTGTGTAAAAGTGGTGCGCCCAAACAACGAAAGAAAGAAGGGAAATCGCCACCATACTAATAACCATTGATTTGTAGCCATACAAGTTTTTACGTGCAAACGTTGAAATAATTTCACTGTAAATACCGAAAGCAGGAAGGATAACGATATATACTTCAGGATGTCCCCAAACCCAGAAAAGGTTAGCCCAGAGCATGTCCATTCCGCCGTCCTGCATGGCGAAAAACTTCGTGCCAAACTGACGGTCCATTGTCATCAATGCAAGTGCTACTGTTAAAACAGGGAACGCGAACACGATGATAACGTTTGTGATCAAGATAGACCAAGTAAACATTGGCATTTTCATTAATGTCATGCCTGGTGCACGCATTTTCAAAATCGTTACAAGGAAGTTAATCCCTGTCGCCAATGTACCAAGACCTGCAATTTGCAGGGAAATTGCGTAATAGTTGTTTCCGACTGTCGGGCTGAATTCCAAGCTCGCCAGCGGGAAGTAAGCAGACCAGCCGGCATCCGGTGATCCCCCGATGATAAATGAAATGTTAAACAAGCCTGTCCCAACCGCGAACAGCCAGAAGCTGACGGAGTTCAGGCGTGGGAATGCTACGTCACGTGCACCAATTTGAAGTGGTGTGACAACGTTCATTAATCCAATGATAAATGGCATCGCCATAAAGAGGATCATGATAACGCCGTGTGTTGTAAAGATTTCGTTGTAATGCTGCGCATCAAGCAGGCCGTTTTCCGGCATCGCTGTTTGTCCGCGCATAAGGAGGGCGTCAACGCCTCCACGGAATAGCATTACAAGGGCGACTAAGATGTACATAACGCCGATTTTTTTATGGTCAACCGTTGTGATCCATTCACGCCATAAGTAACCCCACTTTTTAAAGTAGGTTATCCCAATAAAAAGGGATAGCGCACCGACCACAATACTGATCATCGCTCCGACGATCATGGGTTCGTTAAGAATGAGAAATTGTTGCTCATGCGACTCCATGTTAAGTGTCTCCTTTCATTGTTGTGTCCATCACTCAGTGTGGTTCGGATGGGTGTGTGGCTCTGAAGAAGGAGCCGTTTTGTCTGCATCTTCTTCTGTGTTAGGTGTTCCGTGATGCTGTCCTTCTGGCGGCGGGTTAAACTCAAGGTGAGTAGACGAGTACGATTTGCGGCCTACGAAATCTGTTTCAAGCAGCTTGTCGTAATCAGCGTCAGTCAGCTTTGGTGCTGTTGTTTTGACGTCATTTACCCATTCGTCATAATCCGCTTGTGTCATTGCTTGTGCTTCAAATTCCATTTGAGCGTAACCTTGACCATTGAAGTTTGAGTTACGGCCCATGTATGATCCCGGCACATCTGCTGCCATATGAATCTTCGTAACGTGGGCGCTCATCGCGTACTTCTGACCAGCCAGCTGTGGAATCCAGAAGCTTGTGATTGGTCCGTATGAATACAAACGGAACTCTACTGGACGATCTACCGGAAGGTTTACATAGTTAACTGTTTCAATGCCTTCCTCTGGATAGCTGAAATGCCATTTCCAGTTAGACGATGCTGCATAGATAACAAGCGGCTCTTCATTTTCATAGCCAACCGGCTTGCTTTCTACTTTACTTGTTGATTGAACTGTAATAACGGACAAAAACACAACAATTATGATCGGAATAACCGTCCAAATAATTTCTAGTTTTGTGCTCCCATGTTCGTGAGGAGGCTCGTAATCCTCTCCCATTTTGGACGCCCGATACTTGATAAGCATGTACGCATACAACACGTAAACAACAAATAAAATACCGCACATCACAATGATTGACATAATAATGGTGTCAGATAGCGTTTTGGCATTCGGCCCTTTTGGATCAAGTACCATTAGCGGATTTTCGCATCCTGCAAGCACTGTAGCAATAGTGAAAATCGCTGATAATAACAACCATTTCTTTTTCATGCTGTACCCCTTTCTTATGTAGTTCCGTAGTTCAAAGCGTAAAGAATGTTAACAACTTCACAATTGCTTGTTTTCAGTAGATAAACCTAGTTGTAACGATCTTTTCACCACTCTCTATGCTAATCCTATTAGCCGCAAAAAACAATATTTTCACGACAGTGTCACAAAAAATTCAACAGTTTTCGCCTTTGTTTGTACAAAATGAAAATTCTTAGTAGATTCTTTCGTGAAAATATGTCTATAAAACTGTTTTACAAAGAGCTATATGTAAAGCACTGCCAAGTTGAAAAAGGACTTATTTCCGGTATTTTGTTTCGGATCTGCTATAATAAACATCACTCAATTGAAAATGGAGGAATAAAAATGGATTCATTCCGGATTGCTGAAGAACGGATCAAGAAAGCGATGGAGGAAGGCGCATTTGACCGCCTGCCAGGTGCTGGAAAACCGCTGCCGAAGGATGAATTTGCATCACTGCCGCCGGAAATGCGAATGGCTGCAAGAATGCTGAAAAATGCTGGTTTTACACAGGAAGATGCTCATTTGCGCCAGGATATCCGCGAGCTCGAACGGTTAGTAAGCAATTGTGGCGACCCAGACCAGGTACGGTCGTTAAACGAGCAGCTGAATGAAAAAAGGCTTCGTTACAATCAGCTGCTGTCTAAAAGAAGGATTAAAACGAATTCCGCCATGTTTAAGCAATATGAGGATAAAATCGAACGAAAACTGTTTGATAAGTAAAAGCTGGATATGAAGTGAAAGGAAGGAAAAAAGGGGAAATATATAAAAGGCTTGTTTTGTTTTTTTATTTTTAAGTTAACATAATATTTATTATAGAAAGTCGAATATCTTTTTTCTCATTCTATAAGTAAACTTGTAACAATGAGAAAAAAGAGAAATTTTACGTTTCAGTTTTTATCCAGTCCTGGATCCATTTATTTGTTTTTGTTTTAAGCGATTCTTGTTTTAAGTACTCGTGGTCGATTAAATCATCTTTGTGCAGCAAAAACATTCGGTATGCCCATTGATAATCTTCATGGTCTTCAGGAAACTGGACATTGGAGACGAGCACCGATTCAAGTCTGTGTATAATAATATCTTCTACAGCAATCACAAAAATGCTGCGGCCGCTTTTTAATTCGATTTCAACCACTTTCTCCGCGCTGCCTTCCAGATCACTGGAAGGGATTTCAATGGCAATTTCAAGCTCTTCATGGTACCATTCGCGCGCTGTCCGCTTAAACGCCAATTCATCTGTCAGCAGCTTGTTGAATTGCTCCCATCCACTGGAAATAAAATCAATATCGTGTGTCGTGTAATGGTTTAACGTATATAGTTCTACCGCCAGCCCGCCGACGACTACAGGCTTAATGCTGAATGCACTCATATATTCCGTTACAAGGCCCGCAAATTCAAACATGCGCTCACGGATCGGCAGCTGCTTTAAAGTCTCTAATTGGGCGCGTAAGGCATCAATAGGCATCAAAATAAATCTTCCCCGATTCTTTAATAACAAAAGTGCCTTCCTGAACAGCCCGTTGTTTTTTGGCCAAAACAAGAGCGGTAAGCGCCTCCGATTCCCCTTTAGAACGAATGCGGGATCGTTTAATGGAAGGACTGCTTTTTTGAGCTGCATACAGCTGTGCGTTCACCGAAGGACGTTTTTCATTGACAAACGACTCCAGTGCAGCAAACTGAATTTTCATGTAGCTCCCTCCTTTGTTTACTTTTAGTATACCCGATTTTTCTGATTTGGTTATAAAAAAACAAGACCTGTGACAGGCCTTGTTTTTAAGATACTCTTTTTTGTTCACTGCGGGCGATTTGCTTTTCTTTCCGAACCATATAAACCGTTAGTGGAACCCAAATCATAACGAGCGCAATAAATACCGCCGATTGGGCTGAACCAGGGATATCCGTATATTTAAAAATGGCATTTAAATTTGTGAAAATCAGCATGCCGCTTACAATAACCGCTAACACGCGTGTTGGCAGGCTTTTCACAATATAGGCAGCAATAGGCGCTGCGATAATACCGCCAAGCATAATGGCCCCTGCCCACAGCCAGTTAATTTTGTCAGGGCCAAGTGAAATCATGAATCCAATTGTGGCGGACATTGCAACAGCAAATTCACTGGCCGCTACTGTCCCAATAGCGATTCGGGGCTCCATGCCTTTTTGTGAAAGTAAAGCTGGTGTTGCAATAGGTCCCCAGCCTCCGCCTCCGCTGGCGTCAAAAAAACCGCCGATAAGGCCTAGAGGGATAAAAAAGCGATTCGTTGGCGCTTTTGGTGCTTGCTTTTGTGCATTCTTTAATAAAAGGAAACGGCCTAATATAAACAGCCCGAGACAAAGCAGGAACGTAGAAACGTAAAGACGTACATATTCTCCCGTCAAGTTGCTTAGAAAAGTTGCACCGGCAAACGCACCAATAGAGCCAGGGATAATGAGTTTTTTCAGCATGGCTTTATCGACATTTCCAAATTTCCGGTGACTAATGCCCGATGCTGCCGTTGTCACGACCTCTGCCATATGAACAGAAGCCGAGGCAACGGCCGGAGCAATTCCCGCAGATAAAAGCAACGTTGTTGATGTCAGGCCGTAGCCCATTCCAAGGGCCCCGTCCACAAGCTGGGCAGCAAGCCCGACGAGTGCAAAAATGATAAAACGTTCCATACCGTTCCTCCTGTAGTCTACAAGGTGGGATACTCCTCTTTAAGATCCGCCATGTATTGTTTTCTTTTCTCTGGATATTCCAAATAATCATTCTCTACTGCCCTCTTCAGCCACTTTCGCCGTTCAGGACGTTCAGGAATATGCCGTTTAATATACTGACGGACCTCATACAAAAAATCTACATACGCTTCATAACGTTCGTCAAATTCTTCTTCCAGCTGATTACGGATTTGAGTAGAGAGAGATGGGCTTGCGCCGCTTGTAGACACACTGATCATAAGCTTTCCACGCATCATGACAGCAGGAATCTGTGCATTGCCAAGATCATTATGCTCTGCATGGACAACGAGTTTTCCATGATGGACAGCAAGCTCAGCCATTTTGGCATTTGCCTGCTTGTCGTCTGTGACAAGCATAATTAAAAAGGCATCCTCAAGATCGCTCCACTCGACTTTCTTACGACGAAGCACTACTTTTTCTTCAAGAGCCAATTGTTCAATAGACGGGTGAAAATCGGGGCTGACAATATGCGGGCGTATACCGAATCGAAGTAAATTCTCGGTTTTGTGAAAAGCGATCGGACCGCCGCCCGCAATTACAACCTTTTGTCCGCTCAAGTCAATCATGATGGGAAACATACAGGCTCCGATTGGGCAGCTTCTGCTACACGCTGTGCTAAAATACGGCCAATAACCGGGTCATACCCGAGATGGCGGCAAAGGTGAATCTCGCTGGTTGAATTCAGTTTTTTCACAGCTCGTTCCATCGTTTTCGTTAATATACCGGTAAAAAGCAGATAAGGGACAATAAACAGCTGACGAGGCTGCCTGTCTACCGCCTGGCGAAGAGCGTCTTCAAAAGAAGGTTCACAAGCTGCCATATAACCAATAGTCACATCAGTTAACTTGGTTTTAGATTGAAAAAGATCGAGAATGTAACCGAAGTCTTCTTTTGTTGCCGGATCACTGCTTCCCCGTCCTACAAGCAGAACCGACGCATTCGCTGAAATCGGTGCGGCTTCTTTCATCCGGTCGATTAATACATCGATAATTTGTTCCTGTACACCCAGCGGGCGTCCATAACGAATCGCAACGTCAGGGAAAAGCTTGGCTGCTTTTGCAAGCTCTTCTGGGATATCTTCTTTTGCATGCCCTGCTGTCAGGAGGAGAAACGGAATCGCAGTGATATCCGTTGCTCCTCTTTCCACACAGGTACGAAGCCCTTCTTCAATGGAAGGGGCCGAAAGCTCAAGGTAGCAAATCTCCTGGATGGGCATGTCAACAAGCGGCATGGTTTCGCGTATAAAATCTGCCGCCTGCTTAGCGCCTTCTTTTATGCGTGTTCCATGACAAATGTAAAGAACTGCTTTCATCCTTTTGCACCCCCCTGTACCTTTTTCGCATTTTCATTAAACCATTGCAATTCTCCTCGCATTTTCACCACTTCACCAATGACGATCATGCTTGGATTGGTAATCCCTTCTTCTTGTGCAACATTATAAATGTTTTCGAGTGTGCCTGTTACCGTCTGCTGCTTTTCCGTTGTTCCCCAATGAATTAGAGCTGCCGGTGTTTCGGGAGATTTTCCGTAGCGAATTAATTTTTCCTGAATATAAGGAAGGTTTTTGACACCCATATAAATGGCAATCGTATCAATTCCTTTTGCAAGAGACGCCCATTTTGTTTCTTCATCTGCGCCTTCTTTGCGGTGGCCGGTTACGATGGCAAAAGATGCGCCGTAATCACGATGAGTTACAGGAATACCGGCATACGCAGGCGCTGCGATACCAGATGTGATACCTGGAATCACTTCAAAGTCCACGCCGTTTTGTACAGCAAACGCCGCTTCCTCGCCGCCACGGCCAAATACGTATGGATCGCCGCCTTTTAGCCGGACGACCTGCTTGCCCTGCTTGGCATGCTCAACGAGAAGCTCGTTAATGTTTTCCTGCTGGACAAAATGACGGTCTGGCAGCTTTCCGCAAAAAAGAAGCTCGGCTCCTTCTTTGGCATGGCCAAGAAGCTCCATGCTGATTAAGCGGTCATATAAAATCACATCTGCCTCCTGTATTGCCCGTAACCCTTTTACCGTAATTAAATCCGGATCCCCCGGACCTGCACCGACAAGCCATATTTTGCCCATCGTGCCACCTCCCGTTCATCATGCATTTCTCTCTATCTGATGCTTTTTATCATAGCCTGAATGAAAACCTTAGGCAAGGTGCTTTTACAGCCAGTTGTTTTTCTTTAAGTACTCAACAAGCTGGTCCACGCACTCTTCAACGGAATATTGATCCGTATTTAACACAAGCTCCGGTTTTTCCGGTGCTTCATACGGAGATGAAATACCAGTAAACTCAGGAATCTCGCCTGCTCTTGCTTTTTTATACAAGCCTTTTGGATCGCGCTGCTCACATTTTTCAATCGGGCACTCAACGAATACTTCAATAAACTCGTCGTTTTCAAGAAGTGCGCGAACGGTGTCACGATCTTCACGGAATGGAGAAATAAAAGCTGTGAATACAAGCTGGCCTGCATCTACAAACAGTTTAGATACTTCCCCAATACGGCGGATATTTTCTTTGCGTGCTTCATCTGAGAAACCAAGATCCTTATTTAAGCCATGGCGCACATTGTCTCCGTCTAATACATACGTGCTTACGCCAAGATCAAACAAGCGGCGGGCCGCAGCATTTGCGACCGTTGACTTGCCGGAACCGGACAGCCCGGTAAACCATAGTACCGCGCTGTGGTGTCCGTTTTTCTTGCGACGTTCTTCTTTTGTTAGTGACTGTTCATGCCAGACGATATTGTTGTTCGTCATGTTTCTTCTCTCCCTTATGCGTTTGATGTTTCTTTCATTCCACGGATTAGAACTTCTACCACTTCTTTACGGCTGAATTCTGCCGGTGGAATTTCTCCTGCACGAAGCATTTCACGCACTTTCGTACCAGAAAGAATCACATGGTCTTCTTTTGAATGCGGGCATGTTTTGGAAGAAGCCATGTTTCCGCACTTTTTGCAGAAAAAGCTGTGTTCAAAGAACAGAAGCGTAATGCCGATTTCTTCCGCTGTGAAGTTTGAGAATATTTCTTGGGCTTCATACGTACCGTAGTAGTCACCAACACCTGCATGGTCACGGCCAACGATAAAGTGTGTGCAGCCATAGTTTTTGCGGACAATCGCATGGAAAATCGCTTCGCGCGGTCCAGCATAGCGCATAGCTGCTGGGAATACAGCAAGCTTCACACGGTCTGCCGGGTAATAATCGCGAAGAAGCACCTGATAGCTTTCCATACGGATATCAGCTGGAATATCATCGGATTTTGTTTCGCCAACAAGCGGATTTAAAAGAAGCGCGTCTACAATTTCAAGCGCTGATTTCTGAATGTATTCATGTGCACGGTGAACCGGGTTGCGTGTTTGGAAACCGACAATTTTGTTCCAGCCATTTTCACGGAAAATACGGCGTGTTTCGGATGGATCAAAGTAGAACTCTGCGAATTGCTCGCGTTCAATGCGTTTCACAAGTGTAATCGGGCCGCCCAGGTAAACCGGACCGCGGCTGTATACTTTTTTTACGCCTGGATGTGCTTCTTCTGTTGTTTTGTATACATTTTTTGCTTCAAGCTTTTGATCAGGCTCATAAATGTCTTCAATGTTCAGCACACCATATACCGTGCCGTTTTGTTTCAATAGGACTGTGTCCCCTTTTTCATATCCAGATGCATCCTGTACAGGGAGCGTGATCGGAATGCTCCAAACTGTGCCGTCTGCGAGGCGCATATCTTTTACGACGCTGTCATAATCTTTTTGTGTAAGAAAGCCGGTAAGCGGGCTGAATGCGCCCGTGGCGATTAATTCAAGATCACTTAAAGCCGTCGCATCAAGTTCGACTTCTTTTGAAATGCCGGATAGGTCAAAATCCGGTTGGTATTGGTTGATAAGTTGGCCTCCATGGGCAGCAATGTTCGTCATGTATAGGTCCCTCCGAATAGGTTAAAATTCATAGATAAACACTTGGTATTATTTTTAAAAAAATTTAAGATCTTACGGATTGGTTGTATGAAGACCGCATTCTGTTTTACCGGATCCGCTCCAGCGTCCGGAACGAATGTCGTCCATTGAAAAAGCAGGCTTCGTGCAAGGTTCGCAGCCAATGCTTGGGTAACCCTGGTCATGCAGTACATTATAGTCAAGCTCATGCTTTGTTACATAACGCCACACTTCTTTCCACGTCCAGTGAATAAGCGGGCACACTTTAATTTTTTGGAATCGGTTATCAAGATTTAAGTAATTTGTGTTTGCTCTTGATTCCGATTGCTCACGGCGCAGCCCGGAAATCCAAGCTGTTGACGGAGCCAATGCTTTTTGAAGCGGAATAATCTTCCGGATTTCACAGCATTTATTTGGGTTTGTAGCAAACAAGTCTGGTCCAAACTTGGCCGCTTGTTCTTCGATCGTCATCTCTGGCTGCTGCATGCGAATATTCAGCTGCGGATAACGAGCTTTTACTTTATCGATGGTCTCGTATGTTTCTTTAAAATGATAATGTGTATCTAGAAAAACGATTTCTGCATCCGGCTTTACTTGAGCAATCAAGTCAATCAAAACAATGCCTTCAATTCCGAAGCTGCAGGCATAAACAAGCTTGTCGCCATACGTATCATATGCCCACCGAAGCACTTCAAGTGCTCCTTTTGTTTCTGAATCAGCCGGAAAGTCAGGGATCTGGTCCTGCATATCATTCCACGATTCAAAGGTAATCATTGATGTCCCCCTCTTTATTATCTGTTCTTTTCGAATGAGTTTAGTTTATCAGAAAATAATGCAAAGTCAATCCTATTTGCTTACTCGGAATTAAAAAAGATTTGCCCGCTTTTTCAATTTACTGTTTATTCTTTTTTTCTCCCAAGAATGATATAATCAGAGGCGATGAATTCATATTGGGAGGAAAAAACATTTGATTACAGTACAAGATGTCAGCCTGCGCTTTGGCGACAAAAAATTGTTTGAAGATATTAACTTAAAGTTTACACCGGGGAACTGCTACGGACTTATCGGCGCAAATGGTGCCGGCAAGTCTACATTTGTTAAAATTTTATCCGGTGACCTGGAGCCGCAGACCGGTCATGTGTCCATGCCAAAAGATGCGCGTCTTGCCGTATTAAAGCAGAACCACTTCGAATATGAAGAGTTCAGCGTAATGGAAACGGTTATTATGGGTCATGCCCGTCTTTATGAAGTAATGAAAGAAAAAGATGCGATCTACATGAAAGCTGATTTTACGGATGAAGACGGCATGCGCGCAGCGGAACTCGAAGGTGAGTTTGCTGAAATGAACGGCTGGGAAGCAGAATCTGAAGCTGCGATACTCCTTTCTGGTTTAGGTATTCAAGAAGCACTGCATGACAAAAAAATGTCAGAGCTTGATGGATCAGACAAAGTAAAAGTGCTTCTTGCCCAGGCCTTATTCGGCAAGCCGGACGTTCTTTTGCTGGATGAGCCGACCAACCACCTTGACATTGAAGCGATCCGCTGGCTGGAAGAATTTCTAATTAACTTTGAAAATACCGTTATTGTGGTATCCCATGACCGTCATTTCTTAAATAAGGTATGCACGCACACTGCAGACCTTGACTTTGGAAAAATTCAAATTTATGCCGGTAACTATGATTTCTGGTATGAGTCAAGCCAGCTTGCACAAAAATTACAGTCAGATGCGAACAAGAAAAAAGAAGAGAAAATCAAAGAACTACAAGCATTTATCGCTCGCTTCAGCGCCAATGCTTCAAAGTCAAAACAAGCGACCTCACGGAAAAAGTCTTTGGATAAAATCACGCTGGATGATATCAAGCCTTCTTCCCGCCGTTACCCATATGTACAGTTTACGCCTGAGCGTGAAATTGGGAACGATGTCCTGCGTGTAGATGGATTGTCCAAAACAATTGATGGCGTGAAAGTGCTTGATAACGTAAGCTTTATTATGAACCGGGAAGATAAAATTGCGCTTGTCGGCACAAATGAAGCAGCCAAAACGGCACTGTTTAAAATTTTAGCAGGCGAAATGGAGCCGGACGAAGGCTCATTCAAATGGGGCGTCACTACATCACAGGCTTACTTCCCGAAAGACAACTCCGAATACTTTGAGGGGTCAGAGATGACGCTTGTAGAATGGCTGCGCCAATTTTCGCCGGCGGATGAAAGCGAAAGCTTCCTACGCGGATTCCTTGGCCGGATGCTTTTCTCTGGTGAAGAAGCGCTGAAAAAAGCCAGCGTGCTTTCCGGGGGAGAAAAAGTCCGCTGCATGCTGTCTAAGATGATGCTGTCCGGTTCAAACGTTCTTTTATTGGATGAACCGACCAACCACTTGGACTTGGAATCTATCACGGCTCTTAACAACGGCTTGATTGCGTTTAAAGGCGCCATGATCTTCTCGTCTCATGACCATCAGTTTGTTCAGTCAACAGCGAACCGTATTATCGATCTTACACCGAATGGAATCATCGATAAGATGATGACGTATGACGAGTTTTTAGAAGATACAGAGCTTCAAAAACGTGTAAAAGAAATGTACGCTTCCTAAATAAAAAATGGCACCTCCCCGCGGAGGTGCCATTTTTTATTTTACGATCATCACGGGACAGTTCACCCGTTTCATCACTTTGTGGCTTACGCTGCCAAGAACAAACTCTTGAAGATGGTTCAGTCCTCTGCTGCCGAGAATAATCAGGTCTGCCTTTTGGGCATTGGCGTACTTCACAATAGCGGGTCCTGGATCTCCCTCCCGTACCAAGACGGAATATGGAATGCCTTTTCCCGTAAAAAGGCATTCATGACGAGTCAGTTTGTCCCGCCGTTCCCACTGAACCGCATTCATGCGTTCCTGCTGTAAAGCAGCTCCTTTTGATTCATCAGGCCTTGAAACAAACACAATTGTAACCGTACATGAAGGGGAAGCACCCGCTATCGCCGCAGCATGCTCGGCAGCACGATACGAATGCTCTGACCCGTCCGCTGCCAAAATAATATGTGAATACATATGCGCTCCCTCCCGCTTTATCTGGCCCGGCGCGCCGCTTGCTGAATAGGATCCCATACACTGTTAACCGGCGGAGAATAGCTTAAGTCCAAATCTTCCAGTTCTTCGACGGTCATGTTGTTAAACAGGGCCGCCGACAGCACATCTATATGCTTCTCTGCCCCGCGCTCGCCCACTGCCTGGCCGCCGAGCAGCAGCCTGGACTCCGGATCATACAAAATTTTCACACGAAGAGGAGAAGCATCCGGGTAATAGCCGGCTCTGTTTTTTGTTTCAATCGCAGAGACCCGATAGGAAATCCCTTCCCTTTCCGCTTCTCTCTCCGTTAAGCCGGTTGATGCAGCCACCAGGTTAAAAAATTTAAAAACGGACGTGCCGGTAACACCTTTAAAGGACCTTGTCCGGCCGGCCATGTTCAGTCCGGCAATTCTTCCCTGCTTGTTAGCGGTTGTGCCGAGCGGAATATAATCGGGTTTTCGTTTTACAAGATGAAAATGTGTGGCACAGTCACCGGCTGCGTATATACCGGGCACCGAGGTTTCCATTCGGTCATTGACGATAAGCGCTCCGTTTTCAAGCATATGGATGCCTGTTTTCTTTAAAAAAGCGGTATTAGGACGAATGCCAACAGCAGCAATGACGAGATTAGCCGGATAAGCGGCACTTCTCGTTACAACCTGTCCTGCTTCAATTGCCTCAACGTGTTCATTCAACGATAGAATCACACCGTGCTGCTCGGCTTCCTGATGAAGCGCCTCGGCTATATCCGAATCAAGCATGCCGGCAATTTGGCTGCTTCTTTGAACAATCCGGATCTGTTTTCCGAGCCGGTGAATGTTTTCAGCCATTTCAAGGCCGATATATCCCGCTCCGATAATGACAACTTCGTTTACCTCTTTTGAGCTGAGATGGCGCATTAAACGCTCGGTATCCGGAATGGTTTTGACAACGTGCACCCTTTCTACGCCTGCTCCTCTCCAGGACGGCAGAACCGGGCTGGCTCCGGTTGCAATTAACAGCCGGTCATAGGAAACTGTAAACGTTTCTTTCGTTTCATGATTCACGCCGGATACAGTCCGTTTTACCGGATCTACCGCTGTAGCTTCATGCAAAATACGGGCATCGATCCCATACTTCATGCGAAATGTTTCAATGGTTCGGGCAATCACTTTATCCGTTGAAGGAATAAGACCGCCGACCACATAAGGAAGCCCGCACTGGCCATAGGAATAAATAGCTCCCTTTTCAAGCACAGTAATCTCTGCTTCGCTGTCACTACGCACGATTTGCATGGCAGCACTCATGCCGGCCGCGTCTCCTCCAATCACCACATATTTCATGTAGATAGGGCATTTACATCGTCATATTTGCCGCCTCTTGCAAATTTTGCGACGACATAGGAGCAGGAAGGAATAATTTTTAGGTTTTCTTCTCTTGCATAATCGGCAAGCGTATCGAGCAGCCGTTCGGCTACACCGCCGCCGCGCAGCTCGTTTGCGACATACGTATGGTTGGCATTAATTTTTCCTTCCCCAGCCGGGACGTAGGTGATTTCCGCAACACGCCGGCCGTCTTTCTCCATGTAAAAAATGCCGTTTTCATGTTTAATTGGTTCCATTTCAAAAAAACCCCTTTCATCCATTGTCTTTATCAGTATACCCGTTTTTCCGGTATATCCTAACCTTTTTGAAAGGCGGAACGAGAATAATTCGAAATGAATATGCTACAATACGACTGTGACATTTACCCAATGGGAGGAGCTGCCGCATATGAAAGAATCTTCGACTACACATGTATTTTCCAGGGGTGAGGAAATTGCCAACTCCATTACCCACGGAATTGGCGCCCTGCTCAGCTTAGCCGCTCTTGTTTTATTGATTGTTTTTTCGGCCATTTACGGAACCGGCTGGCATTTAGCAGGATTTATGATTTTTGGCATCACGATGCTGCTTTTATATGTGTCTTCTACGCTTGTTCATAGTTTTCCTCAAGGAAAAGTAAAAGACTTGTTTGAAATTTTTGATCACGCGTCTATTTATTTGTTTATAGCAGGGACGTATACGCCATTTCTATTTGTGGCCGTCCAGGGAACGCTCGGCTGGACACTGTTTGGTTTAATATGGGGAATGGCCATAGTCGGCACAGTGTTTAAATGCTTTTTTGTAAAGCGGTTTGTCGGGCTGTCTACCCTTTTGTACGTGATGATGGGCTGGCTGATCGTTTTTGCCTGGGGGCCGCTTACAGCCGCTCTGTCACCCATGACGCTTTCTTTTTTGGTTACCGGGGGGGTTTTATACACAGCAGGCGCCGTTTTTTACGTCTGGCGCGGTTTTCCGTATCATCACATGATCTGGCACTTGTTTGTACTGGCGGGCACCGTATTTCACTTTTTCGCGGTTCTTGGCCTTTTGCCGCAAACAGCGTAAAAGCTGTCTCTAATCATTAGAGACAGCTTTTATTTTTGGTTCATCATATAGCGGTATTTTTTTGTATCAGACCGGAGCAGCGCTTCCGTGTCCTCGCTGTTTCGATAAAAAGGAGTCCAATGGTTTTTCTTCAGCTCTTCTTTCCAATGAGGAGAAGATTGAACCGCGTTTAAAAGCTCGCTCCACCATTTCTGCTCCGCTTCTGTTAAATCGCCAGGACCCATCACGCCGCGCCAGTGCGGAAACACGACATTAATGCCTTGTTCCTTCCATGTTGGTACATCCGGGAGATGACCAAGCCGCTTCGGCGAGGAAATAGCGATAATGCGGACGTTTCCATTTGCCGCAAAATCTTCTGACTGAGAGGAAGACAGAGAAGCAGCAGCGATTTTTCCGTTTTGAAGCGCTTCGAGGAGCGCTTTTCCGTCAGGATAGCGAAAAAAACGAAGGGAAGCCGCCGATATGCTCTTTGTACGTGCTGCCTGAGCGAAAGCAATTTGATCATCGTTGCCAAATTGCGGCTCAATACCGATGGGATAGCGGCCGGGCTCTCTTTTGAGCTTGTCCATTAAGTCATTAATCGACTGGATAGAAGAATCATTAGAAACAATCACTGCCTGCCACTCGCTGGCCATTGTGGCAAGCGGCGTAAAATCTTTGTATTGAAGATTGCTGTGCCCGAGCAGCCTGTTTGTGAGCAGCAAGCTTGAGTTAATGGCGATTGTACTGGAGTCTTCTTCGTTTAAACGGGCCCAGCCGTCATTTCCGCCATCGCCTTCTTCGTACACAATATGTATGGGCTTTTTGATAAGCTGCTCTTTTTCAATAACCGTTTTAATCGATTTGGCGAGTGCATCCCAGCCGCCGTTTGGAGAGCCGGGGACAATAAAGGTCAGGCCCTTTTCTTCAAGCGGTGGAGAAGACGCCTCACAGCCGGCCGTAAAAAAAATCAAGACAAGCAAAAGAAGCTGCTTCATGACCCAACCTTGAAATAGCGGCGTTCCGGTCGTCCAACGATGCCGTATTCGTGTTCAACCCGGCATTTCCCTACTGTGACAAGGTATTCAAGATAGCGGCGTGCCGTCGTCCGGGAAGCGCCAATCTGGGTGCCCATTTCTTCAATCGATACGCCGTCCCGTAGGTTTTCTAATACTTCCGACACCCGGTTTAGCGTCACGCTGTCGATACCGGTTGGCAGCTGGGCCGCTTGAGGCAATGCCTGGGCGTTCCCGGCAAAATAAGCATCGACTATATCCTGGGTAACCTGGCTTGTGTCCTGAAGCAGCTGTTTTTTCTTTTTATATTCGTTTAACACCGATGTGAACTTCTCAAGCGAAACCGGTTTGATTAAATAATGAAAAACGCCGTAACGAAGTGCTTCTTCAAGCATTTCTTTTTCGGAAGCTGCGGTAACCATAATAATGTCGGTTTTCGGGAAACGGTTCTTTATAATCGGCAGCAGCTCCGTGCCAAGCATATCCGGCATATAAATATCAAGCAGCAAAACATCCACTCTCTTTTTTTCAAGCAGGGCAAGCGTATCTTCTGCATTCAATGCCTTTCCTGCAAGCGTAAACCCGGTTAATTGTTTAAGAAACTCTTCCTGTATGCTGGCAATGCGAAAATCGTCTTCCGCGATCGCAACGTGTATCATCAATGTCCATCTCCTTTAACTGCTTTCTTCGGTATGTAAATTGTAAAAATAGTGCCGGAAGGGTCATTTGGCAGCACCTCCATAAAGCCTCCATAAGCATCAACTGCTTCTTTTACATTATAAAGGCCAAAACCCCGGTTTTCCCCTTTTGTCGATACTCCTTTCTCAAACAAGGAAGAAACCATTTGTTCGTCAATCCCAGTCCCATTGTCAGTCACTTCTATAATTAAAGTTGGACTCGCATCTGTGATCAAAAAAGAAACACGGGGGCTTTCTTTTTGCCTGACGGCTTCAAATGCATTATCAATTAAATTGCTGATAATGGTTAAAAGCGCATGACCGTCCATATGGGAAGGAATACCGGACAGCACGCTTTCCTGTTCAATCGTAAAGGAAATCTTTTTTTCTGATGCTTTAGCGGTTTTGCCGAGCAGCACAGCTTGAATCAAGTCGTCTTGAATTTGTTTAAAAACGATATGCTGCTGCAGGGAAACACTATCAGCTTCCCTTTGAATAAACTCAAGGGCAGCTTCATGGCGGCCAAGCTGCAAAAGACCGGATAAAACATACAGCTTGTTCATAAATTCATGCGTCTGAGCCCGGAGCTCATCGGAATACAGCCGTATTTCATCAATCGTTTTTTTATACAAGGATGCAATTTTTACAGGCTCAAATCCAAGTGTATCAGATAAAATGCTTCTGGTGAGCCATAAACCGCCGGCAATCCCAACTAAAAGCGCTAACGCGGCGGCAAGCAGGATATTTCCCGTCTGGGAAGCAATTTGGGCTGCAATCGATTTTTTGGAAAATTCAACAGAGACGGTGCCAATTACTTCTGAATGGCCGTCTGCTGCTTGGACAATCGGAGCTTTGCCGATAATTGCTTCGCCGTCTGTTCCCTTTTCCTCTACTGTGTAAGAACCTCCGTAAATAAGAGAGCGGCTGTCTGATTCATGGAGCGGCTGTGCTTTTTGAAACGTAGATAAGGCGGTTCCGTTTCGGCCCGCAATCGATATAGACTGCGCAGCGGTTCTTTCCTGAATATGCTCTAAGACGGGAAGCAGTGTATCTGATTTGCGCTCGTCGGTTAAGAAAGCACTCGTTTCCGGCATAAAAGAAATCGTTTGAGCAGTCTGCAAAGAGAGCTGGTGTACCTGATCGGCGGTTTCTTTTGCCTGAATCCAGTAAAAGACCGCAGACATGCCGGCTACGATGAAAAAAAGCAGACAAAAAACGAGTGTAAAAATTTTCGTTCGAAGCGGCACAGTTTTTCTTTTCATGTGAACTCCTATCTTCTTTTTACCAAATTGTACGAAAAAACAGGTCAGAATAAAAGAAAAAATCCCGGATCAAACCGAATCCGGGACTTCTTCTTATAGAGAAATAACACCAAGCAAAATGGCAGCTACCGTCATGACAACGGCTGTTCCGACTGTCCATAGAATTGTAAAGCGCTGGTATTGGCCAAAATCTACTTTTGCCATCCCGACAAGCAGATACGTGGAAGCTACAAGCGGGCTGAGCAAGTGAACCGGCTGGCCTAAAAGTGAAGCACGTCCAATTTCAAGAGCACTTACACCGTAATTGGAAGCAGCCTCCGCGATAATAGGCAGAACACCGAAGTAGAAAGCATCATTAGACATAAAAAATGTAAATGGCATGCTCGCAAGCGCTGTGATAACAGGAAGATGTGGCCCCATCGAATCTGGAATAATGGCAATCAGGCTTTTCGCCATCGCATCAACCATTTCTGTTCCAGATAAAATACCTGTGAAAATACCGGCTGCAAACACGAGTGATACGACAGCCAGCACATTGCCTGCATGTGCCGCAATACGTTCTTTTTGATTGTCTACATTTGGGTAGTTGATCGTAATGGCCACAGCAAAAGCAAGCATAAACAAGATTGGCAGCGGCATAACGCCTAGAATGAGCATCACCATAAGTGCAATAGTCAGTGCAAAGTTAAACCAAAGAAGCTTTGGACGCTTCCATTTTGCATCTTCTTCTGAAACAGCGGCTGTTCCGAAAAACGTTAAATAGCTTTTTCCTTCAACCGGCTGATTGAGTTCTTCCAATGAAAGGACACCAAGGCGGTTCCGTTCTTTTTTCCCCATCCAGTAAGCAGCGGCAATCACCCAAAGGGCGCCGGCAGCCATAACTGGAATAAGAGGATTAAACAGCTCCTGCATATCAAGGCTCAGGGCACTTGCTGCACGGGCAGTCGGCCCGCCCCAAGGCGTAAGGTTGGTTACCCCTACAGCCATAAGCGCTACAGCCGGAAGAATAAGCGGATTCATTTTTAAACGCTGGTAAAGCGGAAGCATAGCTGAGATCGTAATCATGTAGGTTGTTGTTCCGTCTCCGTCTAGTGAAACAATCATAGCCAGTACAGCTGTACCAACCACAATTTTCATTGGATCTCCTTTAACCGCTTTTAAAATTTTTCCTACTACAGGATCAAACAAACCGGCATCGATCATAATTCCAAAGTAAAGAATCGCAAACATCAGCATAACGCCGGTTGGTGCAAGATCAGTAATACCCGCTAAAGCCATTTCTCCAATCTTAGATCCAAATCCGGCAAAAAGAGCAAATGCAGCCGGGACAATCATAAGTGCGATCAACGCGGATAATCTTCCGCTCATTATCAGATACATAAAAACAGCTACCATAGAAAATCCGAGAATGGCGAGCATTGTCATAAAACCAACTCCTTTTTTCTTTTTCTCATTTTTCTCATTTTTTATAATCGCTTTTTGAAAACGCTTTATTATTAAATAATTTAAATAATTTAACTAGAAACGTATATAAAAAGAAAAATAAAAACATTTTGTTTTTAAAATGAATTGTGTTCATAAAATCCAAAGAAGATCACTTTGCCTGCTAAAATACGATTCTGTTTATACAAAAAACCACTTCTCTTATAATAAAGAAGCGGTTTTTCTAACAGATCGTTATTCAGCTTAATAAACATCCTCCAGCGCTTTCCGTAACAATGACATGCTGCGGTCGAGGTCGGTTTTCACTTGTTTCTTATATAACTTTGCTTTTTCATAGTCGGCAAATTGATAGATGACGATTTCTTTGTATTTTGCCCCTTCCTGTACTTTTTTCTGGCGCTTTAAGATGCCATCATCAATCAGTTCATGAAGAGAGCGGTAAATTTCCGAATGGTTTGGCTCGTATCCAAATGCTTTAAACGATGCTTTCAGTTCATCCATTGCCTGCATACCGTACATTTTATGCTCTTCTACAAAGCGAATCATATACAGTTTTAAGAATGCACGCTGCTTAATTAAAAACTTTCCTTCACCTCTTGGCATTTTGTCACGACCTTTTTTCTTTTATTTTAAATCTTTCTTTTAAAAATGTCAAATTTGAATTTTGCACATAATGTAATTAGTTAAAAAGTTTGTTTTTTTTCTAAAAGGTTGTAAAATGAAGCAATTTTTGAAATGAATAAATGGTTCGTTTCATAATAGATATTTTTTCGTTATGCTTTTCATATGGATCTGTGTAAATAGCTCCTTTATTTTCCCAAAGCATATGCATATACGCATCTACTTCTTCTATAATAAGCTGATTGTGAGCAGCTCTTATTTTCACGTCTGTTTCCGGATTGTAGTTATTTAAATTGCGGGACGTATGATTGGCGGACCCGCTGATGACAACCGATTCATTTTCATGCCTTATATACATCATTTTTGAATGAAATTGTTCCGGCGACTGAGCAAACCAGCGCACTTTTACCCTGTTATGTGTGTCTTCACGCAGTTCAGCGGCCATTGGAATATTGGGCAGTCCAGTTTTTTTGCGTCCAAACGAATTTTTATTTGTATCTAAAATTAAGCGGATATCTGCCCCCCGCTCTGCCGCGTCTGTCAGTCCTTCAATCACACTCCGGTCGGCTAAGTAAAACATAGCCAGCCAAATTTCGTCTCCTTTTTGGGCACGAGCCAATTCTTGTTCAATTGCTTCTTGTATTTTACCTTCTGTTAAAAGCTGGACACGAACTTCCCCGCCTTTTTCGGCCGCATTCGTCCATTTTGGAAAAGAGATGTTCCGGCTTGTATCGGCAACGGCTTTTTCGCTTTGCAGCATATCTCCAACGAGCGCTTCTTTTACTTCAAACGCTGCGTTCGCGAAGTAATAACTAGCATCATGCGGATTCGCTGAACTGATCAAGGTCGTTTTTTCGGTTGTAATGGTTTTTCGGTGATTCGCTTTTACGTTCATGAGTTTTAAATAAGAACGTACGGTCATATCCGGCGCCATATCCGTTAATCCATTCGGCAGCCAGCCTTCTTTGCTCTCACCCCACCACGTAAACAGCATGCGGTAAAAGCCGCTGTAAATGGGATTCGGGTCCCGGAACGCATCTAAGTTTGTTTCAACAACCTCGATCCCTGCTTTTTTCATTGCTTCAAACTCGGGTACCGTATGAGAGCCATACGATGAATTTACTTCATCTGTAATAAAGATAATCGGCATGTCCGGATTTTCCGCTGTTTTTGACAGCAGTGCATCCGTTAT
Organism: Domibacillus sp.; assembly: GCF_031181085.1. Taxonomy (NCBI): domain Bacteria; kingdom Bacillati; phylum Bacillota; class Bacilli; order Caryophanales; family Bacillaceae; genus Domibacillus; species Domibacillus sp. The sequence goes on along the minus strand of NZ_JAPSLE010000002.1, from coordinate 314,653 downwards.
TTTCTTTGTTATAGTTGGGTATTCTTTTTCTTTTTCATGATACGAATTAAATAAAAAGAAGTCCAAAACGATAAATTGTTCTGCTTCGTCTATAATGTCGAGGGTCCTTGTGAAAATTTCTTCCTTATAAAATTTTTCCCCGTTTTTTTCACCGGACAGGTTGTAGAAAAAATCAACATCTTCACTTGGAACGACCCATTCTTTGCCCGCATACGAAATATGTTCCGGCAGCGGCCGGTATACGTTATACAGCATGATCACTACATATAAAGACAAAAAAAGAATGGCGAACAAGCGCCATTTCCCTCTCCGATCCAGCTCTCTTTTCATCCTTCTTTCCTCCTTCTCTTCTTTCCCGTTTTATACCCGTGCATGTACTGGTAAAAACCGATTTGGAGGTTTTAAACGCGTTCAAAAAGCATAGCTACTCCGATGCCTCCTGCACTTCCTACTGCGGCAATGCCGAATCGTTCATTCCGCTGCTGCATGCCGTAAAACAGCCGCAGTACAAGCATGGCGCCGGATGCCCCGTACGGATGGCCAAGTGCCAATCCGCCCCCGTCCGGATTTATTTTCTCAAAAGGAATGCCGAGCTTTCTTGCTGTGTAAATGATTTTCACAGCGAATGCTTCGTTTATTTCCCATACGTCAATATCTGATACAGAGAGCCCCGTTTTCATCAGCAGCTTTTCAATCGCTGGCACAGGCGAAGCGGCTGGAAAGTTCGGATCGGCTCCGGAGGCAGCGCTGGCTATCACTTTCATGCCTGGTGCTTCTACAGACGTCATAAATACTGCACAAGCCGCATCATTAAAAGCAGATGCATTCAATGCGGTCACCGTTCCTCCTGGCTGAAAAGCTGATTTTGCCCGCGGAGCCATCCTTTCAATCGGCCGTTTTTTTAAAGCTGCCTCATCTACTGAGCATCCGCCGACCGGGACGATTTCATGAGTGAACCGCGCTGCCGCGATCGATTCGGCAAACCGGCGATAACTTAATACAGCGTAATCATCCTGATCCTTTCTTGAAATTTCTTCTCGCTCAGCCAGCCATTCTGCTGCTATACCCATTTCCGGATCTCCAATCGATTGCGGAGAAAACACCGCTTTTTCCGGGCGCAATGAGGTACTGGAGCTTTCACAGCCGCCGGCAATCACGTGCTGTGCCTCACCGGAAGCAACCAATGCTGCACCAAGCCGAATCGCTTCCAGCCCTGATGAACACTGTCTGTCCACTGTGAAGCCGGGTACCGACTGGGGAAGTCCCGCCAGCAGAGCCGACAAGCGCGCAATATTTCCGCCCGGCCCCGTGACATTGCCTAAAATCACTTCGTCGGGCGGAACAGCGGAGCAGTCTGCCAGCGTTTTGATAACAGGTGCTGCAAGATGGGCTGCTTCTATTGTTGAAAAAATCCCATCTTTTACTCCTACCGGCGTTCTTTTCGCATTCGTAATGTAAACAGTCACTGCAGGACCTCCTTTGCTTTTTCCCGAAGAGCTTTCCGGTCGATTTTTCCATTCGTTGTGAGTGGAAGACTGTTTGTTTGAATCCAGTGTCTCGGCAGCTTTTGGACGGATAGAAACTGCTTTGTAAAAACGCGGACGGCTCCCTTGTCTGCCCCGCCTGTATAAAAGCAGACAATCCGGTCGCCAAGATGCACATCCTCAATAGACGTAACCGCTGCTGCATGTACATCCGGACATCTTACAACGACCCGCTCTATTTCTTCCGGATAAACATTCACGCCGCCTGTAATCATCATAAACTGCTCTCTGCCCACCACATATAAACAGCCTTCTTCATCTACATAGCCTGCATCTCCGACCGTATAAAAGCCGTCTTGATCGATGTCAAGCTTGTAGCAGCCTTCGTGCACATAGCCGCTGAACAGCATCGGGCTTTTCACATAAATGGTCCCCGTTTGTCCAGGAGAAAGACTTTCTCCCCCTGACCGGATATCCACCGTTACACCAGTGCTCGGTTTTCCGGAAGAAGCAGGCCGCACTCTGTAATCCTCTGGTGTCATATAAGACACAAAGCTGAGCTCGGAGGCACCGTAAAACTCATAAAGCGATGCCGCTGGATATGTATCGATCCATTGCTGCTTCCGCTCCGCTGTCCACCCTGCACCGGATAAAAAAACAATTCCTTTCGAAGAAGTGTGAAAGCGATTGTACAGCGCTTCAAGCATCGTCGGAACCGCGTAAAAAACAAATGAATCCAGACGGTTTAATGCTTGAGCCGTATGCTGCGGCACAAACTTATCCATTAAAAGAATCGGCTGTCCGCTGAAAAAAGCAAATGCGGCTCCATATAAAAACAGGGAATGGTGAATAGGACCGGCGATGACGGCCGTTTCATGCCCGGTTAGCGGAAAATCGGCCATCCCCGCTTCAAAACTTTTCAGCCAGGACCGCTGGCTGCGGATAAATTGCTTTGGCGTACCGCTTGAACCAGAAGTGAATCCAGAGTAAAACATACAATGAACATCCTCATGGCAATACGAAGAAGGAGTGGTCTGTTCGATCAAAGAACCGGTTTTTTCAAGCTGCTCTGACGGAATGAACAGCACTGGCTTTGCGAGCCGAAGCCGCTCGGTCCGTTCTGCTTCTGTCATCCGCGGATCAAGCGGCATAAAAACAAATCCAGCCCGTACCGCCCCGCAAAATAAAGCGAGCGTTTCCCATCTGTTTTGAGCGGTTAACGCAACGGTCTCTCCCGGCTGCCCGTGTGATAAAAGCCAGGCGGCAGCGCGCTTTGTGATCTCCTCCCACTCCCGGTATGTAAAGGTTCGGCTCGGCGTTTGTAAACAAATATGCTCCGGACACGAATGTGCCCGGAGCGATTGTGTGGACGTTAAATTCATCTTTTATCCCCCCACTGGTACTATATCAAAATTTATGCAGCTCGGCGAAAAGACGGTACAGCCTGCAGGGCGGTACGCAGTCTCGGAACAAGAAGTGCCGCCGCCGCCGCTTTTAGGAGGTCACCCGGAATAAAAGCGGCACTTGCCAGCGTGACTTCTTTCAGCCCGACTCCTGTCACAAGTGACTGAACGGGAATGCCAATGATGTATAAAACGAGAACGCCTCCAATGACGTTAGCAGCAAACGTGCGCTTAGCTGATAGTTTTGCGGCGCGTTCAACCAGGAAGCCGACAACAAATGCGCCCGCAATCCAGGAAATCAGGAAACCGGCACTTGGTCCTGCAAAAACAGCAAGCCCTCCCCGCCCGCCGGCAAGAATAGGAGCTCCTGCTGCGACAGCCAGCAGAAAAATAACCTGGCTGAGTGCACCCAGCCGGGCACCGAGTATGCCCCCCGCAATCATCACACCGATTGTTTGAAAGGAAATCGGCACAGGCGTAAAAGAAAGCGGAATAGGCGGCAGGAATCCAAGCACGGCCATAATAGCAGCAAACATAGCCGCCTGCATCCAGTGAACTGTTTTCATATATGTAATCCTCCAGTGAATTGTTTTTTTTATTGTAAAAGGCGGCTCCCTCTATTGTCAACCTATTTTTAATATAGTTAACAAACCAAGCCGCATACTTTTTTGATTTGATGTGGTAAAATAGGGCGCGTACATACATATTTTCATGCAACGAGGTGCTTGTCTTGAAGTTTCAACCTTCTAAAAGAATGACGGCCTTTGGTCCATCCATTTTTAGTGACTTAAAAGCCTATACGGATCAAAAAAAGCAGCAAGGCGACATTTTAATTGACCTAAGCCTTGGCAGCCCGGATTTGCCGCCGGATGAACGCGTTCGGACCGTTCTAGCCGATGAAAGTGCGAAAGCGGATGCCTACGGCTATACACTTGGCGGAACCGCGCAGTTTTATCAATCCGTAGCCGATTATTACAAGCGGCGCACACGCGTCCTTTTAAACCCGCAAACAGAAATCGTTCAAACGATGGGATCTCAGGAAGGACTTGTGCATCTTCCTCTTGCTTTTTGTGATCCCGGTGACATCGTATTAACGACGAACCCTGCTTATGTTGCGTATGAAGCCGGCATTTCTCTTGCTGGTGCGGTGCCGTACTTTATGCCGCTTCTGCCTGAAAATCAATTTCTGCCGAATTTATCTCTTATTCCAGAAGATATAGCTCAAAAAGCAAAGCTGATGCTGCTCAATCTGCCGGGCAATCCTGTACCGGCGATGCCGAATCGTGCATTTTTTGAGCAGGTCATTGATTTTGCCAAAAAGCACGATATCATTGTACTGCATGACGCGGCTTATTCAGAGTTTTACTTTGAAGGCGGGGAACCGTTTAGTTTTCTTTCCATTTCCGGTGCAATGGAAGTAGGGATGGAAATCAATTCTCTTTCTAAAACCTTCAGTCTGGCCGGGACACGCATTGCGTATATTGCCGGAAATGCCGACATGATTCGTGTGCTGAAGCAGCTCAAATCCAATTTGGATTACGGGGTGTTCGCTCCGGTTCAGAAAGCGGCTATTTTTGCCCTCGATCATGCGGAGGAAATCACAAACAAGCTCCGGATGGAATTCCGGGCACGGGCCGAAGCACTCTCATCAGGGCTTCAAGAGATCGGATGGCCGGTTGAGCAGCCTGGGGGCGGCATGTTTTTATGGACGAAAATTCCGTCCGGCAGCGATGACCGCGCCTTTGTTTTCGAAGCGATTGATAAAGCCGGCGTTGTAATGGTGCCGGGAAGCGCGTTTGGCACAGCGGGCAAAGGCTACGTGCGTATCGCCCTAGTGCAGCCTGTTCCTTTATTAAAGCAGGCAGCAGAGAGGCTTAAAAAGGTGATTGTATGATGAAGAGAAACACACAATGGGGATGGTGCCGGGCATGAAGTTAAAACAGCTGCGGCTTTCTCCTTTTCAGGTTATTTTCCTCCTTTATTTAAGCGGTGCTGTGTTTGCCAGTATTTTATTGCTGCTGCCGGCCGCTCACAAACCAGGCGTAGACATTTCGTTTATAGATGCGATTTTTGTAGCTGTCAGTGCCCTCAGTGTAACGGGCTTGACCCCGGTCAGCACCATTGACACCTTCAGCACGACCGGGTACTTTTTTATCCTGCTTATCTTACAGGTAGGCGGTGTCGGCATTATGACGTTTAGTTCCATGGTGTGGCTCCTTTTTGGTAAACGGATTGGCATGCGGGAGCGGCAGCTCATTATGGCAGACCAAAACCGGACCGATTTAAGCGGCCTCGTTAAATTAATGAGGGAAATTTTTCTTCTTATTCTTGCTATTGAAGCAGTTGGAGCTCTCGTACTCGGCATTCATTTTATTCAGTACTACCCGACGATCAGCGAAGCGTTCCTGCACGGCCTGTTCGCTTCGGTCAGTGCTACAACCAATGGCGGCTTTGATATTACCGGCGCTTCCCTTATTCCGTACGCAAATGACTATTTTGTTCAAGTTGTGAATATGGTGCTGATTATTCTTGGGGCGATCGGGTTTCCTGTATTGATTGAAATGAAAGATTTTTTAACCTACCGCGGATCGCGTAAATTTGCGTTCAGCTTGTTTACAAAATTAACCGTTACCATGTATGTGCTGCTGGCTGCCATCGGCACAGCGGGACTGCTTTTGTTTGAGCGAAACCATTTCTTAGCGGATAAAGTATGGCATGAATCGTTTTTCTATGCTCTTTTTCAATCAATTGCATCGAGAAGCGGCGGTTTGGCCACATTGGATTTAAATGACTTTTCATCGCCGTCACTGCTGCTTTTGTCGGTACTGATGTTTATCGGCGCCTCACCTTCAAGTGTAGGCGGCGGTTTGCGAACCACGACCGTCGCGATCGCAGCACTCAGTGTATTCACATTTGCACGCGGGAAAAACACTATTAAAGTGTTTCATCGGGAAGTACATCCCATTGACGCGCACCGGTCGTTTGTCGTTCTTGTGACCGGAACGTTTATCTGGGCTGTTTCCGTTATTGCTCTTTCTTATTTAGAGCCGGAGCTGGCACTGCTTCCTATTATTTACGAGGTTTCATCCGCATTTGGTACAACAGGCTCCTCCCTTGGCGTGACAAGCGTGATCGGCACACCGGCTAAAATAATTTTAATTGTGCTTATGTTTATTGGCCGGGTAGGGCTGTTTTCCCTTCTTTTCCTCATTCGCGGCAAAGAAATTAAAGACTCTTACCATTATCCGAAGGAACGCATTTTAATTGGTTAAAAAAAAGCCGTCGCTCAGCGACGGCTTTTATTCATTTCAAGAAGCTTAACAGTAATGCGTTCTTTTGCTTCTCCCGGTATGCTTTTTTGGACTGGTTTTGCCAGGTACATGTATACCATGCCGACAAACACGCTGCCGCCAATGATGTTTCCTAAAGTAACAGGAATTAAATTATGAACAGCGCTCGCTACAGAAATCGCTTCAGGATGCGGCACTGCCAGAGCCAGGCTGAACAAAACCATATTAGCCACACTGTGTTCAAAGCCGGCCACAACAAATGTCATAACGAACAGCAGCATTGTCACGATTTTCACCATGTCCCCTTTCATCTGCATAGGAATCCAGACAGCGAGACAAACGATCCAGTTACACAAAATCGCTTTAAAGAACAATTGAGACGCAGGATAATGCATTTTATGAGAAACAACATCCATTAAATATTGAGAATTCGCCGTATCATTATAAATTCCTGCTCCACTGATAAACAGGGCGAAGCATAAAGCGCCAAGCAGATTCCCTATATAGCATGCTCCAAGAACGGCCAGTGCTTCTTTCCAATTTGTTTTGCCGCTCATTGTACTCATTGTGAAATACATAGTATTGCCAGTAAACAGTTCCGCTCCTCCGTAAAGAATTAACACAAGGGCAATGCCGAAAAACGCACCGAGCATTAAGACTGTGGCTGGTGATCCTGCATCAAAAAAAGGTTCAGCCAGTTTAAAGGACAGCATAATGCCAAAGCCGATAAAAAAGCTTGCCAGCATCGCTTTTACAATATATTGAAGAGGGTTATGGCGCAAAATCGCTGACTTTTTAACCGCCCATGCATTTATTTCCTCATACGCTTCTTTATTCACTGTTCTCACTCACCATTCGAGATAATTTGTGAAATATTTCACAATTGATTTATACTTTTATTATACGCCCTCTTTATGGAAAGTCTATAGAAAAGTTGTCACAACTTTTTGTCTGTTTCTAAAGCGTTCTCACATTATATTCCACAAAAAAAAGATGACAAGTCGAGCTCGTCATCTTTTTAAAGAAAAGGGAACAGCCAGGGCAGAACAAGCGAGGTAATAATGGCAGAGACGCCCATTGCAGCGCTGGACACCGTTCCTTGAATATGTCCTTCCTGCAGAGCCTGGCTTGTTCCAATACCGTGAGAAATGGTGCCGATACCGAGGCCTCTTGAAAAAGGATCGTTTATGTTGAACATCGTTAAAAAAGGCGGGCCAAATACAGCTCCGAAAATACCAGCTGTGATGACAAAAGCAGCGGCCAGGGCTGGATCGCCGCCAATAATCACAGCTGCTTCCATCGCTACGGGCGTTGTCACGGCTTTTACAGCGGCGGTCGCTTGAATGGTACGGGAGAGGCCAAATGCAGAAGCCATCCAAACAGCCGATACAATCGTTGCGAATGTACCGACAATCAAGCTGGTGGCGGCTGGAAGAAAGCGCTCACGCAGTACAGCCCGGTTATGATACAGCGGCAGAGCCAGTGCTACGGTTGCCGGACCGAGCAAAAAGGTCATGATCTCTTTCGCCGGTGTATATTCTTTATACGATACGTCCGAGGCAGCCAGCAGGCTGATGATCACCACAGTTGATGTGAAAACGGGCGTTGTGAAAGGGGATGGAAACCGCAAAGCGGCCCATCGCGCCAGTTGGTAAATTGCAATGGTTACAATTATGTAAATAATAGTCATGCTTTTTCCCTGCCCCTTTTCGCCAATGCACTAGAAAGTCCAGAGGTAATAAGAAGGCCCATAACCGAACTGCCGGCAATCACTGCCATAAGGGCAGCACCGTCTGATCGGATCAGATCCCCGTATGTGATTAATCCGGCTGCAATAGGAATAAAAAAGAAAGCTAAATGCTTGTTTAAAAAAGCAGCTCCACTTTGAATCATTTGAACAGGAACCCAGCCTTTTGATAGAAGAAAAAGCAGGATCACCATGCCGGTAACACTAGCTGGAATCGGGATATGCAGCCAGGAAACAAGAAACTCAGATCCATAATACAAAGCGGACAGAAACGCAAGCTGAAAAAGAAAAGCGGCCGCTTTCTTCACTTCACTGTAAAGGTGCCTTTCATTTTTATTTCGCCTTTCTCGTTTTGAACTGTTACACTGCCTTTGCCTGCTTCCTCATCCGTCCAGCTGCCTTTGACCACAAGCGGCTCGTCGGGATACGTCATCGCCTGAAAACGGGCCTCGTAGGACGTTAAATCGCCTGCCTCCCATTCACGGATCGCACGGCTTCCAAGCGCCATTACGAGCATCCCGTGTGCAATACAGCCCTTCAGCCCGGCTTTTTGTGCATAATCAGGGTCTGTATGAATCGGGTTAAAATCACCTGAAGCGGCTGCATACGCACGAATTTCTTCCGCGGTAATCGTCCAGTAAACAGGTTTAAACATGGGCTGCTCCTTTCTGTTCAATCAAGGTCGAACGCGATATAACGGCTGGATGGTTTTCTTTTAAATAAACCGTTTCAAGCTTTGCGAACGTCATGCCTCTTTTGGCCGTTCGTCCTGTAATATACACAACGGCTTCAATGTGGTCACCTGGAAAAATGGGTTTTATGTATTTATAAGACTGGCTGCCGTGCAGCACACAAGCGGGGTCAAACTGGAGAAGCTCCGTTAATTTTTGAAAAGACAACCCGCCGTGAAAATCAAGTACAGTGAGAAACGTCGGCGGTATCTCACTCCCCGTATCGGCAGCCGAAACCGCTTGTTTAAATGCAAAAACTTTCCCCTCATCCACCGTGCAGGAATACCGGTACAGCTCTTGTTTTTCTTTCATGCTCTCACCCTTTCTTTGAATGATTTTACCATATCTGTATATAAAAAAGGTCCATTAATATGTAATACTGAATCTATAATTATTAAAGATTAGACAGTGTTAATAAACGACAACACATGCTGTTTAACAATGTAAATTAGCGGTGTATCAACCATTTTGTTGTTACACCTTTTTTTGCACTTTTTTCACCGTTTTATCACTACATTTATCACTTTTGCTATACTACTAACACAGGGAGGATAAAAATGAATTTTACATACTTAGCCATACGAAAAGCACTGGCAACATTTATTACCACCACTTTGGCATCACTATTTTTAGCGTTTTACGATATGGCTGAAGAAACTGATTTCATATATGATTTGGGAACTAACTTTCTTCTTTTGTCATCTATGTTCTTCATGTACGTCGGTGCAATTGTTCTTATTTATGGAAATATTATTTCTCTTGTCATTGAGTACTTTCACAAAAAATGGTTTAAAAATCAAGATTGGTTATATGTAGTCATTCTTAGTTTGTTTGGTTTAGTAAATGGCATTTTATTTCAAGATTTGATTTTTGCAATTTATGGTTTGGTTGTAGCGCTGCTTTATGCACTAATAGATAAGTGGTTAGAGAAGAGAATGGAAAACCAAAAGAGTATAAAGATACTCTGGCTTATTCCTATGATTGTAGCTTTTATCGGCTGGCTGTATTTTTATATTTCTTCTCCTCCCGTCCCTCCTTTTACAAAAGAAGAAGCTGTTGAGTTTACGACCAATGACAATGAGTCTGTTATAAAGGGTTTTCCTAAGGAAGTTGGCAAGTGGGAAGGAATCATTCAAGGTTATAATGTAGTTAGAGAAACAAGCGTAAAAGAACTGGAATCTGAAATATATCTTGTTACTTTTACGGAGCATTGGAGTAAGGAAGCTGCAAGTGGTTCTTGGTCGTTGTCCTATAAAGTAGAACGAGGAAGTTTGTCTGCTTATGATCAGAAGGGAAAAGAGCCACCCTACTACAATGACTAATTTCTTTTAAAAATAAGAATCTGATTAAGATAATTGTTTTTTATGAAAATCCAAAAAAAATAGTATGTGCATAAAGTTTAGCGTTACAATGGAATGAGGAATTAGTTACTCTAATGGCACATTTGTATGAAAGTGTGCCATTTTTTAAACAGTTTCGGTCTAATACTTCATTTCATTTTTTTGTGAAAAATCAACAGAAACGTTTCACGGGATTTTATTTTAAAACCATAAATTGTCGTGATAAAAGGAGTGGGATTCCCACTCCTCTTTTTTTCTTTTTATTATTAAACAACAGGCAGCTATTTTTATTTTAAGCCTTATAACTCACTTTTCTTGTGTTTCAGTAAAAGAATTCATAGATCTTTAAGACTGTCGACAAAGTCGTCAGTCTTTTTCACGAAAGCTTTTACTGCTGAAAGCGGCAGGTATCTTTTCAAGAAATAGTGCTTCTTAAATAGAGGCGATAAGGGAAAGTGTATCTGTCAGGCTGTGCATGTTTGTTCAACCGCGGCGGGTGTGCGGCGAAGACTCCTATGGGACGAGCGGGTCAGCTGAGACCGGCCGGGCAGTTGTGCTGCGAAGACGGGCTCAGCGCCCACCGCCCTATCGGCTCCTATCCCAATCGCCCGCACTCCTTACATCAACAGGAAGCAAAGAGTTACTTGAGTAAAAGATTTTATTTGTCTACAAATGGACCTTTTTGGTCTATTAAACAGGAGCCTGCTCGTGCGCCTGCTCTACTTCAAATCCCATATCCTCAATCATTTTATGATCTGCCGTGACTTCCTGGCCGGGAGTCGTCAAATAGCTTCCTAAAAAAATAGAATTGGCAGCGTACAAGCCAAGCGGCTGAACGGAACGCAAATTCACTTCCCGGCCGCCTGAAATTCGGATTTCTTTTGATGGATTGATAAAACGGAACAACGCAAGTACTTTTAAGCAAAAAAGCGGTGTAAGCGGCTTAGCGTCCTCAAGCTTTGTACCCGGTATGGCATGCAGGAAATTAATCGGAATTGAGTCGGCATCAAGCTCCCTCAGGCTAAAAGCCATATTGATAATATCTTCATTCGTTTCACCCATGCCGATAATGACGCCGGAGCATGGGGACATGCCGCTTTCTTTTACGCGGCCGACTGTTTCTGTACGATCGTTGTATGTATGGGTAGTCGTAATCGACTCGTGATGGTTTTTGGATGTATTTATATTATGGTTGTACCGGTCCACTCCTGCTTCTTTCAGCTGTACAGCCTGCTCCGGTTTTAGGAGTCCCAGGCATGCACAAATGCGCATCCCATATTTGCTTTTTATCTCTTTTACCGCCTCTGTGACTGTGTCGAGTTCTTTTTTAGACGGTCCTCTTCCGCTCGCCACGATGCAGTAGGTATTTGCGCCAAGGGAATGGGCTTTTTCGGCACCGGCCACAATTTGTTCACGGTTCATCATCCGGTATTTTTGAATGGGAGCCGTTGACTGGGACGATTGAGAACAATAGCCGCAATCCTCCGGACATAAGCCGGATTTTGTATTGATGATCATATTCAGTTTAACTTTCTTTCCGTAATAATGGCGGCGAAGATGAAAAGCGCCCTCGAGCAGCTGCAAAACCTCTTCATCAGGACATGTTAAAATATTCTCTGCTTCCCTTTCTGAAAGCTTGTAACCTTCTAAAATCTGTACAGCTAATTGAGTCCATGTTGACATGGTAACCCCTCCTTTTTTTCCAGATTAAAGGATTGGTCTTCATTTTGTCAACCTAATAAAATTAAAGGTTTACAATACCCCTTATAATTGATTAATTGTTTTTGCAGGAAAAAAGGAGTATACTTTTTTTGTCTAAAGCAACTAGCCTGCTAGCAGGCGCAGGAGGAACGAATTTGAAAAAAAAATTAACGATTGCGCTTACTGCTTTATCGGCCGTTTTGTTATCCGGCTGTCAAAGCGCACAAACAGAAGGCCATTTTTTCCATGATTACCTCGTGAATCCGTTCGTTGAACTGATTCACTGGCTCGGTGAAATGTTTGGCAGTTATGGAATGGCAATCATCGTCATTACTATTGCGGTACGATTAATTCTGATGCCGTCTATGCTGAATTCGATGAAAAAGCAGGCCGCCATGCGCCACAAGATGGAAAAAGTAAAACCGCAGATGACTGATATTCAAGCACGATTAAAAGCGGCTAAAACACAGGAAGAACAGCGGAAGATTCAAATGGAAATGATGACTCTTTACAAAGAAAATGGCATCAATCCAATGGCCATGGGCTGCTTGCCGATGCTTTTACAGCTGCCGGTCTGGACAGGCCTTTATTACGCCATTACCGTCTCAGAAGATATAAAAGCGCATGAATTCCTTTGGTTCCGTCTCGGACAGCCTGACATTGCCATGGCCGTTATTGCGGGTATTATGTACTATGTTCAATTCCGTCTGTCCATGCAGACAATGCCGGCCGAACAGCAGCAGCAGATGAAATTTATCGGCCTGCTGTCGCCGATTATGATTTTAATTTTCTCTTTTAACGCGCCGGCTGCCCTTCCTATTTACTGGAGCGTCAGTGGACTGATTCTTATTTTCCAATCATGGATCGGGCGCAAATATTATCAAAACCACCCGCCGGCTGAAGAATCAGCAAAATAAGAAATGCCCCTTTTTTCAAAAAGGGGTTTTTTCATAGAAAAAAACGTAAACAATGGACTATAGATGAAACTTTTTCTGCGGCTTGTCCGTATAAAGAAACAAAATACGCTCATGTAAAAGAGCAAAATGATAAAATGGAGTGGATGAACGATGCGATATTCTTTTTATTGGTCCCGCCGCCTGGCCGTTTCACTCGCAGCAGCCCTCGTGCTGACAATGCCGTTTGATGGATGGCTGGCATGGGCGGCATTCGCAGCCGGTTTTGCAGGAATGTTTATGCTGTATACCAATTTCGGCAACAGACGAATCCAAAAAAAATATGGATTAAGCCGTAGAGAATATTACTATATACTTGATCAGCTAAAAGAAGCGAAAGCGAAGCTGTCCCGGCTGCAGCATTTGTTTTTAAAGGTACGGAGCCTTCGTTCTCTTAAACAAATGATTGAATTAAACAGTCTGGTAAAGCGTATTTATTCGGTTGTCAAAAAAGAACCGAAGCGGTTTTACGAGATTGAGCCTTTTTTCTATTCTCATCTGGATTCAGTGGTGGAGCTGGCTGAAAAATCAGCGCTTCTCTCAAGCAAAAAAGTAAAAGGCCCGGATATGAAACGATCCTTGCTCGAAACGACTGAAACACTTGGTGACCTGTCCCAAACATTAGAAGCGGATCTTCGTCAAGTGCTCGCCCGTGATATTGAGCATTTAACGATCGAACTCGATGTTGCCCGGCAGCGCACGACTCAAACGAAGAAACTAATCGAAACTGAACAACCTGCTTTGAAAGGAGACAACGAAGATGAACAACGAACTACAGTCACAACAGGCACCCGTTACGGGCGCAAAAAACGATGATTTATTAAATGACCTGCTTGCCGATCCATTTGGGGACATGCCTTCTGCCCCGGGCACAGCTGCCCCTTCTCCACAATCTAAACGGCTTGTCGATCTGCTTCCGGCTGAACACCGCCAGAAAGCAGAGCAGCTGGCCGCGCAAATTGAAGCTGGAAACCAGCAGGCGGTTTTTTCCTTCGGGACTGCTGCACAAACAAAGCTGTCTGATTTCTCACACCATATGCTTGATCATGTACAGCGCAAGGATATCGGGCCGGTTGGCGATATTTTAAATGATTTGATGAAAAACTTAAAAAATGTAAATCCAGATGAACTGCGGGAGGAAAAGCGAAATGTGTTTTCCCGTATGTTTGGCAAAGTATCGGATTCAGTGCAGGAAGTGATGACGCGCTACCAAAAAGTCGGTGCTCAAATCGACCGCATCGGGGTCAAGCTTGAACATTCCAAGCGCGGACTTATCGAAGATATCCGGATGCTTGAGCAGCTCTATGAAAAAAACAAAGAATATTTCCAGGCGCTCAATATCTACATCGCTGCTGGAGAATTAAAGCTCGAAGAAATCGAAACGAAAACGATCCCGGCGCTGCGCCAAAAAGCAGAGCAGACGGGTGATCAAATGGATTTCCAGGAAGTCAATGATATGATCGCTTTTGCGGACCGGCTTGAAAAGCGTCTGCACGACTTGAAGCTGAGCCGCCAGATTACGATTCAAAGCGCGCCGCAAATCCGTTTGATTCAAAATACAAATCAGGCTCTGGCTGAAAAAATCCAGTCTTCCATTTTAACGGCTGTGCCGCTCTGGAAAAACCAAATCGCCATTGCTTTAACGCTGGTCCGCCAGCAAAAAGCCGTAAAGGCACAAAAAGAAGTATCGAAAACCACGAATGACCTGCTGCTGAAAAACTCTGAAATGCTGAAAGTCAACTCGATCGAGACAGCTCGTGAAAATGAGCGCGGCCTTGTTGATATTGAAACATTAAAGAAAACACAGGAAAACTTAATTACAACGCTTGAAGAAACAATCCGCATCCAGCAGGACGGGCGTGCAAAACGAAAAGCAGCGGAAGACGAATTGCTTGTGATGGAAGACGATTTAAAACAACAGCTGCTGCGTTTAAAACAATAAATTCAAATACAAAAAAGCTGTTCCATAACGGAGCAGCTTTTTTGTATTTGAATTTAATCAAACGATGGCTTAAATACTTTCAAACAACAGCTTTTTTAAAATAGGCGTTAACACGTGAGGAAGCTCTGATACATCAGGAGCCATGATAGAGCCATGCCCGTAAATGGTCTTCATTGTCTGGCGGCGTGCTTCATCAAGCGCCTCTTCTCCAATGAACAGATTAAACACGGTCATCCCTTTTTTGCGTGCCATCATTACGGCTTCATGGGTATCAAGTACACCGTTTTTATCGTAATCAGCAGCGGACGGCTCTCCGTCTGAGAAAACAATAAGGAATTTTCGCGCTTCACTCCGGCGTTCCATTTTTTCAATGGCCAGGCGGAGGGCAAAGCCATCCCGGTTGTCTTCTTCAGGCCGAAGCTGCATAATGGCATAGCCCGCATCCTTTTGGTGGGATGCTTGAAAAGGCACAGCCGTTAAGAAATAATTCGGCTTCACTTCTTTTGAAAGAGGAGACGTATCCTCCCAAAAGCCGGTAATTTCATGTGGCACTCGAAGAGAGGACAATGTTTCATGAAACAGTACGGCGCTTTTTTTCACGTCATCCATTTTATCGTACATAGACGCAGAACTATCAATCAATAAATAAAAAGCAGCATCAATTTCACGGGACGGCTCCTGCTTTTTGTAAAACAGCCGTGGATTCTCATCGGTAAAATAGCGCGTCAGCTTACGTCCCAGGCGCCCTGTTAACAAATCCGTACGCGGACTTGTTTTTTTCTTTTCAATCGATTTTTGAATCATCCGCTTCAGCGTCTGGACAACGGATGCCGTTTCATCTCTCATCCGGCGGTACTCTTCCCGTTCTGTATCACTTGCTGTACGCGGCTTTTCGTAAATCGCTTTGGCGCCAATGTTTTCTTTTCCGTAATGCGCTTCATCTGCCTTGCTTTCTTCGTCACGACGCTCGGCAAGCAGCCGGTTATATTGCTCACGTGAGGACTTTTTAGAGCGTCCCTGCACGGAAGCAAGGGCTGCATCTCCTTCGTCTCCTTCACGGGCTGTGTTGCCCATCATCGGTGTTTTCGTTCCCTGGTCAAGATCAAACTGCATAAAGGTACCGCGTGTTTCCTCTGATTCGCGGTGCCAGGTAGAGAACTGTTCGTCAAACTGCTCGTTTTCTTTTTCAGCTGCCTCATCATCATTTACAAGCGGATCCTGCCGCTTTCCTGGATCCACCACGGCTTCATCCGCCGACGGCTCCCGGTAATCCGGAAGATGGCTGTACTTATTTACCATGCTGCGCAGCTCAAGCTCTTCTAATACCTCAGCGATCTCCCCGGCCACTCTGGCTGCATCTTTTGTCGACCGTGCATCAAACAGCTCTCTGGCAGTACGATCGATAAACGGCACGGCACGGTCTACAGCTGGATGAATAGCCGGCCATTCAAAAGGTGCATCTGCCTGCCACAGAACAAACAGAGCATTAAAAACGGCATCCATGTAAAAACCTTTGGATTGATTCACCGACAGCTGTACTTCATGGTAACGCCGCAGCACCTGGCGGCGGATATGAAAAGCTCCTTTTGTTCCAGGGCGCGCGCCCATACACATGGGCTCCAAGCGAATATCTTCGGCAGCGGCAAGCAGCTGCCGGGCGAAATCTCCTTTAAACCGAGCCATGAAGGACTTAATGACCGCTTCGTCCGTCCACTGAATCGTGCCAAGTGCACGCAGGTAAACATCCGTTTTTAATCCCGCTGTTTCTTCTTCCTTGGAACGATGGTGCCAGAAATGGCTGGCAAACAGAATGGCCGGCGTTTTTTGCAAATAAGCAAGCGGGCCAAATTCCACTTTTAAATCCGGATTTTGAGACAGAGCCGCAGCAAGGTCCGACAGTTCCATCCAAAAAGCGGAGTTGACTGTTTCGTCATTAAACTGTATGAACCGTTCCATGTTAGGCGAACCATGTTTCCGCCGCGTTTAGGACTGCGGCTTTTTCTCGTTCATCGTCAAGCTTGCCGGCAATCGCGCTTTCCACGGCCCGCATTGGCGGCATGTAAAGAGCCAGGTCGCATGCATCCACCAGCGCGCGGATCGAAGAAGCTTCTTCCGGCAAACGGCCGCTTTCGACAAGTGTCGTTAAGTCACCGGACAGAGAAACGAATTTCTCAAGCATCGCCTGATCCTGAAGAACAGACTGCTGCTTTAATACCTGCAGCAGGACATCTCCTGAAATGTACGGAATCTCAAATACGATAAAACGGTTTTTCAGCGCTTCATTCATCGGCGCTGTACCTGCATATCCTTCATTGACAGCGGCAATAACACTGAATGTCGGCTTTGCAGTCACGACTTCTCCTGTGAACGGATTCGTGATTTGACGGCGATAGTCCAATACACCGTTTAAGATCGGCAGCGTTTCCGGCTTTGCCATATTAATTTCATCAATATATAAAAGATGTCCTTTTTTCATCGCTTGTATAACAGGACCTTCCACAAAATCAATTTGTGTTTTGCCCTCTGCCTCGACAATCGTTTTAAAGCCAAGCATCGCCTCAGCGTCCAGATCAATGGAACAGTTAATACTGTGAACCGGCTGGCCAAAAAATGCAGCAAGTGATTCTGACAGTTTTGTTTTTCCGGAACCTGTTGGCCCTTTCAGCAAAATGTTTTTGCCAAGCGCCAAAGAAATAACCGTATCTGATACGATCTCTTCACTTTGGGCTATATAGGAAGTGGACTGTGTATCTTCTTCGAGTCCAAATTGTTTTTTTCTTTCATGAATGATCGATTGAATCGATTCTGGCAAGGTTGTAATGTTCAAATAAATCTTCCTTTCTCATAACTGTGCACGCTTTATCATACACCTGAAAAGGCATACAACGCAAAAAAGCGGACTGCCCGTCCGCTTTTTTGCATTATAAATCATATTCGTAAATGTAAAGACCCCGCCCAAGCTTGCGGACATGTGCATTTTCGCGCTCAAGACTATTCATAAAAGTGGTCATGTTTGCAATTTTTTTGCCGGACTGCTCCTCTACATAACGCTGCAGCTCGATGCCGCGAATAGGCGTATTCTGCTTTTTCAAAATGCGGATGGTTGTATCGCGAAGCTCTGTTAACCCTTCGCTCCGGCGTCCTCTGCGTACTTTTGGCGGTGCTCCAACTGTCGTAACAGCTGTTATATCAGCCGCAGCTGTTATGTCAGCAGCAACTGTTATGCCAGGTGTGTGATTCTCTTCTGTTTCATCCAGCTCCTGAAGCCGCGCAAAAATCGCTTCCCGTTCTTTTTTAAATTCCTGCATAACTCGAACTTCCGCATCCGCTAATTGATCCAGCCTGATCTTTAAGGCCATGCGCTCGTTAAACATTTTTCTGCCCCCTTGCAGCTAACATTCGTTTATCCCGTTACTTCTTCAAAATAATCTTTGTAAAAGCCGGAAACACGGCCCTTATTATCTAATACAAAATAAAATTCCTCGGTTTCGTTTTTTACCTCATAAACGTTTCCTTTTGTCAGCGCATTTTCAACAACATACTTTTTGGCGTCTGTATGAACGCATTTTACCTGTTTAATCGTTTTTGTTTTGTCCCAGTTTAAATGAATCATGTTTCGTTGGTCTCCTTTATTATTTCATTTATTGCATCCGGAATCAGCTCGTGAATACCAAGGGGGCGCATCGCTTGGGCCGGACGAAGCTGTTTCCAATGATCCGCACATTTTCCGTGCAGATAAACAGCATCCGCGACAGCGGCCTTAAGATCAGGATTACGCATGATAAGCGCCAGCATCACACCTGTCAGTGTATCGCCACTTCCGCCTTTAGACAACCCTTCATTTCCTGTTTGATTAACAAAGCCGCTTCCATCCGCGAATGCTATGACGGTATATTCCCCTTTTAACACAACCGTTACGCCGTGTTCGACTGCATATGCCGAGGCTTCCTGCAGCCGATTTTTTTGAATAAAGCCAACCGGTTTTCCTGTCATCCGCGCAAACTCACCAGGATGCGGCGTTACTACTACCGGGCACCTTGCTTCCTTGTAGCTTCGCGGCCCTAGTGCACCTGCATCTAAAACGACCGGCTTCTCCTGCTGCAATAAATGCTGAACGATCTCTTCCATTTCTCCGTCTGCTGCTCTGCCGCATCCGGCAGCAACCGCCTCGTATGGATGATCGTCGTCTATTCCTTTTTTAAAATGATACATCGCTTCTGGCACATGAGAAGCAATGACCGGGACTGCTTCTTGATCCGTCTGCACAGTCAGCTTACCTGCTCCGCATGACACAGCTCCTAATGCAGCAAGCGCTGCACTGCCAGGCATTTCACCGGTTCCGGCCACCAGAAGGCCATGGCCAAATGTGCCTTTATGGGTATTATGCCCAAGATGGTAAAAAGAACGGGAATGAGGAGCCGGCTCGTACACCTTCCAATTCGATGTGTGTATAAGTCCAATGTCGACAATTTCAGTTTCTCCATAACAAGCCGCCGCCGGGTATAAAAACCGGGATGGCTTATACCCATGAAGGACGTACGTTTTATGTGCATAAAGAACGGATTCATCACAGTCCCCATTATCAGTTGCTGTACCAGTCGGCAGGTCAATCGAGATAACATGCGCCTTTTGCCCATTTATCCAGTTCACGCTCTCCCTGATTGCTTTTGATAGCGGCAGCCGCGTGCCAGCGCCTAAAAGCGCATCGACGACAATAGAGGCCGAAGTAGCCGGCAGACCCGTTTCATAGGAGTAGCCGCATGTTTCAAAATACGTTAAATGCTGCTTTGCCGCACCCGTTTTAGGCAGTCCGTCTGGGAAGAAAAGATGACAGGCAGCCCCGGCCCGTTTCAGGTAACGTGCGAGCACAATCCCATCACCGCCGTTGTTTCCTTTCCCGGCTAAAATAATAAACGAATGATCACTTATTTTGTTCGAAGAAGCTATTTTTTTCCATAAACTAGCTCCGGCAAGTTCCATTAACGTAAAAGAAGACATACCATTTTCATCAGCCAACTGGTCTGTTTTGCTTATATCACTACTCTTATAAATATACAACAAAATACCTCCTTTTTCATGATTTTACTTAAAAACTTTCAAAAACTAGTATATTATTTAGGAATATTATATCGTTTTTTGTCTTTTCACTGTTATCATTTGCCTTTTATTCTATTGATAGTATAATAATCAGAAAATAAAGAGAAACTTTTTTCTCTTTATTTAAACACCATATCCAAGGAGGTCATAAAATGAAAATTATGAGTGACGAGATGCTGGTGGCTGCTTACAGGGACGCATTGAAACAAGACCGAAACAAATCTGAAATTGAAACATTAAAAACAGAAGTGAATAAGCGAGGTCTTTCTCCTAAACTTGAAAAGAGCTCATAAACAAGAAAAACCCGCAGCAGGCGCTGCGGGTTTTTTCTTATCCTTCAAGAAGAAGGTCTTCTGGATTTTCAATTAACTCTTTAACCATTTTCAAGAATCCAACCGCTTCTTTTCCATCAATAATGCGGTGATCGTATGAAAGAGCCACATACATCATCGGACGGATTTCGACCGCGTCACCAATCGCAACCGGGCGTCTTTGAATCGTATGCATACCAAGAATACCTACTTGCGAGCCGTTTAAAATTGGTGTTGATAGAAGGGAACCGAATACACCGCCGTTCGTGATCGTAAACGAACCTCCCTGCAGGTCACCAAGCGCCAGCTTGTTGTCGCGTGCTTTCAAAGCCATATCCATAATAGAGCCTTCGATTTCTGCAAAGTTTTTGCGGTCACAGTCACGCACGACCGGTACAACTAAGCCATCGTCTGTTGATACGGCAACGCCGATATCATAAAACTTCTTCAAGACAATTTCGTCTCCGTCAATTTCCGCATTTACATATGGATACTTTTTCAACGCCGCTACAACTGCTTTTGTAAAGAACGACATAAAGCCCAGGCGAACATCATGATCATCAAAGAATTTATCTTTTTTACGTTTACGAAGGTCCATAATATTCGTCATATCGATTTCGTTAAACGTTGTCAGCATCGCTGCTGTCTGCTGTACTTCCACCAGGCGTTTTGCAATCGTCTGACGGCGGCGGCTCATGCGCTCGCGCTCAACCGGTTTGCCGCTGTCCTGTGCTTTCGGTGCGGAAGCCGCTTGCTTTTGTGGAGCAGCCTGCTTTGGTGCCGAAGCCGGTGTGTTTTGATGTGATTCTACATCCTGCACGCGTACACGTCCAAGTGGATCAACCGTTTTAACAGCATTTAAATCGATGCCTTTTTCACGTGCAAGTTTACGAGCAGCTGGTGAAGCAACCGTACGGCTTGCTGCTTCTTCCTGTTTTTGAGCAGAATCTTCTTTTACGATATCTTCTTTTGCTTTCGCCTCTGTTTGAACAGGCGCAGCTTCCGTTTCAGCTGGTGCAGACGTTCCTGCAGAACTGCCCGCTCCTGCTTCTACGATGGCGATTACCTGGCCTACTTCGACCGTGTCGCCTTCTGCCGCTTGCAATTCTTTGATGGTTCCTGCTTCTTCAGAAATAACTTCTACATTGACTTTGTCCGTTTCAAGCTCAACAATATATTCGCCTTTTTCAACGTAATCACCCGGTTGTTTCAGCCATTGCGCAATTGTACCTTCTGTAATTGATTCTGCTAGTTCAGGAACTCTAATTTCAGCCACGATAAAATCCTCCTCAGTAATTTCCATGTCGTTTTATGTACATTTCCGGCCCCAGGGTGGAGCCGGTTATTTTTACTGTTCTTTCGTTAATACAGTACGCAGAATACGAGCTTGTTCTTTCTTGTGAACAATCGCATCGCCTTCTGATGGACTAGAACGGCGGCGGCGGCCTACGTAACGGACGGATGCGCCTTCTGGAACTGTATCACGCAGTCTTGGATCCATATATGTCCACGCACCCATATTTTGCGGTTCTTCCTGAAGCCAGATGACTTCTTTTACATTCGGGAAGCGTTCTAAAATATCCGTAATTTCTTCTTTCGGGAACGGATATAACTCTTCTACCCGTAATACGTGAAGCCAATCAAGATTTTCTTCTGACTTCTCGATCTGCTCAGCAAGGTCAATGGACACTTTCCCGCTGCAAAGCACAATGCGCTCTACTTTCTTCGGCTTGCTGCCTGTTCTCGGCTCTTCCACAATAATGTTGAAGTTTCCATTTGAAAACTCGGAAGCTTTAGACGCAGCCAGCGGATGACGAAGCAAGCTTTTCGGTGTCATAATGACAAGCGGGCGAACTTCTTCTTTTTGCAGGATGGAAGCCTGACGGCGCAAAATGTGGAAATATTGAGCCGTTGATGACAAATTCGCTACCGTCCAGTTGTTTTCAGCTGCAGACTGCAGGAAGCGTTCTATGCGGCCGCTTGAATGCTCAGGTCCCTGGCCTTCATAGCCATGCGGCAGAAGCATAACCAAGCCTGATTTTTGACCCCATTTCGCCCGTCCTGAGGAAACAAACTGATCGAACATTACCTGGGCCATATTGGCAAAATCTCCAAACTGTGCTTCCCAAAGAACGAGTGTTTCCGGAGAGAATACGTTATAGCCATATTCAAATCCG
The DNA here is from genome assembly GCF_031181085.1 of Domibacillus sp. Classification (NCBI taxonomy): domain Bacteria; kingdom Bacillati; phylum Bacillota; class Bacilli; order Caryophanales; family Bacillaceae; genus Domibacillus; species Domibacillus sp. The sequence goes on along the minus strand of NZ_JAPSLE010000002.1, from coordinate 292,477 downwards.
ACAACAGCTGTTTCTGTTAAAGGCGAGTTAATGACATCAAATGAAGCGGATACGTTGCTTAAACCATGCAGCGTATTGTATTCTTTGCCATTGTTTTCATCGTGCAAAACAAGATTACGGTGCGCAAATGTTCCGCGCTGTGAATCTTGACCTGTTAGTCTGATCGGTGTGCCTTCTTTTAAGATAGAAGCAAATGCTAGTGTTTCAGCATGACCCCAATCAACCTGGCCGTCTTCCTCAAACAGCTGCTCACGGCGTTTTAAAATCCGTTCAAGCTTTTTAAACGGCTGGAATCCTTCCGGCCATTGAAGAAGCTCTTGATTGATCGCTTTTAAGTCTTCTTCACTTACACCTGTTTTATGGCACGGCAGGTCCTGCTCAACGACTTGCGGCGGATTCATAATAATATCCGGATTATCGTCTTTTTTCGGAACCGTTTCAAACAGGTCTTTCAGCTTTTGCTCGTTTTCTTGGTACACTTCATCTGCATACCCGTTTTCAATAACTCCGCGGTCAGCGAGTTTTTGTGCATACAGTTCACGAACTGTTTTATGTTTATGAATAATATTGTACATGTTTGGATTTGTTGTCATCGGCTCATCCATTTCGTTATGGCCGAAACGGCGGTATCCAATCAAGTCAATTACAAAGTCTTTACCGAAGCGTGACCGGTAGTTGACCGCCATAAATGCTGCAGCCACACATGCTTCCGGGTCGTCCGCGTTCACATGGACGATTGGCACTTCAAAGCCTTTGGCTACATCGGACGCATACCGTGTAGAACGTGAATCATAGCTTTCCGTTGTAAAGCCGATCATATTATTCGCAATAATATGAATCGATCCGCCCGTTTTATAGCCGTTAATCTGGCTCATATTGAACGTTTCACCGACAATCCCCTGTCCAGGGAATGCTGCGTCTCCGTGAATGATAATAGACATCGCTTTAGAAACATCTAACGCTGGTTTTCCTTTTTGTGTACGGTCTTCCTGTGCGGCGCGTGTATAACCGGCGACAATTGGACTAACTACCTCAAGGTGGCTCGGATTGTTCGCAAGGGTAATACGCGCTGTTTGTGTATCTTCTTCTTTATAGCTGCGATCTGCACCAAGGTGATACTTTACGTCGCCTGTCCAGCCGTAATAGTTCATTTTCATAGAACCAAGAGGCAGCATTTTTTTGCTTGGTGCGTGAGCAAATTCCGCAAAAATCATTTCGTACGGTTTGCCGAGAATGTGGGCAAGGACGTTTAAGCGACCGCGGTGAGCCATCCCGATATTAATCGTTTGGGCGCCTTTTACAGCCGAATGGTGAACAAGCTCATCTAAAAGCGGCACCATGGCATCTAAGCCTTCAATAGAAAAGCGCTTTTGGCCGACAAATGTTTTATGAATGAATTTCTCAAATCCTTCAACCTGTGTAAGGCGTTTTAACAGCTTTTTCTTGTCACTGTCTGTAAACGTTGGATAGTAATCTGTCGATTCGATTTGCTGGCGAAGCCATTGTTTTTCTTCCAAATCATGTACTTGCGCAAATTCAAAAGCAACCTTATCTGTGTACACTTTTTTCAAGTGCATAATGGCGTCATACCCGTTTTGAACGTGTGCCGGGGCGCCTGGACAAATATACTCTACCGGTATTTGGCGAAGATCTGCTTCTGTGAGCTCATATGTTTCAAGATCAATACGACGTGTGTCTTTTTTGCTGTCATCAAGCGGATTAATATCTGCTGCCAAATGACCATAAATACGAATGCTGTCTGCAAGCTTCACGGCACGAAACAGCTTATCAAGATCACCCGCTGATGCGGTATGCTGCGCTGTATTTCCGGTTAACGACTCCGGGGGACCCCATTGATCAAATAACTGACGCAGCTCCTGGTCGATTGCATCTGGATCGGCCAAGTATTGTTCGTACACTTCCATTACATACCCAAGGTTTGGACCCGAAAAGCTTTTCCACGGGTTTCCCTGGCTAATCTGCATGTTCATACTGAAAAACCTCCACTTGTTGCCCATTTGATTTTCGTGTATACGTTCGCTTTTACCAAAATATGTACAAAAAAATCTAAAAACGCTTTCAGAACATCCTTACCACTCTGAATGCAATTTAAACGAAAAAGGCTGATTCTGTTGATGAGTTCCAGTTGACTGGAGACTGCCTTTTTCAAGTACAATCTTACTACTGTTTTTTCAAAAAACCAAGCTTTTTTGCAAATTTACTTAATTATTTTTCATATTTTATGAAAACGCTCCAATAGGCGCCGTTATGCGGTTTTTTTCACCTCAAACCGATAAAAAAGTGTTATAGAATACCCTCTGTTCATTAGTGAAATCTTATACTAAAATCCTTTCATTTTTGGCATCAATCCGATGCCGAAACAGCATATCAAAGCATCTTGAAAATTCCTCTATGAGATAACCGGGTTTCTTCTTTTACCGTTTATAGCATCCATTTTTTTCTGTTACAATAAAAGCGGGAGTGATACATAATGACAGAATTAATTTCATATGAGCAAGTACGTTTCGTCCGGCAGGACAAAGTCATTTTAAACAATGTAAACTGGACCGTAAAAGAGGGCGAGCATTGGGCTGTTTTAGGGTTAAATGGATCAGGCAAGTCAACGATGCTGAATATGATGGGCGGGTACGAATTCCCTACAAGCGGCACAATTCGGGTTTTTGGTCACGAATATGGGCGTTATAACTGGGAGTATGTGAAAAAGCGCCTCGGCTTCGTCGGCAATACATTAAACCGTTTTTTAGAAACGCTGAATACGGAGAGCGCCCGGGAGATTGTCGTAAGCGGCCGTTTTAATTCCATCGGGCTTTATGAAAAAACAGAAGCCGCGGATTGGGAAAAAGCAGATGAACTGCTGGCATCGCTTCGTTTATCTTATTTAGCGGACAAGCCGTACCGGTTTATGTCCCAGGGAGAACAGCGGCGGGTGCTCATTGCCCGTGCTTTTATGGCTGACCCTGATGCCATGATTTTAGATGAGCCATGCTCCGGCTTGGATGTAAGAGCGCGGGAAGAACTTCTCACGGCGCTCGAACAACAAGCCGGACGGCATAATACCTCTCTTTTATACGTTACGCATCATATTGAAGAAATTTTTCCGGCTATTACACACGTTGCTGTTTTAAAAGAAGGAAGAATGCTCGCAGCAGGCGAGAAAAAAAAGGTGCTTACCAGCCGTATTCTTTCCGAGGCATTCGGCCTGCCGGTTGAGCTTGAATGGCAGAACGAGCGATGCTGGCTGAAAGTGCTATCCAATTAAAAAAACCACCCTTTTTCTACCGAAAAAGGGTGGTTTTTGATTGCTTGCTGCCCTGCTTTTAAAAAGGGATTTAAGGGATAAGCTGTTTGATTTCCTCGCCTTTTCCTTCATGAAGCAACTGGACAATTTTACTGCCGACGATGACGCCGCCGCATGCTGCGCCCAGCGTTTCAGCTTGTTCTTTTGACGATACACCAAATCCGGCCAGAACCGGGACAGGGCTTTGCTCCGCAATACGGGACAGATGAACACTGAGATCGTCTGCAAAGCCGGCGCGTGCGCCGGTAATGCCGTTAACGGTGACCGCGTAAATAAACCCTTCTGCATCTTTCACTGTTTGGGCGATGCGCTCGTCTGAGCTGGTTAGTGTCACAAAGCGGATCATCGCGATGTCCCGCTTCGCAAGCGGCTCCCGAAACTCTGCTTCTTCCTCCATTGGGACGTCCGGAATAATCACGCCTGATACACCTGCTTGTTCGCACAGTTCGGCAAAACGCTCCGCCCCTACTTTAAACACTGGATTAGCATAGGTCATAATCACAATCGGCACGCCGATTTCTTCTTTGAAAGAAGCAAGCTCCTCTAAAATTTGAGTAAGGGTGACTTTTTCTTTGAGCGCCCGTTTGCCGGCTTCCTGAATAACAGGGCCGTCAGCGACAGGGTCGGAGAACGGTATACCCAGCTCAATCACGGTTACACCGGACTTCTCTAAAAGCAAAATGTTGTCTTTTAGTGTGTGAAGCCCGCCATCACCCGCCATAATGTAAGCGGTGAATGCTTTTTTTCCTTCTTGCTCTACTTTTTGAAATGCTTCGGCCATTTTAAACTTGGTCATGCCTGCTTGCCCTCTCTTTCAAACCGCTCTTTAATTTGCGCTACGTCTTTGTCACCGCGGCCGGATAAACAAATGGCAATAATCTCGTCTTGATTCATTTTCGGTGCAAGCTTTAGGGCGTATGCAATCGCATGAGAGCTTTCAAGTGCCGGGATAATGCCTTCTGTTTTTGTCAGTACTTTAAATCCTTCAAGTGCTTCTTCGTCGGTAATATGTTCATAGATGACCCGGCCGGAATCTTTTAAAAAGCTGTGTTCCGGTCCAACACCCGGATAATCAAGACCGGCTGAAATCGAATGAGCTTCTTGAATTTGGCCCGCTTCATCCTGCAGCAAATACATTTTACTGCCGTGCAGGACGCCGACGCTGCCCATCGTCATGGATGCGGCATGCTTGTCCGTATTGACTCCGCTGCCGGATGCTTCAACACCGTACATTTTTACGCTTTCATCTTCAATAAATGGGTAGAACATACCCATCGCGTTGCTGCCGCCGCCAATGCAGGCTACAACAGCATCCGGAAGACGCCCTTCTTTTTCCTGCAGCTGTTTTTTTGTTTCCTGACCAATGACCGCCTGGAAATCACGCACAATCTGCGGGAATGGATGCGGACCCAGCACGGATCCCATAATGTAATGGGTATCTTCAACGTTCGTTACCCAGTAGCGAAGCGCTTCATTAACAGCGTCTTTCAGCGTTCCGCTTCCCTGGGAAACACTTTCAACGCGCGCACCAAGAAGCTCCATTCGGAACACGTTTAGCTCCTGGCGGCGGATGTCTTCTTCCCCCATAAAAATGACGCACTCGAGGTTTAAAAGCGCACATACAGTTGCTGTTGCGACTCCGTGCTGGCCGGCACCGGTTTCAGCTACGACTTTTTTCTTGCCCATTCTTACAGCAAGCAAAGCTTGTCCGATCGTGTTATTGATTTTGTGGGCGCCTGTATGATTTAAATCTTCCCGCTTCAAATAGATTTTCGCGCCGCCTGCTGCTTTCGTTAGATTTTCGGCAAAATAAAGCGGATTTTCACGTCCGACATAGTCGGTTAAATAGCGGTTCAGCTCGGATAAAAACGTTTCGTCTTTCATCGCTGACTGGTAAGCTTCCTCTAATTCTTTTACGGCACGCATGAGGGATTCCGGCACGTACCGGCCTCCATATTCTCCATAATGCCCTTTTTCATCCGGCTGGTTGTATACTTTACTCATGATTGGTGGGCTCCTTTCGCACGCTCTATAAATTGAAATATTTTTGTTTCATCTTTTCGTCCATCGGTTTCGACCCCGCTTGATATATCAACCGCAAATGGACCAACCGACTGGACCGCTTCCTCAATATTATCAGGATGCAGACCGCCTGCCAAAATCAAGCGGGATTTATCTACACCTGGATTTTCTAAAATAGACCAGTCAAATGTCCGGCCGCTTCCACCACGGTACGCAGCAGGCGGGCTGTCGACTAAAATATAATCGGCCGGGAAGGCGAACATTTCTTCAAAGGAAAGATTGTCTTTGGCAGAAAAAGCTTTAATGACGGGCACCGGCATCCGGCGCGCAAATTCCGCTGTCTCATCGCCATGCAGCTGCACATAATCAAGTCCAACTTCTTCAACAATCGAGCGAATCGTTTCTTCAGATTCATTGACAAAAACGCCAACTTTCTTTACATCCGATCCTACTGCTTCTGCAAGCTGGCGTGCGAATTCGGAAGGAATTTTCCGGCTGCTTTCCGCAAAAACAAAGCCGATCATATCCGCTCCCGCTTCCCTGGCCCAGCTCGCTGCTTCAAATGATTGAATGCCGCAAATTTTTACGTTCATTTACAGCCCCACTTTCAATGAACGGACCGTTTCCCCAATATTATCCGCTCTCATTAACGTTTCTCCCACAAGCAAGGCACGTGCCCCCGCTTCTTTCATGCGGACGGCATCATCCGCTGTCTGGATACCACTTTCGGAAACAAAAAAGGCGTTTTCCTGTCCATATGAACGAAGCAGCCGCTCTGTCACAGCCAAATCAATATCAAATGTTTTTAAATTCCGATTGTTAATCCCAATCAAGTTTGCGCCAAGGCGGAGCGCCCGTTCCATTTCCGCTTCATCGTGTACTTCTACAAGCACATCAAGCGATTTTTCCTTTGCGTGCGTGTACAGACGCTTCATATCTTCGTCTTCAAGCGCCGCTGCAATTAATAGAATAATATCTCCGCCTGATACAAAAGCACGGTCGATCTGAATAGGATCAATGATAAAGTCTTTGTTCAACACAGGAATCTCAATACTTGCTTTTACCGCTTCTAAATCGGTCATCGTTCCTTTGAAAAAGGGCGTGTCCGTTAAAACCGATACAGCATCTGCACCATTTTCGGCATAAATAGATGCTTGTTGGACAGGATCTACACCGATATTTATATCCCCTTTTGAAGGCGATGCTCTTTTTACTTCCGCGATAAGTGCCATTGTTTTGGAAGCGGCAATTCGTTCGTAAAACGAAACCGGTTTCCGGTCCGCTGCATAGGACAGACCAGCTGTTTTCAGCAGGGTAACTTCTTCTCTTTTTTTATCAATAATTTTATCTAAAATGGTTGTCATCCGAATACCGCTTCTTTCTGTCTGGATTTTGAGTAGTTAACAAGGTAGTTCAGCTTCGAGAGTGCAGCACCCGAGTCAATGCTTTCTCTCGCCATATCTACGCCTTCTTTCACTGTTTTCGCTTTTCCGCAGGCAAACAATCCAATGCCGGCATTGAGGAGAACCGTATCCCGGCAGGCACCCTGTTCATCCCCTTCTAAAATACGCTTTAAAATTTGTGCATTTTCAACCGCTTCGCCGCCTTTGATTTCATCGAGTGAATAAGCAGGCAGCCCGACAGATTCCGGTGTAATAATCATTTTGTTCACCTCGCCGTTTTCAAGCACAACCAGATGGTTTTCCCCTGCTAAAGACGCTTCATCCATGTAGCCGGCACCGTTCAGCACAACGGCCCGCTTGCGTCCAAGCCGGTTTAATACATCTGCCATCATCTCAAGCATATCACGACGGTAAATACCGAGCAGCTGTGTATCAAGCTGAACCGGATTCGTTAACGGTCCAATCAAGTTGAAAATGGTCGGAATTTTCAAATCGCGCCGTACTTTCATAATCCGTTTCATTTTCGGATGAACGTGTGGGGCAAACAAAAAAGTAATCCCATTTTCATCTAAAAGTTTATCAGTTTCACCCGCTACAAAGTCCAGTGACACGCCAAGGTGCTCAAGCACGTCGGCACTTCCGGTTTTGCTCGATACGCTCCGGTTGCCGTGTTTCGCGACTGTGACGCCCGCACCTGCCAGTACAAAAGCAGAAGTAGTCGAAATATTAAAACTTTGAGAGCCGTCACCCCCCGTTCCACAGTTGTCCATGACATTTTTCCAGGCAGTGCGAGTGGATACGGCATTTTGGCGAAGCACGTGCACCAGTGCAGCAATTTCATCGACGGTTTCGCCTTTTGCTTTCAGCGCCATTAAAAATGCAGCGATTTCACTGTCAGAAATATCTTCCTGTAAAATTTCTTCAACCGCATCTGTCATTTCATCAAATGAAAGAGACTGGCCTTCCGCAAGCTTCAATAAATACTTTTTCATATTTTTCTCTTTCCGGTAAGACCGGAAAAATTCAGCAATCAGCTCATCCCCCAATTCCGTACCAATTGATTCTGGATGGAACTGCAGGCCAAATACCGGATATTCTTTGTGGCGGAGCGCCATAATTTCATTGTCATCGACCGACTCTGCGATGACTTCAAGTTTTGAGCTGAGCGTTTTCGGGTCTGCGACTAAAGAATGGTAGCGCATGACTGGAACCGGGCCCTGTACAGCCGCAAACAACCCTTTTCCTTTATGGCGGACCATGGATAATTTGCCGTGTTTAATTGTTTTTGCTTGAATAATATCCGTTCCAAATGCCGCCGCAATGGCCTGGTGTCCAAGGCAGATGCCGAGTATTGGAATTCGGTGGTAAAAAGCATGAACCACATCAATTGAGATGCCCGCTTCTTCCGGTGTGCCAGGTCCAGGAGAAATGACGATCGCTTCCGGCTCAAGAGCTTCAATTTCATCAATCGTTATTTCATCGTTTCGCACAACCCGGACGTTTTTGCCGATCCGGCTGATTTGCTGATATAGGTTATAAGTAAAAGAGTCATAATTATCAATCAATAAAATCATTTTTGCACCTCCAGTAATGCTTTTGCTTTGTGCATTGTTTCTTCGTATTCGGTTTCCGGCACCGAATCATATACAATTCCTGCGCCAGCCTGTACATGCGCTTTGCCGTCTTTAATAACCATCGTACGGATCGCCAGCGCAAAGTCCATGCTGCCGGTTGCGGATAAATAGCCAACCGCACCCGAGTACACGCCTCGTTTTACCGGCTCCAAGTCGTTAATAATCTGCATCGCGCGGATTTTTGGTGCACCACTTACAGTTCCCGCGGGCAGGCAGGCGGTTAAAGCATCAAGTGGATGATAGTCTTCTTTTAATTCGCCCGATACTTCAGAGACGATATGCATGACGTGCTTATATCTTTCAATCTTCATGTATTTATCGAGTGTAACAGAACCAATTTCAGAAATTTTTCCGACATCGTTCCGGCCAAGATCCACGAGCATACGGTGCTCGGCGATTTCTTTTTCATCTGCGAGCAGCTCTTCTGCCAGGCGCGCATCTTCTTCCTGCGAGCTGCCGCGCGGGCGTGTGCCGGCAATCGGATTCGTTGTTACCGTCCGGCCGCTTACCTTTACAAGGCTTTCTGGTGACGTCCCAAGAACGGTATAGCCTTCAAAATCAATATAAAACATATACGGCGACGGATTAGACGTCCGCAGACGGCGGTAAAGCGTGAACGGATCGCCTTCGAACGGAGAAGATAAGCGCTGGGAAAGAACGACTTGGAAAATGTCTCCGCGAATGATATGCTCCTTCGCCCGCTCAACCATTTGGCAGAAGGTATTCCGCTCAAGGCTCGAGCTGAACATAAGCGTCTGTGTTTCTTGCCCGCTATCCGGCTTTTGGCCGGTATGAATATCGTTGTAGATCGTCTCGATCGCCGTTTCCATTTCTTCTTCTGTCCGGCCGCCGAACAAGTCAACTGCAGCAATCGTTACACGCTGCATCAAGTGATCGTAGACGACGAACGTATCGTAAAACATCATGTGCACATCCGGCATGCCGAGCTCATCTGTGAGCGGCTCGCCAATTTTTTCTTCAAAGAAAACCGTATCATAGCCAATGTAGCCGGCTGCTCCTCCGAAAAATGGGAACGGATATGGCTGCTCTTCTTGAACAGGCATAATAGATTTGAGCTTGTCCATAAATTTGCCCGACCCGGTTTCTTTTGTTCCATCTTTTTTGCTCAATTCATATCCAGCTGTATCCGCTTTGAACTCGGCGATTGGATCTACTGCAATAAAAGAGTAGCGCCCGCTTTCTTCATGTTTAGCTGATGATTCAAACAGCATTTTTTTAGAGCCGGAAAGCAAACGATAAATAGAGATCGGTGTAATCATATCCCCTTCTATTTCTTTTAGTTTGTAGGCTAGCGTTGTTTGTAAATTCATCTTCCATTCTCCTTTCAGGGCATAAAAAAACTCCATAGATGATCATCATCTATGGAGGACGGTTTCCCGCGGTGCCACCTCTCGTTGAAGCAAATGCTTCCCCTTAAAATCCGGTTAACGGCCGGCTGCCGGGCGCTCTACTTTCTCGTTCAAGCTGCCACTCACGGACCCATTCAAGCAGAGGCTTCGTACCGGTTTCCACCATCCCGGCTCTCTTTAACGCGCTTGTCTGCTTTACTTTTTCCGATCAACGTATTTTTATATACAAAAAGGCCCCCTCATCACTAAAAGGACGGGGAGCCGTGGTACCACCTTTATTGGCCGCAAACTGCAGCCCACTTTAACAGCAGAATTCATTTCTGCCTGTTCCTTGTAACGTAAGACGGACGCCGGAGCCTACTTATCATGTTCGGTCCGGAGCTCAGAAGCCCATTCACACTGTTTCCCGCACCGGCTTGCACCAACCGCCGGCTCTCTTTAGCATTTCACAGCGCTACTCTTCTTCTTCAACGCTTTGTTATTTGACTGATTATTATCATAATACAATCAATTTAAAATATCAACCCTTTCGGAAAGGATTTTTCCATTCCATGAGAGCTGCACAGTTTTTGGATTCCTCATCATCCAGGTAATTGTGCAGAACGCCGGCCGGAACGCGGCCGGCACGCATTAAAAACGTAACGACTGTGTCATAAATCTCTCCGGAGATGACTTTTTGTAGATACTGCTCTGGAGTGAGCGTATCTGCATAAAGATGATAGCCGGGCATCCGTCCGCCGCCAAGCAGCCGTTCAAGATTTAAGTGAACAACGGTTTGGTACATGGCCTCGACCATTTTTTTCGCGAGTCCCAGCTTTCGAAAGGCCGGCTTGACGCAAATATCGACAACATACAGCGTATTGCCGTCTGGATTATGATTACGGATATATCCATTGTCCGTTACCTTTTCCCACGAATGTGTATCGCCGGGCTCGTATTGAATGATCAATGCGGTCATCGAACCGGCTATCTCCCCTTCGATTTCGACACAAAGTGCTCCTTCTGGAAACAGGTCAACATGATTTTGCAATTGCTCGGTATTCCACCATAGCTCCGGCGGGAATGGCGGCGGAAAAGCCGCTCTTTGCACATCAAGCAGTCCGTTAAAGTCCTGCTTCGTATAATTACGGAGAATGGCTTTTATCGGCTTTTTATCCTGAAACGCAAAATATTCCTGGTAATAGGTCAATCCTGATCCCACCAATCTGGATATAAGTCTGTTCGCCGGTCACGCCATGTAGTAACGGACCCTCTTTTGCGCACTTCGTACAATAGCGCTAAATCCAGATCAGCTGTAATAATCATATCATCATTCATAATCCCTTCTGCGACAATGCCGCCCGGCGGGAATGGAATGTCGTTCGGTGAAATCACGACCGCCTGCCCGACATTCGACCGCATTAAGTCAACCGTTGGCAGTGAGCCGACCGTGCCGGCGCCGACCACATAAATTTGGTTTTCAACCGCCCGGGCGTGGCTCGTATAGCGGACACGGTGAAAACCGTGCATGTCATCTGTACAAGACGGGCAAAAAACCACATCTGCACCCTTCGCTTTTGCCATGCGGACCACTTCAGGAAATTCAATATCATAGCAGGTCAGGATGGCAATCGTTCCTTTTTCCGTTTCGAAAATGCGGAACGTTTCACCCTGCTGCATATTCCAGCCTTCTACTTCAGCCGGTGTAATATGCAGTTTCGACTGCATTTGATACGAACCGTCCGGATAAAACAAATACGCCGTATTTTGAATGCCGCCTTTCCATTCTGTTACGTGCGTGCCGCCGATAATATGTACGTCATATTCTTTGGCAAAACCTGAAAACAGCCGCTCATACCTTTCTGTAAACAGCGGCAGGTCGGTAATTTTAAGCGCTTCACCCGTTTTCTCATCGCCGATGGACAAAAGCTGTGTTGTAAAGAACTCCGGAAATAGGATAAATTCTGCTTCAAATTCCATCGCTGTTTTTATGTAGTGTTCGCATTGTTTTGCAAATTCATCAAATGAATCAATAGTGTGCAGGTGATACTGCACGGCTGATACTCTCATTTTCATGCTCGTCGCCCCTTTCGTCTTTTTCTACGGTAGTAGAAACGGGCATTTTTTGCAAGAAAAAAGACGGCTCGAAAGCCGTCACAAGTCGGATGTTCAATTCATACTCATAAGAGGGGGTTAATGAGAATGAATCTCAATTTCAATTATAAAGTGTTTTACGAAAATGTCAACTCCTTTATCTGCCCTTTTTCATGCAAAAAAACCGGCGGAACGCTCCGCCGGTTTTTTACTGCCACACTGGGCCATTTGCTTCTACATTTAACTGTAAAACATCACAATCTGTAAACTGCTCCCGGAATGCCGCCGCAATGCTTTCACCTTTGCCGCGCGGGGCAAGTGTCAGCACGGTTGGACCTGCACCGCTGATCACTGTTGCGTAAGCATCCAATGATTTCGCCAGTGTACGTGCCGGATGAAATTCTTTAATGAGTGCAGCACGGTACGGCTCATGAAAAACATCGCGCTCCATCATACGTCCTGCTGTTTTATAATCATGCTGCATAAAAGCCGCAACAAGCATATTGGAAACTGCACTCGCTAAAACCGCATCTTTCCGGCTGAACGAATCCGGCAGCGCATTACGAGCATCCTCAGTTTTCAGCTCATACGGCGGCACAAGTGCAACCAGGTCTACGTCTGGTGCAGGAAGTGTTAATAGTTCGGCATGCTCGCCAAGGGACACGCCGCATACCATTCCGCCAAACAAAGACGCACCAATATTATCAGGATGCCCTTCAAATTGATCGCCAATGTTTAATTTTTCTTCATCTGATAACCCCAGGTTTTCAAAACGGTCTGCAATTTCAATACCTGCCGCAATCGCTGCTGCACTGCTTCCAAGCCCGCGTGCAAGCGGAATTTCACTTTTCAGCACAGCTTCTACCGGTGTCATCTCGACGCCGCGCAGGGCGGCTGTTTTCTTCGCTACGACTGCAATTAAATGACGATCATCTTCCGGAAGACCGGCAAGCAGCTCGGATTCGTGGGAGAATGCCCACTCCTCCGCCTGCTTGACATCCACCGTTAAATAAAGGTTAAAAGCCAGGCCGATCGAGTCAAATCCAGGCCCTAAATTGGCCGTTGATGCCGGCACTTTCAAAGAGCCGGAAAACATCATGCTTCGACCACTCCACGGATAAAGTTGAACACCGCTTCTTCATTGTTTGGCAGAACTGTTGGTTTTTTCTCGATTTGAGAAATCGCTGTTTGCGGATCTTTCAAGCCGTTTCCAGTCAGTACAGCGACAATGTTTGCTCCCTGCTCGATTTCACCTGATTTTACGTGCTTGATGATACCGGCGATAGAAGCATTTGAAGCCGGCTCAGCGAAAATTCCTTCTTCGCGTGTCATCATTTCATACGCTTCTAGAATTTCTGCATCTGTTACAAAATCGATTTTACCGCCAGACTCATCACGCGCTGCTTCTGCAAATTTCCAGCTGGCTGGGTTACCGATACGGATTGCCGTTGCGACTGTTTCCGGTTGTGCAATTGGTGCACCCTGAACGATCGCTGCCGCTCCTTCAGCTTCAAATCCGTGCATGCGTGGAAGACCTGTGCCGAATTTTTCATTGTATTCTTTAAAGCCTTTCCAGTAAGCCGTAATATTGCCGGCATTTCCAACTGGAATCGCTAAAACGTCCGGTGCTTGTCCAAGCTGGTCGCATACTTCAAACGCCGCTGTTTTTTGCCCTTCGATCCGGTATGGGTTTACCGAGTTTACAAGAGTAATTGGTGATTTTTCACTGATACTGCGGACCATTGCCAGTGCTTCATCGAAGTTTCCTTCAATCGCAACAATTTCTGCTCCGTACATCATGGCCTGCGCTAATTTACCAAGAGCAATTTTGCCATCCGGAATAACCACAATGGTTTTCATGCCGGCGCGGGATGCATAAGCAGCTGCTGCCGCTGATGTATTCCCTGTTGACGCGCAGATGACAGTGTTGCTTCCTTCTTCTTTTGCTTTGGCTACAGCCATAACCATACCGCGGTCTTTAAAGGAGCCGGTCGGGTTGGCACCTTCTACTTTAACATGAATGTTCACACCTAATTTTTTAGAAATGTTCACAAGTGGAATAAGCGGTGTGTTTCCTTCCATTAATGAAAGTGCCGGTGTATTTTCGGTAACCGGTAAGAATTCTTTGTACTGATGTAATAAACCTTCCCATTTTGCCATGATTATGCTCCTTCTCCTTCAACGCGGTAGAAACTTTCAATTGAACGAACAACCGCCAAATCTTTAATTTGTTCTTGCATTTTTTGGTAGCTTTCATGTGATGCTTTATGTGTCACAATTACAATTTCAGCTACGCCTTCTTCTTCAAGCGGCAGCTGAAGAATTTTTTCGAAGCTGATGCCGTTGGCTGAAAACAGTTTTGTAAGCTCGGAAAACGCGCCCACTTCATCCTGCACATGGAGACGAATAAAGTATTTCGCAAATTTTTCTTCTGATGATTTCAGCTGCTTTTCAAATTGCGGTACTGTAATGCTTTTTCCGTTTACACCAAGTCTCATGTTGGTAATAACGGCAACTAGGTCACTTACGATCGATGTTGCTGTTGGAAGCCCGCCGGCCCCTGGTCCGTAGAACATTGTTTCACCGACTGCATCTCCGTATACATAAACGGCATTATACTCATCATTTACCGATGCGAGCGGGTGATTGTTTGATAGGAACGTTGGCTGCACGCTCACTTCAGCTCCGCCGTTTTGCTGATCTGCATATCCAATTAGTTTCATCGTATAGCCCAGTGTCTGGCCGTGCTTTAAATCGCTGTCTGATACTTTTGAGATGCCGCTCACATCTACGTCTTCAAGTTCAATATCCATTGAGAAAGCAAGGCGTGCCAGAATCGCCATTTTACGTGCGGCATCAAGCCCTTCTACGTCAGAAGTCGGATCTGCTTCTGCAAAGCCAAGATCCTGTGCTTCTTGAAGTGCGGTTTCATAAGACATGCCTTCTTTGTTCATTTTCGTCAGGATAAAGTTCGTTGTACCGTTCACGATTCCCATCATCGTTCTAATTTTATCAGAAGCAAGTCCGTCTGCAAGACCGCGGATAATGGGAATACCGCCGGCTACACTTGCTTCGTAGTAAAAGTCACAGCCGTTTTCAGCCGCTGCTTTCATCAGCTCTGATCCGTACAGCGCGACAAGGTCTTTGTTGGCAGTGACCACGTGTTTTTTCTGATGAAATGCATCAAGCAGCAATTTTCTCGTTTCATCTATGCCGCCCATTACTTCCACGATCACATCTACGTTCGGATCGTTAATCACTTCATATGGATCAAGTGTGAGGGACTCTTTTGGCAATTCTACTTCACGTTTTTTCTCTACGTTTTTAACCAATACTTTTGTTACTTCAACCGAGCAGCCAACGCGGTGAGCAAGCTGCTCCTGATGATCCTGAATCATCTTGACAACCCCTGTGCCGACTGTTCCAAGACCGAGTAATCCTACCTTAACATTCTCCTTCATCCTAAACGTCACCTCAACTATGTATTTTTCTGATGTACATTTGTTTTTGTATAGTAGACATTATATCGGTCTTTCGAGTGGAATACAACCCTCTCTTTTGGAAAATTAAACGGAATCATTTTTTTAATAAAACAATATTTTCATACAATTCTTATATTATAGAAAACAACCGCTCGTTTCAAGCGGTTGTCGTGTTTTTCGGCGAAGCACTTTTCATATCTACTGCAATCGAGAGTGGACACGCTCCGCAATTCGCAAAGCGGGCATTCTCTATCGTCACATAATCAGCTCTGTTGTCGCCCCCAAAAACTTTCAGCGCAGCCCCGGCCGTCGCAAAATCACGCATCTCTATATCTCGAATATGCACATATTTTGCTTTATATTGAATACCCGCGACAGGCAGATTTTTATAATCATAAGCCGGATCACCGACCGCACGCAGTCCGTTTACCACAACATGACGGTAAGCGGACACAGTAAGAACACGCGGCTTTGATACAGTATACAGCTCTGTGTAAACAGGCCGAATGGAAACGATACGTGTGGCAGTGATAAAGCGGGCTGTTTTAGAATCCGGGTCTTCTGCCGTATGATGGCCGATATGCCGGAAATTAAATGACCGGTTATCATTCTCAGACAGGTGGCCGATAACATGAACATTCGCTGCGGCTGAACTGGTTGCATGGGCTTTAATTTCAACGCCGCCGAAGCAGCGGGCCGACACATTATTAATGAGCCAGACGGTGCGTGAGCCGTCGTCGACTTCAAAGCCATTCGAATTGGAAACGCCTTTTTTATGACTCCGTCCCGACGGGTCACACATAAAACAATTTGAGATTAAAATATAATCACTATGGTGTGTCGTAACCCCGTCATCCCCAAAGCCAGAACCCGTACATCCGTCAATCCAGACAAAACGGCTGCCGCCCCGGGCACGATGTCCGTCCCCTGAATAATCATATAACGTTGAAGACACATCATAGCAGTGAAGGCCAGGATTGATGGCGTCACAGTTTCGTATCCAGCCGTAGGCCACATTCGCAAAAGTTACGCAGCTTGAGCGGTTATTGCCGCTTGCTGATTTTTCATCCGGATGCAGCCGTTCAAGCGACCAGTCGAGCGTCATGCCTTCTATTAATATGTGATGATTGCCTTTGACATGATTTTCATTTGTGATCACAAAGCTTCTTTTTGGCGCCGTATTCCGCAGCTTTAAAATCGTTTTGCCTGCTCCTGCTCCCTTGACGATGGTGTTAGACGGCACATGCAGTTCATCCACAATGTACGTGCCTTCTGAGAGTTTAACGGTTTTGCCTCCTCCGGCAAGAGCTGCCTGAATATCTTCTCCCGGTTTTACGTAAACGGTATGGACGGCCCGTTCTTCAAGTACCTGGTATTCCCGGTCTAATACTGGTTTCCAATCCGGGTAGGCGCCTGTTTCATTAACGAGCGTATGATGCAGCTTCAGCGGCTCTTCACCTCTGGTCCATAACCGTTTGAGCCGGTCGAACAGCGATCTTCTTTCTTCAACTGGCTTCCATTGTGCCGCTGAAGCGAAAAAAAGCGCATCTGTTTCCCGGACAGCTTCTGACAGCGGGACACAGTTTTTAAAATAAGAGTCAATAAGCTGGTCATTCATTCTCGGATCATGGTTTCTTTTAAGAGGCATTCTTTTTGTCCTTTCTATTTGAATTTTGCACATTTTGTTATTAGAAAAAATCAAATGTAAAGGTTCGTTCTTCAAATGGCTGCCCCGGTGTAAAGGTCCGTTCTGTCCAAACGGCTCTCTTACGGCTGTTTACTTCAAGAACGGTAGAGCAGCGTGTGCCGTAGTGCGCACTTTCAATAAAAATAGAAGACAGCAGCCGTTCCCACTTGAGAGATACGCCGGTATTTGGAAGGTCTTCGTCTGCTGCTGCCCTTCCATCCTGCAGCATCGAAAACAGCTTCTCTTTGCTGTCCATTGATTGGGCCATTTGTTTCTTGATTCTTACGGTTTTCGGCCACGGTGTATTTAAAAAGGCATTGCTGATCGCATGAATTCCCGGCGGCAGCAGAAATGGACGGCTTCCGGAGCGGCTGCTGTACACCCATATTGCTTCAGCCGTACCGGCAATCACATTAAAACCCGGATAACGATTTCTTTCCCGGTCAAGTTCTTTCAAAAACAACTCTGTTTCCAGATTACTTTCTAGAAACGAACGGACAATATGGCCGCGTGACTGCTTTTCTCCCCCTTCTTCCCCCGGGTCGCGGTAATTGGTGAGTGCGCAAAAGCGCCCGGTTTTAGAAATCCCCATCCAGGTCCCGCCCCTTTCTACATCACGGCCGGCCAATATAGGTGCTTCTTCCCACCAGTGAGAAGGCAGGGCAGGCCGCCCCCAAAACTCATCCCGGTTTGCTGCTACAATGAGTGGTTTATTCCTGTTCACCTGATGAGCAATGGCAATCAAACACATGCACTTTCCTCATTTCCTTTTTCTTCATTATACGCAGGAGTGTTACAATAGAACAAACAAGGAAAGAAACGGATGTGAACTGCGTGTATAAATTTGTGATGCCCGAAGTGATTTTTGGAAGCGGATCCATTTCACAGGCAGGTGACAGCTGCCTGCGGCTTGGTGCCCGCCACGTTCTTGTCGTAACAGACCGCGGCGTCGTGGACGCCGGCTGGGCAGAGCCTGTAATAGCGAGCTGCCACAACGCAGGACTTGCAGCTGTTTTATTTGATGAGGTATCTGTAAATCCAACCGATGCCGAAGCGGCTGCCTGTGCCCGTGTTTATAAAGAGCATGGGTGTGATGCCATTATGTGCGTAGGCGGTGGAAGTCCGATTGATGTGGGAAAAGCAGCCGCCGCTCTTGTAACAAACGGAGGCCATATTCGAGATTATGAGGGAGTGGACCGCATCCTGCATCCTCTTCCCCCGCTTGTGATGATACCGACAACTGCGGGTTCCGGATCAGAAGTTTCCCAGTTTTCCGTCATTGTGGACAGTGAACGCCAGAAAAAAATGACGATTGTCTCGAAGTCGCTCGTTCCTGATATTGCCCTGATCGATCCAGACGTTCTGGCCACTAAAAGTGCGCGACTGACTGCAACCACGGGCCTTGATGTGATTACGCATGCGATTGAATCTTATGTTAGTATGGCGGCTACTCCCATGACAGATGTGCAGGCGAAAAATGCCCTGTTTCTTGCGTCTCAGTATTTGCGCCCGTCCGTTGCTTCAAAATACAGCAAAGAAGCAAAAGAGAAAATGGCGATGGCCAGTCTCCAGGCAGGGCTTGCTTTTTCCAATGCCATCCTCGGCGCCGCCCATGCGATGAGCCACACGATCGGCGGCCGCTATCCGTTTTTGCATGGTGACATTAACGCTGTTCTGCTCCCGCACGTGATGGAATTTAATTTAATTGCCTGCCCGAAAAAGTTTCGGGAGATGGCCGTTTTAATGGGAGAAGACGTAACCGGACTTTCTGATATCGCCGCCGGTGAGAGGGCCATCCAGTCCGTTCGAAAGCTTGCCGTTGATATCGGGGCTCCGCTTTCCCTTTCAGAGATGGGATTTGAAGAAAAAGCCATCACGGAAATGAGTGAAATTGCCCTGATGGACGCCTGCATGATTACCAATCCACGCGATATTTCAGCGGAGGAAGTCGCCGCTCTGTTGAGAAGGGCTCTTTCATGAACCGGCCTGATATGATCCGGCTGCTGACGGGCGTCCAATCATCCAAACGGAATTATTATACAGAGTTAAAGCGGACCGTTGACGAGCTGCAAAAGAAAAACAGCCAGCTTGAAGTGATCAATGAGATGATGCGCAGCTTTAATGTTGATATGTCCATTCACACGATGCTGAAGCATACGCAGGAAAAGCTGAAGAAGGTATATCGGATTGACCGGCTCAGTCTAGCAGTCTGGGAGGATGGCTCTCTTCGAATAGCCGATGTATACCCGGAACAAGCCGCTTTTTTGCCGGAAGGAACGGCTTTTCCGGCTGATGACTCGCTTTATTCAGAAGTGTTTTTAACCGGGCAGGATGTTCTTTATGTCCCGAATGATGCAGATTCCTTTTTCGAATGTGAAGCGTTTCAAGCGCTCTCGCTTCGCTCTGTCTGGCTGTTTCCGCTCAGAAGCCGCGGCGTGATAACTGGCGTAATCGGGCTTGCCTCACGTGAACCGGCAGCTTTCTGTCAGGAAGACCAGGCTTTCTTCAGTCATTTATCCGGACAAATCGCCGTTTGTATTGAAAATGCCCGGCTTTACCATGAGGTGCTGCTCAGCAAGTCCAGGTGGGAATCGACTTTTCGTGCCGTAGCGGACTCTATTGTCATAACCGACCTGAACGGAACCATTTTAACGAAAAATGACAGTGCCGCTGTGAACTGGCCCCAAGCTAAAAGTGTCTTCACTTTTTTAGCAGCAGAGCTTTTTGAACAAACCGTTCAGGAAATAAAACCTCATATGGAGGAAGTATCGATCGGAAACCAGGTGTTTGAATGTGCCCTTTATCCGCTGCTTGATGATGGACAAATAGATGGTGTAATTGTGTATTTAAAAAACATTACAGAAAAACAGCTGATGCAGGCGCAAATTATTCATTCCGGCCAGCTGGCGGCAATCGGCGAAATGGCGGCGGGCGTAGCCCATGAATTAAACAATCCGTTAACCGCTATTATTGGCAATACCCAGCTTTTACTTCGGCTTTCCACAAGTGAAACAAAGCCGCTTCTTACAGACATCGAGGAATGCGGCAAACGGTGCCGGGCGATTATCCGCAGCCTTCTTGCTTTTTCCCGCCAGGAACCCGCTTCTTTCATTCCCTGCTCCTTAAACGATGCCTTATATGAAGCATTGCGCCTGACCGGCCGGCAAATGGAAAAGCAGCAGATCGAATTAACGGTTGAGCTGGACGAGCAGCTGCCGCTTATTGACGGCAGCATTCAGCAGCTCAGCCAAATCGCCGTTAATCTGCTTCTAAATGCGAAGGACGCCTGTATAGAAAAAGAAACGGCGAAACAAGTGTCTGTCTGGACTGAGTTTGACGAGCACTCGGTTTATATGCGGGTGGCAGACAATGGATGTGGCATCCCGTCCCAAAAAATGGATGATATTTTCCATCCGTTTTTCACCACTAAATCCGCCCATCAAGGAACCGGGCTCGGGTTATCGGTGAGCCTTGGTATTGCCGAATCACACAGCGGAACGTTAACGGTGACAAGCAGGCTGCATGAAGGCAGCACATTTACCCTGGCCATTCCAAGAAGAAAGGGGAGGTAGACAGCATGGCTCATATTTTGGTTGTCGATGATGAGCAGGAAATCGGCCGTTTTTTAACAAGGCTTTTTAAAATGAAAGAAATGGAGGTGACGTATGCAGAAAGCGGCGCTGCTTTTGACCGGCTTTCCCGCCATGACCAGTTTGATGTGGCTTTTGTAGATGTACGGCTGTCCGACCGGAATGGCCTTGAGCTTTTAAAAGAACTGAAAAGAAAGGCACCTCGCTGCAAAGTGGTTATCATGACGGGCTACAGCACTGTCAGGATGGCAGTAGAAGCCATCCAGCTTGGTGCAGAAGATTTTTTGGAAAAACCATTTGAACATATTGAAGCCCTAGAGGAGCTGCTTGATAAGTTAACGGCACAAAAAGAGGAAGAAGATTACATACAGGCAGCACTGGCCGCCGGTGCTTTTTTAGGAACAAGTTCAGATATGCATGATTTGTACCGCCTCGCTTTTAAACTCGCTGCCAAACAGATTACCATTTTAATTGAAGGAGAAACCGGCACCGGTAAAGAAGTGCTGGCCCGCTTTCTGCATCAATCCGGCAGCCGGGCTGAGGCACCTTTTATCGGTGTGAACTGCGGGGCCATTTCCGAGTCACTGCTTGAAAGTGAATTGTTTGGCCATACAAAAGGCGCTTTTACCGGTGCCGCCTCCGACCGGGCGGGATACGTGGAGACGGCGGGAAGCGGAACGCTGTTTTTAGATGAAATTGCCGAGGCCTCCCTTGCGACGCAAGTAAAGCTGCTGCGCGTACTGGAAACAGGCGAATTTTTTAAAATCGGCGACCCGGCACCAAAGCGTACAAATGCCCGCATCATTGCCGCGAGCCATACGAATTTAGAGCAAGCGGTGGCAGACGGCGCTTTCCGGGAAGATTTGCTGTACAGGCTCGACGTTGTGAAACTAGTGATCCCTCCGCTGCGTAAACGGCCGTCAGATATTCCGCTTCTTATCGAAGCATACAAACAAAAACAACGCCTCCCTTTTTCTTTTTCACCAGAAGCAATGGAGGTATGCATGCGGTATAACTGGCCTGGCAATATGCGCGAGCTGGGGAATCTTCTGCAGCGTTTGGCGGCTCTTTATCCAGAGGAACTGTTTGTTACGCCAGAGATGCTCCCTCAAAAAATGACAGAAACGCTTTCTACGAAAAGAATGACTGCGGCACCCGCGCCGTCATTCGACCAGGAATGGCGCCGGTTTTCCGATTACATAGCCGATTTATATGCAGGAAACGAGCCCATTTCGCTTGATAAACTGATGCAGGAAATGAAAGGGATGGAAAAAAGAGTAGCTGAAGCGTTTATTCAAAAATCGCTCCGGGAGACGGCCGGAAGCCGGGCACAGACCGCTGAGCGGCTCGGTATTTCTAAACGGAAAATCCGCTATTATTTAAATGAAACGTAACATGGTAAAAGGCTCATCAGCCAAAATCACGAAAGCCTTCACTATCGAAAACGGGCAGAAGACTTTTCGGAAAACATCGCTTCTTAAAAAGAGCCGATAGGGGAAGCGAAGCTGCACGCCCGCCGCCTTATCGGCTCTTATCTCAACCGCCTACACTTCTTGCATGAAAAAGAAAGAGAGATTTCCTTTGACAAAAGACTTTACTTTTTACAATCTGAAACTTCTATTTTATAGAGGCTTTTTCGGTTATTGATTCAGTTCCCGTCTCTCTTCTTCTGTAAATACACGTGACCTTGTCAGAAACCTTTTTCCTTCCGGTCCTTCAAGAGAAAACATGCCTCCCCGCCCGTCTACAACATCGATAATAAGCTGGGTATGTTTCCAATATTCATACTGGGCTTCACTAATATAAAAGGGTGCCCCGCCAATTTCACCAAGCTTTTTATCCGCATCACCCGTTATAAACTCCCCGTCCGGGTAGCACATCGGCGAGCTGCCGTCGCAGCACCCGCCAGACTGATGAAACATAAGCGGTCCGTGTTTTGCTTTTAACTGATTTATTAACGCGAGAGCAGCCGGCGTTGCGGTAACACGGTCAACCATCCTGTTTTCCCTCCTACGAAAGAAACGCCGCCGCTAAAGCGGCAGCGACTTTTTGATTTAAAAGAATCCAAGGGCATCTTCTGAATAGCTGACAAGCAGGTTTTTCGTCTGCTGGTAATGATTCAGCATCATCAAATGATTTTCACGGCCAATACCGGACATCTTATAGCCGCCGAACGCCGCATGTGCCGGGTACTGGTGGTAACAGTTTGTCCAAACGCGGCCCGCTTGAATGTTCCGGCCAAACCGGTATGCCCGGTTTTGATGGCGGGACCAAACGCCGGCACCCAGTCCGTACAACGTGTCATTGGCGATTTCAAGCGCCTCTGCTTCATCTTTAAACGTTGTCACTGATACAACAGGCCCAAAAATTTCTTCCTGGAATATGCGCATTTTGTTGCTGCCTTTAAAAACAGTCGGTTTGATATAATAGCCGTTTTCTAGTCCCTCGACCGTATTTCTCTCACCGCCTGCCAGGCACTCAGCACCTTCCTGCTTGCCGATATCCAGGTAAGAAAGGATTTTTTCCATCTGCTCGTTTGAAGCCTGTGCCCCCATCATCGTATCCGTATCGAGCGGGTTGCCTGTTTTAATTTCATTCACTCGCTTGATGACCCGCTCCATAAACTGATCATAGATGCTTTCATGAACGAGCGCACGGGATGGGCATGTACACACTTCTCCCTGATTGAGCGCAAACATGACAAACCCTTCAACTGCTTTGTTTAAAAACGCATCATCTTTTTCCATAATGTCTTCAAAGAAAATATTCGGTGATTTCCCGCCGAGTTCGAGTGTGACCGGAATCAAGTTTTGTGATGCATACTGCATAATCAAGCGGCCGGTTGTTGTCTCGCCGGTAAAAGCAATTTTAGCAATTCGTTTGTTCGAGGCCAGTGGTTTTCCGGCTTCAAGTCCAAAGCCGTTGACAATGTTTACGACTCCAGGCGGGAGCAGATCTTCAATCAGCTCCATGAATACAAGAATAGACGCTGGAGTCTGTTCAGCCGGCTTTAAGACTACACAGTTTCCAGCAGCAAGAGCCGGTGCAAGCTTCCACACACCCATGAGGAGCGGAAAATTCCACGGAATAATTTGTCCGACTACACCAAGCGGCTCGTGGAAATGATACGCAACGGTGTCATTGTCAATTTGTGACAAGGACCCTTCCTGAGCCCGGATTGCTCCGGCAAAGTAACGGAAATGGTCAATCGCCAGCGGCAAATCGGCATTTAATGTTTCACGAACCGCTTTTCCGTTGTCCCACGTTTCCGCAACCGCCAGCATTTCCAAGTTTTCTTCAAGACGATCGGCAATTTTATTTAAAATGTTGGCACGCTCGGCAGCCGACGTTTTTCCCCACGCATCTTTTGCGGCATGGGCGGCATCCAAAGCCTGCTCAATATCCTCAGCCTGAGAGCGTGCGACTTCACAAAATACTTCACCTGTAACAGGCGTGATATTTTCAAAGTACTGGCCGCCGAGCGGTGCTGTCCACTCTCCATTAATATAATTCTCGTATCTTTTCTTGAATGCAACCTTTGATCCTTCCTGCCCTGGATTTGCGTAAATCATATACCCTTCCCCCTTTGAATGATGGAAATCGTTGTAT
This sequence comes from Domibacillus sp., assembly GCF_031181085.1. Taxonomy (NCBI): domain Bacteria; kingdom Bacillati; phylum Bacillota; class Bacilli; order Caryophanales; family Bacillaceae; genus Domibacillus; species Domibacillus sp. The sequence goes on along the minus strand of NZ_JAPSLE010000002.1, from coordinate 268,288 downwards.
AAAACGCTTACATTTCCAAAATAACGGTTCCCAACTTGAATGTCAACCGAGACGCTTACAAAGTCAGCACAATGCGGCCGTTGATTTTTCCTTGCGTCATTTTATCGAAGACGGTGTTAATTTCATCAAGCGGCGCCGTTTCTACCTGTGCTTTTACTTTACCGCGTGCCGCAAACTCAAGCGCTTCTTTCATATCGAGTCGTGTTCCGACAATGGAGCCTTTCACAGATACACCATTTAAAACCGTATTGAAAATCGGAATTGGCAGCTCATCATTTGGAAGGCCGACCACAACAAGTGTGCCTCCGCGTTTAACAGAACGGTATGCCTGCTCAAACGCTTTTTTCGTCACTGCTACACTGATGGCCGCCTGTACACCGCCCACTTTCTCCTGTATGGCATCGGCAGGATCTTCGTTCATACCGTTTACTGCCTCATCCGCTCCCAAACTTTGAGCAAGTTCCAGCTTTTCATTTGAAATATCGACGGCAATGACGTTAAAGCCCATTGCTTTCGCATATTGAAGCGCAATATGGCCGAGGCCGCCAATTCCGTAAATCGCAACCCAGTCGCCTGGCTTTGCTCCTGATACTTTTAACGCTTTGTACGTTGTTACGCCCGCACACAAGATAGGAGCTACTTCGACTGGATCGAGGCCATCTGGAATTTTTGCTACATAATCAGCTGGTGCGACACAATATTCAGCATAGCCGCCATCAACTGAATAGCCGCCATTTTCCTGATGAGGGCAAAGCGTTTCTTGTCCCTGCAGGCAGTACTCACATTCACCGCATGCGGAAAACAGCCAGGGGATACCGACCCGGTCTCCTGTTTTTAAAGAGGTGACCCCTTCACCAATTTCTTCGATAATCCCTACACCTTCATGGCCTGGAATAAGCGGCAGCTTTGGCTTGACCGGCCAGTCACCATGCGCTGCGTGGAGGTCGGTATGACATACACCGCATGCTTCAATTTTAACCAGTACCTCTCCTCGTTTTGGCGAGGGCTTGGGTACATCTTTTACTTCGAGCTGCTGCTTAAATTCATTTACGACGGCTGCTTTCATATTTGTTGTTGCTTCAGGCTCCTGGTTCGGTTCATTTACGGCTGTTATTTTCATTTTAATTCCTCCTTTTAATTGGTCATTCGTTTACTTTATTGCAGGCACTGTGCCAACAACGGAAACGCTGACATAAAAGGGAGTTCTTTCGGTATCAGCCGATTTTTCGGCCCATTCAGCCAAAAGATTGGCTCTTATAAACGAAAAAACGGCTTTCTCAACGAGGAGAAAGCCGGCGGGCCAGTCGATATTCGGTAAAATGAAACAGCATAATCCAAAAAAACAGCCAGGCAGCGCCTATGGAGAAGCCGCCTGCTACGTCACTTGGATAATGAACACCGAGATAAATGCGCGATAAGCCGATTAAAAAAATCATAGAGCCGGCCACAAGCGCCGATACGGTTTTTTTCCACTTTCCACGTAAAAGCCGGAACAGCATAAAAGAAAGCGCCCCGTAAAAAATAAAAGATCCCATAGAATGACCGCTTGGAAAACTGTAGCCGCCCTGTTCGATTAACGGCAGAACATCCGGCCGCTGACGCTGAAACAGCTCTTTTAAAAAATGATTAAACGCGCCGCCAAGGCCATTTACCAGTATAAAAAACAGCGCCCATCCATACCGTCTGCGGATCACGAGAAAAAGAGAAATAACCCCGGTTGCCGCGCTTAAAAACATGACGGAACCAAGATTGGTGAAAAAGATCATCCGGGCTGTCCGGCCTTCGTTGATCCATGACTGTACCTCGTTGATGATTTTCGTGTCAAACGCCGCCACTTCATTTCTTTGAAGGGCCTCGACCACTTCGAAAAATCCCCATGTAAACAGGACGAGAAACAGCACAAGTGAGCCGTAATAAGCATAGGCGCGCCAGTTCTTTTGCTGCAATCCCAATCTTCCTTTCTTAGCTGTAAAGGTTTTTAACTCTTGTCCGTTCAAAAAATCCAGGAAACCTTCCTGGATTAAAAAACGGTTGAAGCCAGATACGATTCTACTTCCTCGCGCAATTGCTCATAGGCATTTTGTTCAGCAAACGCCTCCTGGTTATGAACGGTAAAATGAGCCGGCGTATCAAGGTCAATACTGATTGTGCCGCCGAACATATATGTTCCGTTTCCGATTAAATCAATAGAGTACTGTCCGTCTTCATGCACGTGCACTTCGCAGCGGACTTTTCCCCCGTTGTTGTATACGTCAATAGGCGTTTCCATTTCATTTAAGCCGAGCTGGCATGTAGTCAGCGTAGAAGCGGACATCGCTGTACCGCATGCATTGGTAAAACCGACGCCGCGCTCAAACGTCCGCACATATAGTGTTCTTTTTTGGATTGGATACACAAAGCTGACGTTTACACCATCTGGCGTAATGTCGTTTTTCCCGTTCAGCATTTCTGAAATCCGTTTTTGCTCATCTGAAGCAATAAGCTCCCGGTCTGCCACAACAATTAAGTGAGGGTTCGGTACGGCAAGCGCAGAGAACCGGATAGAATCAGACAGTTCGGGCACCACTTCATTAAACAAATGTTCTTTTCCGATCGTCATTGGCAAATCTGCAAGATTAAACAAGACCGGTGAAATTTGAACACGGTATGCCGGCACGCCTTCATAAATATCGCCGTCCCGCTTCACATAAAGATCGGCTTTATTTGTTTCAACGATAATCTCATTTTTCCCAAGTTTATCCAGCACGTACCGTCCATGCAGACGCAGCCCGTTGCCGCACATGGACGCTTCCGAACCGTCACTGTTAAAAATACGCATTTTCGCATCGGCATGCGCGCTTTCCATCACAAATACAATTCCATCGGCGCCAATGCCCTTTTCCCGGTCGCAAAGCACTAAAGCGAGATCGCGGCGGTTCTCTTCTGTAAATGTATATGCATTCGTCCACTCATCGATCAAAATAAAATCATTTCCCGACCCATGGCCTTTAATATACGAAATCTCCAACATAACTCCCTCTTTCACAGCTGATTTGTTGTTTAGTATAGCAGATTTGAACCCATTGGTGTTGCATTTCGAAGGGTTTGTGCCATTTTTAACAAAAGAAAAAACCCGCCTGCAAGAGGCGGGTTTTTAGTGAACAATTGTATTCATTAGGAAAAGCACCGCGATAATATACATCGAAACAGGCACTTCGCGGAATCGCCCGCGGGTCATTTTTAAAATAGGATATAAAATGAAGCCAGCCGCAATACCGTCTGCAATGCTTGAGGTAAGCGGGATAATGGCGATAATCGCCAGGGCTGGAATCAATTCAGTCCAGTCTGAAACGGGCAGGCGGCGGATGTTCATCGTCATCAGCATACCGATAATGATCAAAATCGGAGCAACCGCAGAACCCGGAACCCTATTTAAGTATGGCGCTGCGATAAAAGCAAGCGGAAACAGCAGTCCAGCCGTCAGCGGCACTAAGCCAGTCCGCCCGCCGGATGCAATCGGCGCTGCGCTTTCCACAGCTGATACGTTTGCGCTTGATCCGGCCAGCCCGCTTGCCACAACAGAAGCAGCATTTGCCTGGATGGCACGCTTGAATTTTTCCGGCTGCCGGGCCAAATTCAAATGCCCGTGCACAAGCCCGATGTTTTCAAACACCAGCACCATCGTCAGTGAAAAAACCGCTGGTATAAAAACAAACGGGGACAGGCCTTGAATCGTCCAGGCGCCCCATACTTCCGTATAGCTTTTGACCCCAACATTGCCCGATGCCTCCGGGAGACTGCCGAACAGCCAGGCAATGCCGGTTCCGGCTGCAATCACCCAGATGAACGTTCCCGGCACCTTGCGCCAATAAAGAATTACCGCTACAAGAAGCGTTAAGAGAGCAGCCCAGGAAAATCCGGCTTTCTCTACGCCGATTACAATCAGAAATAAACCGAGGCCAATCGTGATCGCTTCTTTTAAGGATGCCGGCACCACGCTGTTTAACTTGGCGGCAAGCGGCGTAAATGTCACGACGGCAAATAAAAGGCCCGATATAACGGTAACGCCAAGTGCCTGCTGCCATGTCATGCCCATCTCCTCAACAAACGTATACGTGAACATGGCATTAATCCCCATGCCCGGCACGATAATGATCGGGGCATTTGCCCAGAGCGCCATGATCAAGCAGCCTGCAGCCGCTGACACGATTGTCGCAGCAGCAGCAGCCTCAAATGGCATGCCTGCTTCAGATAAAATGAGCCCATTCACTGCGATAATGTAAATAACGGTTAAAAAGCCCGTTACACCCGCAGACCATTCCTTCGCGAAGGTTGTTCCGTGCTCGCGAAGCTTAAAAATTCCTCCATTCATTGTTAAAACCTGCTTACTGTGAAGCGCCCTCTCCCTACCCGCTGTGCTGTCAGACGAATGTCTGGCAGCCAGCCACAAAGGCCATTATATCACGCGTCAAATGAGCGGAGCAAGTTCGCCATTTCAATAGCAGACATCGCTGAGTCCCAGCCTTTATTGCCCGCTTTTGTACCGGCACGTTCAATCGCCTGCTCAATCGTATCCGTTGTTAAAAGACCAAAGATTACAGGTACTCCCGTTTGCATGCCAGCCTGGGCAGTTCCTTTTGCTGCTTCATTGCAGACATAATCAAAGTGAGCAGTGGCTCCGCGAATAACAGCACCGAGTGTAATAACAGCGTCATACTTTCCGCTTTCCGCCATTTTTTTCGCAACGAGCGGCAATTCAAATGCCCCCGGCACCCAGGCGATGTCAATGTTGTCTGCGTCTACACCATGGCGGATAAATCCATCTTCTGCTCCTGCAATGAGTTTGCTTGTAATAAATTCATTAAAACGGCCGGCAACGATGCCTACTTTCAATCCTGCTCCAATTAAATGTCCTTCAAATGTTTTTCCCATTATTTATTCCCCTCTTCTACATGTAATAAGTGGCCAAGCTTTGAGATTTTCGTTTTTAAATAACTGCGGTTATCATCGTTGGCCGGCATCTCAATCGGCACACGCTCGACAATATCAAGACCGTACCCGTTTAAACCGGTAACTTTGCGCGGGTTGTTTGTTAACAGCCGCATTTTGGAAATGCCAAGGTCACGCAAAATCTGGGCGCCAATGCCGTAATCACGCAGATCGTCTTTAAATCCGAGTTTTACGTTTGCTTCGACCGTGTCATAGCCCTGCTCCTGAAGCTCGTATGCTTTCAGCTTGTTAATCAGTCCGATACCCCGGCCTTCCTGACGCATATAAAGCAGCACGCCGCGGCCTTCTTCTTCGATCTGTGCAAGGGCAGCATGAAGCTGCGGTCCGCAGTCGCAGCGGTGTGAGCCGAAGATATCGCCTGTCAGGCATTCCGAATGAACACGGACAAGCACCGGCTCCTCACCGGAAATATCTCCTTTTACAAGCGCTACATGATCCTGGCCTGTTAAATCTTCCTCATAGCCAACCGCGCGGAACTGCCCAAAATCCGTTGGAAGCTGAATATCCGCTTCGCGTCGGACAAGCGTTTCACGACCGCGGCGGTAAGCAACAAGCTGTTCAATCGTGATGATTTTCAGGCCGAATTTTTCCGCCATCACTTCAAGCTCCGGCAGACGGGCCATCGTTCCATCATCATTCATCACTTCGCATATCACACCAGCCGGCTTGTATCCGGCAAGCTTGGCAAGGTCTACGGCAGCTTCGGTATGGCCGGTTCTGCGCAGCACGCCGCCTGACTTGGCAATCAGCGGAAAAACATGTCCCGGCCGTTTAAAGTCAGCAGGCACAGCCGCATCGTCCACCATCGCTTTTACGGTATCCGCCCGTTCAAATGCACTGATGCCGGTTGTCGTATTGATATGGTCAACACTGACTGTAAACGCCGTTCCATGGCTGTCCGTGTTGCGTTCCACCATAGAGTGGAAATGAAGCCGGTTCGCAATTTGTTCTTCAATCGGCACGCAAATAAGGCCGCGGCCCTCTTTTGCCATAAAATTAATCATGGCACCGTCCACAAGTTCGGCGATGCCGACAAGGTCGCCTTCGTTTTCACGGTCTTCATCGTCTACTACAATGATGACTTTACCTTCTTTTAAATCCGCAATCGCTTCTTCAATTGTCGAAAACATGGATATTCCTCCTTACAAATAACCGTTCTCTTTTAATAAATCCATGGTAATGCCGCGTTTCGGCGCTTCTTTTTTCTCCAGCATACTGCCGACATATTTCGCGAGCATGTCGCATTCAATATTCACTGGATCACCCACACTTTTAGAAGCTAAAATGGTCTCGTCCTGTGTATGCGGGATAAGAGATACGGTAATCCCTTCGTCTGTCACCCCAAAAAGCGTTAAAGAAGTACCATCCAGAGCGACGGAGCCTTTATACAAAAAGTAGCGGCTCAGCTCTTCTGGATACGAGATCGTCACGTACAGGGCATTTTCTTCGTGCTTTTTTGAGACAATATGACCGACGCCATCTACATGTCCGGAGACGAAATGTCCACCAAACCGGCCATTAGCCGCCATCGCTCTTTCTAAATTCACACGCGCTCCCGGCGTAAGAGCAGCAAGAGCGGTAGATGTAAAGGTTTCAGGCATTACATCAGCGGTAAAGTGAGTTTTTGTAAAAGTCGTAACGGTTAAACAAACACCGCTGACTGAAATACTGTCGCCAAGGTGAACATCCTCCAGCACTTTTTTGGCGGCAATGGTAAGCTGCAGCGACCGGCCTCCGCGCACAATTCGTTCGACTGTGCCAAGTTCTTCTATAATTCCTGTAAACATAGGATCACCTTTTTTCCATGACAATTTTCAAGTCCGGTCCTACTTGCTCCATTGAAACAAAAGCAAGGTCGAGTGCTTCATCCATCGACGATCCGCCCAATCCTCCAAAAGAAGATGGAGCCGATTTGCCGCCGATCAGTTTTGGCGCCATATACATAATGAGCCGGTTGAACGCACCGATGTCTAAAAAGGAGGCGTTCATTTCAGCACCTGCTTCTACAAACAGTGTCATAATGTTCATTTTGCCGAGCTCATCCAGCACCGCATCAATCGACATATGAGGCAGCCGGATCACCGTAACCCCTTCGTCTTCTAATGCACGCTGTTTTTTTGTCTGGGCGTCGGACGCACAGAAAATAATCGTTTTTGCTTCTTTATTTTGAACAATGTGAAAACCAAGCGGAACGCGCAAATGCGTATCCAGTAAAATTCGAATCGGGTTTTTTCCTCCCTGGGGCAGTCGGGAAGTCAAGAGCGGGTTGTCAAGCAGGACCGTGCCGATACCTGTTAGGATGGCATCATGACGGCTTCTGAGAAGGTGTACGTCTTCTCTGGCGGCTTCACTTGTGATCCAGCGGCTGTGCCCGGTATGGGCAGCCGTTTTGCCGTCGGCGGTAACAGCAGTTTTAATCGTCACATAAGGCCGTTTTGTTTGGATAAAATGAAAAAATGGTGTTAATACTTCAAGTGCCCGTTGTTCACAAACGCCAGTTTCAACTTCAATACCAGCTTCCTGAAGCTTTTGAATACCCTTGCCGCCTACAAGCGGATTGGGGTCAACCGCAGCAATAAACACACGGCGCAAACCTTTTTCAATAATAAGATCTGCACAAGGCGGTGTTTTGCCGAAATGGGCACACGGTTCAAGTGTTACATAAATATCTGCTCCCTGTGCCGCATCACCCGCCTGCATGAGCGCATTCACTTCTGCATGAGCTTCTCCTGCTTTTAAATGAGCACCCATTCCGAGAATTCGGCCGTCTTTGACGACAACTGCGCCCACAGGAGGGTTTGGTGATGTTTGGTAAGCCGCGCTTTCGGCGAGCGAAAGAGCAAGATTCATATATTGTTCTTTATTCACGAGAAGAGCCATCCTCCTTAGTCAAAATACCGCCTGTACACAAGAAAAGCGCAAGGCGCCTGCTTATCGGCTCATAAGGAACAAAAGCTAAAACGCAGCATCATGCCGCAACGCTTTTGTGATCCACATCGTGTGGACCTCCGATGGCGCCTGGAGCTAGACAAAATAAGCCCCGCATTGACAGTCAATACGGGGCTTTTAGCATCAAGAAATAAACGTTTCCCTTCCAAAAATTCAGAAAACGTACACTGTCCTTTCCTCCCATCCAGACTTTCACTGTCGGCTCCGGAATCACACCAGATCCACCGCATGCACATGATGCGGGTCACGGACTGAGGGCCTCAATGCCCAACACCGCCGGTCGGGAGTTGCACCCTGCCCCGGAAAGGTTTATTCGAATGTTGTTACCATTATGAACTTTGTTTCGATATACTGTCAAGCAGCTGATTCCTGTTTTTTAAACCAAAGCGCCAAAATGACCATGATAATAAGTAGAATAACTTGCGGCAGCATCGTTTCAAGCGTCGGGTATAAGCCAATTACATCAATAAACGGCACAGCTGGAGCTGTATGAGTATCAATGACTCCTGCAGCCTGAAGAGAATGAATGCTTTTATCCAAAATGTTAAAGGCCAATACTTAGATTAACAGAGCTGCGCCTGTGAAAAATAGATACAACGCCGGCAAGTGCCTCTGCACTCATATCCGGCGCCATGCCGGAATAAAAAATAAGCATTTCGGCACCCTCTCTAAATACCGATAAAAAGCTGATAAACGCAAAGGACAAGATGCTTCCTGACGCTGCGGCTTTTCCCACCAACTGCTTCATAAAAGCGTTCCACTTTGCAATATTTGACTTTCCATGCAGCCAGATGCCAGCCCCCATCACTACAACAGCGGCGATGCCCGTCAGCCCTTTCATCATCGCCTCGCCAACCGTCACAAATAAAGCGTCCGCACCGGTTGCTGCCGATGCACTTTGTATCTTTATTCCGCATATACTAACGAAAACAGCAGCCACTTTAAGAAAATAACGTTTCACCGGGCCAGCCTCCCTTTTTCACACCAGGCAGGCAAATACAGCAATCCCCCGGTGGATCGTCGTCTATTCATTCAGCTTATCGCTATTTGCCAGGCGTGTTTCAATGGCATGAATTGCTTTCGAATGCTCAGCTGAAAACTCATAAACAAAAGCCCTGCGTCAAAGCTGCCTGTTTTTGGATCCAGTCTATCCACGTACGAATACGATTGGCGCAGAATTTTGATGCTTCCATCTCCATGCGCAAGCGCTGTATGGGAATTCGGCGGTATTTGCTTTTGGCCTGTTTCGTCTCTTTTAGAAAGATTAATTTTTTGAAATTCGTCTTTCCCTTCCAGCGGTGCACCGCTTGAGCGGCGGCGCCCAAATGCCGCCTTCTGTTCTTTCAATGCTGTCCAAACCCACACTTCGATAAACATCTGTACACGGCGCACAACCATATAGGTGTCTCCAGACATCCAGCCGTCTGCTGCCCCTGTATCTTCAGGCGGCATAGGTGCATTTTCAGCCGGCCGGCCGATCGATTTCCCTGCGTCCATTTGAGCAGCGGCAGCTGCCCATTCTTTTAAAAGAGTGATCACTTCTGCCCGCTCTGTGGTGGTTAAGGTTTTAGGCAGGCGCTGTAATGCCCGCCTGGTGTGTTCCTTAAAAGGGCACTGTGCCTGTGCTTTTTTCTGATTGTTGGGCAGCGTATATACGTCATCGAATTATGATTCGATTTCAGTCGACGGCGCTTCATCTTTTTTCTTCAGTTCCGGCTGCAGCAGGGAAAAGATTTTTTCCACTCCCTCTACATTTGCTGCCACATCATACAAATCCGTATGTCAATACCGGTCTTCTTCATCTGTTACTTTTGGTGTCGGCACTTCATTCAATAAATCGACGGCTCCTGTAATGAAAAGATCCAGCATTACTTCAACCGTTTCCACTTTTGCACGAAGCAGCTTCGTGTTATCAATCAGCTGCTGGGCGTATTGCGCGCACCCTTTAGTTGTACCGCCAACCTACAGTCCTTTTTCAATCCGGTGATAACCTGTCAAATCGGTTTCGGAAACATCACCTTCATTCTCATCCATTTTCGGGTCTGTATCGCCAAGCACTTCGGCAATCGGATCTGCACATTCTTAGTGCATACGAGCCGGTGCATATTGGATTTTCCTATCATTACAGAGTAATGAAAAGCATTTTCAATTAAAATTTAAAATCGTGTCGAAAAAATTTTTAATTTGCGTTTAAAATCTATTTTCAAATGGGTAAAAATTTTATATGATGTGATTAACGACGACATTTTAATGCTAGTTGTGTTGGGAAGGCAAATGGTGCGCCACCGGTTTCTTCTATCGGTTCTAATGGGTTCGATTCCCATCCCGGAATTTTTTTATGGACAGGCTGCAGTTGTGACGGTCTTGTTTGTTTTTTAAAAAATTTCGAGGGTGGATCGGGACACGTATGAACCGCTATGCCCTCGTTGTGTAAAACAGAGGAGGGAAAGAAAATGTTGAAGAAACGCGATGTTCATGAAAGTCATGTTTTATTTGATTTGATGACGCACCCGGATGTGTTCCCTTTTGTGCGCCAAAAAGTCCACTCATACGAGGAGTTTGTGTTTGCCACCAAGCAAACGATTGAAGCGGAAGAACGGGGTGAACTGATTTCGCGGACGATTCTTGACGAATGGGGCAGCCCAATCGGCACGATCAACTTGTATGATATTGAAAATGGCGCCGGCTTTCTCGGCACGTGGCTCGGCAAGCCTTATCACGGCAAAGGCTACAATGCACCAGCCAAAGAAGAGTTTTTCAGAGAGCTGTTTTATGAAATGGACATTGAATCGGTTTATATGTCCATTCGCAAAGTCAATATCCGCTCGCGCAAAGCGGCAGAAAAACTGCCTTACGTTGTTTTGGCTAATGAAACACGGCCCGATGTGTATGCTAAATTAAATCAAAACGAAGCTGTATTTGATTTATATGAAGTACCGAAAGACCTCTTCACGCTTTATTTAATGCGTAACGATCAGGAAAACGAACAGGCAATGGAAGCGTAACAAACAATTCCAATTATCCTCGTCCACATACTCCTTCACTAGTAAAGCGTTGAGTTTTTACCGTGACGCTCATTTAACTGAGACAATTTAAAATCCCAAAAAAAGCCGGCTGCATCAGCAGCCGGCTTTTTATCGTTCTTTTTCCCTTTCTTTAAACAGATAAATCCTTGTTTCATACGGACGCAGCTCAAAAGGCTTCTCCAAGGATGATGCGTCGTCCTCCACCGTGTAATTGGATAAAAGCAGGTGACCGGACAGGCCGCTTATCTGCTCCCTGTCTACTGAAAAAGAAACCAGATTTTTGCCAAAATGACTAATGACAAGCAGTACTTCGCCCCCTCCTGTCCGCGTATAAGCAAAAACAGACGGATGATCTGGCGCCATTAAATCAAAGGTTCCTTCGGTAACGACCGGTTCTGTTTTCCGAAGGTGAATCAGTTTATGGTAAAACCAAAAAACCGATTCCGGGTCATCCAGGTTCTGCTTTACATTCACACTTAAATAGTTATCATTGACCTTAATCCATGGTTCTCCCTCCGTAAAGCCAGCATTTTCCCCATCATTCCACTGCATGGGCGTTCTTGCCTGGTCACGGCTTCTTTTATTTAAGTCGGCCAGCACGCTTTCTTTGTCCTCGTCTTGTTCATAATGCCGCTGGTGAAATTCGGTAATGGACTTGCTGTCCCGAAACTCGTTTATTCCTTCAAAATCTGCATTTATCATGCCGATTTCTTCTCCCTGGTAAATATAAGGCGTTCCTTTCATCATATGCAGTGTTGCGGCCAGCATTTTAGCAGATGCTGCACGGTGCTCGCTTTCGTCTCCAAAACGCGTGACAATGCGCGGCTCATCGTGATTGCACCAAAACAGCGTATTCCAGCCCTTTTTCTCCAAAGTTTTCTGCCATTTTCCCATTACTTTTTTTAACTGGACCACATTTACTTTTACATCGGATTCCGGGTCCCCTTCTTCAACCTGCAGGTGGTCAAAGGAAAACACCATATTCACTTCGCGCCGATCCGGATCGGTGTATAAAAGCGCTTCTTCCGGCGTAGCCGAGCCGCTTTCTCCAACCGTCATTATGCCGTATTTTGAAAAAACGGCTTCGTTTAAGTGATGGATGTATGGATGAGCCCCTTCATCTTTAATGATTTCAAAATGGGGATTTGCTTCTTTGTCTACATATTGTTCGTATGACGGCAGCGATTTCTTTTTATTAATGTGGCCAAGCTGGTCGATCCGAAATCCAGAGACGCCTTTTCGGATCCAGAAAATCATCATTTCTTTTACTTCATGGATGACATTCGGGTTTTCCCAGTTTAAATCCACCTGCCGCCGGCTGTTCATATGCAGATAATACTCACCCGTTTTTTCATCAAATTCCCACGCACTTGTATTGTAGGTAGACATCCAGTCGGAAGGCGGGCCATCGGGGGTGCCGGGGCGCCAATGGTAAAAATCCCGAAACCGGCTCGTTTTCGACTTTTTCGCTTCTAAAAACCAGCGATGATGATCTGATGTGTGATTGTAGACAATGTCTAAAATTACTTTCAGCCCGCGGCGATTTGCTTCAAAAATCAATTCCTCCATGTCTGTCATCGTGCCATAGTCTTCTGATATGGCACGGTGATCCGATACATCATATCCATAGTCGACATTCGGCGACTGGTACACCGGTGAAAGCCAAATCGCATCCACCCCCAGTTTTTTCACATAATCCAGCCTCGAGATGATACCCTGTAAATCACCAATCCCATCTCCGTTACTGTCTTGAAAACTGCGGGGATATATGTGGTAAATGACTGCCCTTTTCCACCATTCGTTTGCCAAGCTGTTTCCCTCCTGCGCTTACTTGTTTAGTAGAAACGTTCCCTTTCCATTCTTTTCTAAACGCGTATGCAGCGTATTACCAGGCGGGATGACAGGGTCGGCAGGCAAAGCAATTCTTCCCTTTTCTTAAAAAGCTTTAATAAAGATAAGCGTGCCTGCTGAAACCAGAGCGTGTATTTTATTGCCCGCCCCTTTACGCATAATGATGAAACCATTTTTAAGAGAGATGACTCTCCCGTTCTTCGTTAACATATGAATGCCTATGTGTTCCAGATCCACCTTTCCGATTCCCCGTAATGGGTTTTGGAACATTTAATAAAAAGGCACATTCAGTCCGCTTAGCGTAATCACCCGGGCTTCCCCCGCCCGGATGGGTCATGCCTCCGGTACAGCAAATGAAAGCCTTTTGCATCTACACTCATCATTTTGCCGCCTGCGTGCGGTTTTCGTCAAAAACCGTTGTATGTATGCCTCTTGACTGTAATGTAACAGCGGCAGCCAGGCCCCCGATTCCAGCACCGATCATAATTGCTTTTTTCACCTGGCGTCCTCCTTTACTATTGCCGCCCTTATACATTAGAATGGAAGTATCTTGTACGATAAAGGAGTTTTAGCCAATGGAATCAAGAAGAAACATGTTTTTTTCGTATAAAAAAGATCCTGAAAAACTGCCTGACATTCAAAAGCTGATTACACTTGCTGAAGAACAGGGATTTGTCGTAGTGGATGATTACAAAGAAGCCAATATTATTGTGGGGGTTGGCGGCGACGGAGCGTTTTTGCAGGCGGTCCGCAAATCCGGATTTCGTGATGACTGCTTATACGTCGGTGTAACAGACGAAGTGGAAGCAAGCTTGTATTGCGATTTTCACATTCACGATACGGAAAAAATGATCGAAGCGATTCAAACGGCAGGAGTGGAAGTGCGCCGCTATCCAGTGATAGATGTGCATATCGACGGTGAATCCCATTTCAAATGCTTGAACGAGCTGTCCGTTCGCTCTTCCATTATTAAAACATTAGTCATGGACGTACATATTGATGACCTTCACTTTGAAACGTTCCGCGGTGACGGCATTGTTGTTTCTACACCAACGGGAAGCACAGCTTACAACCGGTCCTTAAACGGAGCAGTTGTAGACCCTCGCATTCCATGTATGCAGGTGAATGAAATGGCATCTCTAAACAATAACCAATTCCGTACGCTCGGTTCATCATTTATCTTACACAGCGACCGCAAGCTGACGCTGAGCATCCCACAAGACGGCAATAACTACCCGGTTATCGGCCTGGACAATGAAGCGCTCAGCATCCAAAACATTCAAAACATTGAAGTAGAAATGACCGGTAGCATTATTAAAACGGTTAAATTAAAAAACAATTCCTTCTGGCATAAAGTACAACGAACATTTCTTTAATCAAAAACGGATCCTTTATGGATCCGTTTTTAATCGCTTGTCCATCCGCTACTTGTTCGCAATAGAAGAAAGTGTCTCATATTCTGACTTCTTGGCAGGAGGCGGATTGTTTCTGCCCGCTTTATCTCCTTTTTGAATCGACTGACTGAGCAGACTTTGAAGGCCGATAGCAAAGGTTAATTCCACTTTAGGACTGAGCGTGCCGCCCATTTCAATCACGTCATTTAATTCCTCAATCTTATCTACCATAATATCCCTTATAAATTGAATGTCTTCTTTCATCTCCATTCCCGTCCCCTCTCCTCTAAAAAAACATTTGCTTCTCATGATCAAATGTATGCGGCTTGTCCCTTTTATATGCAAATAAAGTAAAAAGGCTTCTTTTTTCACGCGCCAAAAAGCCCTCTTAGAGAAGAAATCTAAGAGGGGCTGCTCGCTTTATGATTTTGTATGTCTTGTCCAAATTCGGTCTTTATTGGTTGTGTCTGGAAAATCATCGCCTGCTTTCAGCTCGATTTTTTGAGGATTGGTGACCGAGGAACCTGTTTCACCGATTTCAATGTAAACACCATTATTCGGCGCTTTTTGTCCCGGCTTAAATTGGTTGTTTTGTGACAATGCCCTTTTCCTCCTCTTTTCTTATGTTTAACCTCTTCCTTTTCGCCCCAATTTCGAATTGCGGTTTGCCCCTTTCATCGGATCCTCTCCGTGGGCAAATTCAACGGAATAATCGGTTTCTTCTACGTTTTTCTTTGGTGTTTTCGCATATTTTTCCACCGCGTCTCTTGTGGCTTTCCGCTTCATAGTCTCTCTCCTTTCGCTTTGCCAGCAATCATCGACAGTTTCCCCGGATTTGTGCTTTGTATACACGTTCGGTCGATTCCAGCGTTTTAAAAAGCGCTTTTAGCGTACACGATCCATACAAAAGTGCAGTACAAACAAATGTAAAAAACAAAAATCAAAAAACGCGCTGAATCAATGGAGTAATGGCTATGGAATGGTGAAATACGAATATAATGAATAAATGAAAGCGAACAGTAACTAAAAGAAAAAGAACGTCTATTTAGGCATTCTCAGTGTGCAGCAAAATTCTTTCGCTTTAAAAAAGAGCCGATAAGTCGAGCCTGCCGGATTTCGCGCCTCTTAGGGCAGTGTGGAAAATCCATAAGCAAAAAACGAATAGACATTTTCTCTTTTTTAAACAGAAAGATTGCGACCTTATTCGCTCTTATATCATCTTGTCGCAAGCCACTTGGCGGCGGGAGGGCAGCGGATACCAGTGGAGCCGGGCTCAGCACCTGCCCCATGAAAGCGGAGCTGCCTGGACGCCGCCGATCTATCCCATTCCATTCATGTGCACGGTCATCCCTATCATTTGTTTACAGTCTGAAAGAAAGCTTATTCAAGCTTTCTTTTTCTCCCTGTTTATGTACAGTGTCTCTTATATTAAATTCACTTTTCTCACTTTCCATGCAGATTTTTCCAGTGATTGAAAAACCTGATCGGCAGGCAAAGGCTTGTTGATGAAATACCCCTGGGCTGTATCACACTCAAATTCTCGAAGCTTTTCTAGTATTCCCTCGTTTTCTACTCCTTCTGCGGTTACCCTTAACGATAGGTTATGTGCTAGATGGATAATGGATTTAACAATAATCATATCGTTCCCATCATGCATCATATCCATCACAAATGATTTATCGACTTTAATTTCATTAACAGGCAAATGCTTTAAGTAAGCCAGAGAAGAGTAGCCGGTGCCAAAATCATCGATAGACAGCACTACCCCCATACGATGTAATTGTGTCAACACCTGCATCGCTCTCTCAGGGTTCGTCATAATAATGCTTTCCGTAATTTCAAGAGTAAAACATTGAGGAGGCACTTGGTACTTATCTAAAACCGCTTTGAGCTTTTCCGGAAGCCCCTCATCCTGCAGATTGCGGACAGAGAGGTTAACGGAAATAGTGAGATTTAATCCATTATCCAGCCACTGTCGAATTTGGCAGGCCGCCTGGTCGAACACATCAAGGGTAAGTGAATGAATTAATCCCGTTTGCTCTGCGAGCGGAATAAATTCATCAGGAAAAATCAACCCTAATTTCGGATGCTTCCACCGAACAAGCGCCTCCACCCCTACTACCATATTCAATTTAATATCCACTTTAGCTTGATAGTACAACTGCAGCTCTTTATTTTGAATAGCAGAGCCCAATTCCCCCATCAGCATCACTTGATTCAGATTCGATTGCTGCTGTTGATCGTCCGTATAAAAAGAATAGCCGCTGCCGCTTGTTTTAGCTGTATACATAGCGATGTCTGCTTTACGGAACAAGGTTTCTTCATCAATCCCATGTTCAGGAAACAGGGCAATCCCTGCACTGTAATGAACGGTAAGAGGTTTTCCTTCAATCATAAATGGCTGAGATAACACGCGCTGGATACGCTGAATAACTGCCATTACGTTTTCCTTTGCCGCATCCTTCACCAGCAGGGCAAACTCATCACCGCCAAGCCGGGCCACAATGTCTCCGGTGCTGCTTACATGCCGGAGGCAGTATCCTACTTCTTTTAAAAGCTGGTCGCCCATATGGTGGCCAAGCGTATCATTAATCGTTTTAAACTGGTCCAAGTCCAATAAGATGAGGGCAAACGATGGTTCTTCCGCACAATGCCCCTCAACCATTTCTTTTAAACATTTGTATAAAAAATACCGATTGGGCAAGTTCGTTAAAGAATCGTGTGTAGCCTGGTATTCTAATTTTGCCACTTGCTCTTTTCTTTCCGTAATGTCACGCATGGCACAAACAAAAATTCGCTCTTTTCCCTGCTCCACATATGCCTGTGCCACTTGCAATTCAGTTGAAAAAGTACTGCTGTCGCGTTTCTTTCCCTTTTTTTCAACTAATTTTTCTGTTTGCCTGTATCCCTCCGCTTGAAAAAACGGCAGGAGCATCTCAATCGGCTGACCTGCCAGTTTCATCCCTTCATACTGAAAAATCTGGTGGGCGGCAGGGTTGGCCATAATAATTTTGCCTTTTTCATTAAAAACAATAATGGCATCTAAATGGGTTTCACTGATTACCTCATATAAGGATTTTGTTTTTTCCAATTCTTTAGTCAGAGACGAAAGCTCCATGTGGGCTTGCTGCAATTCCTCATTTTTCTTTTTCAGCAATTTCTGGCTTTGATAAATATCTACAAACCGGCTGACTTTAGCCCGGAGTGTTTCCGGTTCAAACGGTTTAAACATATAATCAATGGCACCCACAGAGTAGCCCGTATAAACATGTTCGACCTCTTTGTTAATAGCCGTCACAAAAATAATGGGAATATGTTTCGTTTTCTCCCGCATTTTAATAATTTTGGCTGTTTCAAAGCCATTTATCCCGGGCATTTGCACATCCAGCAAAATAGCGGCGTATTCTTCCTTCAATAACAGCTTTAAGGCTTCTTCTCCTGAATACGCACTCACAAGCTCATAAGAATCATTTTCTAAAACAGATTCCAAGGCAAATAAATTTTCTGGACGATCATCAACTAATAAAATTTTGCTTTTCTTATCCACGTTCATTTCCCTACCTTCTTGTCTGCATTTACCTTATTTTTCGATAGATCTTTTCTTGAACATCCACGTCCTCATAATGCTTTGCATGTTTTGTAAAGCGGATGCTTTCTTTGTTTCCCAGGCCTAAAAATCCGAAAGGGCTTAAGCTGTTGTAAAACAAATCGTGAACCCCCTCCTGGAGCGTCCGGTTAAAGTAAATTAAAACATTCCGGCACAAAATAAGGTGAAATTCATTAAAAGACTTGTCTGTCACTAAATTGTGCTGGGCAAACACAAGGCATTCTCTAATCCGCGAATGAAACACTGCTTCGTTTAATCTCACCGTATAGTACTCAGAAAATGCCCGTTTCCCGCCTGCTTTAATATAGTTATCTGTGTTATCTTTCATTGTTTTCAGTGAAAACAGCCCTTCTGCAGCTTGCTTTAAGACGCGGGCATTCATATCCGTGGCATAGATTCTAGACTTTGCCAGCAAACCCTCTTCCTCTAACAAAATAGCCAGCGAATACACTTCCTCGCCGGTCGAGCATCCCGCCACCCAAATGCGGATAAAAGGATAGGTCCGCAGCAGCGGCATCACGTTTTCACGCATAGAAAGAAAAAATAATGGATCGCGGAACATCTCTGTCACATTGATGGAAAAATCATAAAACAGCCGGTTCATACAGGACGGATCATGAATCACTTTTTCTTGAAGCGCCGCGATACCCGCCAGTTTTTCTGCGGCAATTCGATGCCAGGTACGCCGTTTGATCGATGGATAAGAATAATTCCGGAAATCATATCCGTATCTTCGAAAAATCGCTTCTAACAGGAGCTCTATTTCCAGCTTTTCTATTTCCTCATGCCTCATGCTGCTTTTCACCCTGTCCGTACAGCCAAACTTTTAACAGCGAAATGAGCTGTTCCGGGTTGATCGGCTTCGCTATATAATCCGATGCTCCAGCTTCTATGCATTTTTCCCGGTCATCCTTCATCGCTTTAGCCGTTAAAGCGATCATTGGCAGTGACCGCCAGTTTATTTTCCGGCGGATATGCTGCATCGTTTCATACCCGTCCATTTCCGGCATCATAATATCTATTAAAATCAAGTCAAATAACATGCCTTCTTCCAGCAGCCGGAGAGCTTCCTTCCCATTTTCCGCAAAAGTCACATTCATATCGTGATCTTCTAAAATGCTCGATACAGCAAACAAATTGCGAACGTCGTCATCTACTAGTAAAACCTTTTTCTTCTTTAACACATTGTCTGTTATGGAAGCTGCGGCAGATTGTGCTTTCTGCGGCAAGGAATCCGCCGGCAGCTGAAAGATAGCTGCCGTTTCTTGAAGAAGTCTTTCAGGCGACATCGTGTCTTTGATAATAATCGTGTTTGTATACTTGTTTAAATGGATTTCTTCTTTTATCGTAACCTCCCTGCCTGTATGAATGATCATATGGGCAGGTTTGAAGGCCGGCTGTTTTTCCAGTTGCTGAAGAAGGTCAAGCCCTGAGACATCTGCAAGCTGCAAATCTAAAATCATGCAGTCAAAACGATGCGCTGCTAAGGACTGCATCGCGTCTGCTCCGGTTCCCGCTGTATAGATATCAATTGGATAAACGCTCATCAGCTCTTTTATGCTCATCCTCTGCCCCTCTTCATCCTCTACAATGAGAAGCTTTTTTCTTAACGAGTCGTCCTGTTCCTTTTCCGGGGTCCCAGCCGGTTTTTCCCTTACCGGCGCAGCCGCTTCAGCTGCGGATGCCAGCTGTCCCTCGGCCATTAACCATGATGCAGGTGCTTGAACGGTTTGGACCTGGTTTGCTTCTTCATACGGCAAAGACAAACGGAATGTGCTTCCTTTTCCTTCTTCGCTTTCTACATGAATTTCTCCAGAAAGCAGGCGGGCCAGCTCAAGGCTGATGGATAATCCAAGGCCTGTGCCTCCATATTTGCGGCTTGTCGTGCCGTCTACCTGCTGAAAAGCCTCGAAAATTAACGACAGCTTGTCTTTAGGGATCCCGATTCCTGAATCACTGACGATAAACGAGATATGGCCACCCTCCCGTTTTATGTTTACTGTTACATGTCCCTCCCCGGTAAACTTCAAGGCGTTGCTGATCAAATTGTTTAGTATTTGATGCAGGCGCATAGAATCTGTGAATACGTGAGCAGGGACGTTTTCCTCTACTACTACTTTAAAATCAATTTCTTTCTGTTCAGCCATAAAAGAAAACTTAGCATGAAGCATTTCAGCCACTTGGACGAGGGAGACTGGTTTAGCGTCTGTTTCAATTTTCCCTGATTCGATCTTGGCTAAATCCAGGATTTCATTGATTAAATGCAGGAGATCTGTTCCCGAAGAGTGGATCGTACGGGCAAATTCCAGCTGCTTTTCTGTCAGGTTACGCTGTGGATTATCAAGCAGCAGCTGGGATAAAATAAGCAAACTGTTTAACGGCGTCCGCAATTCATGAGACATGTTGGCTAAAAATTCTGACTTATATTTTGAGCTTAGGGCAAGCTGCTCTGCTTTTT
Organism: Domibacillus sp.; assembly: GCF_031181085.1. Lineage (NCBI taxonomy): Bacteria > Bacillati > Bacillota > Bacilli > Caryophanales > Bacillaceae > Domibacillus > Domibacillus sp. The sequence goes on along the minus strand of NZ_JAPSLE010000002.1, from coordinate 248,014 downwards.
GCTCCAAATCCGCCTTCGCCATTTCCACCTCTCTGTTTTTCTGTTCATATTTGCTGTTTTGTTCTTCCAAGTCTGCATTCATATATTCAAGTTCCTGCTGCTGCTGCTGAAGAGATTCTTCCGACGCTTTTAATTCCATTGCCTGCGCTTCTAGTTCTTCATTTAGCTTCCGCAGTTCTTCCTGCTGCACTTGCAGCTCTTCCGTTTGAACCTGCAGCTCTTCTGTCATTACTTGGGATTCTTCAAGAAGTTTGGCTAATTGCGTTCTGCTGTAAATGCTGTCCAGAATGATTCCAAGCGTCTGCGCGGTTTCCGTCAGCAAGGATTGCTGAACGGCTGTAAAACCATCGAAAGAAGCAATCTCTGCCACCCCCCACAGCTTTCCTTCAAACGTGACAGGAAGAGCCATAATGGAAAGAGGAGCCGACTCCCCAAGCCCTGACCGGATTGTAATATAGTCAGATGGCACTTTTTTCAGCAGAATGGGCTGCTGTTCAAGAGCGCATTGACCGATAATGCCTTCGCCAACAGAAAACCGATTTTCCATATGCTTTCTTTCTTTAAAAGCATAAGAGCCGGCCAGCTGCAGATCCTCCTGCTCCTCCTCTTTTAAATAAAATACTCCTTGAACTCCCCCAACAAGCGGAGTAATGGTTTGGATATAGGTATTGGCTACACTGAAAACAGACTCCATCCCTTGCAGTTTCGTCGCGATTTCAGCCAGGTTGGCTTTTAACCATCCTTGATTTTCAATTTCTTGTACATGTTCTTCCAGTGATTGAGCCATTGTATTAAACGCTTTGGCTGCATCGCCAATTTCATCTTTGCGTTTAAGGCGAATTCTCGTTGAGAGACCGGCTTTTCCATCCGCAAAGCTCAACATTACATTTGAGACATGTTGTAAACCGCCTGTAAGAGTGCGCTGCATCCAGATCAGAAATCCAAGCACGACGATTAAAGTGGACAGGCTAAGATACCCCATGTAACGTAAAGCCTTGTTGTATTCATTTAAAGACGCATTCAATTTTTCTTCCATTCCTGTTTCGTATAAATCATTCAACTCGTTAATATTTTCAAAAAAGCTTTTTTCGATCTGCGCTCCTGTTCCTGCTAAATAACTCGAAGCTTCTGCCATTCTGCCAGCTTCAACATCCAATATGATTTGGTCGCTCAGATCAATAAAAGATACATAGTTCTTTTCAAGGTTTTCAGCGGCAGCTTTTGTTTCATTATTTGTCGTAATAGAAGCCAATTCGGATAGGTTTGTATCCATTTTTCCTTGCGTGTCCTCGATTTCATTTATGAGCTGCTCTTTCGCAGCAGAAGAATCAACGATAAGCAGATCACGCATAGATTTTGCAATGGCGTTGCCTTCACTTCGAATCGTGGTCGTTAAATCGAGTTTCTTGTATTGGCTGCCGGTTAAATCGTGCAATGTATCCTTAAACTGAAAAAACTGTCCAAAGCCTAATGAAACAATGATACTGACAAAAACAAGTCCTATACTAAATCCTGTCCATAGTTTCGTCCCAATTTTCAACGATTCTCTACTCCTTGCTGGTATGAATTTAAGCGAAGCCGGCCCTGTAAAGATTCATGAAAGTCAGAATGCAAAAAAGCTCCCTAAAAAGATTAGGAAGCGTCAATAAATAAAGAGTTTTATCTGCTATAAGCATGATATGATACCCTGTTGACTTCAATAATCCAATCCTTTTCGGTAACCGGCTGTCATAGTTTAAAACGTTAGACCCTTGGCTTTGCGTCCTTGCCTTTCGGAAAGTTTGCCTTTATCGGAGATTTCGATTCTATTGCTCATTTACAGCAAATCGCACACACACGATACAATTGTATTGTGAGCATTATATCATATTTTCCAGAAACGTTCCCATTAAATAGGAATATTTATTTATTTTACAACTATATGAATAGCTTTTCAAAAGCTGTTTTATTTTATTCTCTATTTAACTTTCAACATATAAATATAAAAAGAAAATGTCCGGGTGAAAAACATATAGGAATCAATGGGGTAATCAAAAACAAAAAGCAGACAAAACTGAAAGAAGGCCGCCGGTTCATTAACACCAACGGCCTTCCGATAGAGTTTTGTTCAAGAGGATCTGATGATGAGCCGTTTAAAAAGTAAACGAAAGAATCTTCATCCCTGATAATGATTCTTTGAAGAAAACGAGGATGTTTTATCCAGCAGTGATAAAAAGCAGGAAGCTGCTAATCGAGATTTTTCTTTCATAGCAATCTTTGTGTTTATAAAACCTTTTCATCTACACATTATTTTAGTCTGCGGCCATTCTCATTCATATTTCGGATAAAAAGCGCTTAAAAGTACCATCATCTATTCTCTCAATAAAGCATGTGTTTCTTTATCTCTTTTGCTTCGGCCTTCGGCTGTCTTGTTCAAAATATTTTAAAAGTCTCTCTTTCTTTTTCATCCGCCTTTCCTCAAGTTTTACTTTTAAAAACGATCCCTGATGTATCTTGCACCTATTGCTGCCTTTAGTATCGGCCCCGCCTACGCCAAATACCGTGATGGCCACGCGTGCCATCCAACCCAAGTTCTACTATAAAAGAAAGCGTTTACATATTCAATCTTTTTCGGTCGTCAAATAACGACAATCATATCAATCCATTTCTTTTTGCTCGAAATAATAAGAGCCACCTGGTTGGATACCGTTCCATTTCACTTCCTCCATCTACATATGTACAGGGCTATAAGTAGAGGAAAATGAAAAAACCCTTCATACCTTTTGAAAAGGCATGAAGGGGAAAACAATACGTTTATTTTCTTTTGGCTCCCGCCAGATAACGTTCTTCCGATACTTGGAAGGAATGCTCAATTTCCTCAAGTGTACGCCCTTTTGTTTCCGGTACAAACCGCTTAATAAACAAAAGTGATAAAACACCGAGTCCAACAAAAACGAAGAACGTATTAGATAAACCAAATGCGTCAAACAAAACTGGAAACAGCAGTCCCACAAGGAAATTCATCATGAAAAGACAAAAAACAGTAATCCCCATTGCCAGCCCTCTCAGATGAAGCGGGAAGATTTCCGACTGCATCAGCCAAGTCACCGGAGAAACAGCAGCCTGTTGAAAAGCAAGGAAAACAACGGTGAGACTAAGGATGATGTACGGAAGCATGCTGCTGTCTTTCAGCACAATAGACAAGATCCCGATTAACAGCAGGGATGTACTCGTGCCCGCCATGCCGGTAAACAGCATTGGGCGTCTTCCTACTTTATCAAGCAGCGCAATACCTACAAAGGTCGCTAATACAGAAATCACACCGTTGGCGATATTGCCGACCAGAGCCGCTTCTGTTGAAAATCCTGCGTCTTTTAAAATTTCGGTTCCGTAATACATAATCGAATTGACGCCCGTTAACTGCTGAATCATCGCAATACCGATTCCAATCAAAACGAGTCTGCGGACGTGAGGCAGCTTTAAATCTTTAAAAGTCGCTTTTTTGATTTTTCCCTCTTCCTGAATCGTATGTTCAATGTCATTAAATTCCGTTTTCGCCCGCTGCGCTTCCCGAATTTTTTTTAGTACATTCAATGCCTCGACTGATCTTCCTTTTGAAGCGAGCCAGCGCGGGCTTTCCGGAACCATCAGCATCCCGATCCATAGAGCCACCGCCGGTAAGGTCGCAATGACAAGCATATATCTCCAGACATGAGCAAGTTCACCGAAAGAATTGGCTAAAACGGCATTAAATATGTATGCAAGCAATTGGCCTGTGACAATCATCAACTCGTTCTGGGTGACGACTCTCCCCCTGCGTTCAGCAGGTGCCATTTCCGCTAAAAAAGCGGGAACGGTAACCGAAGTGGCTCCAACAGCGAGACCCAATACAATCCGGCAAAAAACCATTATTTCCACGTTTGGTGCAACGGCGCAGCCGATTGTAGCAAGTAAAAAAACAAACGCAACACTTAAAATGGTTTTCCGTCTTCCTTTTTTATCAGACATCCTTCCGCCAAATACGGCTCCAAACGCGGCTCCAAGAAGCAGTGAACTGGTCACAAGTCCTTGTGTAAACGGCGTTAAATTCAACTGGTCTTCCCTTGACATAAAAGGAAGTGCTCCATTCACCACGCCTGTATCGTATCCGTACAAAAGACCACCGAATGTTGAAATGAGCGTAATGAGCTTTAAGTAAGCTTTTTGAGATAAAGACTGTTTTTTCTGCGGCACTTCTGTTTCGACAGAAGCTCCGTCCACAGACACAAGCCTCCCTGTACCATTTTCTTTCGTTGTCTTCATTTTATCCCCTCTCTCTTTCATGATCGTTATTGTTTATATGTACCTAGTTGCAAAGAAGTGCAGGAGGTAAAACTACATCTACCTCCCTTTTTACTTGTATAAACATGTCCAAAATGAAAAAGAAGCCATTAAATCGCTTACATTTATAAATAAGAAAAAAGACCCTTTAATAAGGGACTTTACGGCAAAAAAACAGGAAGCTAAAACTTCTTAGCTTCCGCCCTGCTCCTTTTTCTGCGCTTCTTCCGCCGCTTTCTTAATCGCTTCTTCCATTTTTGCCTTATACAAAGGACTGGCCAGCGTTTCCTCTACGACGCCTTGAAGATATTTTCTGAATTCCTGGCTTTTCATCGCTGTCTGCATCGTTTTCTGCATTTCAGGGTCTTTCATAACGTCGATCAGCATTTTTTGATAATCCGGGTCCTTCATCAGCTCTTTGAGGAGTGCTTCATGTTCCTTTTTCATGCTTTTGGCAAACGTTTCGGCAAATTTAGGATCTTCAAAGGCTTTCTGCCAGAACTCCTTGCCTTTATCAGATGTTAACGTCGTTTGAACCGTTTCTTTGATCACTTTTTCATCCATGATCACTTCCTGCCGAACTTCTTTGTCTTTTATCGCTTCCTGCAGTGCTTTTTTTCCTTCGTCGGTTTTTAATATATCCACAACCATTTTTTTCGTTTCTTCATAGTCGAGCTGATGAGCCTCTTCATTTTGATTGGCACAGCCGGCAGCCAGTATGACCACAACCGATAATAACGTCATCCTAAGAAGTGCATATTTCTTCATCTTGCCCAGCTCCTTTCACTTTACAGTCCGCTCTTTATATTTTGAATGAGCCGGACGAATGTATACGCGGAAAATGCTGGCGCCGCAAAAAGCCCCTTCCTTTTGTGTGGCGATTTGCTTTACAAATAAAAGGAGCTGAATGAGTATGTTCATAAAGGTGAACGAGATACCAGCTAACTGAAGCACGTCGCGAGTGACCGCAACCTTCGCGTTAATCAGAATAGCTTTTTTAAAATGATTTTACCTTTTGATTTTCTTTTGGCTTCTTGGTTTTATGGTGCATAATTTCGATCAAATTATCCCTATAATATTTATGTAATCTCGGTCCAATTTAATTTGATGTTGTTCCTTTTTCGCTTTCTTATCTTCATACATATTTTTATCAGCTTCAGCAAATAAAATGTCCATTTCTCCTATAGAATGGCCACTAACTGCATACCCAATCGACATGTTGATTTTTACGTCTTTTTATTTATATTATATTCTTTCATTTCTTCAGGAATCTTTTTACAAAGGATTCAACTTGTGCTTGATCTGTATTTACTAAAATGACAGCGAACTCGCCCCGCCATTCCTCGAAACAATAGCCCTCTCCAAGAAATATTACTTTAGTCATTTAGCGGTTTCTTTTATTAAAACCTCACCTTTTTTATGGCGGTAGTTATCAGTCAAATATGTTAATTCATCCAAGTCACATCAAATAATGCCTGCGGATAGATCTATATCTTCAAAAAACAATCTAAACCTAGGTAATTATCGTTACAAACTTAAACACTTCTTCATAAATTATTAAAGAAAGGAGTGATTAAAGAATGTCTTCCTCTTCACAAGAAGATCAAAATATTGAGCAACAAGAGAAACGGTGTGCCTGTTGCTGTATTCCCGGACTCGAGAGTGAATTAAGAAAATTAGAAAGTCAAGTTATTTCTGTCATAACTAAAAGTGATGTTGAATTTACCGGTAGATTAATAAGAGTGGATTCCTATATCCTTGTACTGAAAGATATAGATGAACCTACTCCTACATTCATTTATATTTCGTTGTGTGAAATTAGTGCATTCATCTTTATAACACCGCTTAATTCTTAATTTAGCAGGTTGAGGTCGGGTTAATATTTTCCGGCTTCTTTACATTTATCCGAGCTTTCATTTTAGGGTTAGCTGGTGTGTCTTCATCCTCCATAAGCACACGGTTCTTTTCACCGAGTACATAGCAGTCCATCATCTTATTCAGCAAGCCGCTGAAGAAGCCTGGCAGCTTGCGAATGCGCTTCTTTTTTGTCGTCATCACAGACGTATACAAAGCGGAGAAAGTGATGTTTCTGACCAGCGATATACTAACGTATTGAATTCCTCACCAATCGTTGCACCATATCCAGCTGGTTTTTGCTACGGAGCTTCCGCAGCTTTTTTATGTATTTGGTTTAAATTCTCGCCGCAGCGGGTAAAGGATTCACTGTGGTAACCCTGCCACCTCCTAATTTCTCTACATACGTGTCACTATTTGCTGCGGATTTTCCGCAGCCTTTTTTTATGTATATCGCCCGTTGCAGCTTTATTTCGCAAATTTCATACTTGCTGTTTATCGTTTTGTAGAGCGGGTAACAATAAGCAAGGTTCATACCACCTACCTTCATCACTCATCTGTCTTTTGCTGCGGAGTCGCGTCCGCAGCCTTTTTTTGTATTCGGTTTATTTTATTACCAAAACGGGTAATGGTCGAGCGTACCGTTATAATATCCAGCTAAATTCCGAATCTGCTTTATCTTAGTCGCCATTACAGCCGGCCATAACGATTCATATCTGGCATGTTCAATCTCTGTCTGTTCGAATGCTCCGTACGTAGAATGTGTCTTGTACGTACCATATCATCGGCTGAAATGCACCTGGTTATCTCCGATTGTTGATGAAAATGGCTCTTTAAATTTGCAGTAAAATGGACGACACAGTGAATACGTATACTCCGGGCCCCTTTCCGCCGAGTTTACCACATAAACATTTTAGCCTGTAAACGTCAACTGACTCGTATAGTTCTTTTTGTAGAATCGATTCACTTGTTAGTTAAAACTCATGGAAGGTTGTCTAGTCTCTGGCAAAACGTTTTAGGGGTGTATCCATTTTTACTTTGCTGCTGGTAATTTACACGACCATAATATAATTTTTTATATAGGCTCTGTTACATGTTGCTGTTGATTTTCTTATTGAACAAACGGGGCAGATAAACTGAATAAAGCTCCCGACATCTGAATATTACATTACAAAGATCATCCAGAAAATGGGGGTGTTGTCATTGAGGATATTAGTTACAGGTGCAACAGGACAACTGGGTACAGCTTTGCTAAATCAACTTAAAGGTTCTGATTATAAAGTTAAAATAACTTCGAGAAGAAAACCTGAAGAAACAGGACCTTTCGAGTGGGTTTATAGCGATTTATTGTCTTGTGAAGGTATAGAAGAAGCAGTAAATGATATAGATGTCATTATTCACGCAGCAACAAGCCCGATTAAAAATTCAAAAAACGTTGAGGTTTCAGGTTTTGAGGAATTTTTAAGAAAGATTCAACACATAAAACATTTTATTTACCCATCAATTGTTGGCATAGATGAAATACCATTCAATTATTATAAGCTAAAATATGAAGCAGAAGGTTTATTAAAGAATAGTTCTATCCCTTATACAATTGTACGTGCGACTCAGTTCCATAGCTTCGTTGAAAATTTATTTTTATCAAAACCTTTCTTTAAAAGATATATTGTCCCTGGAAATATTAAATGTCAAAGTGTCGATGTAAGTGAATTTGCCAATCATTTAATAGGTTTAGTGGATAAAGGTCCACAAGGAAGAGCGAATGATTTTGGCGGCCCGGATATAATGACGTTAAGAGAAATGGCTGAACTCAAAATCAAAGTAAATCATGAAACAAATAAAATTTTAAACATTTCCTTACCAGGAAAACTATATAGATCTTTCCTCGATGGAAAAAATACCAATACTATTCAAAAAGCAGGGAAAATTACATTCGAAGAATATTTAAGTAATAAGATAGAGTGAGGATGTTTTATGTGTGAGGTTGTTAAGGCTTTCTTAATGATTATGAAGAAATATACTCAAATAAACAGGGGCCGTAGTTAAAGAAGAGGTAAACAAAGGAACCAAAGAACAGGCCTTTTTCTTTTGAGCAAATATCAGTACTATCGCTTAACAAAGCCTTTATATAAAAAGAACTAACTCCTCAAAAGAGTCAGCTCTTTATTTCAACAATTTTATGGATTGTATAGTGCCCTACATCCAGTTGGTTATCAAGCCTGTCCATTGCTACTTCTTTGGCTTTAGCTGCGGTTTCTTCTGCGACCACAATTGTTTTTAAATCTAATGGTATTTTTTCAAAGTATTGAACTTTGTAATTGGGCATTTTTATTCCTCCTTTTTTAAGGATATTACCACAACCCATCACAACGAAACATCACGTTATGTAACACTATGCTGCTCCATTTTGGCGATTTTTTTTGGCTTTATCCAGTTGTACTCTGCAGTCCATAAACGTCAACTAGCTTGTACAGTCCCTTTTCATGTAATCGAGTCAATTAGTAGTTAAAAGTTTAGAGGCTAGAAAGTTATTAAATAAAACTTCTTCTTTAGAGCATTCATTAATTTCATGAAATAGGGGAGCTGGCTTTCACAAGTAAATTCCAAAAAGGCGTCTTTAAGGCGCATAGCGTGAGCAGCAAAAAGAGATGCCTTGTTAGGGCACCTCTTTTTAAGCAGACTATCGTGTTGACATTTCATCTTTTGGCAAGCAGCAATGCTTTCTGAGATATATATTTCTCGGATGCCTTTTGTTTTTGCGCGTCAAACTCGGTTTTAAAAACAGCCGTTACGTGTTCATTCAGATCAAGTGCAAGGGCCCGGTCCAGCCAGATGGGGCTGGCAAAGAAAGCATCGAATGCCACATCGTCTACGTCATGCTTCTTCATATACGAAAAGATGCATTTCATTAATTGCTTTTTTCCGCTGGATTTCAGTGTATCCTCGTGTAGATACCGTTCTTCAGGTGTTTTATTTGATTTGTACGTCGCATGAACATCCAGTTTTCCGTGAAGATAGCGAAACACTTTTAAGGTATTCATCGAATCATCGAGGCTGTTGTGTGCCTGCCCGTCTGCTTCGATTTGGAATACCTCCATGGTTTTAGTCAGGCTGGGGGTGTTGCCGTTAAAGGTATCATACAGGCCAAACTGAAGAATCGGCAATATGTCAATATAGCTGGACAGGTTCAGGGAAGGAAGCCGGTAACGTTTGCATTCCTTTTCCAAGAACCGAAAATCTTCTTTCCCCCATGTCACAAAACAAGATTCCTCCGTGCTAAGAAACGCCTTAAAGTTCTTTAATACATGCGGAAAAGACGGGGCTGAAGACACATCCCTCTCCGTGATACCTGTTAGTTTTTTCGTAAACGATGTTAACCGTTCTGCCGGCTTCACCCGGGATGAAAAGACATCGATCACATCCAGAGTAGCGGGCGACACTTTCAGAGCCGAGACTTCGATAATTTCTTCCAGGTGGTGCGGATTCCATTTTGACGCATTCCATTCAATATCAAGTACGATGTAGTTCACAGTATCCTGCCTCTCTCATTATCTATTTCTCATTATACAGCCATTTGAGAAAAGAAACAGGGAAAAATGAGTGAACAAAATGAAGCGTCTGATATCTGTTCTCGTGGCAGCGTGTGTGTTTGCCAAGGGCACGGAAACATGGAAAGCCCTTATGGATGTAATTTTCTCCTTCAACTTCTACACGACCATGCTCTTTCCCCGCCCCCTTGTCGGTTGTCCACTTTTCAAGAAAACCTCTCGAAAAACTGGATAGCGCGACCTTGCAATTGATAAAAATAAAAAGAGACGCCTTGTTAAGACATCTCTTTCACGCAAATTACCGTGGTCACATCCTGCAATATTTTTTGTTTTCCTGGTCACACATTTGGTCACATTTCATCCAATTTTCGCGCGACCACACTCTTCCCTTTATCCTTACCGGTTTTCCACTGTCTCTGGATACAGGTCATGGTTCATCATACGGTACTCGGTCATCTTCTCGTATTTTGTGCCAGGCTTCCCGTATTTCGTGTACGGGTGAATGGATCCTGTTAAATGCTTTTTTTATTTGTTTTTAAATATTGCTCGATTCTATTCATCGCTTCATTCAATTTTTCCATCGAATAAGCAAAGGAGATACGCAGTCGATCCGATCCTCCTTTTGTAAAAACGGTACTGGGCAGAAGACCTACTTTCGCTTGCTCTAACAGTTCCATGCTGAATGCATAGGAATCATGATGAAATCTTGTTATACTTGGAAACGCATAAAACGTTCCATCAGGCACAGCTGTATCGAATCCCAGGGCATTTAACCGTGTACACAAGTAATCTCTCCGTTTTTGATATTCAAGTTTCATTTGTTCCACTTCTTTTTCTCCGTGATTAAGGGCATAGACAGCGGCTTCTTGTGAGATAGAAGAGATACTTGTATTGAGGTATTCATGAACTTTAAACAGTTCATTGGTGATATAGGAAGGCGCAAGCGTATATCCGATTCTCCATCCCGTCATCGCATGAGACTTGGACACGCCATTAATAACAATCACTTTTTCTCTTATAGAAGGAAATGAAGCGATGGATTGATGAGGGTGATCAAAAACCAATTCACTGTACAATTCATCTGAAATGACGAAAACACTATGTTTTTCGATGACTTTCGCCAAATCCATTAACTCATCTTTTGTTAGGATGGCACCTGTTGGATTAGAGGGGAACGTTAGAATGATTGCTTTTGTTTTAGGTGTAATGGCTTGCTCCAGTTGTTCTTTTGTTAACTTAAAACGAGTACCGCTAACATCAATAGGCACGAGCACACCGCCGCACAACTTTATAACAGGCTCATACCCTGGATAAGCGGGTGTTGCAAGGATCACTTCATCACCCGGTGACAAAAGGGTCTTCAACGTAAGAAACACGGCTTCCGTTGTCCCATTCGTGACAATAATTTCAGTGTCGGGGCTATACGATAAATGGTATCTCCGTTCCATAAATGATGACACTGCTTTTCGCAGTGCGGGTTCCCCCGCCGTTGGTGCATAAAACGTGCGATTGTTGTCTATGGCAGCCTTCCCCGCTTCTTTTATTAAAAAGGGCGTTTGAAAATCAGGTTCGCCTATTGTTAATGCCACGACACCATCGTATGTTTTAATTATTTCAGACATTTTTATGATCCCAGAAATTCCGAGTGACTGCACATCTTTATTAAATAAATTTTTCATAAAATCCACTCACTCGCTTCCAAGTTTTTCTGTACTTTAAAAGAAGAAAAATAAGCCCTTTGAGTGAAAAAATATTAAACATAAACAAATCTTGTTTTGTTCATTTTCCTCTCCGTAAAATGGCTACATGGATTTCACTTGTGCTTTGTTTGGATAAACTCGATATTGGCACCATTCCGACACTCTTTTCCTCTCTCTTCAAAAGCATTTTTGTTTCTTCTTATTATATTATTTTTATATTTATTGGTTTAAAACAATAAACGTCAACTTAAATCACGTTGGTATTTCCTCTTCAGAAAGTGGGTCCACCTGTTCCTTTTGCCTTCTAATGTTCTTCAATGACTCCCATACATTCTCTTCAAGGTATCCTTCATCTTGAAGTGTATTGAAAGCGGCTTTGGCATACTGAAGATATGAATTAGCTGAACCGATCGAGACACCCATTTTCTTGTCTTGTCTAAATCGTCCTTCGTTGAATTGCTCTTTTTCATTCAATTGCCAGTCAATAAAGCGTCTGGCATCTTCAATGGTAAAGTCGGAAACGAGCTTTCTTTTGGAAAAGCAGCATTCAAGGTCATTAAACATCTTCTGATAATTCTCCAGAGTGTGCTTTGATAGACCCTCAAGCTTCTTAATTCTTGTGACAACCTCTCTTGCTTTTTCAATCGACAATGATACCTGTACCTGTGTTTTTCGTTTCTTTTTTACCAATGAAAAAAACCCCCTTATTGTGTGATGGTTTTCAACACATAAGAGGGTTCAAAGGTGAAATTCTGGTCATGGTTTATTTCACCAAATGTTCTATCCAAAAGCTCATTTCCTGACCTGTAACCATGACCAGTCATTCACGTAAAACGCTGCTGTAGCGCCTTACACACCAGCCAAACGAGAAACGTCACGCGCAATCATGACTTCTTCGTTTGTCGGAATAACGATTCGCTAATTATCACATCCAAAGCCCTTTAGATGTGTGTTTATCTTGATAATAGCATAAATCAGTTATTGTTTCATGCTATTTTGAGTTTCATTTTCATCTTAGTCACTTAAATAAGTTTCCTCATTGAGCGCTACCCTGTCAAGGTAGCGCTCTCCCAGCTGAGCTAAGGAATCTTTGGAGGTTAATGCACAACTTTTTAATCAATATTATTGAATTGGTCACAGGCTCGTGACCAATTCTTTTAAAACACAAAAAAAGACCACCTCCAAAGAGATGATCTTCTTTCCCGGAAACCCTTCTCCTATAAGGGTTACGCTAGGTTTTAACACCTTATGATTCCTACTGGTGCAAAAAGAGGGATGAAACCGGCAAACGGGAAAAGACAGCCCGGTTTTGCAGGAGTGGGAACAATACCCGGATAATCAGGAAAAAGACCATAGCTCAATTCTTTATGGTCTTTAGCTAAATTAAAAAACTCATGTTTTTGTTTTATTCAGCTCTTATTCAATGGAGCTTACCTAGCCGGCAGCGATACCCATGTTTCTTGAAGCCACTTGTCAAAGTCTGCTCCTTTTTCGCCTTCATACGTATCGTATACATCAAGCCGCATCTTTTTCAATTTTTCTTCAAATTCTTTAAATGTGTGGCCTTCCGGCAAACTTTTCTTAATGCGCAGCAAAATCTTATTTACATCTTTTATCGCACCGCTTTTTTTCTGCGGTGGCATTTGAACGTCTTCCCCTAGCTTTTTCAGCTGGCGGAACGCCGCTTCTTGTACTTTATATACTGTATCGGCGGCCATAATCCGCTTTAACAGCTTAATGGTTTGGTCGTTTTTCCACTGGCCCAGCTCTTCCACCGCATCTAAACGTTCTCTCCAGTTAGACGTCCGGTCGGCCGACTTTTTTAATTCCTTAAAATTTGGGGGCAGCTCACTTTTTACTTCTTTATGATTCAAACGATCCGATCTCCTTTTGATTAAACATCTTTTTAGTCAAGATAAAAACAAACAACCTTGCTTCAACAGCTATTGTACCATGATTTAATCAAGTACATACCTTTTTGGCTCAACTGAACTGATTCAGTCTGCCGTATGACCAGCACTGCTGATAAGCCAAGCCCCTTGAATGAAAAAATGACTTACCTTTTTGGCAAGTCAAGGGCTTGGTAAGCAAACTGAAACTTTCCGCCGTCCGCTACTTCTGCATGGTACAGTGCTTTAAGAGCAAAGTTTTTTTCAAGGTTGTGTTCCTTCATCAGTTCTTTTAAACGCAGCTGCAATTCTTCATTTTCTTTAACAAGCTGTTTCATCTGTGGTTTTAAATATTTCATAAGCCGGTGAACCCCTTTCTAAAACCATTCATCTAGTATATCATCCAGCAAACGATTTGTGGGGAAATAACCGGCTTGCTTTTGAAGGCGGAGTTTATGAAAGTCAGGATCCCCGGCTTTTTTCGCTGTTTGTTTTAACTCCTCTATATCTTCGTAAACAGATACAACCCGCCCTGCATAATCATTTAGTTCTCCTGCTGCCATATAATAAGCAAAAGGTAGCGACTACGACTCTAAAACTTATTACAGAGAGAATTCACACAGAATGTGAAGCCTTTACGTTCTCCTCTTGAATTCGGTTTGTGAAGTTCGTGTTTTTTGCTTTCTTCCATCGTTTAAATGTCTTATAGGACTGAATTTTTCATGTTGTTCCTTAATTGTGTCGTCAAGTACATGTGAATAAATCAGAGTTGTTTTTATATCAGCATGTCCGAGGATTTTCTGTAAAATTCGAATAGAACCGCCGTTTTTGAGAAACATCATACTACTTGTATGCCGGAAAATGTGTGGATGTATTCTCCTGTTAATTCCTGCCCGCCTTGCAATTTCATGAATATGCTTTCTTGCTGCATCTGTACCTAGTTTATTGCCTGCATGTGTCAGAAAAATGTATTCACTTTCCCAGTCATCACATTCTTCAATTAACTTTTCTAAAAGGTTCAATGTCTTTTTTGTTACTGGCACAATTCTAAACAAGCTGTTTTTTGTTTCATTAAAGGTTATTGAGCCGTTTTGAAAGTCAATATCTTGCTTTTTTAACGCTAAAACTTCTCCTATTCTCCCAAACGAATCGAACAGCACATGAATTAAAACTGCTGATCTAAAATCAGCGAACCAAGAATGGTCAAGTGATTTCAATATTTTCTGTATTTCCTCCTCAGTCAAAGTTTCAACCTGCTTTTTCTGAAATTTAATATTTTTAATTTCCATAAAAGGATTTTCTTCAAGGTGTCCTTCATTAATGAGTGTTGAAAATGCTCCTTTCGCCAGCCGCAAGTATGAATTTGCAGAACTGACGGAAACACCTATCTTTTTCTCTCTTCCCCATCTTACTCCTTGAAATTGCTGTTTTTCAGTTAGCTGCCATTCCAAAAACCTTCTTGCATCGCTGATTGAGAAATTCTCCATATATTTATTTTTAGCAAAACACCGCTCCAAGTCATTGAATAACTTGTTATAATTCTCAATTGTATGTTTTGATAGTCCCTCCATTTTCTTTACTCTTATCACAATTTCCCGTGCTTTCTCAACAGACAATCCACTTTGAATTTTTGTTTTTCTTCTGGCCATAAAAAAACCCTCTTTTCCGTGTTAAAATTCACACATCTAAGAGGGTAAAGGGTCAAAATCAGTTATGGTTGCTGATGACCCAAAATGTTTTATTTAAATGGATAATTCGCTCACCATCAATCAGCCAAAAACGCTGCTGTAGCGCCTTACACACCAGCCAAACGAGAAACGTCACGCGCAATCATGACTTCTTCGTTTGTCGGAATAACGATGACTTTAACTGGTGAGTGCGGGTAGCTGATAAACTGCTCTTTACCGCGTGTATTGTTCAGTGCTGGATCCCAGTAAACGCCCATAAACTCAAGGCCGTTCAAAATACGGGCGCGAGAAGCAATATCGTTTTCACCGATACCGGCAGTGAAAATAATTGCGTCTACACCAGACATACGGGCTGCGTACGAACCGATGTATTTGTGAATACGGCTTGCAAATACTTCGAGTGCTGTGATTGCACGCTCGTTGCCTTCTTCTGCCGCTTTAGACAAGTCACGAAGGTCGCTTGATACACCAGAAACGCCAAGCATACCGCTTTTTTTGTTTAAGATATCCAGTACTTCGTCCGCTGTCTGGCCTGTTTTCTCCATGATAAATGGAATCAAGGCTGGGTCGATGTTTCCAGAGCGTGTTCCCATTGCTACACCGGCAAGCGGCGTGAAGCCCATAGATGTGTCAATAGATTTTCCGCCTTCAATGGCAGCGATGCTGGCGCCATTGCCAAGGTGGCAGGAAATTAAGCGAAGCTGGTCGATTGGACGGCCAAGCAGAGCTGCAGCACGCTCAGATACGTATTTGTGAGACGTACCGTGGAAGCCATATTTCCGGATGCCGTATTCTTTGTAATATTCGTACGGCAGGCTGTATAGGAATGATTTCTCTGGCATTGTTTGGTGGAACGCTGTATCAAATACCGCTACAGCTGGCACGTTCGGCAATACCGATTGGAACGCACGAATACCTGTTACGTTCGCCGGGTTATGAAGCGGTGCAAGTTCAGACAATTCTTCGATTTGCGCTAAAGTTGCGTCATCGATCAAAGCAGAGTCACTGAATTTTTCGCCGCCGTGCACGACACGATGGCCGATACCGTCAATTTCGTCAAGTGACGACACGATGCCGTGTGATACAAGTTTTGACAAAAGCATTTGTACGGCAACAGAATGATCCGGAATATCCGTTACTTCTGTGTCTGTTGTGCCGTCTGGCTTTGTAATAGAGAAAACAGAATCCTGTAAACCAATTCTTTCCACAAGGCCTTTTGTCAGTACCGTTTCATGCGGCATTTCAAAAAGCTGAAATTTTAATGATGAACTTCCTGCGTTAATCGCAATTACTTTAGACATTATATCCTCCTAAGTATCGAACAATTTATCTCTCTATATAGAGATAACGCGTTCCGAACAAAATAGCAAGTACTCTTCCTTAATAAACCGTTTACATCCAAAAATAAGTATTTTCTGAAAAATCTGCTTCGTGTTTCGAATCCGCTTTTTCTTGTTTATTTTTCTGTACTTCGTGTAAAAATACGCCAAATTATTTTTGAAAATATGGTTTTCCCAATAAAATACACATACGCTATTTGCATCAAATAAACACTTAAAAAGGAGCAGTGCTTTTGTCTGCATTTTCCTGCTCTTCTAAAAAGAACCCGGTGCGCTTTTTATGCATACATCTGGTGAAATCAAGCAAGCAGCAGGCTCGGCTGCCACTTTAAACAGTGTCACGGACTCATTTTAAATTTTATAAAACCGTCCATCAGAGCGGTTCTTTTTTGTGATAAAATATAAGATGCACTGCTTGAAATAGGGGATAGCTAGTTGAGTAAGCGATACCTTGTTTTTATTTTGTTTATAACAGCCAGTTATTATGTATGGCTTTTTTCGTTTGAAAACGACAAATGGGCGAAAAACTGGAGCAGCTGA
Source organism: Domibacillus sp. (assembly GCF_031181085.1). Lineage (NCBI taxonomy): Bacteria > Bacillati > Bacillota > Bacilli > Caryophanales > Bacillaceae > Domibacillus > Domibacillus sp. Next base: position 231,156 of record NZ_JAPSLE010000002.1, on the reverse strand, counting down.
TTCAAAAAGCAGACCCGGCCATGTAGGCGGTAAAGCAAAACAGCAAGGGTGCTTACCAGTTTTATACGAAAGAAAAAAGGAGAATGACAACATGAGACTACTTTGGGATTTAGATGGAACCATTTTCGATACATACCCGGCTATTTTGGCCAGCTTTGCGGCCGTTCACGAAGCGGCACACGGCACGCCTGTTGACCGGGATGAAGCCCTTCGCTGGCTGAAAAAAAATTCAAAGCTTGCTTTTGCGCACTATGGCATTTCAGAGGATTTTCGGGCAATGTTTGCAGAACTGGATCATAAACAGGCAGAGTCGGCCTGTCTTCCTTTCGAAGGAATTGACCGCGTGCTTGCTGCAGCAGAAGTAAATGTGATTGTGACTCACCGAACGAAAGAATCAACGAAAAACCTGTTAACAAAGTTTGGCCTGCTCGAGTACTTCACCGAAATTATCAGCCCGGAGGAAGACGGCTTCCCACGCAAGCCGGATGCCGCCGCTTATAAATATCTGCATGAAAAATACGGGCTCGACTGGGCGATCGGTGATCGTTCACTCGACTTGATTCCTGCACGGGAAGCCGGCATGAAAACAGCCGCTTTCCAAAACGAAGATATCGAAGCCGATGTTCATTTGAACGTCTATGACGACTCTTTCTTCCAAAAAATCACAAAATAAAAAAACGGACCTAAGACATAGGTTCGTTCAGGCTGTCGACAAAGTCGACAGTCCTTTTTAATATTGAATGAGCAATCAAGATTTTGTTTTGTTTTAGTTACAAGTCAACTAAATAAGCTAAAACAAAAAGACGAAAACCCCATTTTCGCAGAAGCTCTTTTCGAAAATAGAATTTGTCTACACTCTGAACGGACCTAAGACATAGGTCCGTTTTTTAGTTTGTTAAAAAAGACTTACTTTTTTCATAAAAAAGGATTGATTCCCTGTATTTAAACGCTAAAATAATAGCATCATATAAAAAGGAGCAACCCCATGAAGTGGACTATTCGCAAAAAACTTATTCTTTCATTTTTAGCCGTCCTGTTGATTCCTTCCCTTTTGATCGGCTTTTCCGCATACAATAGCGCGAAAAATGAAATCAAGCGGCAGATGATGGCTTCTGCCAATGAAAATATCTCCTCTCTTGACCGGCTCATTACCGATCAAATCGGAAAGAAAGCACATGACGCGGAAATTTACAGCAGTCTCGTAACTGCTAAATCAATTCAAGGGGAAGAAAGCCCGGCTCTTCGTCTTCGTCTTGATCAATATGCGAAGCTTCATCCGGAAGCAGTCAGCATTTATGTCGGCACCACAAATGGCATCATGATCCAAGAGCCTCGCCAGGAACTGGCAGCCGATTATGATCCGAGAGACCGTCCTTGGTACAAGCAGGCGGTTGAAGCAAACGGTGAAACGGTCATTACGCCGCCTTATGTTTCTTCCTCCGGCTCAAACGTTGTGACAATTGCCCGCCAGACAGCCGACAAAAGCGGTGTAATCGGGATCAATTTAACACTCGATTCTATTACAGCCATGACAGATCCGATCAAAGTGGGCAAGGAAGGCTATGCCATCCTGCTTGACGGTGAACGCCATTTTATCGTTCATCCAACCGAAGAATTTGGAACGGAAGCAACAGACGCCCTTTACGACCAGCTGTACGATACCCAATCAGGCTCGTTTGATTACACACTCGATCATGACAGCAAGTTTATGACCTTTCTGACAAATGAAGCGACTGGCTGGAAAATCGGCGGTACCATGTTTTCAAGTGAAATAACAGAAGCGGCCAAGCCGATTTTATGGAAAACGGCTGCTACCATTCTTCTCTCCCTGCTTGCGGGTGCTGCGCTTGTTTGGGCCATTATCCGCTCTATTACGCGGCCGCTTCACTCATTAAAACAAAGCGCTGATACATTGAGCCAGGGCAATCTGACCCAAACGATTGAAGCGGGCCGCCGCAGGGATGAGATTGGTGATTTATCACGTTCCTTCGGTTTGATGGCACAGAATTTGCGCGAGCTCATTGGCCAGGTAGACCGTAATACAGAGCAGGTGGCAGCGGCTTCTGAAGAGTTAACCGCTTCCGCAGACGAAACAACGGCTGCAACCGGCCATGTGGCCGATTCTATTCAAAAAGTAGCTGCCGGAGCCGACCAGCAGACAAGCGCGATTACGACCATTGTAAATGATATGGAAGAACTGCGTGCGGGTGCCGGGAAAATTGTAGACAGTGCCGGCATCATGGCAGCATCTGCAGCTGATACGATGTCCCATGCCGCTGAAGGAGAAGAATCCGTCCGCCGCACAGTGGCGCAAATGAACGAAATTCAAGAGCATGTAGAGGCGTCTGATGAAATGATTAAATCGTTAAGCGGGCGGTCAGCCGAAATCAATACCATCATTGATGTGATTTCTTCAATTGCCGATCAAACGAACCTTCTGGCTCTTAATGCAGCCATTGAAGCAGCCCGCGCCGGCGAGCATGGCAAAGGCTTTTCTGTTGTAGCCGGTGAAGTAAGAAAGCTGGCTGAGCAGTCACAGGCTTCTGCCGGACAAATTGCTGGATTAATTAATGTCATTCAAAAAGATACACAGCGTTCGGTTGAGCTGATGAGCCAGGCGTCTCAAAGCGTCAAAACCGGCATTTCCCTGTCGGATGATACCTCCGAAAAGTTTAGCGGCATTTTAAACGGCATGGAGCAGATTGCCCCGCACGTGCAGGATGTAACATCAATTGCTGCTCAGGTAGCCGCCATTGTGAACCAGCTGACATCCTCCATTCATTCCGTTTCGGATGTGGCTCAAAACAATGCCTCGAGCGCGGAACAAGTGGCAGCGGCGACACAGGAGCAGCTTGCTTCTTTAGAGGAAGTTAATATTGCTGCAAAATCCCTGTCCGTCATGGCAGAAGAACTGCAGCAGGTTGTCCGTAAATTTACTGTTTAATAGATGCTAAGCACCGCCCCCTCGGCGGTGCTTTTTATTTGGCAGGCCATCCTTCCTTTTATACGGTAGAAAAAAGAGTGTGTCAGGATGAAAACATTGATTCGCCTGTTTTACGGAGCTGGTTTTTTAGCCGCAGGCATCGCGTATTCCAAACGGCCCAATGGCTTTAAAACGATTGGGCCTGCTTTTCTGCCCTTTAGAGAAGCCATTGTCGCTACCTCTGGCATGATTGAAATCATATACGGAGCCGCCCTGCTGTTGAACCGCGGAACGTCCCTTGTCACAAAAACGATGCCAGCTTTTTTAGCTGCTGTTTTTCCGGCTAATGTGTATATGGCTGCGAAAAACATTCCGCTCGGCAAAAAAGTCGAAGCCCGAGGCCGCATGCTTGCTGTGTTTAAGCTGAGTGATGGAACATTCTGGGCGGTTGCCAATTCGTGTCCAGCCAGGCAGGAGCCTCTCCCAGCCGGTACGGTAGGCGGCCATCACTTGTTCTACCCGCTTTACGACGAAAAATACCGGTTCAGCGGAAGTCCCTGATACCGGCCAGGTGAAAACATTTGAAATGCTTGTAAACGAAGAACATGCTTTTGGAGTTTCCGCCATCATCATGACCTAATAGCCATGAATAAACAGCAGAGACTTTCAGTTATGATCGGTCCGAGGTCAGCTTCTTGCTTTTTGCACTTTCAGCTGCTTTCCTTTAACGGTCGTTGTTTTCATCGCCCGCAGCACATCCGGTCCTTTTCCATTTAAAATCTCCACATAGGTAACGTTGTCCTGAATGGTAATAATGCCGATATCAGCCGCTTCGATACCCGGGAGATTTGAAATAGTGCCGACAAAATCAACCGCACGCAGTTTTTTCTTTTTGCCGCCATTGAAGTACAGCTTCATAATGTCCTTGTTGAGCTGCTCCCCTTTGTCTCTTTTTCGTTCAGGACGCGCGGCCATTTTTTCCTCAAATACCGGCTTTGCCGCTTCTACTGCTTTCTCGGACGGCGGGTCAATCCGGTTCAGCTCGAATCCGATCAATTCTTCTATCGGTTCAATAAATTTTTCTTCAAACGGGGCCATAAACGTAATCGCTTTGTTTGTATGGCCGGCGATTGTTTTTTGTCTTTTCGGTCCATTAAGAGAGCAAAAGCCATCCCCTACCAGCCTCACTATCATCCCACGCCTAAAGGCAGGCTATTGCCTCTGGTGGGTTTTCTCGTACGGAAAAGCTATAAAAATTTTACTCGAATTTTATTTTAAACGAGTAGTATGATACTATAAAAGCATAAAACCGACAGACAGACGGTCTATAGAGAGGAATTGCAAAAATGAGAGTTACTAAAAAAGCAGAGGAGCGCAGGAACGAAATACTTGATGCTGCTGATGAGCTTTTCGGCCAGAAGGGCTTTGATGGCACAACTACAAATGATATTCTCGAAAAAGTCGGAATTGCGCGGGGAACGCTTTACTATCACTTTAAGTCAAAGGAGGAGATTATGAATGCATTGATTGAGCGGCACACTGTCCTCCTTTTAGGAGCAGCCAAAGAAATTGCCGCAGATAAGAACATACCTGTGAATGAACGCATTATCCGTGTTGTCATGGCATTGAACATAAGTGGCGGAAATGACAAGGAAATTATGGAGCATATTCACAAGCCTCAGAACGCACTTATGCATCAGAAGGTACAAAAGGTCATAATCAACGAAGTTCCACCGATACTCACGGAAATAATCCGGGAGGGCATTGAGCAAGGGCTATTCAGCACGCCCTATCCGTATGAATGCATGGAAATGGTTGTGGTGTATACGAATACCGTTTTTGATGAGGAACTAGTTACTATCACGAATGAAGAACGTGCTTCGCGTATTCAGGCGTTTGCTTTCAACGTAGAAAGACTGCTCGGTGTTGAAAGCGGAAGTCTTACGTACATGATGAAGATGTTTGACAGCGGTAATAGAAGCAGCAATGAGTAATTCAAGAAAATTCTTCTACGGGCAGGACAGCTTATTTCACCGACAAAAAGCGGGCTTGTTGTTTATTTAGGATTTGTATTTTCGGGCAGTCAGAAAAACAATGGCCCTTGTCACTTTCCTTGCGTTTATGTCCTCGACTCTAAGTCCCCTGGCAGAAAAATTCATGATTATAGCCGGAATTTGTGATGTGTTGCTTAAGTCATTCTGTACAGCCTGAAATCGGTTAAAAACCTTAAAAACAGAGGTGGCGTATGTATTACAGAATAATCCGTAATGACATGTTAAAAAGCAAACTGATAACCATGACAACCATGATATTTGTCGCGATAGCGGCTATGCTTGTTTCTCTCTCGGCGATACTTGTCGTCAATCTTTCAGGTTCGATAAATATGCTTATGGATCAGGCGAAAACGCCGCATTTTATGCAGATGCATTCAGGCGATATTGATGCCAGACGGCTTGCAGCTTTCGCAGAGCAAAACAGCCATGTCGATGAATTTCAGGTGCTTGAATTTCTCAATGTGGACGGTGCGCGGATTGTCATTGACGGAAACTCGCTTGCGGACAGTGTTCAGGATAACGGCTTCACCTCACAGAGCGAAAAATTTGATTATCTTCTTGATCTTGACGGAAACGTTATCACTGTCTCCGATGGAGAAATTTATATTCCAGTAAGTTACATGAAGGACGGCACTGGAAAAGTCGGCGATACGATTTCGATAAACGGAAAGAAATTGACTGTGGCGGGATTCCTCCGTGATTCACAGATGAATTCGCTGCTTGCATCGTCAAAGAGGTTTCTTGTGAGCGAAAATGATTATGCGGCGATAAAGGACGGCGGAAGCACGGAATATCTGATTGAGTTCAGATTAAAGGACTTGTCTAAAATAGGTGCCTTCGAAACGGCGTACACCTCTGCAGAGCTTGAAGCAAACGGCCCGACAATCACCTACCCTCTTTTTAAAATGCTCAATGCTATTTCCGATGGGCTGATGATCGCGGTTCTGCTTCTTGTCAGTACACTTATCGTTGCCATCACCTTTATGTGCATACACTTTACGCTCCTTGCAAAAATCGAAGACGACTACCGTGAAATAGGCGTCATGAAAGCAATTGGGCTGCAGGTTTCTGACTTGAAAAAGATTTATCTAGTGAAATACGCGGTAATTGCAGCAGCTGGCTGTACACTTGGATTTGCCCTTTCATTTGTTTTCAGAGGCCTGCTTCTTGAAAACATACGGCTTTATATGGGGAAAAGTGAATATGCTTCTTTCGCTTTCATTTTTGGAATAGTCGGTATACTGGTTGTTTTCTTTGCCATTATTGCTTATGTAAACAACGTACTGAAACGCTTTCGAAAAATATCGGCCGCACATGCAATACGATTTGGCACTTCACAAGGAAAAGCCGCGGGCGCAAAACATGTTCGCTTAAGCAAAAACAAGCTGCTTAACACGAATGTTTTTCTGGGCGTAAAAGATGTTCTGGCACGAAAAAGTCTCTATGCCACAATGCTTGCGGTGCTCGTCATTTCAACCTTTATCATTATCGTTCCACAGAACCTGTACAATACGATTTCCTCTAAAAGCTTCATTACATACATGGGGATAGGAAGCAGCGATATGCGCATGGATATTCAGCAAACCAGCCATATTTCCGAAAAAGCAGCAGAAATTGTAAAGGCGATGGAGCATGACGGCTCTATATCTAAGTATGCTGTGCTTACGACCAAAGCCTTTAAAGCAAAGACGGCTGACGGAGCGGAGCAAGGAATAAAAGTTGAGCTTGGTGACCATTCAATACTCCCGGTACAATATTTCGAGGGCAGAGCGCCCGCCGCAGAAAATGAAATTGCGCTTTCAACTATGAACGCCAATGATCTCGGAATAAAAGTCGGCGATGTCATGACGCTGATAATTGAAGGCAAGGAGAAAGATCTCACGGTATGTGGAACGTATTCCGACGTTACGAACGGGGGCAAAACTGCAAAAGCTGTTTTCTCTGACGAATCGGCGGATATTATGTGGAGCGTTATTTATGCGAAGCTTTCTGATCAGTCTCTTGCTGAAGTCAAGACATTGGAATATGCGGACAGGTTTCCTTTCGCGAAGGTTTCACACATTGATGAATATGTTGCACAAACATTCGGCTCGACCATAAGCTCCGTTGGAAAAGCCTCCGATACAGCTATTGCCGTTGCGCTGATGATCACGGGATTGATTATCCTTTTGTTTATGAAAATGCTTGTCGCAAAGGACAGCTACTCCATTGCTATCATGAAATCAGTGGGTTTTACGGACACGGATATTACCATCCAGTATATTTCGCGCTCGGTATTTGTCCTGATGGCAGGAATGGTTCTTGGGACGCTGCTCGCCAACACTCTCGGAGAGGCGCTTGCGGGTGCAGTTATCTCATCGTTCGGGGCATCTTCGTTTCAATTTGTGGATCACCCACTTTCTTTGTACCTATTATGTCCACTGCTGTTGATGATAGGCTCGGTGCTGATCGCAACCATGCTCGGCACATCGGGGGCAGGAAAAATCCAAATAGCCGCAAACATGAAGGAGTAGACGATGAAAAAGATTATTATCGGTGAAAATATAGTCAAATCTTTCAGCGCAGGAAATGAAAAACACCATGTTCTCGATGGCGTATCTCTTGAAATCCACGAAGGAGAGTTTATCTCGATTATGGGTCCTTCAGGCTCAGGAAAAACGACACTCATGTATGCGGTGAGTGGAATGGACAGCATTGATAGCGGAACCGTTTTGTTTGATGGCAGAGATTTATCAGCACTTTGTGAAAAGGAGCTTAGCAACATACGCCGAACAAAAATGGGATTTGTTTTTCAGCAGCCGACTTTGCTTAAAAACCTGAATATTCTCGATAACATTATTCTCCCAGCTATGCGGGACAACAAAAGAAACGCTGCAAAGACGACTGAAAAAGCAAGAGCGCTCATGAAAAAGATGGAGATTGAGGAACTGGAAAAGCGTGATATTACTGAGGTTTCCGGAGGGCAGCTTCAGCGTGCGGGGATATGCCGCGCAGTTATGAATCATCCGAAAATTATCTTCGGTGACGAGCCGACTGGCGCGCTTAACTCCATATCTGCACAGAAAATCATGGATATACTTTCTGAAATAAATACAGAAGGTACTGCGGTTATGCTTGTCACTCACGACGCAAAGGTTGCAGCCAGGACGGAGCGCATTATGTTTATGTGCGATGGAAAAATTGTGAGTGAACTGCGGTTTAAGAAATTCAGCGGTACCGATATGGATGGCAGGGTGAAAACAATCACCGCAAAAATGCGGGAACTAGGAATATAATAAGCTGTTTGGCCATTACTATTTTTTAGGAATACTGACTATGCTGCAGAATCGATGAAAGCCCTCATTCAGTGGGCTTTCCAAACATCAAAAGCAGCAGATGAAACCTTATATGATCATTATGAAAAGAAGCAGCGTGTGTTAAAAAAATCGTGAATGTTTCTATGTAAAAGCCCCCTGTTGATTGAATGAATCACCAGGGGGTTCTCAGTTTTTCAAAAGACTTAGGAACAGGTATGAACTATAGACTCTAATTAACGTAATTTCACACTATAAAGTTCCATTTTCAACTAACTGTCTTACCCTGTATTCAGGCTTCTATCTATTTGACCGCCCTATTACCTGCTTGTTTTTGTTCAAATTTCCTTGTTGCAGGCAAATAAAGTGTTAATCATGTGCTGCACGGCCATTAGCGGTTTTTTTATCTGCTATACTCTGTTTTTAACCAATCTTTTGGACTCAGTTTCACTTTGTTTGCCCCTGCATGTTTTGCAAGTGTGGCCACAACATCATTTAGAGGAAGTACATTATACGTATACGGCAACTCCTCATCATAATTGTATTCGAAGGTAAATGGATCAGTCGGTGGATTTGTTTTACTCATATTTTCACTTCCTACAATATGAGAAGACCATGCCCAGTTCCCTATGGTTGATTTGTCATACCATGTAAATCCTTTTGTGAATAGATTTTCGCCATTATTGTCTCAGCTGCTTCCTGTATACGTCCCATATTTATTTGTGATTTGGGAGTTTACAATTAAATTATTATTATAAGCATTTTGGAATAGATTAGCCTAGGATTCATCCATGTTTTTTGTATCTTCTCCTTGAATCTCAGCACCGGTGATTGGCTCGCTGATATCATGAAATACACAGGAATCCGCTGCTATAGAAGCCCCATTCCTTGCATTCAGTGCTCGTGATAGTTGATCGATTCCGTATTCATAGATAGCGCTTACATTATCCGAAACATCATAATGAGTTGAGTTGTCAATATAACAGTTGTACATATGACCACTGCCTTGACGTATCATCGGAATTCTTTGCCCAACATTGGTATAACGGTTATAGGCAAGGGTTAACCGGATTCGTTGATTTCCATCCTTTATCTCTGCTCCACTGCTCGACACATAATTTACATAGTCTTTATCTCCGGAGCCCGTTAAATGCACCTTGCTGTGATAGGCGGCATATGCCATGATTTGCTCTTTCGTGGCCCCGCCATTGCGCATATTATAGTACACACTATCGGAATTCAGTTTATTTTAAGTGTATTTTTCTTCCATATACTGAATCGATTGATAAATATCGCTGTTTTCTGGCGGATTCTCATTTGCAGGTAATCCGAATTCGGACCAGGAAATGGTAATGTTGGAGCCGCCATTTTCAGTATCAATTAATCCATCCGCCGCAATAGAAAATTTACAATGGTCTATCCACACATTATTTGCCCCATTCACTTTAATATAAGCCCAGCCTGCTTCCTTATGTTTTCCGGTATCATCCCACTGCCACATTCCATCAAAATTCAAATTCCTCAGGACAACATCATTCTCTGACCTTTGTAATTTTATTTCAGCATGCTTAATTGTTTTCCCTTTTTTTGAAAAAATCGTTAACCCATCGATGTCCGCAATACTTAATTGTGAAACACCGGAGGAAGCTAACGTTGGATTTGTAAATCCGTTCATAGGATCCCGATATTTTGTTATAAAACTGTACTTTTTGGCTTCTTCTGAACTTAAATTTAGTTCTTTCCATCCCAAGTTTAGATCTTTCGCTATTTCCATTACTTTCACGCTACCGTTTTTAGCATCCAAAACGGCCTGCAAAAACTCTCTTTCAGTTTTTACCTTACGATAATAGGAGGTTTCGTAGTACCCGCTTCGATCCTTCACCCCTAATGACGCAAAACCGGTCACGGACAGAAAACGATTGCTGTATTCCTTCACATCTCTTGTGGTGTTTGGGATAGAATCAATCACTGCTGCCCTTGTTATTTTACCTTCACCTACTAATAGCGACGAAGCAAAAAATGTTAGAACCAGTAACTAGGTTATTATTTTATTAAACTTCATCATATTCCCGCCGGGATAGAGTTTATGAACTTTACAAAAAACGCGTACCTCATTATCTCCCAACAAAAATTCATCCTCATCAACATAGTTTGAAAGCGTTTACTTTCGTTCATTTACCCTCCCTTTTTTTAATAATAACAACGTTGTTATTTTCAGCTATCCCCTTGATGTCTTCTTCTACTACAAACGGTTGTTTAGTGTTTTGTATATAGCCGACAACTAATTTATCAGATGATTTATATTATTTAGATATATGTGATTGTATAGCTCGAGAACAGCTGCATGAAAAAACACGCCCCGCATGTTGCCCAGGGCGTGCTTTTCGTGTGTATATAGATTCAAGCAGATGGGTCACGAAGTGCTGCGGTCAATCTCTTGCTTTTTGCACTTTCAGCTGCTTTCCTTTTACCGTCGTTGTTTTCATCGCGCGGAGCACAGCCGGCCCCTTCCCGTTTAAAATCTCTACATAGGTTACATTGTCCTGAATGGTGATAATGCCGATGTCGGCTGCTTTTATGCCCGGCAGATTAGAAAGGGTGCCGACAAAGTCAACCGCACGCAGTTTTTTCTTTTTGCCGCCATTGAAGTACAGCTTCATAATGTCCTTGTTGAGCTGCTCCCCTTTGTCTCTTTTTCGTTCAGGGCGTGCAGCCATTTTCGCCTCAAATGCCGGCTTTGCCGCTTCTACTGCTTTCTCGGACGGCGGGTCAATCCGGTTCAGCTCGAATCCAATCAGTTCTTCAATCGGTTCGATAAATTTTTCTTCAAACGGGGCCATGAGCGTAATCGCTTTGCCTGTATGGCCGGCACGCCCGGTGCGGCCGGTACGGTGCACATATGCTTCCCGCTCGAGCGGTACGTCAAAGTGAACGACAAGCGGAATGTTCTCTACATCAATGCCGCGCGCCGCCACGTCGGTTGCACACAGATAGCGGAAATCCGCCCGCTTAAATTTATTCATCACCATAAACCGGTCTTCCTGTATCATGCCGCCGTGAAGCATGCCAGATGAAATACCCGCTGCATCCAGCATGTCAAACAGCGCTTCCACCCGCTCCTGTGTCCGGCAAAACAGGATGGCGCTGTCCGGATTTTCCACTGTTAACACGTTTTTAAGCATGCGGTTTTTGGCTTCTTCCGCCACGTGGATCAGCTCATGGGTAATCGACGGAGCCGCCGTTTCTTTCGCCATTTCGATCCGCTTCGGCTCTTTCATATACGTGTCTGCCAGGCGGGCAATGTCTTCCGGAAATGTAGCGGAAAACAACATCGTAACGCGCTCCGCCGGCAGACGCTCAATAATCGATGAAACTTGCTCGATAAAGCCCATATTGAGCATTTCATCCGCTTCATCAATGACGAGAAAGCGTATGCTGCCGGTATCCAGCGTTCCTTTTTCCATATGGTCGAGCACACGGCCCGGTGTTCCAACCACAATATGCGTTTTCTGCTTGAGCTCCAGCTTCTGACGGGCAAATGGAGATTTCCCGTACACTGCAGCTGCTTTTGTCCGTTTAAACCGGCCGATATTAGTAATGTCTTCTTTCACCTGTACAGCCAGCTCCCGTGTCGGTGTTAGCACAAGCGCCTGCGGCTTGTTTTCCTCCCATTCGGTCAGCTGAACGAGCGGAATCGCAAAAGAAGCAGTTTTGCCGCTTCCGGTCTGTGACTTGACAATCAAGTCCGCTCCTTTCAGAGCTTCGGGGATTACAGCGGCCTGAACCGGGGTGGGATCGTGATAGCCAAGTGTATCAAGTGCCCGCATAATATCTTTGTTTAATGAAAATGATTGAAATGTTTCGGTCATAATGACTCCTCTTTTTTGTTTGGTATTCTGCTTATTATACAGAAAAACAGCCTGGATCACTCCGGGCTGCCCGATTATTTTTCCTCTTTAAACGATTGCAATTCGCCTTGCTTTCCGTAATCCTCCGGCTTTAAGTCTTCAAAAAAGATGAATACTTTATCCGCGTCTACACCGAATGATTCTTTGACAGCTGCCGTCATCCGCTGGACAAGATCACGTTTTTGTTCAGGTGTTTTTCCTTCTAACACTTTTACTGTGATAAACGGCATGTAAAAAGCACCCTTTCTCTTAAACGCCCGGGAACCAGCCTGGTGTATGAATAATCGCCTTCCAGAGCGGATCTGGCACCACAAGCTGTTCCTGCGCTTCTTTATCGAGCTTCACGGCAATGGATTCTTCCAGTCCGCTCTCTACTTTTTGTACCCAGTCCGGCTCAATAATAAGCCCGCGGCCGATCGCAATTAAATCCACACCCGTTCCGAGTGCTTTCACTGCATCATCTGCTGTGTAAATCGAACCGACACCGATAACCGGCACGGCATCCCCCGCACGCTCATTAATGATTTCAAGACGCGTGCGCGTATCATCGACGCCCCGTCTTGGCTCGGACCAAAATTCCATTAGAGATACGTGCAGATAATCGAGTTCTTTTTCTTTTAAAGCATCGATCAGCTCAAGCGTGTCTGCCATTGTAATCCCCGGTGTTTCCGGCTCTTCTGGTGAAAAGCGGTAGCCGACCGCAAACGGGCGATCTGCTTTTGCAGCGGCTTGTTTCACCGCATCTACAACGGCAAGCGGAAACGCCAGGCGTTCTCCCCATTGATCTTCCCGGCGGTTTGAATGAGGAGAGAAAAATTGCTGAATCAAGTAGCCGTTCGCGCCGTGAATTTCTACGCCGTCAAAGCCGGCTTCCACTGCCCGGCGGGTTGTTTCCCCGAAAGCAGCAACGATTTCTTCTACTTCCGCAGCAGGTAATTCGCGCGGTACAGGACTTCCTTCCGCTTCAGCCGGTACGCTGCTGGCGCTGACTACGTCTCCATCCACTAAATGTGGCGGCACCTGGCGGCCTCCGTGAAAAATTTGTAAAATGGCTTTAGCGCCTTCGGCTTTGATCGCTGAGGCAAGACGTGCAAGACTTGGAATCATTTCATCCCGGTCAGCAGCAAACTCTCCCTCGAATCCTTTTCCGTTTGGTGTTACATATGTACAAGCTGTAATAACCGCTGACACTCCTTTTGAGCGGCGTGCGTAATACGCAATTTCCGCGTCTGTAACAGTGCCGTCTTCGTTCGACGAGAAGTTCGTCATTGGAGCCATTACGATTTTATTCTTTAATTCAAGACCGCTGCGCAATGTGACTGTTTCAAATAAGAATTCATACTTTGATTTCATTCCAGCATCTCCTTTGAAAAGATCAGCTCCCTGCTAAAGCAGGGAGCTGGTTCTGTTATGAATATTGTGTTCGCAGTTCCTTCAGCTGTTTCAGCAGCTGCCCAAACCATTCTTCATCTTTTGTTAAAAGTGCTATATCAATCAGTTGTTCAAGTGCTGCTTCCGCTGGTTCCTGTTCCGGCACGAGCTGAAGAGACTTGGACAGAACACGAATCATTCGTCCTTCTAATTCTTTGTTAACAGATTCAACAATATACACTTTTGTAATGTCTTCCGGGTTTTCTATTTTTATGACATATCCGTAGATTCTTTGTTTGTCCCACGTTTCGCCTTGTACCCAGTCACCGACATGAAATTGTACTTTGTTCCCCATTTTTCCACTTCCCTGTTTCAACCGGTCATTTATCTGCTTTTATTTTGAGTAAAACAGCCGCAACCGTAAATTGGTGTAGAAAGGATGTGTATGATTCCTCTGCTTCTTTGAAGATGTGGTCCATTACTGTTTGCGTATTAGAGGAAACCGGGCAGCCGCACTCTGGATTTCCTGTCTGCCATCCTGGCTGTAAGGCTCCACGCGCAATTGCCTCATATACGTGTCCCAATGTAATCTTCCCTGGATCTTCGCCGAGCATGTATCCTCCCCGGACACCTTCTTTTGTTTTCACAAACCCTTCATTGCGGAGCGCACTCATCACTTTGCGGATACGGGCAGGGTTTGTCGCCACATTATGAGCGATAGCCTCACTCGATGCCATATGCCCCGAAAGATAAGCCAGGTACACAAGACTATGCACCGCGATGGTGAAATTACTGTTCAACCGTGCGTTCCCCTCTCTGAAAACATACTGTAATTTTATTTGTTACAGTTCTAAAAGTCAATGGAAGTGATTTTACAACAACAATGATGGATTGTCAATCCATGTTTCATCGCCTTTTTTCGACAAAAAAACTGTCTTCCCTCAGGAAGACAGCATATTTTGTTTCACAGCCCGTTTCTGCCATACTACCGTAATGAAAATCGTCAGCGCAAGCAGTACCAGGCCGAGCATAAACGGAAAAAAGATATTGATATCATACAAAAGACCGGCACAAGTCGGGCCCAGTACGTTGCCAATTGACATATACATGTTATTCATGCCCATGGCAAAGCCCTGTTCCGATCCTGCCATCTTCGAAATAAGCGTGTTTAACACTGGACGTAAAATCGATGTGGCACAAAAAATAAGCAGGGAAATGCCAAAAAACAGCCAGTAGTTCCCGGCAAACAGCGAAAGGAAAAACCCAAGGGCAGCGACTGCCAGAAAAAGATTTAACACTTTTCCTTCTCCGTATTTTGTGACGATCCGGTCGACGACAAACAGCTGTACAAGAACGCTGACAACGCCGGTAGAGGTGATCATTACCGCAATATCCTGCGGCGATGCCCCGAATTCATCATCCACAAACAAACCAAGCACCGACTCATACGCCATTAAGCCAAAGCTCATCACAAGTGTAATCACAAGCGGAATAAAATAGGGCATGGTCACCGAGCGGGCCAGCTTTTTCATCATCGGCTCCTCAGCCGGATGGTCTGCTGCAGCTGGCTGTTCCGGCCGCTCCGGTTCTTTTAGAAGCGCAATAGAGAACAAAACCGCAAACAAGGCGACAACCGCAGAAACCAAAAACGGGGCTTTTAAGCCGAAATCCGCAAGAAAGCCGCCGATACCAGGTCCGACTACGATCCCGAATGACATGGCGGCTGAAATCAAGCTGTTGCCTTTCGCCCGCTGGTCAAACGACGTAATATCCGCTACATAAGCGAAGATAGCCGGCACTAATAAAGCTGCTCCAATTCCGCCGATCACACGCGAAGCGTACAGCATCCAAATCGAATCAAAGAAATAAAACACAAACATAGAAAGCGCAAGTCCGAACAAACCGTATATGATCATGTTCCGCCGGCCATAATCATCCGCCCATTTACCGGCAATCGGTGAAAAAACAAGCTGCGCACCTGCAAAAATCGCGATCATCAGCCCGGCCGCCATTCCTCCTTCATTAATGGAGTCCAAATATGCAGGCAAAATAGGAATAATGATACCGAAGCTGCCAATGGCAATAAACATATTAATCATCAAAATAACTAACTTTTTCCTCTGATCACCAGTCATGTAAAAAACCTCCTTTTGTTCATCCTTGCTCATTTTAACAAATTGCTTCTTAAACGAAAATACATTTAAACAAAAGGAGTCAAACTTTCATTGCATCGCTTCCACACGCATCATTTCTTCCCTCAATACACAAAAAAGCAGCCCTTTTAGGGGCCGCTTGTTTTTTGAACAGGTGGTGTATTTAAGTCTCCGTCATTCTGGTTATATTCATTTTCCCAGAAGTCTGCGTTTTTGATGCCAAGAGGCCTTGGATCAAAAACGGGGTCCTTGCCCTGCTTTTTCTGCGCTTCATAATCTTTCAATGCGAGAAGCGCCGGTTTAGCTAAAATAACAATTGCAATTACATTCAGCCAAACCATGATGCCAAGTCCTGTATCTCCGAGTGCCCATGCAAGCGCAGCTTCGTTTGTTGCCCCATAAAATGTAGTAATTAACAGCACAACGCGCAATGCATTGATGGCAATCGGGTTCGTTTTCCCCCGCATCAAATACGAAATATTGGTTTCAGCAATATAGTAGTAAGCCATAATCGTTGTAAAAGCAAAGAAAAATAATGCAACTGCCACAAATCCAGCACCGAAGCCTGGAAGAACACTGTCGATAGCTGCTTGAGTAAAGCCTGGTCCTACTTCAACACCTGCCAGGTTTTCAACGAGCATCGTACCGTTTTCATTTGTGGTATTATACATACCTGTAAACAAAATCATAAAAGCTGTTGCCGAGCAAACGAATAATGTATCAATATAAACAGAAAATGCCTGTACAAGCCCTTGCTTTGCCGGGTGAGACACTTCAGCAGCGGCCGCCGGGTGAGGGCCTGTCCCCTGTCCAGCTTCGTTTGAGTAAACACCGCGCTTAACTCCCCATGCAATTGCCATTCCGAGCAATCCGCCAAAGACTTGGTCGGCGCCGAACGCACTGCGGAAGATAAGAGCAATAACCCCCGGTAGTTCAGTAATATTCATTAACACAATAATAAGAGAAATCAGAATATAACCCAGCGCCATAAACGGAACAATTACCTGTGCAGCATGGGCAATCCGCTTGACACCGCCGAATATGATAAAACCAAGAAGCAATATTGTAATAATACCTGTAACAACGGGATTAAGACCAAATGCATTTTCAATTCCGGAGGCAATAGAATTAGATTGAACCCCTGGCATTAAAATAGCCATAGCAATTAATGCAGCAATGGCAAACAAAACAGCAAACCATTTGATGCCCATTCCCTTTTCAATGTAATAAGCAGGACCACCACGGTACTGTCCATCTTCTTTTTGTTTGTAAATCTGGGCAAGTGTCGATTCTACGAATGCGCTTGCCGCTCCAATAAAAGCAATGGTCCACATCCAGAAAACAGCGCCCGGACCGCCATAGAAAATAGCAGACGCTACCCCGGCAATATTACCCGTACCCACCCGACCACTCAACGCAATAGCTAAAGCTTGAAAGGACGATACGCCTGCTTCTGAGCTTTTTCCTTGAAACATAAGCTTTACCATTTCTTTTAAATGACGTACTTGTAAAAATCTTGTTAAAATTGAGAAAACAAGGCCTACACCAAGTAAAATATAGATGACAGGGGTACTCCACAAAATGCCATTTAATGCGGTCACGAATGCTTCCAAACATCATCTCTCCATTTCTATATTTAAAATAGATTACTTTTTTAGAATAAAGGCTTTCACCCAAAATCACAATAGAAATGTGAACTTTTCTCACACAAAAACCCCTGCTAAAAGCAGGGGTTTTATGATTAAGAACTAATATAGTCGCCACCATTGACATGGATCGTTTGTCCTGTGACGTATGTGGAATCATTTGAAGCAAGGTATACATAAGCCGGCGCATTCTCAGACGGCTGTCCCATGCGCTTCATCGGCGTGCTGTCTCCATGCTTTCCTACTTTCTTTTCGTCGAATGTAGCCGGGATCAGCGGCGTCCAAATCGGACCTGGCGCAACAGAGTTTACACGGATTCCTTTTTCCACTAAATTCGCTGACAGCGACCGGGTAAACGTTGTGATCGCTCCTTTAGTGGACGAATAATCGATCAACTCTGGTGAGCCTCGGTACGCCGTTACGGACGATGTATTAATGATGGCATCTCCTTCTGTTAGATGCGGGAGGGCTGCCTGTGACATGTAAAACATCGAGAAAATGTTCGTTTGGAACGTTTCCTGCAGCTGCTCTGGTGAAATCTCTAAAAAGTTCTTTGTCGGAAATTGCTTGGCCGCGTTGTTTACAAGAATGTTTAAACCGCCAAACTCTGCCACAACATCTTCCACAAGCTTCCTGCAGTTTTCCACCTTGCTGACGTCTGTTGCTTTGTGCATCGCTTTTACACCATAGGACTCAACGATTTCGACCGTTTTTTTCGCATCACTTTCTTCATTTAAATAGGCAATCGCGACATTGGCTCCTTCTTTTGCAAAAGCAACCGCTACCGCACGGCCGATTCCAGAATCGCCGCCTGTGATCAAAGCGACTTTTCCGGCGAGCTTTCCAGATCCTTTATAATTCGGGTCATCATACAGCGGCTCAGGCGTCATTTCTGATTCGATACCCGGCTGCTCACTTTGTGTTTGCGGAGGTGTTTGTTCATCCATTTTTTCAAATTTATCTTGCGTCATGGTATCCACTCCATCCGTTTTATTTTACAGAAAAAGTATTCCCCCGCTCACAAAGAATAAACATTACTTGGATACTGTTGTTTTTGTTTTTTATTGAATTTTGCACATAATGAATTCAGAAATAAATCAAATGTGTTAAGATATTTTATCCCGATCCTGCGGCCTGCGCTTTTTCCTTTTTTCAAGCAGTGCATAAAGCAAAAGCAGCACCGTTAGAAACGTAAGCGATTCATACCAGGGCATTTTTTCAATCACGTCGCCAAAAGCGGTATATAAAAGAGCCGGTGTAATTACGCCAAGCATAGAATAGTGCATGTATTCGCGGTACGATTTGGTCATATCCATTAAATAAACGGACAGCAGGTGAAAATGAACAAACGGCATTACCCGCAGCACCATGACCTGCCCAAGCGTCATTTTCCGCTCCCCGGCTACTTTCCTTTTTACTTTTAACATTCGTTCGCGCACACGTGGAAATTGGTCAATCAGTTTATAAAAAACGGCACTCATCAATGACAGGCCAACAATAGAATATAAAGATCCCCAGACAAATCCGAATACATATCCTCCTGCCATACAAACAATCACAACCGGCAGGAATAAAAATGGGCGGATAAGATGTAAAAAAACAAATAAAACCGGTCCAAGCCAGCCCGCCTGCTCGATCATTCTTTCGATCCACTGTTCTGCCTCTATCATAAAGCGTCCACCTCTTATTAACAGTGTAGCAGTTTTCCATAAATTGAAGACAAGAAAAAAAGAGGGAGGCCCCTCTTTTACAGCTCATTTAGGAGCAGGGATACAAACAACCCCAGTGCTGCCATAAAGCCGACGACCGGGCCGCCCTCTTCAAATGCTTCGGGCATCATAGTCGACCCGACCATTGCAATAATCCCGCCGCCCGCAAAAGCCGCGATGGCCGCCATAATGGCCGGGCTTGCATCTTCCAGAAAGAAATAGCCGCCCCATGCGCAAAGAGCAGAAATGATCAGAACAGTCAGCCATAAAAGGAATATTTTTTTCTTTGAATAGCCGCCTTTTAAAAGACCCGTCGTACTTGAAAGCCCCTCCGGCACGTTACTGATAAAAATAGCAATGACAAGTAAAAAGCTGACCCCTTTTCCCGCTAAAAGGCTCGCACCGATCATGATGGATTCTGGAATAGCATCCATGACCGTTCCAATGAAAATCGCAAGTCCTGATCCGCCGTCCGATTCCTGCTCATGCGAGCGTTTCCGTTTAGCGGCCCCTTTTCTTGAAATATAAATGTCTAAAAGCGTAAAAACAAGCGCTCCAGCCATAAAGCCGGCTCCGGTCGCTAGAAATCCGCCTTCTTCAACAGATTCACCGAGCAGCTCATAAGAGGCTGCTCCAATCAGCACACCTGTACCAAAAGCCATAATGTAGCCGATCAGCCGCTTCTGGATAGGCACAAACAACGCAGCTAATGCACCGAGCAATACGGCTGAGCCGGATACACCGCCCCACATTAATGCCTGCCACATGCGAAGTCCCCCTTCTTTTTTCTATTCCCTTTACCGTTCCCTTGCTTGTCTGTTTAAAAACACTTTTTATTTTGAATTTTGCACAATTGGCAACAAAAAAATAGACCTGCTGACGAGCAGGTCTTTTGGATTATCGCTCTAGCGTGCGGTTTAAAAACGCCGCAAGCTCGCCGCGTGTAACAGGCTTGTCCGGATTAAACTTGTTGTTATCTCCGTAGGCAATACCTGCTGCGACTACCCGGCGGATTGAATCGTAGGCTGCCATTCGTGAATGTACATCCGTAAATGAAATCGAGACGGTTTCCTTTAAGTTAAATGCATTCGTCAGGATAATGGCCACTTGCGCTCTTGTAACCGGCTCTGTTTCTGCTAAACGGCCGTTCCTGTCTCCGTTTATAATCCCCTGTTTCTTGGCGACTTCAATAGGCTTCATACCGTTGGTCGGCAACCCGAGCGCCCGCACGACCATCGTCGCTGCCTCTCCGCGGGTTACTTGGCTGCCAGGCTTAAAGGTTCCGTCCGGGTATCCGCTGATAATGCTCTGGCTGCTAAGCGCGGCAATATCGTTATAAAAACGGTGATTAGCTGACACATCTTTGAACAACGGCGCAGCAGGCTTGTCCGATTTTTCAAGGTAAGCAGACGAAACAAAACCTGTTTTGCCATCTGCGGTTCTCACTGGGTACCAGACAAACTGCCGGCTAGTGTTATTTGGATTTTCGTCAAATTGAAACGAGCCCGTAATCGTTAAAGCGGTATCTGCAGGCAGGATCTCCTTATAATCATTTGTTCCGCCGCCTGGAATGCTTCTTAACTTCGAATCTGCTATTATTACGGCCTGATCGCCTTTTTGCAGATGATAAGCAGTTTGATTGAGTTTGCCTGTCGGCGTATAGCTCATTTTCTTGAACACAATATTGTCCGTCCGGTCCGGATCGTATTGAAAGTCCTCCGGTTTAAAGCCAAAGTCCGCAAATGACCGCTCGTTTAAAAAACTCGACGCTTTGATTTCAGCAAATACTTTTTCTTGATAAGCACCCGTATTTTTCTCACCGGTTGATTGTTTAACTGGGCTGTTAACCGGCTTGATACCGTTGTAGGCCATCACAGGAAAATACCAGTTTTCGATCACATCACGGCCTGCACCAGAAATTTTCGGGACATTGCTGTCATACATCTGGTCAAGCACAGTCACGCCCGCTTTAATGTTATAAACCAGATCTGTTTTTAAAAGTTCTTCTTTAAATTGGGACTGATTAGTCAGCTGCATAAGACCAATGCCGCCATCGTCTGAAACGACTGCTTGTCCACTTTCATCGAATTGTTTCCAACCGCCATTTTCCTGTGTCGCAATCGCTTTAACAACCTCTGGCGGAACCTCCTGCTTCAGCGCTTCTTCTGTCAGCAGGCAGTTAATGTGCTGAAAGGACGGATTCACGCCCGGCTGTACGCTTCCATACGCAGCACATGCAGAAGTATCAGCAGAGGCTTGTCCACTAAAAGACAGGCCGGCTGCCAGCAGAGACAGCACTCCGGCTGTTTGAATCATTTTTCTCACTTTCCCACTCTCCCTTTTTCTTTCATTTTATCACAATCAAAGACCAAATAAAGGAAGAATTGTGTCGTTTTAGCTTTTTTACAGACGAAAACGGCCTGTCCCAATTGACAGGCCGCCTTTGTATGATCTATTCAGCCCAAAGCAAGCTTTTACAAGAGCCGGGCAAACGCTGATTTCAAATAGGAATCAAACGCTTTTTCTTCGCCCTGCTGCCAGTATAAGCTGTCCGCATAGGCTGCCTGGTCCGCATAAATATTGTCGAGAATATCCGGCTCTTCTTCCGTTGTTTTGCCCGCACTTACTTGGATAAACGGTTCTGTTTCATCAAATACAACGTCAAAGCGGAGAAAACGATCTTCGATTCGGAGCGCTGCTGCGTTTTCTGCTGCTTCAAATGCTGCGTCCAAGCCGACCGCTGCATATTTTTCCAAAGAATCGTCAAACGCTTCTAACTTTCCATATAAATCGAGAAACAAGTCTGCTAAAAATAATTCATCTTTATAACGAGCGTCTAAAAACGTCCGCATTTGATCTTGAAACGCCATGACATCTGCTCCTTTGCTATTTAACTATTCATAATTTACAGTATAAACAATTTATTCCTTTATGAAAACTATTGTTTGCCTGCTCTTTATGTAGAAAACAGGGTAAAGAAAAAGAAGCGGATTCCATTTTCTTTTTGAAATACCGGTTTTCCCCGGTTTTACATAGCTTATTCGACAAATTTCTTGTAAGATTTAAAAAAATGCCTGTGGAAAGAGGAGCAGAGGTCATGGAAAATTTGTTTTGGTCTTCATCACTGCTCGATGTGTACCAATCTTTATTTGAACAAGGTGACGAAATTTCGTTTGCAGTGGATATGAAAGGAAATGTACAGCTGATGAACGAAGCGGCTGTCCGGATACTGGGCTATACGTCAGCTGAATTTAACCGGATTGATTATAAACAAGTAATTCCAACCGAACATGTGGCAGAGGTAGAGGTCCATTTTTCCCATGTTCTTCAAGGAAATAAAGCATCTTTTCGTATGATGTTTCAGCATAAAGACGGATATATTGTTCACTTATCTGTAAACGCCGTTCCTATTTACGAGAACGGTACTGTTCAAGGCGCTTTTGGCATCGGCCGCGTGCGGACGAATGAACAATACACAAGCGAGCTTTTAAACGGACAAAACCGTATTTTGCAAATGATTGCCAAAGGCGCTCCCTTTGATGAAGTTCTTCACCAGATTGCAGCCATGGCAGAGCGCATTTCACCGGGCCATCTGTGTGCGATTATGCTGCTTGACCAAGAAAAGAAGGCTCTTTTTCACGTTGCAGCGCCTAGGCTGCCTGATGAATATATTAAATATATTGATGGGGTCCCCGTCGCTGAAAACCAGGGATCGTGCGGCACGGCTGCTTTTTTAGGGGCACCTGTTATTGCAGCGGACGTAGCAAAAGACCGCCGCTGGCCTGGATATCGGGATATCGCACTTAAACATCAGTTAAATGCCTGCTGGTCCACCCCTGTTTTTGATGATGATCAGCAGATTATTGCCACGTTTGCGATGTATGCCCGCCAGCCGTCTGTACCGACCGAAGCGGATAAACGGCTCATCCGTGAAGCGACCCGGTTAACGAGCCTGGCCATTCAGCATTACCGGGCGAAAGAACAAATTTACCAATTAGCTTATCACGACCACTTGACCGGCCTGCCGAACCGCCGGCAGTTCCGGCAGGCGCTCGAGAATACGATTGCCCGTTATCCGCATGAAACACACGCACTTTTTTTCCTGGATCTGGATCGTTTTAAATTTATTAATGATTCGTTCGGCCATAAAACCGGTGATGATTTGCTTAAGATGATTGTTGACCGCATTCAAACGCGTCTTGGTCATTCTCTTCTTTTTTCCCGGGAAGGCGGCGATGAATTTACCGTCTGGATTGAGGGGACAAGCCCCCAGGATGCGGCTGATATGGCGACAGCGATGTTAGAGACGTTTCGCGAGCCTTTCTCCCTTCAAGGAAATGAGCTGTTTATGACAGCAAGCATTGGCATCAGCTTGTATCCGCACGACGGTCTGCAGGAACAGGACCTGTTTCGAAAAGCCGACATGGCGATGTATGAAGCCAAAAAGAAAAACCGGAATTCCTTTCAGTTTTATACCAGTATGCTGGACCGGCAGTCACTAAAAAAATTAAAGATGGAAAGCGAGCTTCGCTCAGCGCTTGAACGGGAAGAATTAAGCCTTGTCTATCAGCCGATTCAGAACTTGTGCACCGGTGACATTTACGGAGCAGAAGCCCTGATTCGCTGGAACAGCCGGCATTTCGGCTTGGTTTCACCTGGCGAGTTTATCCCGATTGCGGAAGAAACGGGCTTGATTATTCCGATCGGCGAGTGGGTCATCCGCACCGCCTGCCATCAGCTGAAGGCGTGGCAGGAAGAAGGCCGTTCTCTTACCTGTATGTCCGTCAATTTGTCTATTTCACAGTTTTACCAGTCCAATCTGGCAGAAACGATCCAGGCGATCATCAAAGAAACCGGCATACAGCCATCTCATTTAACGTGTGAAATTACCGAAAGCATGACAATGGATACAGATAACGTTGCTGCTGTTTTGCAGCAGCTGCAGCGTATCGGTGTTTTTATCTCCATTGATGATTTTGGGACAGGCTACAGCTCGCTCAGTTATTTGCAGAAGCTGCCGCTTGACACGTTAAAAATCGATCAGTCTTTTGTCCGCGATATTGCCGTCAACGAAAGCTCCGAAAAAATCGCGACGACTATTATTTTAATGGCGCATCATCTCGGTCTTCACGTTGTGGCTGAAGGAGTCGAAACGGAAGAACAGCTCTCCGTTTTAAAAGAATACCAATGCGACGCCGCTCAGGGCTACCTGCTCGGAAGGCCGGCGCCGCCAGACGAATTTTTTGCTTAAACGAACAGCAGCCGGCATTGGGAGCCGGCTGCTGTTTTGTTTCTTCTCTTTTATACTAAGTGCTTTTCGAAAAAAATCGGATTTTTCTGCCGGTTAACAGCCAGGGGCACATTTTATGGCGCGCAAATGTTTAAACTACTGTCAAGAAAGGTTAAAGATGTAGATAAGTTCATTCATTTACATACACGTTCCTGCGCAAAACGGCAGACGTCCGATGCATGCAATGGAACGAGTCGAAAGGAGACTTTTTATGCCTGTTAGAAAAAGCCCGGGGTATTATGAACGTAAACTCATTGCCGGCGCCCTGGCCGGTACACTTTTTTTCCTGCTGCTGGTTTTTATTCAGCCGCTGCCGATTGATACGCCGGCATCCGGCTGGTCCAATTCCCTTCAGCGATTTACAAACGCACTTCCGGTTTACATGATGTACATTGCGCCGGTGGCCATTATTTATTTTGTACTGACATCATTGATCAGTGACAGAGCGGCCCGTTATTTGACCCGCCGGAAAAACGGTCACAATGAATGGCTGTTTTCCCTGATCTTTCATTTGATCTTCGGTCTTATTTTATTTTGGTACACACTGGCCGCTGCGCTGTTTTTCTTTGTGATCGACCGGATGTTAAAAAAATGGCGCGACCGGTATTCCTATAAACATGTGCTTCTGGCGATGGTGGTTCCGTTTTTCACCTGGTTCATTTTAATGATGGTCGCATTTTTAAAAGGGTAAAAAAACCCGCCGGATTCCGGCAGGTTTTTTTGTTTTATGGAGCCGCTCAGCGCTTGCTTCAGGCAAACAGCCGCATGACCAATTTTAAAATGGCTGCTTACGCCTGCTTTACTTCATTATGAAGCCCACACGTCATAAAAACAGCCTTACGCATCAATCTTCATTTTTTGCTGCTCCCGCACAAGCAGCTCTTCTGCTTTCTGATAAAGAAGCGGCTTACTGAACAAGTAGCCCTGTCCGGTCTGGCAGCCCAGCTTCTTTAGCATGCCCAGCTGGCCGGCTGTTTCAACACCTTCTGCCACCACGTTCAGCTCAAGATTGTGCGCCAGGTCGATAATATTTTTAACAATCGCTGCTTCTTTTCTGGACGTCGTCACATCCCTTATAAAAGACTGGTCAATTTTCAAGCAGTCGAGCGGCAATTCTTTTAACACGCTGAGAGATGAATAGCCGGTACCGAAATCATCAATCGAGACTTTCACCCCAATTTCTTTTAACTGGTCCAAAATACGCTTTGTTTCCTGCGTATTCTGCATGATGCTTTCAGTAATTTCAATTTGCAGCAAGTTTGGGTCCATATGGGTTTCCCGAATCAACGCTTTAAAGGTATCCGCGAAATGCCGGCTTTGAAACTGCTGAACGGAAATATTGACGCTCATGCTAAACCGTCCGTATCCCTGCTGCTCCCACCGCTTGCTTTGCAGGCATGCTTCTTTCAGCACCCACTCGCCAATTGAGGTGATCAAGCCAGATTCTTCGGCGATCGGAATAAATTCAGACGGAGACACAGAGCCAAATCTTTCATTTTTCCACCTAATAAGCGCTTCAAATCCTGTTATTTGGCTTGTGGCCAGATCGACCTGAGGCTGATAGTGTAAAAAAAGTTCCCCTTTCCATATGGCCCGTCTCAGCTCTTTTTCAAGCGCCGCTTTGCGCTGCAGCCTATTGTATAAACTCGAATGAAAAAACTGATAATTGTTTCGCCCTTTTTCTTTGGCTATACGCATAGCGGAATCTGCGTACACAAGCAATGTATCCATGCTGTTTGCATCAATGGGCGACGTGCTGATTCCAATGGACGGCGTAATCAAAATTTCATGATCCTGTATCGTAAAAGGTGTGGTTAAGGTTTGCAGCAGCTTTTCCGCCAGGAGGGTGAGCTGCACTTTGTTTGTCTTATGGCTGACAAACCAGAATTCATCTCCGCCAAAGCGGTAAATGGTACCGCTTTCTTCCATCAAGGCACTTTTGAACCGGCCGGCTGCCTCTTTAAGCAGTGTGTCGCCTGCCAGGTGGCCAAAAGAATCATTTACTGTTTTAAAGCGATCAAGATCAATGATGAACAGCGCTGTTTCTTTTCCTTCCTGCAGCCGCTTATTCAAATCAATAAACAATGACGTCCGGTTTGGCAGCCCCGTAAGCAAATCCGTATACGCTAACTGCTTAATCTGCTCTTCCGATTTTTTTCTTTCAGTGATGTCTAGAACGACACCGTTTGTTTTCACAAGCTCGCCTTTTTCATTCCGAATCGGGGATAGTTTTACCTCTACCCACTTGATGTGCCCATTACTTACGATCCGGAATTCAGTCGTTTGAACTACTTCTTCTTTGTCGTCTTTATAAGAGCGAAGAAAATGTAGCACTTTTTGATAATCCTCATGATAAAGGTATTTGCGCCAAAGTGTTCTCTCTGTGTAAGCATCTTGAAGCGAAACATCGAGAATTTTTTCAAATCCTTTCGACAGTGAGATGCGGTTTGTTCCGTAATCAATGGACCAAATAGCAGCATCCACGTTATCTAACAGGCTTTGCAGCTCATGCTTTTTTTCCTTTAATTTTTCGTTTAAATTGCGGTTATAATCATAGTGCCTGCCCATCCACCAGGCAATGATAGAAAAAAAGAACAGCGATAAAAGATGGTATCCATTGTAAAGCTGCGCAAAATCAAGCTTCATTGTCCAAAAGAAATAAGCAAAATCGGCAAACAACGGTGTGCCTATCCTACCGATGTATTTCATATTTTCTTCCCCTTTATTGTCGAAATATGCGTTTTATAATCCCTTAGACCTATAAATTGATCATAGCAGAAGAAACTAGCCATGACACGTTAAATTTGTCGTTTTCTCGTAAGATAAGTGAAATACATTCGTTTTCGGAACTTTTTTCCATCGTTTTAAGAAGCCGAACCGGTCCGCTCTTTTGCCTATTTGTAACGAAAACAGCCTGCATGCTTCGTACAGGCTGTTTGGAAAATTTATTTTTTACAGTATGATTTAGAGAATGTGGAGGATTGCGGCTTGTTCACATCTACCACACCGACAAGCGCAGGAAACGACTCACATTCGGCAATCATATCTCCCATCGTCACTGCCCGCCCGTTTCGCTCAACAACATAATCAGAGCGGCAGCATGCGACTGCACTAGGGAGGCTCGCCAAGGCCGCACGCTTTTTGTATGGCTTCTTCTCTGGACTCCGCCGCTATAAGCAGCCAAAGCGTCCGATTGGAGGTTATGGCATACACGCGAACCGGGACAAAGCCGAGCTCATTTTGTTTTTTCATCTCCCGAATCGCTTCGTTATCCATCGCTTCAAACGGAATGTTATTTTCGCCCGTTTCCGCATGGACCACCCCGCGGCGCAATAAATCGAGCAGCCCATAGACAAGCGTATCTTCCTGCCGTTTAAACGCTTCCTTAAACAGAGACCGGATCGTCACGGTCAACCAGAATGCCCGTTTCTTTTATGTAGGTGACGGTCACAAACCCCGTCTGGCCGTTTCGGTTTTTCGCCACAATAATTTCCATCCGTTTATCCCCTGCTTGTTTGGAATAATAAGCGTCCCTATATAAAAACAGCACCACATCCGCATCCTGCTCCACCGACCCGGAGTCCCGCACATCTGAAAGCATCGGCCGCTTGTCCGCGCGTGCTTCCACAGCCCGTGAAAGCTGCGTGAGACAGATCACCGGGCAGTCAAAATCTTTTGCCATTGCTTTTAAGCCTCTCGAAACCGCCGCTATTTGCGCGGTTACATTCCCGTCAAAAAAATGCGGCGGCGTAATTAGCCCTAAATAATCGATAAAGACAACCGGGCGCGCTTCAGGGTGGTCGATTAACAGTCTTCTGACCGCCGAGCGCATATCAGACACCGTAACGGCAGGCTGATCGACGACATACATGCCGAGCCCGGCTACTTTTTGAACCATCTCCGGCCACTTTTCTTTTTGTGCTGCGGTGAACAGCTCATACGGATTACGCATTTTCGTCCGATTAAACCGGCCTTCCACCGCTAAAAGCCGCTTTACAAGCGACAATGCTGACATTTCAATGGAAAACACAACCGGCATGTATCCTCCCTTTGCGGCCATCCGTGCCAGATGAAGCATTACGTCGGTTTTTCCCATCGAAGGACGGGCGCCAATGACCGTCAGCTCGCCTGCCTGAAAGCCGCCCAGCGTCTCATCCAGCCTTTGGATTCCTGTCATGGCGCGGGGCTCCTGTTTTTCTTTTTCAAATGGCGCTTTTCGAAGAGGCTCTACTAAATGGGACGTCGACTGGGCCCTTTGTATACGGACGCTTTCTATGCGCGCCGCTGCCTCCATAATCCGGTCTGCCGGCCACTCTTCTGACGATGCCTGAATGCACATCGAACGGATCGCCCTTTTCTGCCATTCCTCCATCAAAAGCGTTTCATAATGGGTAAACCGGTCAACATTCGCATGTGCGATCAAATCATTTATATACGGGGCGCCGCCAAACGACTCAATCAGCCCGCCGACCGACAGCGTTACAACATCGACAATTCGTCCGGCCTGCACTTCGGTTTGAATGTGGGAAAACAGCTCCCGGTGCAGGGCAGATTCGAAATAAGCCGGTATAATGTGTGTATCAAGCGCCACCCGGCTGTCATGCAGGCAGGTGCCTAAAACCGCCATTTCCGCTTTCATCCGATTTCCTCCCCTGCTTCTATATCGGGTACAAGCGGCTCATATAATGGATCAGCTGCCGCTCTTTCCGTTTTACTCCGGACCTCTTGCAGCGATGTCCGGCCTTCCGCCTGCCAGCTCGTTAAAATCTTCTGCACGTACGCATAGGGCTTGTCCGCCTCCTGTGACCGCTTCATTGCTTCAATGACCAGCTCTTCGCTGAGTGCCGAGCACCATTCCAGTAAACCCTGCTCAATGGCTAATGACGCCCGGCCGAATGATGATTCCCAAAAATCCACGGCCGCCGGACGGCTTTCCGTTTGGTTTTGTTCCGTTTTCTTTTCCTTTTGTTCAGTTCCGTTTTGTTTTTGCCGGCGTATCGTCCACGTATCGTACAAAGCCCGAATGCGCCCAGGCGGAATATGCGCTGCGACAAAAGCAGCAAGCGATGTATCTTTCACGAGCGACAATTCCTTTTCCACGCAATCCTCGACCGGCTTGCCGCCCCGGGTAAAATTGTAGCGGCCCCAATGCCGAATCGCCATTTCGCCTGTTTCTTCACTCAAGCGGATGATGCCTTCCTCCTGAAGCACCCGAAAACATTCCTCTACCTTGGACGCCGCCATTCCCATTTCAAACGCCGCCTTGCGCACATTCAGCGGGTAAATGCCAATCTGCGTCGTCTGGCTGTTTGTCAGCACATATAAAAAACAAAGCTTCTCCGCCGCTGACAGATCCATCACCTTGTCATCACTCCATATATTCGTATAAACAAACCGGTACTTCGCCATTTATGATCCCTCCTGACGCTCAATCCACTCAGACAGCGTTTCCTGCGAGAAAAAAATCCGCCGCCCTACCCGGTAATGAGGCACCGACCCGTCCTGCACATACCGGTACAGTGTCCCCGGGTATACCCCTAAAAACACCGCGGCTTCCTTGATCGTCATCTTCGTTTTCATCCATTTTCCTCCCCTTTCGTTTTTTATGTACAGAAAGGAAGGAAAAATCGATACCTGGAGAGGAAAAAAAGAAAAAGAAGACAGCTTTTGGCTGCCTTCCTCTCGTACTCTATTCCTATCCTTTTTCCGGTGCTTCTTCGATTCTATTAAAAGTGTGTTAAACGGTGATAACCACTTTCCCCTGCGCATGTCCTTCTGCAAAATACCGGAAAGCTTCGGGCACTTCACTCAATGTGTAGCTTCTATCCATCACCGGCTTTACGCTGCCCGCTTCGAGCAGCTCCTTTATAAAAACTAAATCGCTTTGGCTTTGCCGCTGCAGCATGCTGCTCATTTTCCGATTTCCGGTTAAAGAAATCCAGGGCCCGCGAACCATCGTTTCGGTTAACTGGGCACCCGACCCTCCGACGTGAACGAAAATGCCCCCGGGACGCAGGGCGCGCTTATAAGCAGAAAGCGGCTGGTACCCGTTCACCGCCAGAATCAAGTCGTACTGCTGCGTTTTTTTCTTAAAATCCTCTTTTGTATAGTCGATAACATCGTCTGCACCCAGCGATCGCAGCGTATCAACATTTCTCGTGCTGCACACACCCGTTACCTCTGCCCCGAATGCTTTGGCAATTTGGACGGCGAATGTGCCGACCCCTCCAGAAGCACCGTGTATGAGCACCTTTTGCCCCGTCTGGATGTTCCCTTTATTCCGCAGACCCTGCAGCGCTGTCACGCCTGCCATCGGGACCGCCGCTGCTTCCTCAAACGAAAGCCGGGCCGGTTTTAGCGCCAGTGCCCTTTCGGGTACCGCCGCATATTCAGCGAAGCCGCCCCAGCCGCAGCCGGACAAGTCGCCAAACACCTCATCACCTGGCCCAAACTGCTTCACCTCCCTGCCCACCGCCTCTACCCGGCCTGCAATATCTCCTCCAGGTATCGGGTGCTTCGGCTTCAAAAGGCCAAACGCAAAGCGGGCGAGGAACGGTTCCCCTTTCAACAAAACAAGATTTCCATAATTGACCGATGCAGCACGAATGTTTACCAGCACTTCGTTATCCTTTGGAACAGGCTTCTCCACCTCGGTGAATTGCAGAACATCCGGCGTCCCGTATTTGGAACAGACAATCGCTTTTATATAGATTCCTCCTTGTATTCTGCCATTTTTCGGCCTTGCTCCTGACAAACAGTTAAAAGGCCACCGTATGAAGTATATTCCGGTCATACAAGATTCAAGACTCGAATCTGTAAAAAAGAAATGTATAAAATCTGTCCCGCCTTTCACCTATCGTTCCGGGCAGCCTACCTGCATCAACGGACCTGTTTACTCACTGCCGCCGAACTCACCCTGCAATTGCTTGATTGCAGCCTGCTGCCATTTCCGGACAGCGGCCGGCGTCACACCGCATTTTCTGGCGATGTCCGGATTCGATAAGCCTTTGATCACAGACAGGCGAAACCACTCCCCCGCCCGGCCATCGAGCTCTTCCCCGCATAACTGAACAAGCGCCGCGGACTCCGGTGTTGGCTCCGGATCCACGCCCTCAAACAATTCCGATTGGCCGGTCAAGACCGTTTCGTCACTGAATGTGGCATCTTTTGTCAGAGCATTTTTCAGGCGTCCCTGAATGTACGAATACGCATACGGCGCAAAATCACCTTTTGACGCATCGAATCGTGTATGTGCCTCCCACAGGGCAATCAGCCCCACCTGATGAAAATCCTCTTTGTTTTTGTAAATATGCAGCTTGTTCATGATGCGGTGAATCATCGGGTTGTATTGCTGCGCAAGTTGTTCAAATAACATGGAAACATCCAATCCAAGCTAGCGCCAGCCCCGGGTACTCCTTAAGGGCATGACCATCGTAGCGTGTGAATGAATGAGTGTAAATGCCTACAAAAAGCGCCAAATATTAAGGTGAAAACGACAAATTCCAGCTTAAACTTGCCCGCTCCGACACCCTTTGTTATACTCCTCGCTGACGAAAGGAAAAAGATGGGGTTTCTCTAATTCTATCCATTAAATCCCCTGTTTTGTAAAAGAACTGTAAAGTGAATGTTATTTTTCGCAGGGGTCAAAAGAACTGATTTACTTTCTGGATATAATATTCCATTTTTGTAAATTAAAATCCTTATTTTAACATTTTATAATTATAGTTTTCTATTACTTTTTCGATCCATATCAAACAAACCACTATGCCCGTCCAGGGATCGATCTGTGTCAGAAAATAAAAAAGAAGACAGCTTTTTTTGCTGTCTTCTCTTTAATCAAGTGAATCACTGGCTTTCCCGCCGTAGCGAATCGAATAGAGGTGTAAGTACTACAGTAAACTGCTCCCATCCAGATTTAATCTCTCTGTGCCAGGATCATCCTTAAATCATCGACTGTTTCCGAAAATGAGGACAAACTGACTGTTTGAATCTCGACGTATTTTTCCTGACCGGGCACCTGCCACTTTGGAAAGCGGGCTTCCTCTGATTTAGGATACAGCAGGATGCACTTTTTCGCTTCTTTGTAGGAAGTAATATACGCATACATCTGGTACAGGTCAGACTGCTGGTAAAGGATGCGTCCTTCGTGAACAATGTTTTTCCATTTTGTGTCGACAATCATTTGAAAATCTTCACCGTTAATGACAAAATCAGGCTTCAGCTTGATGTTTTCCCGGCCAGAATACACATTGATGAGAAGGCGCTTTTCGTCATGCTGGACCTGGACATCCATTTTTTTCTCAGGCGCAAGGAAGCGAAATGCTTTTTCAATGTAAGACTCATACAGCACATTCATTTCAAAAAGGAAGGAAAAGCTATGGATGCTGCTGTATTTTGACGTCATCATGTCATTGGCTAGAATCATCTTTGCTACCTGGAATACCTTCTCAAAACGGCGGTTTTGCCGATTGAAGGGAACAGTCTCCAGCTGACTTTTCAAAATCGGCCCCTCCGACACATGTTGAAACATATCCATGATAAAGAGGGATTCCGTCTTCAGGGCACTTTTAGAAATATACGGGAAGATAAGCTGAAGTGCCTTTTTTAAAATCCTGTTCAACAGGATGTCTTCCTGAATATTATCAAATTCACAGTATGCTTTTACAGGCTGAAAAGCATTTCGCTTTATATGCTCCTGCAGCAGGAAACGCCCTTTTAAAGCGGGACTGTTTTCCTGAGTCAGCTTGTATTCCTTGTAAACGCCACGCCGAAGCTCTGTTAATAGAAGCCGAAGATACACATTCGCAAAAATATGGAGTAAATCCGCTTTTGCCAGCTGGCTTAACGTTGATTCATGGAGGCTGACAGGCAGGGACTTTGTCACAGCAAGCATGTTTAATAAGGCTTTCCTGTTTTTCTCTTCCGACTCATCATGAATGGTCAGTTTAGGCAAAATTTCAATCCGAACGGTCGAAAGCTGAATGATTCCGACGATATTAATAAACCGGACCTTGCCATAGCCTATTTCCACAAAGGAAGTGTACTTTTCCTGCACATAGCGGAGGAGCTCTTCCCATTCATGCTGCGTAATATGCTTTCCCAGATGAAGCCAATCATAGGCTTCCCGGATACTGACATTTTTCATCACTCGTAAATCCTCTGAACATCCCGGAGTTTGATCGTTTTCTTGATCCGGTATTTAACCGGCAAATCAAGAGTGGCCAGCATCGCAGAGTCTTTAAACAGCTTTTGCATGTTCACCTCCTCCTGGTAAACAATGCATGGCTCATCTTCTGAGGTACCCAGTCCTCCGAGCACAAGCCCGATCTTTTCCCAATCATCATAGAAATATTCCTGTAAAAGCGGAACCACTTTATTTAAAAGAACCTGGTACACTTCCTCCTCTGTTTCAGCATTTATAAAATAAGCATGTCCAATCATATGGTCGCGGTCAAACAGCACTTCAATTCTTCGATTGATCATTTCCAAAAGAGCCGGAAGATCAATGTTTTCAATCGGCTGAAGCAGGGATGGCTTCGGCATCATTTCCTCAAATGAAAAGCGCCGGCGCAGGGCGGTGTCCAGCAGGGAAATCGAACGGTCAGCCGTATTCATCGTTCCAATGATATAAAGGTTCGGAGGAAGGATAAACGGATCCCGCGAATAAGGAAGCTGAAGCATGGTTTCATTTTCTTTTGTCAGCCGCTTGTCATCCTCAAGCAATGTGATCAATTCCCCAAATACCTTTGACATATTGGCACGGTTGATCTCATCAATGACCAGCACGTATCGGGGTGCCGCCGTAAAGTCAAAAGCATCCTTTTCATTAAGAGCCTTTAATACTTCCTGCTTCCGCGAAGGATACTTCTCAGGGCTTTCCTTCTTTTTCAGCCCTTCATAAAGAGCCTCGATCGCAATCCGTTTTAACGTTCCGTCTTTCGACCTAAAGCCGCCTTTTCCATCGGAACGCAGCCCTTCAATAAAATCCTCATAGGAAAAGCTCTGGTGGAAGGTCACAAATTGAACCTGGCCCTGGGCCTGAAGATCCTTGAAGTGCTTTTTCACATCCACTTCC
Source organism: Domibacillus sp. (assembly GCF_031181085.1). Lineage (NCBI taxonomy): Bacteria > Bacillati > Bacillota > Bacilli > Caryophanales > Bacillaceae > Domibacillus > Domibacillus sp. The sequence goes on along the minus strand of NZ_JAPSLE010000002.1, from coordinate 196,734 downwards.
TCGCTTGAATCCTCCACGATTTCAACGACCCGGCTGGCAATATTGTATGTCTTGCCTGTCCCGGGAGGCCCGAAGTAAATGGTATTCAGCGGTCCGTTGAATTCACTTAGTGGAGACTGGTGCTCTTCTTCAGGAGCCTGTTCCTCCGCTGCTTTTACTTTATTAAACATTTTCTTGATATCACGCTTCTTGGTAATTTTGTGAATCCGGTCGCGAAAACCTCCATAGCCCGGAAGAAGCCTCTCCTCCTTCTCAATCCATTCCACCGGTACCGTATGTCCCAGACGTTCATTGAACTCATAGCTGTCCAGCACCCGGCTTTTGAGCCTGCCAACGGCTGAAATTTTGAGTACATATGTAAGACTTTCATTCTCCAGCCTCTCTGAATAAGTCGTTTTCACTCCGACTATGTCTCCCTTATCCAGCTTTAAAAAGGCTTCCAGTGCTACTTTTTCTTTTTCATCCTTTATTTCCTCTAAAATCACCGAAGGGTCATCGATGGCCAGATAGCCGGATAAATCCTGCTTGAAAACAGGAAGGGATATCACTCCACTTTCCAGAAAAGCAGAAAGGTAGTCACGCTCCTCATATCGATGCTCGATGAGCCAGTGCTTTGCTTGCTTCTTTTCTCCATAACGCTTCCAGATAAATTCACTGAGCGTAACATAATCCCAATCCTTAAAAGGCTCTATTTCTCTTAACCGCTTATACTCCAAATACTGCAAAAGAATATAATTTCTCGGCCTTTCTTTAAGCAGCCCGGGTGGCAGCTGCAAATCCTCTGCCAGCGGATCAAGGACTTTTCTTGCATACACATTAAAGAATTTTTCCGGATAGTAGATGTTTAATATTTTCAGCATGACCATTGGCCACAGCTTCAAGTTTGTAAATGTCATTTCCTGAATCCGGTCCTCGGCAGCGAGCCTTAGATTCGTAACGATCTGATCACGTAATTTACCGTACTCGGTCTCTAGCTCGTCCCCTGCCAGCTCCTTCTTTTTCGCAGCCGCCCCCATGCAGTACTGGCCATTGCCGCTTCTGTATATGCCAAACTTGGAAGCATTGCCGCCGCCGATCCCGCCAAGAACCTCCTTGTGCTCCAGCCAGTAGATGAAAGCATCTCTCGTTGACGTATCCGCATACTCATGAACCGGCATCTCCGACAGTGAATCCAGCGGAAAGCGCTCGATAAACTCCTGTCTCTTCTTTTCACTAGTTTTTATGTACTCTTCATCCAAACGAAACTCTCTTGCTGCCTCAATCAACTTTTCCATTGCCTCTATCGCACCTTCCTATTCATTTCTCAATTGCATCTTTTTTTCGATATAGTACTATGTTGCCGAATTCTTTGATATGTCTTTAAAGATGACGGATGCTTTTTAGTAAATGTATCGTTCCGGACCTTTAAATACTTCCTTCACATGCCATGATAAAAAAGACTGATCTGGCTCGTAATATTGACTGATTGGTTTTGAGATTGGCTTGCTGTGGTACTTCATGAGCCATTCTTCAAATCCGCTCGTTCCGTGTGCTTCTTCTGAAACGATTAAAATGCGTTCAGGATTTAATGTAAAAACACCCCGGTCAAATAATTTATGATGCAGGGAACATAAAGCGATCCCATTTTCCTCAACGTCCGGTCCGCCGGCCTGGTGCCATTTAATATGAGCTGCTTCAATACCCACTAATGTATGCCCGAGCCTGACGTTAAATCCGCAGACAGCACATGAATAGCCATACGCGCGCAATATTTTATCCCTGAATTTTGGATCACGTTTTTTTCTTTGCATGCTGAAATTTGAAAAATCGAGCCCGACTGCTTCTAATATATCCTCATGAAACGTATCCGGAAAATGAAGGTTCAACAGTGTGTATGCTGCTTCCTGAACCAGCTCCGGATGAGCAAGCAGCAGCTGGTACGCTTCGTCTGTAAATCCGCCGCCTATGTTTTCCTGACGAAGAAAACGTTTTGAAATAGAAGCTGAAGGAACAGGCTTTGTTATTTTCCACACTCCATCATTCTTAAGACGGACAAATGGCTGTTCTGGATGATTGCTTTTACGCGGCGGCCCAAAATCAATGAGCAGTTTTTCCAGTGAATCCTCCACCTCTTCAAAGCGAAAAGCCTGCATCTGTTCATTTTGGATCTTCCCGAGGGCAAATAGTAAAACAAGCGGCTTATGCGGCGCGCGATCGTCATTTTTCCGCCAAACATTCAACTTTGAGATTTTTTGCAAAAATTCTTCTTTTTCCATCCAGGACACTTCCTTTTGGTCTCTATCCAACTATTTTAACAAATACTTATGAATCTTTATTGATTTTTGGCTAAAACGCTCAAATGATGTAATCGGAAAGAAAAGAATTAGTTTCTTCCTAGGAAGTATAGTGCTTGAGTGCCGGAGACGGTCACGGGTACAATGAAGCCACAGAATAACGTGGGAGGAGCGATGTTATGTCGAAGGAAACGGAAGAGTTTATTATGCAGAGCTACCAGAAAGAAGAAAATATGATGATTCTGGTGTTCGCCCAGTGGTGTATCAATCACGGTCTTGACCCGGAAGCAGTGTACTTAAAAGCCTATCCGGATCAGGCAGAGAATCCGGCGTTAAAAGACGCGCTTGCCTTAACGGTCCCGAAAGAAGAAGCCGGCGATGTGCCGGATGAAACGCTGCTCGGCGTGCTGTCTCTTTTTGGCAATGATGATCTTGCTTTTATCGTTACAGAGGAGATTTCCCGGCGGGATGGAAAGTAAAAGCTATAAACATTAAAAAGGGCTGCCAGCGGATCATCCGGCTGTGCAGCCTTTTCCTTCTTTTTTATGAAATGTGTACTGAAATGGTTTGAATAACAGTTTCCCGGTCATTGAATGCTATCGTGATAATAAGAATCTGTAGACATCACTTTGACTACTTTAATTTAAATACATTTTCTCGCCTCGTATTTTTACTGGTCTCTTCAAAATCCGTGTGTTTTTGCTGCCAGGTTTCCAGCATTTCCATAAAACGAACCTTGTCTTTTGCTTCTGCCAGCGTTCTTAAATCATCAATCATCTCTGCCATAAATAAACGACTGGCGGAATGGCAGCCGGCCAGGTTAATGGCTAGCGTTAAGAGTTGATTCAGGATGGGTCCGTTAATCCCCTTATACAATGGTTTGTGCATCGTTCTAACCGCTTCGTCGTAAAGTTTGTTTATCAAAGCCTCATTCAGCTTGAAGGAAAGATTTTTATTCTTCCCATCACGCGGTACAACGGGAAGCCGTTCTGATTCTCCATTTTTCAAAAAGTCATGATAGTGTTGTTCACAAAAACCGCGTGCGTAGTGCTCATGCTTGCAGTCAGTTATTTTACAATTTTTCATTTTTCACATATCCTTTCAATCGTTAAAATGGTGTCCAGCTGTAATGTTAAACAGGAAAAGATTTTTGCTTTTATCACTATTTCTTCGTCAGATATTCAGCTTTAAGCTTTTTTGCAAACACTCTTCCTTTTTCATAAAGAGCACTTCCTATTACTGTCTATTAAACTATTTTAACAAACACCTATGAATGTTTACTGAAATAAAGCAATCTGTGTGAGGAGAGATGGAATGTCAAAGGAAATGGAGGAGTTTATTGTGCAGAGCTACTAGAAAGAAGAGAGTATGATAATTTTGGTGTTTGCCCAGTGGTGCATCGATCACAATCTGGATCCGGAAGCCGTGTACTTAAAGCCTGCCCGGATCAGATGGAGAGTCAAGCTCTAAAAGACACACTTGCCTTAACGGTGCCGAAAGAAGAAGCCGGCGAGGTGCCGGATGAAACGCTACTCGGCGTGCCGTCTCTTTTTGGCAATGATGATCCCGCTTTTATCGGTACAGAGGAGCTTGTCCTGTAAGAAATAACAATGCAAAAAGCTCAGCCAGCCTTTGACTGATAGTGCTTTATTCTTGTTGAAAAATAACGCTGATATAAAAGCTCAGCCATTCATAAAATCCAATTGTTATTCACTATAGAAATGTATCTGTGCTCTTCCTTTTGCTTTTGCTTTATATAACGACTCATCAGCGTTTCGAAGGAGCACTTGCGGACTCGTACCACTCTGCGGATAAAGAGCAATCCCAATTGAAGAGGTTGTTTGAAAGGTATTGCCTTCTATATGCCAGGGTTCTTTTAATTTATTTACTATCCTGTCTCCTATTACCTTTGCTTGAGCTGCACTAGTCAAATCAGGAAGCAATATAGCAAATTCATCTCCACCGATTCGAGCCAATACATCTGAATCGCGAATAATATGCTGAATTCTTCTTGCAAGCTGTATAAGGAGCTGGTCGCCAGTGTCATGGCCCATTGTATCATTTATGTCTTTAAAATGATCGACATCTAGATACATTAGAGCTAATAATTGAGCAGATTTTGCTGCTTTTACAATTTCATGTGAGAGTTTATCCATGAAAAAGCGACGATTTGGAATATCCGTCAAATGATCGTAATAGGCCATCGTTTCTAATTGGGTCTGGTGTTTTTTTCGCTGAATAATATCCCTGGCAACTAAAACTAGTTTCTCAAGTTCTCCATTCTCACCGTAAATGGTATTCAAATTTGCTTCAAGCCAAATATACTGGCCATCTTTTTTTAAAAATTGATATTCATAATTACTTTGAAATTTTTCCCCTTCAAATATCAATTCTCGGTAGGTTTGTTGTATAAATTCACAGTCATTTGGATGAATGTATTTCATAAATACAAGAGCATCCTGATTAATATAGTCTTTAATCAAGTAACCTGTTATTTTCTCAAAGGACGGGGATAAATACGTAATGATTCCTTTATGGTCAACTGTTATAAGTATATCTTTCATATTTTCAGCGATTAAACGATAGTTTGATTCACTTATCTTTAAGGCTTCCTCTGCTTTTTTTCGGTTCGTTATTTCTCTACTAACGATAACTAAATGGCTTCTGTTCCCATTTTCATCAAAAATCGGTGTTTTCATTACTTCCCAAGTCCTGGTTACACCATCAGGAGTTTGAAAGGATTTTTCAATTTGTACCGTTTCACCTTTTTCCCAAGCCATTTCATCTGTATCAATATTAAACATAAAGTTGTGTCGATGACCTGGAAAAAGCTCCATTAGCTCCCGATCTGTTTTCCCTTGGTAAGGATAATCTTCTCCCATATCGTAGGAATTAAGCACCAGTTTATTTGTAATAAGCCACCGGCCTTTTCCATCTTTTAAAACAACAAACTCAGGTATCAGATCTATAAGTAACCGAATCTGCGGTTCATAAGCTGTGAGGGTAGACAAATATTTGAAAAGTTCCATATGTTCTCCTTCTTATAGCTTGTATCTTCCATATTTCCTTCTATCCTACAATATTCTAATTCTAAAAAACAATCCTTGCAGTTTGATATCTTCTTCCCCGGGGCAATCCTGAGCTGTAATTTTAAACGAAAAAGATTAGTAAGTAGAAACAGCTCCTGTAAGATATAAATGAACTCGTTACTAGAACAGCCTACTTACGCCAGATATTCGTCTTTAAGATTTTGTGCAAAAACTCTTCTTTCTTCATCAAGGTACTCCTTTTTACTGTCTGTTAAACTATTTTAGCAAATTTCCATAAAAAAATTGTCGCTTTTTGGATAAACTTCTTAAGCCTCAAAATTCTTACTTAATGTTTGAACACCTCGGTTTTATTCATAGACTTTTTATTTTTTTTAAAGACTGTGCTTCATGAAACTTTTTCCATTCTCCCGTGTAAGGAAAAGAAAGCAAACAGCGGGGAGTGAAGGAAAATGAATTTCTTATTATAGGGCCTAGGGGATCAGTGCTCATCCTCGTTTTCATTTTTTTCATTTTGAGTACTGTGTTCTCGCGCAAGGTGAAACAGACGGAACCAGATGATGTGTGGCAGTTTGTCCGGAATCATGCAGCGGAGAAACGAGCTGCTTTAACGGTTCGGCTGGACGGGAAAACAGTGGTAAATGTAAACGGGGATGTGAGTCTGCCGCTGGCGAGCACCATGAAAATCATTGTGGCGATTGAGTACGCACGGCAGGCGGCTGAAGGAAGGATTGACCCGAAGAAACGGGTGCCGCTTCAGGCGCTTGAACGTTATTTCATTCCAAGAACGGATGGCGGTGCCCATGCAGCCTGGCTGGGCTCTGTTGAAAGACTCGGAGACGGTGAGTCGGTGCCGCTTCGTGAAGTGGCGCGCGGTATGATTGCGTACAGCTCCAATGCCAATACTGATTTTCTGTTGGCGCTGCTTGGCCTTGAAGAGGTAAACAGGGTTCTTGCTTTGTTTGGCCTCAAACGGCATGAGCCGATTTATCCGCTGGCGGGCTCGCTGTTTGTGCCGGTCCAGCTCGTTCATGAGCATGGGGGCAATCGAAAGCAGGCGATACAGGCTTTAAAAGAGATGAGTCTTTCCGATTACCGACAGCGCGCCATAGCGCTTCATGAGCGGTTCGCATCTAGCCCGCCGACAAAAGCAGAGAAAAAAGCACTGTACCGCTTGATGAGCGTTCCTAATCAGCGCATCTGGTCAGACCGGCTGGCCCGCTCGACAACAGAAGAATATGTATCGATCATGGCAAGGCTCAACAGCCGCTCTCTTCTTTCGGAATCGGTTCATTCGTTTTTATCTCCGGTGCTGGAGCAGCTAATGGAATCACCCGAAAACCGGGAGTGGCTGGCCCGTGCTGGAAAAAAAGGCGGATCGACCGCTTTTGTCCGCACGGAAGCCCTTTATGCAACCACAAAGGACGGACGGCAGCTGGAGCTGGCTCTTTTCGCAGATGGTTTAACAATGCTGGACGGAGCGCGGCTGTCAAACGGCTTAAACGAGTTCCAGCTGCGGCTGATCCGGGACGAAGCATCTCGGGACAAAATGGTCGAGGTGTTCCGATAAACAGGGGATAAGAATGGATTCTATTAAAGAGCGGGCCATTTCCCGCCTTCGATATTCCGGCCGTATGTACACACGGCCGTTCAAAGAAAACAAGCCCGCTGATGGCGACGGTTTGTTTCTTCGTTTTCCTCCGCTGCTTCCCTGCCTTCTTTTAATAAGGACAGCCGCATATCGACAGGGTCTTCCAGGTTGATTATATCCGCTTTTCGTATGTAGTACGTCATTCGGTTCGCTGCTCTTTTTGCGCAGGCAGCATATACTTCGTGAAGTAGCTTCCTGCGATCAGTAAAACGAGTTGAATCAGCCATGCATATGCGTCAAATACAGGCAGCCAGAGCTGGATCAAACCGACTAGTCCGGCTGAAAAAAGCAAACCCGTGCCAGCCAGCTTTTCCAGCCCGTCACACCATACTTTCTCCTTCGGTAAATCGTCAATGGAAGTGCAGCGATCAACACCGCCAGCAGCAAAGACATCCACGACATCAACAAAATCGCTCCTTTCCTTGCTTGAGAATGAAGAATAGAAGCCGATGTTATCCGGTAAAGAATGTTCAACAGCTCCATCCCTTCTACTCGCTTCTTTTTTCTTTACGAATAAAATGGAAAAATATTTCGCATATCCCAAAAATACCTCTTTTTATCTATAACTCCGCTCTTTTCACTGGCAGCTTGTCCGGCTTATTGATGTAAGCAAGGGAGCGATGGGGTGTTGCTTTTAGCTACCATACATGTCATTTTCATATGCCCGCTTGTCAGCCAAAGCACCGTATGAACAGGACACAGCTTATTGACATATCCATGCAGAAATAAAACGAGACTAAGAAAACAAAGTTTCCCTCTTTGTGCTATACTATTAGAAACAGGTTTCTCATATGTGTATAAATGTGTTAAGGTGTGTTAAAATGTATTTATGGACAAAAAATATAAGCCAAGTGAATTTGCCGAGTTATTGAACGTTTCTGTCAAGACATTGCAGCGCTGGGATCGCGAAGGTACATTGAATGCTTATCGGACACCCAAAAACAGGAGGTATTATACCCATAATCAATATCTTGCGTATACAGGCGAAACACCTGAAGATGAAAAAGCAGGGAAAGTCGTTTTATATGCCAGAGTTTCTAACAGAGGCCAGAAAGACGATTTAGAAAGTCAAGTGAATTTTCTCCAGCAGTTTGCGAATGCGCAAGGTGTAATTGTAGATGAAATTATTGAAGATATAGGCAGCGGCCTGAATTATAACCGCAAAAAGTGGAATAAGCTTCTGGATGACATTCAAGCGCATCATGTATCTAAAGTTTATATCACACACAAAGACCGTTTTGTCCGCTTTGGCTATGACTGGTTTGAGCGCTTTGTAGAGAAAATGGGCACAGAAATAATTGTAGTAAAAAATGAAAAGCTGTCCCCCCAGGAAGAAATGATCCAGGATTTGATTTCTATTATCCATGTATTCTCATGCAGAATACACGGGCTGAGAAAGTACAAAAACACCATTCAAAAGGATCGTGAACTATGAAAGCCTACAAAACGGAAATCCGCCTGTCGCCTAGACAGGTCGATAAGCTCGCCCGCACCATCGGCGTGTGCCGATTTTTGTATAACGCGTTTATTTCCCACAACCAGGATCTGTATGAAAAAGAAGCGACATTCTGCGGAGGGATGGACTTTGACAAACATGTCAACCATGTGTTATCCGTTGAACATCCATGGATCAAGGAGGTCTCTTCCAAAGCAAGAAAAAAAGCGATTATGAACGCCGACAATGCATTCAAGCGTTTTTTTAAAGGCCAGTCAAAATTCCCCCGCTTTAAAAAGAAAAAGGACCAGGACGTCAAAGCTTATTTCCCGAAAAACAACAAAACCGACCTGGTCGTTGAGCGCCACAGAATCAAGGTGCCGACGCTTGGCTGGGTGTCTTTGAAAGAAAAAGGGTATATCCCAGCTGGTTCCGAAGTCTCCAGTTGCACGGTGGAGCAGAAAGCGGGGCGGTTTTATATTTCTATACTGGTGAAAAGCGATGCAACAGAGCCGAAACCGAACCTTAGCTCTGAAGGAATCGGCATAGATGTCGGGTTAAAATCCTTTGCGGTGACAAGTGATGGCAAAGTGTTTAAAAACATCAACAAAAGCAGGCGCATCAAAAACCTGGAGAAAAAGCTGAAGCGGGAACAGCGATCCCTTTCCAGAAAATATGATTACTATCAAAAGATCAAAAAAATGAAAAAGAAAGAAAATCCAGGTGAAACAGAAAACCAGTGGAAAAACCTGAACCAGAACATCCGCCGCTTGCAAAAGCTACATGTGCGCCTGGCAAACATGCGTGATGCCTACCAGGACTATGTGATACGAGAATCGGTCAAAACCAAGCCTTCCTTTATCACGCTGGAAAGCCTAAACGTAAAAGGCATGATGAAAAACAGGCATCTCTCCAAAGCCGTGGCGGACCAGAAATTTTACCAGTTTAAAATAAAGCTGAAAAGCAAATGTTTAAAGCTCGGCATTGAGCTCCGCGAAGTTGGACATTTTTACCCGTCGAGCAAACTCTGCTCCTCCTGCGGGGAACAGAAAATATCCCTTTCCCTTTCAGAGCGTGTTTTTCATTGCTCATCCTGCGGACACACGATGGACCGCGATGAAAACGCAGCAATCAATTTAAAGAATGCGAAGGAATACACGATTCTCACTTAAACGAGATGGTGTATATGTACCGATGGCTCATACGTCGGGAATTGACGCCTGTGGAGTGCTGTACAAACCGTAGTAGCGGGCTTTTGGCGAGGCGGGGCACGAAGAAGCAGGAAAAAATCTTTATGTACACTTTTAGGTACATGTAAAGGAGCAGTTGAACGGCTTGATTGAAACAGCCACAACGCGTGCAAAGGTACGCCAATTTTTATTTATTTTAATCCCTATTCTTGTAACGCAGATCGCCATGTTTGCGATGACATTTTTCGATACGATTATGTCCGGGCATTACAGTGCCGATGATTTAGCCGGTGTAGCAGTCGGCTCTTCTCTCTGGATGCCTGTTTATACAGGACTCAGCGGTATTTTATTATCGATTACGCCGATTGTCGGCCATTTAACGGGAAGCGGACGCCGCGGTGAGGTGTCTTTTTCTGTGATGCAGGCGATTTATGTGGCGCTTGTGATTTCCGCCATTACCTATCTGCTTGGATGGGTCCTGCTTGAACCCGTGCTTGGCATTATGAATTTAACAGATAATGTGCGCCGCATCGCCTATGAGTACGTGATCGGACTGTCATTCGGCATTTTGCCGCTTTTTTTAACGGCTGTTGTCCGCGGATTTATCGATGCGCTCGGCATGACCCGCACGTCGATGATTATTACGGTGATGACGCTGCCCGTCAATGTCGCTTTTAACTACCTGCTCATTTATGGGAAATTCGGTTTTCCGGAGCTCGGCGGTGTCGGCTCTGGTTACGCGTCCGCGATCAGCTACTGGCTTATTTTCCTGCTCGCTGTCTGGATTGTATGGCGCAAGGAGCCGTTTTCGGCTTACCGGCTGTTTGGGCGCCTGCCGCGTGCATCCTTTGCAAAATGGAAAGAAATTTTGCTGCTGGGCCTGCCGATTGGGCTGTCGATCTTTTTTGAAACGAGTATTTTTTCGGCGGTAACGCTTTTGATGAGTGAGTACAGCACAAACGTCATTGCGGCTCATCAGGCTGCTCTTAATTTCGCTTCATTCACGTATATGATCCCGCTCAGCGTATCGATGGCGCTGACGATTGTGGTTGGTTTTGAAGCCGGGGCCGGACGGTTTCAAGACGCCCGGCAGTACAGCCGAATCGGCATTGCGATGGCAGTTGGCATTGCCGCAGTCGGCACGGTTGTGATTTTTGGGTTCCGTGATGCGATCGCTCATTTGTATTCGACTGATGCGGAAGTTCTCCAGCTTACTGCTTCGTTTTTAATCTACGCGGCGATTTTCCAGCTTTCGGATGCGGTACAGGCGCCGGTGCAGGGCGCACTCCGCGGATACAAAGATGTCAATGTCACGTTTATGATGACCATGATCAGCTATTGGATCATCGGGCTGCCGCTCGGCTGGGCGCTCGCTCGCTGGACTGACTGGGGACCGTACGGCTACTGGATCGGCTTAATTACCGGCTTAACGTGCGGAGCCATCACGCTGTCTGTGCGCCTTCGCATGGTCCAGCACAAAAAAACATCACGCCTGGCAGCGTGATGTTTTTTATTTTTATCCGGTCAGCACATCTTCCGATGGATATTTAAAATGGCATTCTCGTCTTTTAGCAATCATATAAACAAGAGACAGCGGACCCACTTTCCCCAGAATCATCAGCATAATTAAAATCCATTTGGACGGGTCCGACAGAGTGGGCGTTAAGTTCATAGACAAGCCGACTGTAGCAAAAGCGGATACTGCTTCAAACATAAGCGGCAAAAAAGGCTTGTCCTCCGCTACATTGAGTAAAAACGTGCCCGTGATAACGGTGAAAAAAGCAATCATTGTGATCGACAGAACCCGAATCACATATTCAGGCTTGATGGTCCGGTAAAATAAAGTGATGTCTTTTTTTCCCTGTACATATGTAATCATGGCGGCTGCCATCACAATAAATGTCGTCAGCTTGATCCCGCCGGCCGTAGAGCTGCTGCCGGCTCCAATAAACATGAGGATCATCATAAAAAAAGCGGTCTGGCTGTGAATCTCTCCCATATCGATTGAATTAAAGCCGGCCGTACGGGTGGTCACTGCTTGAAACCAGGAAGCCTGCAGCTGGTCAAACAGCGGCATTGCTCCGATGGTGCTCAAATTTCCGTGTTCGAGTAAGTAGATCATGATAAACGCGAATATATTCAGCCCTGCCGTTGCCGTGATCATAATTTTTGTATGAAGGGACCATTTTCGGAACGAACGATGTTCATACACATCCACAAGCACGGTAAAGCCGAGGCCTCCTAGAATAATTAAGGATGTGATGCCGATCGTGACAATCAAGCTGTCCGCATGCTGCATCATATTGTCAGGCCAAAGCCCAAATCCTGCGTTGTTAAAAGCGGAAACGGCATGAAAAATGCTGTAATACATGCCTTTGGCCGCTCCGTACTGCGGCACCCAGTCAATGGCAAGAAAACAGGCCACAATTAGTTCAATTGCGACTGAAAACAGCAGCAGATTCCGAACAAGTCTTATCACACCGCCGAAATGCAGCTGGCCGAGCGCCTGCTGAACAACGAGACGCTGCTTAATGCCGATTCGTCTGCCAAGCAGGATAAACACAATAACCGAGAATGACATAATGCCAAGGCCGCCCATTTGAATGAGCAGCAAAATAACGAGTTCACCAAACAGCGTAAATTCTGTCCCCGTGTCTACTACTGCAAGGCCTGTTACCGTATAAGCAGACGTGGCGGTGAAAAAAGCATCCGTCCATGAAAGCGGACCATCCTCTGATACGGGAAGCTTAAGCAGCAGAGTCCCCAGTAAAATCGCACTCAAGTAAATGATGAGCAGGATGGCTGCTGGTTCAAAATGTTTTCTTTTCATAAAAGCTTCCTTCTTTCCTTATGTTCCATTTCGAAAATGCTTGCAAAGCACATCCTGGCCGCCCGTTACCCGAATAATCGCACCGGTAATAAAAGCGGAGGCCTCGGAAGCAAGAAATGCGGCTACCCGCGCAATGTCCCCGCCGATTCCCGGCCGACCGGCACAAGTGGAGCCGTTTTTCCCTCTGCAGCGGTTATATCTTCTTCTTTCCACCTGCCCGCGATGTCTCCCGGACAAATCATATTCGCAGTGATGCCGGATGATGCTTCTTCCAGAGCAATTGTTTTGATAAGGGAGGCCAGCCCCGTTTTAGCAGCTGCAAAAGCGGAACGGTCGACCCATGCCGGCGCTGTTTCAACGCGGTCAAAGCCAAATGCAATCAGCCGATTAAAGCCCCGCTCCTTCATTCCCGGCAGGAGAAGCTTTGACAAGTAAAACACAGAGGTTAAATTACCGCTGATCAGCTGGTGCCACTCATCCCAGGAATAGTCGGCCATTGGTTTTCGTTCTTGTATGTAGGACCCTGCATTGTGTATTAAAATATCAATCTCTCCAGAGAAGGAAGCCATTTTCTCACAATCTTCTTTCCGCGACACATCTCCCTGTACCGCTGACACCTGTACGCCAAACCGGTTTGACAGCTCTGCTGCAAACACTTCTGCACCTGCTGTATCTGAGCGGTAGTTAATGACGACCGAACATCCTGCGGCTGCCAAGTATTCCGCTGTTTTCCGCCCTATTCCTTTTGAGCCGCCTGTGATCAATGCGCGTTTTGCCATAAAGCGTCCCCCCATTCTCTTCTTTCGTCCTAAATGATTCGATACGGGGCTGGCAAATGTAAAAAGCCGATGCAAAAGCACCGGCTTAAAGAGAGCCATCCATGCAAATAAACCCTTTTACATGAATATTGTATTTTTTCAACAGCCGGACGGAAAAGTTCCGTTCAACCGCTGAAGCAGCAGCGATATATACTTCCTGCCCGCCAAATTTGCCCGCATTCCGCGGAATGTAACCGCATGGAATAAGCTCTGCTCCTTCAAGCGGCATTCGGTTTGCTTCCTGCCAGTCACGCACATCAATGACCGGATGCCCAGCCGCTTCTTCGGGAGATATGCGCTTTACGTTAACCGGCCAATAACGTTTATAGCCAATGAGCAGCGCTGCTGTGATTGCCAGCACTGCGGCGGCCATGATCACCACCGTCATTTTTGCTTCCCTCCATCCGTTTCCTGCTTTATTTTATACGCGAAGGGGTATAAAATCAATGCTTTTGTTTGATTTCTTCAAAATGATCCAAATAAACAGAAATTAATGTTACTTTTTCTGTATCCGTTAAGGACGACGCGCAAACACGGCGTACCGCTTCAACCAGCTTTTGTTCCGGCTTTTTGCGCAGGCGCGGATGATTCAGTTTATCTTCAAGCTCGTTTTGGATCGCTTCTTCTATATCGGTAAACGTGCGTCCTTTCCACAGTGCTTGATACAATGCATGCCAATCTGCCAAAAAGAACCCTCCTTTATTTCCGAATTTTATTTTATGCTTCTTTTTCCCGTTTGGCTAGAGACAAACGTCTATTCTCCCATAAAATGTGCCCATAAAAAAACCTCTCCACGCCGGGAGAGGTTTTTTTTATTTGATTTTTGCCTCGACGGACTGGATCGCCCGGTTTAGCTGTGTATCGTTTTCTTCCAGCTTTAAGCGAAGGTTCTCCATCAGTTTCGTCGTAGAAGCGCCCGTTAGGATACCCGTTTCCTCAAGCTTTGCCGTTTTTTGAAATTCTTTTACGGCGCTTTCTGTTGATTCATCGAAGTAGCCGTCCGCTTTGCCCGGATCGTAACCAAGGGCAGACAGCATGTTTTCAGCTGTTTTCACTTCATCTGACATCGATTCAAGCTGCAGCTTGGATTCCGGATTAATATACGTCAAGTTTGCGTAATCAGGAAGGGCTACAACCGCATCCGGCTTAATGCCTTTTTTGTGAATCCATGTTCCGTTCGGCGTCAGCCATTTTGCTGTGGTCAGCTTTAAATTAGAATTATCGCTGAAGTCCTCAGCCGATTGAACCGTGCCTTTTCCGAAGGATTTTTCACCAATAAGCGGAATGCCTGCCGATTCATTTAAAGCTGCGGCCATAATTTCTGCCGCACTGGCGCTGCCGCTGTCAATCAACACAGCAGTCGGCAACTCAATTTTCTCGCCGCCTTCAGCTTTATACGCCTGGGTTTTGCCGGCGGATTCGATTTGTAAAATGTTTTTGCCCTCCGGTACAAAAAGGGTGGCCATGTCGATGGCCTGATCAAGCAGGCCGCCCGGATTTTGACGAAGATCCAGCACAATGCCTTTCATGCCTTCTTTTTTCATATCAGCAAGGGCTGTTTCAAGCTCCTCGGCTGTATGCTCGGAAAAGCTTGTGATTTGAATGTGGGCGATGCCGTTTTTCTGCATTTCGGCATACACCGTTTCAATCGGAATATCATCACGGACGATCGTCATTTTCTGTGCTTTTTCCGTTCCGGCTTTTCGCACTTCCAATGTTACTTTCGTTCCTTTTTCGCCGCGGATCAGAAGAACAGCTTCGGAAGCACTCATGCCTTGAATGCTTTTTCCATCTACAGAAAGGATCATATCATTCGGCTTTAAGCCCGCTTTTTCGGCAGGAGATCCTTTAATCGGCGATACGACGACAATGTAACCGTCCTGCTCTTGTACTTCAGCTCCAATTCCCTGGAACGAGCTCGATACTTCTTCATGGAACTGAGAAGCTTCCTTTTCATCCATATAATCTGAGTATGGATCTTCAAGTGAATCAATCATCCCATTAATCGCACCGTTGACGAGCGTGTCCTGATCTACATCCTCGTAGTACGTGCTTTGGATTTTGTCGTATGCTTCATATAATTTGCTGAACTCTGAACGGGCCGGCGCTCCAACTTCAACTGCTTTCTCGTCACCGAAAGCAAGCGTTAGTGTCGTTACCGCCGCCGTAATAAACACGAGCGCAAAAATCATTATAATAAACGGAAATCGTTTTATTTTGACATAATGGCCCTGTTCCGGCTTTTCTTCTTCCATTTTGTTCCCCGCTTTCATCATCTATGTACACTGATCTTCTCATTTTAGCAGTTTTCGTCTATTTTTGAAAACAAAAACCTGCTAAAAAGCCGGCAGATTACTCTGCCGGTTCCAGTCAGCCTGCTTTCTAGCACTGTTTACACTCAGAAATCACCAGATTACTCTGCTGGTTTCACCTGCTTGAAATACTCCTCGAGTGTCCAGCCATTTTTATAAATCACAGCCGCTGCTTCCTTGCCGATATAGCGAAAATGCCACGGTTCATATATATACTGGGTAATATCTTCCTTGCCTTTCGGGTAACGAAGAATAAAACCGTATTCATGGGCGTGATCTTTGAGCCAGCGGCCTTCCTCTGTCGCTTCAAACTCTTCATTGAGCTCATATTGATTGCTTTCGGAGGAAATATCCATGGCAAGACCCGACTGATGCTCACTCATACCTGGCGGAGCGATCGATTTCAGGGCTTGTTCTTTGCTGCTTGCTGCCGCCCCGGCCGCTAAAATTTCTTCCTGGCGGCTGTAAGAGCGATAGCCTGACACGGCAAACAAGTAAATCCCGTCTTCTTCCGCCCCTTTAAACATCGTTTCAAGCGCTGCGGCTGCTTCTTTTCTCATATAGCTTTTCTCAATGTCCTGGTTGCCGAAGGAAAACTGCACATTCGGGCGAACCAAATCCGGCGGGCTGTAATCAGAAGGCAGCGCAAACTCTTTGTTCACAAGCACCATCATATTTTCCGGATTTTGAATTTCCTGCACACCGTCCACCTCTTTCAATTGATTGAAATATGATGCGTCAATGACAGGGCCTGTTTCTTCTTTCACGGCTTCTTTTGCAGGTGCTGTTTGTTCACTTTCTTTTGCAGGTTCTTCTTTTGCTGATGTACATCCGGACAGCATCAAAGCCGCTGCCAGGGTTAAAGCTGTTTTTTTCATTTGGATAGAACCGCCGCTTCAAGCGCCACTTCAATCATTTCATTGAACGTTGTCTGACGTTCTTCGGCTGTTGTTTCTTCGCCTGTAATAATATGGTCACTTACCGTCAGCACCGACAGGGCACGGCGGCCGAATTTTGCTGCCAGTGTATAAAGAGCGGTCGTTTCCATTTCAATGGCTAAAATGCCGTACTGCGCCCATTTTTTATGGTCGGCGTTGTCGTTGTAAAACTGATCCGCTGTGAACACGCCGCCCACTTTCAGCTGAAGCCCTTTTTCCGTACCGGCATCAAAAGCCGCTTTCAGCAGGGACCAATCGGCTGCCGGCGCATAGTCGATTCCCGGGAATGTCACCCGGTTCATGCTGGAATCTGTTGATGACGTCATTGCTAAAATCACATCACGCACCTTTACATCCTGCTGAATCGCTCCGCAAGTACCGACCCGAATCAAGTTCTTGACGTCGTAGCTTTGAATCAGCTCATTCACATAAATCGAAATCGACGGCACACCCATGCCGGTACCTTGAACAGATACCTTCTTTCCTTTATATGTACCGGTAAAGCCCAGCATGCCACGAACTTCGTTATAGCAGACCGGATTTTCCAAAAATGTCTCCGCAATATATTTTGCCCGCAGCGGGTCGCCCGGAAGCAGGACTGTTTCGGCGATATCGCCCTGTTTTGCACCAATGTGTACACTCATTTATAATTCCTCCATCAAATAAAATAAGCCAATTAACTCGAGACTTTCCCCACTGGCTCTCCCATCGTACATATATTAAAACGCACGAATCTGCCCAGACGAATGCCTGGATTCTATCTCATTCTATCCCACCTTTGCGGGCAGTACAAGAATGACACCACAAAAGAACCGCCGGCATCCATCATGCTAGCGGTCAAAGTGAGTTCATTGATTCTTAAGCAAAGCGGCGGATCGTTTCGTCAAGCATATTCCGCAATCCTGAAAGCTGCTGGCGGGAAATGCGCAGCCGGACATTTGTTTCGTCGGTGCCCATTGCTTCAGACAAAAAGCCGCCCAAGCCGCGTGCCCGTCTATCCACCTGCAGCAGCACCTCGACTTCCTCTTTCGACTGCTGCAGGAATGAGACCTCCAGTTCGTCGAGTTTGCCGGCATACTCGCCTGTTACCGGCACAAATTCAAACTCCTGCACAAATGGATATTTCGTCAGGCGGGCATGCTCACATTCTACTTCGCGAAGACGGAAGCCAAGCGCGCGGACGCCATCGAGCACTTCTTCTGCCATAACAGTAGGATGAACATCAATATAATCTTTATCGGCCGGGTCCACTGCCTGCTTAATGTCAAGGCCTGTGGCAACCCAAACCCGCGTTTTCCCCTGGGTAATCGGCGTTTCATATGGAAGTGTCAATTGAAGCGGAAACTCCCGTACTTCACCAGGATTAATGGTAAAGGGTTCGTTTAATTTTTCCTTTACTACCGCTGCTTCCTCTACTACTTTGCGGTCATCTGTTTCCCGCACATATGTCGTCATCACCGATACGTAGATGGAATCCACCTGCTGGGCGACGTTTCCGCCTTTTACCTCTACAACGCCGCGCATCACATCGCCGGCTGTGTATTTGGCTCGTTCCAGCTTCGTATCCACCTTTGCGTTTCCAATTCCAATGCTTGCCAATGCTTTGTTAAACAATGCCATCCAGCTTCACTCCATTTCTTTGTCGTTGCTTTATTTACGACCCATTATCTAAAAAGTTTCACCGGTTTAATTCATCCTGCTCATATTTTTCCCATGCTTCATCAAATACGCTCATCGTCGGCAAATAATCCACATCCATTTCCAAATAACGGCTCAATACATCGTAAGAATCCGCCGTTTTCGGAAAGGAATGGTCCGCAAATGCTTCATTCGCAAACAGGGCCAGGTTATCGCGCGGCGGATCCTCCCGATACTTCATTAAATAATGATAAAATGATTTATGCATTCTAGTTTCCCTCCAAAAAAAAGACCTTAAAAAAGGTCTTCAGGCTGCCCTCAAACGCCCACTTTCAGCGTCACTTGCCGGCCGTGAATGCTCATGACCCCAAAAAGGCCACTCCGCTTCCCAGCCGGCGGCGTTCCTGGAAAGACAGGCGTTTTCACTCAGCCTGTCTTCTTATTTTGTCCACGCTCTTAAAAATTTTAGAAAAGGTTTTTGTATTCTCCATATCCTTCTGCTTCTAAATCCTCTTTGAGGATAAAGCGGAGCGCAGCCGAGTTAATGCAGTAGCGCAGACCGCCGGCTTCCATCGGCCCATCCGGAAATACGTGACCAAGGTGCGAATCAGCTGTTTTACTTCGTACTTCTGTTCGAATCATGCCGTGCGACAAATCGCGTTTTTCCAGTACTTCTGCCGCTTCGATCGGTTTCGTGAAGCTTGGCCAGCCGCAGCCCGCATCATATTTGTCTTTAGAAGAAAACAGCGGCTTGCCTGAAACGATGTCCACGTAAATGCCTTCTGCCGTTTCATTCCAGTATTCATTATGAAAAGGCGGCTCCGTCCCGTTTTGCTGCGTGACGTTATATTGCATCGGCGTTAATGTTTCTTTTAAGTTTTCTTTGTTCATTGCATGTCCCTCCAGTGTGATTGAATAAAAGCAGCCCGGCCTGAACCCGTCTGGTACGCATTATAGTGAGCAGGATTTTTCTTGTAGTAATCCTGGTGATACGCCTCTGCCGGGTAAAACGGCTCTGCCGGCAGGATTTCTACCACAATCGGCTTTTTGAACCGTCCGCTTGCATCAAGCCGCTGCTTCGATCCTTCCGCGAGGCGCTTCTGCTCTTCAGTGGTGTAAAAAATGGCCGGCATATAAGAGCGTCCCCGGTCATAAAATTGACCGCCGGCATCGGTCGGATCGATCTGCATCCAAAATACATCGAGCAGCTTTTCATATGAAAAAACATCCGGATCAAAAGTGATTTCAACCGCTTCAATATGACCGGTTGCTCCGCTGCATACCTCTTCATACGTTGGATTTTCGGTGTGTCCTCCTGTATAGCCGCTTACAACCGCTTCAATGCCCGGCTGTTCATGAAACGGCTTTACCATACACCAGAAGCATCCTCCTGCAAAAATTGCCTTTTCCATCCTGCTGCCTCCTATTCTGCGGCTCCTTCCGGCAGAAGCACCGCAAATTGAATATCGTCTTTCGCTAAATTAAATGATTCGGCTTTTACCCGCATCCCATTATCGAGCCGCATTTCGGCAAGTGACACATAAATCCGCTCTTCATCAGGCACAACATGCACCCAGTCGGGAAACGCATAGGCGCTGTCAGCTGTTTTCAGTACGTATGAGGCCGGAATATCAAGCAGGCCGACGCGCAGGCCTTTTTGATGAAGGACAATATTGCCGTTTTCCATCGCTTCCGGCTCAAATGTCATATAGTAGTCAATGTCTGTCCCAAGCACCGGAAAAGAGCCATACAGCTCTACATCGTTGCCAATATATACATCGTAATCGATCGGCGCATCGCCGGCTTCCTGTGCTAAATAATAGTTTACGAGCTGATTCAGCTCCGCTTTTGTGGAGGTTACGTGAAAAGCCGTTTTCCCTTCTGCTTCCAGCATGGCTGGTTTTTCCGCACCAGAGGGAAGAAAAATAAAAATCAAAATCATTCCCATAAAAGCAATAATACCGCCTAACAGTATAAAAAAGGCCACTTTCCATTTCGTCAATTTGATCCCTCATTTGGCATAACAATTTTTTGGCTGGTCAGTTCTTCAAGCGGATCTCCATTGATCGTATCAAAAATGCGGCCTGCCATTTGTTCATACCCCATATCATTTGGATGAAACTGATCTTCAAAAAACAGCCCGTCACTGCCTTCGCCAAAAACCGTTTCGACATTTACAAATACAGTTCGATCAAATGATGCGGCCACCTCCTCCGCCCGCTTGTTCCATGCCTGGACAATCGCTTCGTCGTCATCCGTATCAACAAAAACACGGCCAAAAGGATTATAGATGCCGATCAGCACAATGCCTGCTTCCTCATTAATGGCTCTTATGTCCTGCAGTACAGTGCGGATGCGCTCCCCGTAGCCTTCTTCTTCTTTTTCGAATGTATCCACTGTTAAATCCGACCAGTTTTCTTTTACTACTTTTACCACATCATTGCCGCCAATCGTAACCATGACGATATCGGCCTGTTGAATGTCTGCTTCAATTTCTTCCTCTTTCAGCCGTTTAATCAGCTGCTCTGTACGGTTGCCGCGCTTTCCATAATTCACAAACGATGCGTCTTTTATTTCATCAAGCGATTCCAGCTGATCTTCCAGGTATGGAACATAGCCGCCGGAGTTTGTACTATCTCCGACCCCTTCTGTCAGGGAATCCCCGATTGACACAATCTTTATATCTTGCGGGACGCGTGTTTCTACTGTTTCCTGTGCGTTGTTCCCACACCCGGCCAGCAGCACTGTTAATATTATGCCCGCTGCTCCCCACTTCAACGCCGTCACCTCTTCTTTTTCAAAATCGTATCATGTTCCAAGCACGGTTGAAAGTGATTGGGTTTCAATGTATGATTATATCAGTTTTCCCGGTATTCTTCTAATTTGAAAGGAGCCCCAAAACACCTTGAAAAAGAAACTATCAATCATCATTTTAACGATGTCTATTCCTTTTGCAGCCGCATGTGGGCATAACGACAACGCTGAGTCACATACCTCTCATACACATACAGCCGCAAATGGCGATCTGCAGGAAGTGACAGCTTCAGCCGATACACTGCCGGCTTTTTTAGATGACAAAGAGGAAAATGTACGGGCTGTTTATACAGCCGCTGCCAAACATGCGGCTGTGCTCGGTCAAATACCCTGCTACTGTGGATGCGGAGAGTCTGCCGGCCATAAAAGCAGCTTGAATTGTTTTATTGCAGAACAAAACAATAATGAAATCACCTGGGATGACCATGGTACTCGCTGCGGGGTCTGCCTGGACATTGCCGCCACAGCTGCAGCCATGACAGAAGAAGGCAAATCACCGCAAGAAATCCGTACTTATATTGATCATACGTATAGCGAAGGCTATGCAGAACCAACTCCTACTCCGCTGCCAGGCGCTTAAATAAAGCGTCTGGTTTTTCTTTTTCTCGTTTAAACGCCCAAAACGTGGTATAATTTTGTTACGTCAAACGTGAGGGCTGATAATGATGAGTATCAATGTTTTCCTTGATGACTACCGCACTTGTCCTCCCGACCACACACTTGTCGAAACAATCGACGAATGTTTTGATTTATTAAAAAATCATGCCATCGGCCATTTGTCGCTGGATCATGATTTAGTCAGTAAAAGCAGGAATGGATTCGTTCTTGTCCAGCTTATGGTTGAGCACCAGCTGTTTGCGGAGCGGATTACCATTCATTCAGCCAATTCAACAGGCGGAAAAGCCATGTACCGCTTTCTAAAGGAAGCTCAGTCCAGTCACCAAATGCCGCGGTCTATTCAAGTGACACTTCGTCCTTTGCCGCTTCATCCGCCTATAGATGCATATAAAAAAAACAGGAACGGCTTATGATAAGCTCGTTCCTGTTTTTTTATCCGTCTTTTTTAGCCTGATACATAATGCCGACGGCGCCCGGTCCGGCATGAGCAGAAATAATGGGCGCTGTGATGCCAATCTCAACATGCTGAAAACCGGTAAGCCGTTCCACTTCTTCTTTCAGCTTTTGTGAAAAAGCGGCACTGTTCCGGCCGGCATGCATAATGGAAAAACGCACAACTTTTTTCCCTTCCAGTTCTTCACCCAGCTGCTCTGCAAAAAAACGCAGCGCTTTTGTATGTGATCTTACTTTCGTAACGGGAGACAATGCCCCGATATCCAAGTCTGCAATCGGCTTAATATTTAAAAGAGAGCCGATAAACCCTTTTGCACGGCCAATCCGGCCGCCTTTAACCAAATTTTCCAGTGTATCCACCATAATATACAGCTTTGTTTCGGCCCTTATTTCATCAAGGCGTGCGGTAATTTCTTCGACGCTGCGGCCGGACGCCGCCATCTCAGCTGCTTCTAATACCTGGTAGGAAAGCGCTTTTGAGATATAGCGCGAATCGACGACCGTTACATCAGATGAGGACATTTCAGCAGCCTGGCGTGCCGCTTGATACGTGCCACTCATTTCTCCGGTCATATGAATAGAAATGATCTGGCTGCCGTCTGCACCGAGATCATTGTACACATCCAAAAACCGGCCGACCGGCGGCTGTGAGGTTTTCGGAAGTTCCCCGGCTGCGGCCATTTTATCTAAAAACGCTTCTGCTGAAATATCAACCGTATCCAAATATGTTTTCCCGTCAATCAGGACGGTCAGCGGCACCATCGTAATGCCGAGCTTTTGGAGTTCATCGCTCGTCATATCCAGTGCCGAGTCTGTTACAATTTTAATGCTGCCCAATTTATATCCCTTCTTTCCTGCCATTCAACGTGGTGATATCTTTATTTTATCTTTCTTTATCCATTCTTCCCATCTTCTTAACGCTTTTCACAAAAAAAGAAGAAGACGCATCGTCTTCTTCCCATTTTACGACAGAAGCGAGCGGTCGCTTAAGCCTCCGCCGCCTTTTATTTTTTGGAATTCTGCCAGGAGCTTTTCTACGGTCAGCCTTCTTTTTTCTGCTTCGTTGGCCGTAAAAATGATTTGCCCTTTGTCCATCATAATCAGCCGGTTGCCAAGATCCAGTGCCTGCTGCATGTTATGGGTGACCATCAGTGTAGTCAAACCGAGCTTGTCTACGATTTCTTTCGTTAAGTTTGTAATCAGCTCCGCCCGTGACGGATCAAGGGCTGCCGTATGCTCGTCCAAAAGCAAAATTTTCGGATCAGTGAATGTCGCCATCAAAAGAGAAAGCGCCTGCCGCTCTCCGCCTGAAAGAAGGCCGACTTTTGCCTGCAGCCGGTTTTCTAAGCCCAGATGCAGCATTTCAAGCTTTTCCCGGTAAAAATCACGCCGTTTTTTCGTTACACCGAATGCGAGCGTACGTGTTTTCGTCCGGTTGTAAGCAAGAGCCAGGTTTTCTTCGATTGTCATGGTCGGGGCTGTACCCGCCATTGGATCCTGGAACACGCGGCCAATTTTGGATGCCCGCTTGTGCTCGGCAAGCGACGTCATGTTCGTCCCGTCAATCGTGACCGTTCCCATATCCGGGGTAAGCTTGCCGGAAATCACGTTCATCAACGTTGATTTCCCCGCCCCGTTCGAGCCAATCACGGTTACAAAATCACCCGGCTTCATCGACAGGTTTACCCGGTTCAAGGCAATTTTTTCGTCAGGCGTTCCTTCGTAAAATACTTTAAAAATTTGGTTCATTTCAAGCATGGCTGCTGCCTCCTAACTGCTGAAGCCGTTTTTTCTTTCGTGCAGCCGCTTTTTGCCGGTCGAGCATTTTTGGCAGAACAAGCGCGATAATGACAATAACGGCTGTAATCAGCTTCATATCACCTGTATCTAAAAATTCAATCCGGAGCGCCAGCGTCACAATCATCCGGTATAAAATCGCTCCGACCACAACAGCCAAAGTCGCCCGGGCAATAGAAGAATGCCCGATAACCGCTTCACCGATAATGACGGAAGCAAGACCAATCACAATCATCCCAATCCCCATGCCAACGTCGTTAAATCCGTTATACTGGGCAACGAGGGCACCGGAGAACGCCACGAGTGCGTTGGAAAGACCCAGACCGAGCACTTTCATCCAGCCTGTATTGGCCGAAAAGCTTCGCACCATTCCTTCATTGTCTCCGACAGCGCGCAGACTCAGTCCGACTTCCGTTTTCAAGAATAAATCTGTGACAAATTTAATGATTAGCGTTAACAGGAGCATAAACAAAAGAACGCTCCACTCAGAGGCAAACCAGGAAGTTATTTTCGTCATCACCGTTTCTTCCGCTAACAGCGGCACATTCGGCTTGCCCATAATCCGCAGATTAATAGAGTACAGGGCAATCATCATCAAAATGCCGGATAAAAGCGGGTTAATGCCGCCTTTTGTGTGCAAAATTCCGGTTGCACATCCAGCCAGAAAACCGGCAAACAGCGCGGCAACCGTTGCTGTAAATGGATCACTTCCATTTACAATCATAATCGAGGCAACGGCTCCGCCTGTTACAAAGCTTCCGTCTACCGTTAAGTCTGGAAAATCAAGCACCCGGAATGACAGGTAAACACCGAGTGCCATAATCGCATAAATGACGCCCGATTCCGCGGCGCCAAACATGGCTGTCATCATAAAAAATCCCTCCATATACAAGAAAAAGCGCCCGGTGAAGGCGCGCCTTTTCCACTCATTTTACAATCTCTGCATCTTGTTTCCACTCATCTTTAATTTCGATATTCATTTCTGCTGCTGCTTTTTCATTGATTACAAGTTTTAAATCCTGCGGCGGCAAAACAGGAAGATCGCCTGCTTTTGTTTCACCTTTTAAAATTTGTGCAGCCATTTTGCCGGCTTCTTTTCCGATTTCTTCATAATCGAATCCGTAAGCTGCAAAGCCGCCCCGTACAACTGAATCTTTTTCTCCGACAAACAGCGGAATATCTTTATCATTCGCTACTTGAATAACGGATTCAAGAGCAGAAACAACCGTGTTGTCTGTGAAGATATAAAACATATCCACTTTGCCGACTAAGCTTTCTGCTGCCTGCTTTACTTCAGAAGAAGCCGAAACCGTTACCGGTACCATTTTCAAGCCATTTTCTTTTAAAATGGATTCTACCTGCTCTGCCTGCGCAACAGAGTTTTGCTCGCCCGCGTTATAAATCACGCCAACGTTTTTGCCTTTCACTGCTTCCGTCATAAATTTTACGGTATTAGAAATGGCATCTGGATGAAGGTCAACTGTGCCTGTGATATTGCCGCCTGGTGCTTCCGCGTCTTTAACAAGACCTGCTGCTACTGGATCGGTCACGGATGTAAATACAATCGGAATATCTTTTGTTGCATTCAGTGCCGCTGTTGCGCTCGGTGTCGAGTTAGCGAAAATCAAATCGACGTCATCCGCTACAAAGTTCTGCGCAATTGTCTGGTTGTTGTTTTGATCGCCCTGGGCATTTTGTTCATCAAGTTCCACGGAAACGCCTTCTTCTTTCAGTCCTTCTTGAAATCCTTTATATGCATTATCAAGCGATGGGTGCTCTACAAATTGTGTAACACCCACTTTATATGTATCTCCTCCTGATGATCCGCCGGATTCGGTTTTGGCTTCTTCCTCTCCGCCGCATGCTGCCAGCATCATAGCCGCCGCACCTGTCGTCATCATCCATTTCCATTTACTCATCCCTAAACTGCCCCCTCTTTTTTGCGTAACCGCTTTTATGTAGTAAATTAATATTTATTATCTTCGAATAATAACAGAAAAGCAAGAATTTTTTTAATATACCTTACAATAAATGACCTATAAACAGAAAAAACGACAAGGCTTCTTACCTTGTCGTTCGATCGTACACACAAAAAAAGTAGTCGTACGGATTTTCTTCATTTTTTTCTCCTTTTGTACAGGAGGTTTCTTGAAACTCGTCCCATGGAATAAAGTCGATAACCGTGTCTCCTTCAAATTCCGCCTCGATTTTCGTGACATATAGACGGTCTGCTTCCGGCAAAAACTGCTTGAACACATTCGCACCGCCAATCACAAAAATATCTTCATTTTTCGCTCTTTGGAGCACCTCTTCTTTTGAGTGAACAACCGTCACACCGTCCTGATGAAAGCTGCGGTCTGTCGTTAAAATAATGTTTTCCCGCTTTGGCAGCGGCTTACTTCCAAAGGACGCAAATGTTTTTCTCCCCATAACAATCGGGTACCCAAGTGTTGTTCTTTTAAAAAAGCGCAAATCCTCCGGCAGGCGCCACGGCAGGTCGTTATCACGGCCAATCACGCCGCCTTTCGCCTCTGCCCAAATAAATGAAATCATGGCTCTCTTCCTTTCTTTCGTTCCTCGTTCACATCGTACCACATTTCCATCCATTACATGAAAAAAGCATCCGCCCGGATGCTTTTTCCCAACACTACCCGACAATGGTTGCTGTGTTTCCGTCAGGCCCCATGCTCAGCCCTTTATTGCATTCAATATCTATATCGCCGTTTGCAATCGTAATTTTCACCACTGTTCCATCATCATATTCAATCGTTGAAACGGTCTGGTCTGTTCCAAACTCGTCTACCTCTTTTTTAAGGACTTTGCGTCCTTCTCCTAAAATTTGCAGTTTTTGATTCATGAAAATGCCTCCCTATGGAAAGTTTGGTCAGATTTCTTTTCCTTACCCGGACGCTATTCGCTTTAAACAAGGCTGTTTTCGCATAAATTGTTGCTATTTTGAATATCCTCCTATGTCGTCACAGCGAAGTATTTGCGAGAGATCTAAAAAAGCCATATCCAGTTAGGAGATGACTTTGGTCGGTATTGAGTTAACACACTTATTGGTTAACTCAATATCTTTCCCTTATTTTCTTTTCTGTCGGGTAATAAGTGAATATATGATAGTTAGCAAAATAGTTACAAGCATCAGAAGTAAAATATAATTCAATAACAAGTTCCAATTTAAGTGACCTGTTCAATACCCTGTAAATAAAAACGCCAGAAGACCCGGAATTAAGGCTATAATAAGTCCCCTTGAAAAATTTGGATTTGAACTCTTCCTCATCAAAATACACCTCTGCAGTTACTCTCATTTTGTTATTTGGTTTAGCCTATTGTAACTGTTCTTCTTGTACTAACAAAGCATATGTATAAATCCTACTATACAAACTAAAATAATCCTCCATTTATATAGATAGCAATAGCATTTGCGAAAACAGCTTTAAACAAGGAAAAGAACAAACAAAAAAACCGGCCTAAGGCCGGTTTTCAAACTGCAACAG
Source organism: Domibacillus sp. (assembly GCF_031181085.1). Taxonomy (NCBI): domain Bacteria; kingdom Bacillati; phylum Bacillota; class Bacilli; order Caryophanales; family Bacillaceae; genus Domibacillus; species Domibacillus sp. The sequence continues at coordinate 169,420 of NZ_JAPSLE010000002.1, read as the reverse complement.
GAGCTTTGATTGCTGGATGGGGATCATAGCCCGTCAGCTGAAGGTCATCAAGCTCAATATCAAATAATGATTTTCCTTTTGTTATTTGAAGGGTCGGCAACGCTTTTGGCTCGCGTGAGAGCTGCGTCTCTACCTGCTCGATATGATTGGTGTAAATGTGCGCATCGCCAATCGTGTGGACAAATTCTCCCACCTCTAAGCCGCATTCGTTCGCAATTAAATGCGTCAGCAGCGAATAGCCGGCAATGTTAAATGGAATTCCGAGGAACGTATCACCCGATCTTTGATAAAGCTGGCAGGAAAGTTTTCCATCCGCTACGTAAAATTGAAACATCGTATGGCATGGCGGCAGCGCCATCGACGGCACATCTTCTGGATTCCAGGCTGATACAATCAAACGTCTGGAGTCCGGTGTTTTTTTGATCATCTCGATCACATCGCCGATTTGGTCAATGGTTTCGCCCTGTGAGGTTTTCCATGCACGCCATTGGCGTCCATATACGTCACCGAGTTCGCCAAACTTTTCCGCAAAGTCCGCGTCTTCGAGCACACGCTGCTTAAAGAGCGTCATCTGCTCATCATACTGCGCCGCAAATGCTTCATCAGCCAAAGCACGCCGGCCGAAGTCAGTCATATCTGGTCCCTCGTATTCGGCGCTTTCCACCCAGCGTTTAAATGCCCATTCATTCCAAATATTATTGTTGTGCTGAAGCAGATAACGGATATTGGTGTCTCCTTTTAAAAACCAAAGCATTTCCGAGGCTACCAGTTTAAAAGACACCCGCTTTGTCGTTAAAAGAGGAAATCCTTCCGCTAAGTTAAACCGCATCTGCCGGCCAAATACAGAAATGGTTCCCGTACCGGTCCGGTCTTCTTTTCTGTTACCGTTCGCTAAAATATCCCGGCTTAAATCAAGATATTGTTGTTCACTGCTGCTCACCTGTTTCCTCCTACTGATCCATGGGGACCGTTCATTTCTCTGTACCCTCCGCATCATACCAAGAGAGCTTTTTCGGTTCAAGCCCTGATCCGATGTTTTAACAGAACGGGCGAAAAATCGGGAGTTTAAACCGTAATTACATGATTAAAATAACTAACGGAACTTCCGGTTTACCCGCCGATTGTTAACATAGACCGGGCTTCCTGGAAATCAATCAGCTCACTTCCTCCGCCATGGCTGAACGTGGCCGTTTAATAATCGGGAATCGAATAAGCAAAAAAGCGACCTTCCCTGTGATGAAAGATCACTTTTTTTGCCTGTGCATATATAAATATGTCCGTAACCGTCCATTCCTATCGAGCATCTGAGTGTGCAGAAAAAGATGAGTTTGTAAGCATCATTTAAATAAAATCTACCTGATTCTATTTAAATGACACTTTCTTACTTTACTGAAAGTACAGTTCTTCATTCTTTCTATTGGCTTTTTCCTTTTGAATCATTTTTTGAGAATTATACCTTATGAAGACCACATTCTGTTTTCTCAAGGGAAGCCCATCGGCCTGCACGTGAATTTTGTCCTGCCTCAACCGTAATGGTGCAATATTCGCAGCCAATACTCGGGTAGCCTTTGTCGTGAAGAGTATTATACGGAAGTCCAAATGCTTTAACATAGTTCCAGACATCTTCTGCTGTCCAATGAATTAATGGACAAATTTTAATTGATTCAAATTTGTTGTCAAAGTTGATAAATTCAACGTGGCGCCGTGTTTCAGATTGTTCCCTTCTTAAGCCGGATATCCCTGCTTTTGGTCCCGTCAATACTTTCTTTAAAGGCTCTACTTTGCGAATACTGCAGCAAAGATCGGGCTGGCTTTTCCAGAGCTCTTCCCCGTACTGTGCAGCTTGCTCTTCTGGTGTTAATTCTGGTTTTTGCATTTCAATACGAAGTGTCGGATACTTTTTCTTTACTTTTTTAATTAGTTCGTATGTTTCTTGAAAGTGAAAGTCTGTATCGAGAAACACGATCTTCGCGTTTGGATTTACTTTTGAGATAAGGTCGATTAAGACGACACCTTCTATTCCAAAGCTGCACGCATATACAATCTCTTCTCCATATTCTTCAAAAGCCCACTTTAATACATCGCGGCTGCCTTTTAAAGAATTGTCTATTGGAAAATCGATCTGCACGCCATCCCAGTTTTCATATGTTAAAGCTGCCATTTTTCCTGATCCTCCAATCTTGAGGTTACATAATAATCGCTTTATTCATCGCAGCAAACTGTAACAGTTTTTGTTACATTTAAAGCAGGTAAAGCCATTATTCCGGTTTCACCTGTTCAATCATCATTTCTAAGGAACCATGAAGAATGACCATCAGAAGTCATTCTTCATGAAGCATTTTATACAACTTACTTCCATTGTGCCACCCGGTCGATTGGAAGTCGGACAGACGTGTGTCCTGTATCTGCAGCTTTCCCGATAGAGATCAGCATAACTGGCACATAACGTTCCTTGTCTAAACCAAATGCTTCGGCAATTTTGTCTTTCTCATAACCGCCAATCGGATTTGTATCATAACCATACGCGCGGGCAGCAAGCATGATCTGCATGGATACAAGGCCGCCATCTACTAGTACGACATCTTCCATCTCTGCACGGGAAATGGTTTCAAAGTAGCCAGCAAAGGACTTGTGAATGCCTTCTTTCACTTCAAGCGGCATATGCCCTTCTTCTACTGCTTTTCCATAAATTTCTTCAAACTTCTCAAAGTTGTTGATATCGCCGAACACTGCAATCACCGCAGCAGAAGTTTCCACCTGGTTTTGATTAAAGCGTGCCAGAGGAGCAAGCTTTGCTTTTGCCTCGGGACTTTCGATCACAAGAAGTCTCCACGGCTGCATATTAACGGAAGAAGGTGCTGTAGTTGCGAGGGTAAGAATTTCTTCCATTTCCTGCTTGCTGATTTTCACCGCTGGATCGTAATTTTTAATTGAACGGCGTCCTTTTACAATTTCGTTAAAGTCGTTTGTTTTTTGTGTAGTCATAGCTGTAAAACTCCTTCTATTAAATCGTTATGTTTTCGAAATTCCATTTTGTACATAAGTGTTTTTAAATCCAAGTCTACTATGCTGCCAGAAGAATCTGCTCGTTCATTGCGACCCGTCTCTGCTGTATTTGTTGTGTATCCCGCTTTTATTTTATATTCCTTGTTTCTTTTTGTAAGTTTCCTAAAATTTGTTTCATTTGGGCTAGTAAATCCACATACTGCTCTTGTGTAATACCGTAATGAGGAGAACACATTTGCGATACACACCCCGCTTCTTTCCTCATTTCATTTGCTTTCTCTGTTACTTCAATCCATACCTTCCGTTCATCATCCATTGACCTTACCCGCTTGACTAAGTCCATCGCTTCCATTCGCTTTAGCATGGGCGTTAATGTACCGCTGTCAAGATGAAGCAGTTCTCCAATTTCCTTTACTGTGAGCCGATTATGCTCCCAAAGTACAAGTAACGTTAAATACTGGGGGTACGTGATGTTAAATTGCTCAAGGACAGGACGGTATAACCGGGTGATTTCACGGGAACAAGCGTAGATCGCAAAACAAAGCTGATTCTCAAGCTTTAAATTCTCATTCACAGTTCCATCATTCCTTCAACTATATAAATTGTTCGAAATTATATTTTTTAAAATTAAGTTGTGTACAATTAAATATTATACAATTAATTTAAGGGTGTCAACAATCTTATACTGTTCCTCCCTGTTCTCGTTCAAAATCATTATTCCCAGGAAAACACTTTTAAGCTGTCTCGAATTTCTACAGCCCGTTTTTTTGTATGTCTATTCCCATGCTGTTCTTTACGCCTTTTTCTCAAAGAGAAGACTGGATTGGCGCATTCATCTCTACCGGCAGAGTGATCTGCTTTCCCAGGACAAGCAGCGAGCGGCTTCTGAAGGTGGGACATCCAGCAACCTTTTCTTTATTAACGAATAAAACCATGCCTCGATACCAGGCATGGTTTTATTCGTTTCAAAACAATATTTTAATAAAAAAGGCCGATAAAGTTCAGTTATCGGCCTCGGTGTGTAGACAAATTCTTCCGTTTTAAAAAAGAGCCGATAAGTGAAGCCGGCCGGACTTCGCGTTCCGCGGGCAGTGCGGGAGCCTCCTCGGCTGCGCCTGCGGGGTCTCCCGACTCACTGTACTTCCCGCAGGAGTCTTCGTCTGGCCGGCTTCACTAAGTGGTGTTGAAGTTCCATAAGCAGGGACCGAATAGACTTTAAACAGAAAGATCGAACCTTATTAGCTCTATTCAATCTTGTCGCAAGCCACTTGGCGGCGGGAGAGCGGCGCAGACTCCTATGGGCTCAGCGCTGGCCCCATGGAAAGCGGAGCTGCCTGGACGCCGCCGATCCCATCCCATTCATGTGAACGGTCATCCATATCATTTGTCTAAAGCCTGAGGCCGATAAAGTTTATTTATCGGCCTCAGGCATCTTTTCTTGATTTTATTTTTTCAATGATACGGCGACTTCTATTTCTCGATCGTGCCGAAATGAAACTTCGATGTTTTACGGATATGCTGGGTAAAACCGAATTCTGCAAAACGCTGAGAACGGAAATGGTCTTTCAGCACCACGCGATGTCTGGCAATCCGCTTTGCTTCCCCGACAGCCTCCATGGTCAAATCGTGGTAAGCGGCAAATGACCGAAGCGGAGCAATTCCGCTTGAATCAACTGCGGTTTCAAACATCGGATCAAAATAAACCACATCAAACGATTCATCCGGCACTTCTTTTAAATACGTATGATAATCGGCCGGCCGAACCTCGATTCTTTTCATGGCCACAAGCAGCGGCTCCGGCCCGTCCGTCCATGACTCAAGCCCTTCCCCGACAATATGGGCAATAAACGGATTTGCTTCTATCGATTGCACGCGTCCCGCTTCTCCTACAGCAGCAGAAGCGGTAATACTGTCGGCCGCCGGTCCCATTGTACAGTCTAAAAACGACATGCCGCTCTCCAAACCGCACACGTTTACCAGTTCATCTTCTCCGCCCGCGAGCAGCCGCTTGACGCGAAACATCGCGGACCCCGGATGGAAAAAGAAAGGCGTCCCGCTGCCATCATGCAGTTCAAGCCGCTCCTTCGATACCAAAAGAACCGGACATTCATAAAAAGCAGCCAGCTTGTTCACCGGCTGCTTTTTCCGTTCTATAAAGGGCACTCTAAACTGCTCAGCAAGCGCCGCTGCCCTCGCTCTTACGCGGGTATCAGCCCGCTGAGATGTGGTGACAATCACTGGCAGTGCTGATCAAAAGCCGTTGTTAAATTCGAGATAATTGCGCCAAGATCGTGGCCTTCGATTTGCTCACGCGGCACAAAATGTACAACTTTATTTCCTTTTAAAAGCGCCATCGATGGGGAAGATGGTTCAAATTCCGGCATCCATGCGCGCATCGCAGCTGTTGCTTCCCGGTCCTGTCCGGCAAAAACCGTCACGAGGCGGTCCGGTGCAGGCTCATTCATAGACGCTTGAACCGCTGCCGGGCGGGCAAGACCTGCCGCACAGCCGCACACTGAGTTGATCACGACAAGTGTTGTGCCTTCCGCTGATTCCATAAAACTGTTTACTTCTTCTTCTGTTGTCAGTTCTGTGAACCCGGCGTTCGTCAGTTCCGCACGCATTGGGATCACCATTTGTTTCATGTATTCTTCGTAAGCATTCATCTTTATTCCTCCTTATTGGTTCCGGGCTTCTGTCATTTGCTTCCATACTGAGCCTTTTGCTTCTTCTCCGCCTTCGATCCGTTCAATGGCCATCATAACCTGCATTTTCACTTCGAATTCTGGGTCATCTGCTGCCTCGCGCAAGGCTGGGAGCGCTGATTCGTCTCCCACTTCATATAAAAACATCGCTGCGCGCCAGCGGACAATTTTACTTTTATCCTTCAGCGCCCCAATCATTGCATCCGCTGCTTCTGGAAAACCAAGATCACTCATACAGTCACCCGCTGTACGGCGCACCGTCACAGCTGGATCTTCGAGTGCTTTACGCAGTACAGGCAAAATACGCTTGTCTTCAATCATTCCCGCATACACAACGGCCAAACGCCGGATGGCGGCTTTTTCGTCCTGAAGCGCTGCTATGAGCAGCGGCATATCCGCAAGATCGGGATCTGGCATTTGCTCCAGCTGCTGGTATCGTTTGCGCCAGTCCGGCTCCCCGAGCCACGCTTCTTTATCCGGCTTTACGCCGTGGTCTTTATGCTGCACAAGCGGGCCTCCTGCCTGCGCTGCTTCCACAAGGCGCTCCACCCGCTCTTTCGGGTAAGCGGCCATCACTTCTTCCAGCAGTTCAGGAGCGATTGCATCAAGCTCTCCGTAACGGATACCGAACTCCTGCCACTTACGCTCTAAAATGTAATTGTCACCGCCGCTTTCGGTCAGCTGCCGGAACGCGTCCTGGCAGTAGTCCGGGAGCGCCAGCCGTTTTTCTTCGTCTGCTGATACAAGCTTTAGCTGCAGGGGAATGCCTTTGTACACTTGAATAAAGGTTTCCACTTCGCCAAAATGCTCAAGCGGTTTTGTTTCTCTTTCTTCTGTGCTGCTTTCGCCAAATGCGGCGCGGACGTTCGGCAAAATATCCTGCCAGTCGTAACGGCCGTTTCGCTCAAGCGCGATAAAGTCTGCCACATGGTAAACGCCGCGGACGCCTTCAATTTTCAAGATTGCTTGAATAACTTCAGGCGCCCCTTCTGCCGTCTCCGGCTTGTAATTCGTACTTTTACCAGCCGCAAGCTCTTCGTCCAAAATCACTTTCATCGTATTCGGGCTTGGTGTCGGCTCAATTTTTAAAATCTTCATGCTGGACTCCTCCTCCTTGTTTGGAAAAAAATCCGCTCTAAATAAGAGACGGATTCATTCCTTGTTTCGGTCATTTACTTTTTTCAGCGCTTCGATGCGCGCCGGGTCTTCTTCAAAGTATTCGATCAAGTCCGCGATCCGGTTGATGGAATCGGAACTTAAGTGGTGTTCAATACCTTCCACATCTTCGTAAATATGTGCTTCATCCACCCCGATCACCGACAGAAACCGTTCAAGCAAATCGTGCCGCTCCACTAAACGCCGGCCGATTTTTTGCCCTTTTGCTGTTAATATAAGGCCCCGGTACCGCTCGTACACAAGGTATTCATCTTTATCAAGCTTCTGCACCATTTTCGTTACGCTCGACGGATGAACCGACAGGGCACCGGCGATGTCCGAAACACGTGCATACCCTTTTGTATCAATCAGCAAATAAATCTGTTCTATGTAATCCTCCATACTCGGTGTCGGCATAAGGACGTTCCCCCTGACATTGTCATCAATAAAAGTGTACTATAACTATTCCTTTCAAACAAGGAAAAAGCCGGGCATAGGCCGGCTTAAGAAAGCTTATCTCCGTACTGTTTTAATTTTTCTCCGATTGTGCATTGGGTAATACAAAATTTATGAGCAGCGGTTTTGCCTCTTTCTTTACGCAGTGTATTTTTTACGAGGCAGTCTTTGCAGTACGTATTCAGTAACTCTTCTACTTCGAGTAAAAGTTCTGTTCGGTTCAACACGTGGCACCTGCCTTTCCCATTAACTCCCGATCTCTGCATGACTTGAGATGGGTGTGCCTTCGAGTGCTTGCCTCGCAAGCTGGTCAGCTTCTTTATTGTGCCTTCTATCCACTGGTTTGTAAAGCGGCTTGAGTCGCATGGATGCAATTTTTTCTTCGATCCGCGCCAGGAACCGGGCATGGCTTTCCTCAAAGCACGGCCAGTCCCCGCCAAGCTGGTTCAACACGGTGAGCGAGTCACCTGTGATGGTCACCGGCTGGCTGTTTACCCCGAGTTCCTCAAGCTTTTGCATCGCAAAGTAAAGAGCCGCATATTCTGCTTCATTGTTTGAATCAAGCCCTTCAAGCCGGGCATTTTCGCGCAGCCGGTAGCGGCGGCCGCCTTTTGTGTAGTAAATCGCTGTACCCACTCCTGTACTGGCCGATTCGACGTCAAAGCCGCCATCAAACAGCACCGTAATATTTTCCGGCTCTTCATCCAGTTTTTCATTCAGCTTTTTAAATTCCTTCAATGTCCATTCCTGGCCAATCTCATCCATGATCTCTACTTCTTTCACGCGGCCGGTTTTCAGCAGGTCATCAGCGGTTTTCTGTACAAGATGCCGGTCAATTGGTTCAGACGTAAACGTCGCTTTCACACCTTTAAAATCATACATAAAGCGGATTGTCATTTGCATTTCGCTGCCTCCATTCTTTAAAATAAAAAAGAAAAGATCGGGGGGAATCAATATGTTTGAAGTGTATACAGATGGAGCCTCAACCGGCGATCCCGGCCGGGCAGGCGCAGGTGTCGTGATTCGCTGGGATGGCAAAACAGAACGATTTTCCATTCCGCTTGGAGAAATGGATACACATGCAGCCGAGTTTACCGCTGTCATTAAAGCACTTGAGCTGTGCAGGGAGCGGGGCGCCCAGACCATCTCACTCCGGAGCGATTCTCAAACGGTTGTAGCGGCTATTGAAAAAGAATATATTCATAAGCCGGATTATAAACCGCTATTGCAGACCATTTTAACGATGGCGGATGAATTCCCATTATTTTTTGTTAAATGGATTCCATCGAAACAAAATAAAGCAGACCAGGAAGCCAAAAACGCCATTCGGGCAAACCCGTAAACGGTGTTTTAAAGACTTTCTCCTGATCAGTTTCTTCAAAAAAAGAAATGATTATGTACACGTCCTGCCTCAATCAAAGCCAAACGGATCTACTTCTATATAGCCTGTATGGCGGGCGAGGCGGGACAGTCCCTTCATTCCGTTTTCCTCGATAAAGCGGGTGGCCTCTTCTGTTGTACCTGTAAAAGCGGCCTGCTCCCACGTCCACTCAAGCGGTACATCGCAATGGATTTCTGCCAGTTTTTCCGACATGCGCAGCATGTCTTCTCCTTCACGCAATTTTTTTTGAAGCGCGGGGGTCATACCGTCAAGCCCTGCTAATACACCATCTGTCGTTCCATACTCGCGAATGAGCTTCAGTGCCGTTTTTTCTCCAATTCCTTTTACACCGGGATAGCCATCGGCTGCATCTCCCATCAGTGCTTTCACATAATGAAACTGCTCCGGATCGATCCCATATTCCTCACGAAACAGCGCGGCGTCATATGCCTTCCAATTTCCATAGCCCGTCTGCAGCAGCCACACGTAATTATGGCCATTTAACAGCTGCAAAAGATCCCGGTCCCCGGTTAAAATGTAGGTTTCCTCTCCTTTTGTCCATTTGGAAATGGTGCCGATGCAGTCATCTGCTTCATAGTTTCTTACCCCGGCATTGTGAAGAGAAAACGCGGCCGATGCCTGCTGCGCTAAATCGAATTGCGGCGCAAGCTCTGCCGGCGGAGCCGGGCGATGTGCTTTATACGAGTCGAACATATCGGTCCGAAACGTGTCCTTTCCCATATCCCAGCAGACTGTAATGTGGGTCGGGCGAATGCGGTCCGCCGCCGCAAACAAATGACGGATCAGCCCCTGCACAGCGTTTGTTGGGATTCCTTTTTCATTGAACATAAAACGGCCGCTCGGCGCCGTTTGAAAAAAAGAACGGAATAGAAGAGCCATTCCGTCCACAAGCAGTAATTTCTTGGTTGTCATCTTATCGATCATGCCTTTCCGTTTCAACCGGGCGCGATTCGTCACTTGACCATTCGCTGTAACTTCCCGGATAAAGCTTTACATTGGTGAAGCCCGCCTGCTGCAGGGCTAAAATATTTGGTGTTGCGGATACGCCTGAACCGCAATATACAATAACCGGCTCATCCGGCTCTATCCCGGCAAACCGCACCTGCTGCGCTTCGGCAGGCTTCCATTTGCCGTTTTCCATCGCTTCGGCAAAAAAACGGTTGATCGCACCTGGAATGTGGCCCGGTACCCGGTCAAGCGGCTCGGTTTCTCCTAGATAGCGTTCAGGTGCCCTCGAGTCAATTAAAAGCGCTCCCCCTCCTGCGACTTCTTCGGCAGAGGCGACCATACCCGGCTGAAGCTGAAGAGTGAGCTCACCTGTTTTGCGCGCCGGCTGCTTCTTTGTTACCGGCAGTCCTTCGCTTGTCCAAGCAGAAAAGCCGCCGTCTAAAACGCAGGCATGTTTGTGGCCGGCATAAGTCAGAAGCCACCAGAGACGGCCGGCAAACATCGATACGCCATCATCATAAGCGACCACAAACGTGTCATCCGATATACCGCAGCTTTCCATAAACGCTGCAAAAACCGTCATGTCCGGCAGCGGATGGCGTCCGCCTCCCTGCCCTTTTTCACCGGATAGATGATGATCTAAATGCGCATAATAAGCGCCTGGAATATGGCTCTCTTCATATAAAGCAGCTCCTTTTGCCGGGTCGGCTAAATCAAACCGGCAGTCAATCACTACGACTTGATCCCGGTTTTGATTCTGCTTCTCTCTCAGCCACTCCGTTGTGACGATCATCCAATCACTCCTTTTTCATTAGCTTTTTTACATGCTCCTTTGGGTCCCAGCAGTTAAACCGGTAATCCGGCTTCGTCTCGAATCCGAGCCGGCTGCATGTATATTTCATTCCGCCTGGCTGTCGTGAGGCTTCGAAATGCCGGCACGTGGCACAGGCGTGAAACCGTGAATTAAGAAATGTCACGAAGAACCTGCTCCCACTCTTCGATATTGCCGGTTTGTTCGAATAATAGAAGCCACGCGTCAAACTGCTCCGTTACATCAAGGCGCATCGCTTGTTTTAGTTCCTCGGTTTCCTGTTCAATAAACTGGTTTGCACTCATTAACAGCCGGCTTTTTTGTTCGGATAAGTAGCCGTCTGCCAGCTGCTCGATTTGTTCCTTCAGCTTTTGCATCATCGTCTGCTTTTCATTTTTCTCAAAAAAGGCTTTTGCATTTTTAAACAGGGACAGCGTACCGGAAAACGGCTCGAGCGGCTGATCCTCAAAAGCTGTTTTAAAGTCCGGTACGATAAGCTTTCCAGTTTGAACGTTTGAGAGCAGCAGTTCCGGTTCAATCATGCTGGCTTTGTTTTCCAGCCGTGTTTGCTTATCCTGCATCAATTTCGCGCCATGATTTTCTACGCGGATAGATGTAGCACGCATTTCCTGTGCAAGGTCATAGCCGACTGATTGAAGCAGTTCTGCGAGTGCCCGCTGAAGCGCTCTTTTCGTTTCGTGCTGGCCGCTCAGCGTGGCTGGATTAAACGATTCCTTGAAGAAATCTGAGAACCGGTAAAAAACACGCTGTTTCACATAATGAACCAGTTCATCAAGCTCCTGCGCCAATCGTTTTTGCTCTACCTCTGTTGTCTCAGCATCGATCGCTGCGATCATTTGGGCCTGCTTCGTTGTTAGTTCTTCCCGCTTCTGCTCTCCCTGGTGGACACTTTCTTTGGCAGCGGCAATCAGCTTTTGAAGCTGGCTGACTCCCCGCTCGGCTTCCGCTTCGGCGGATTGAACGGCCATCTGGGCAAGATCGCCCGTTAAAAAGGCACGGAATGATTCTTTAAACGGCTTCATGCCGGACTGCGGATGATCCCACTCGCCGCGCATGGCTTCTTCAACCGCCAGCATGCTCGAGACACCGTGCAGCCTTGGAAACCGGATTCCATACTGAAGCAGCTGATCCTGAACATACGCTTTTACATCGTTTAGTTCTTCTTCGTCTGCTGCCAGGTCGATCGCGTTAATCACAAAAAACATCTTATCAAGCTCGAACGCATCTTTTACACGGCCAAGCTGAATTAAAAACTCGCGGTCTGCTTTTGAAAAAGCATGATTGTAATACGTAACAAAAAGAATCGCATCGGCATTTTTAATGTATTCAAATGCCACACCCGTATGACGGGCATTGATCGAGTCTGCTCCCGGCGTGTCTACTAGTGTAATACCAAGCCGTGTAAAATCACAGTCATAATATAAATCGATGGAATTTACAAAACAGCTTTTTTGCTCTTCGGCTACGAACTGGCGGAACAAATCAAGATCAACGCGCAGCGTTCCATCCGGCTGTCCTTTATAGTCATCAAAGCCTGCTAAGAAAGCCCGCAAGAAAGATAAGTGAATTTTTTCTTTTCCTTCTCCTTCATTCGCAGCGAGAACATCCGGCACCATTTGAACCGCTTCTTCAAGAGACGCAGCACTCCGGCCAAACAGGCCAAGAGAGGCATTAACGTCTTGAAGCATCATTTCTTCCGGCTTTAAGTGCACATCAGCTGTCCGGTGATGATGCTCACTGTCTACCGGGTGAATACGGTTTACAGCAGCCGTTGTCGGGTTGGGCGATACCGGCAGTACCTTTTCACCAAGCAGTGCGTTCGCAAACGATGATTTTCCGGCTGAAAAAGCGCCGAACAGAGCAATCGTATACGTTTGGTTTTCAAGACGGGCTGCTTTTTGCAGAGCACCATCTACAAACCGGGCAAACCCCGGTATATGATGAAGGCGCTTTGCCATTTGGCGCAGTCTGTTTACAACCGCTTCTTTGTCGCCTGCTGCCGGAAGCTGGGGCTGTTCGGACGCCTCAATGAACTCTGCACTGCTTCGTTCTTCTGTCTGCCACTGCTCCACACCATCATATAAAACCGCTTCTGCATCTTCTGCCTGCCACTTTTCCTGCAGTGTTTGCACAATACGCGGCAGAATCGGATCTTCTTCGGATACGATGCGGCGAAGCAGTGCTTCTCTTTCTTCCCTCTGCTTTTCGAGCTCCTCAAGCGTCTGCTTTGCCTGCAGCCGCTTCGCCCACACTTTATACTCTTTTTCATATTGCCCATATTCACTGTTGAATTGCTCTGTAAGGACAGGCGCTGCTTCTTCTTTCCACGCCTCTGACACAGCGCGCGCACGCTTTTTCACAAGAGACGCAACATCCTCGGCATAATTCAAAACGGCATCTCCCGTTACACCGGCTCCCGGCTTTACGGCATCCACTGCCAAAGAGGCATCTACCGGTACGGAAAGCTCTTCTGCTTTCAAGGCAAGTGCAGGGTCGTCCAGACGGCTTTCTTTCATCCAGGCCGCGCTTACCTGGCGGATGGCCCATTCAAGCTGCGCTTCCGTTTGTTTTTGGATATCTTCTACAAAGAGACGAAGGCGCTGCTCCCGCTCTTCTTCCGTTTTCTTTTTCGCAAACAACAAGCCAACTTTAAAGTCCGGACGGGTTGATTCAAGATAGCTGCGCGCCTTTTCACGTGTGGCAGCCGGCATTAAAATCGCATTTTTTAATACATCGTCGCGCTTGGCTTCATACTGCTTGAGCCAAAGAGATGCGTCCCGCTTTTCCATTTCTGAGCGGATAGCCGCTTCTCTTTCCTCAATCGACTGGGAGCCTGCTTCGGCTACAACCTCTTCGAGCGGCTCAGCCGTTTGTTTTTGCTGCTCGGCCAGCCATTCCATATGCTCATGCACCAGGCGGTTCATCATCGTTTCCGCTGACTGCTCCGCCAGCTGCTCCCGATTTTGGATGCTGTCCTGAATCAGTGCCTGCACTTTCTCAAAGTCGTTATACGGAAGGGAACGGTTGCGCAGACTCGTAAAATAAAACGCTTCCGGCTCTACATTCCACGTCGCAAACGAGTCTTTCACTGACTGGCGGAATGCATCAAACGATAATTCTTCTTCCTTGTGCTTATCAATTTGGTTAATAATTAAAAACAGCTTTACGCCATGTGACAAAAGTTCCTTCGTATAAATGAAATTAAGCTCGGATTGGACGTGATTGTAATCCATCACATAAAAAACCATATCAGCCAGGTGAAGCGCAGATTCCGTAGAAATGCGGTGTGCATCATCAGTAGAATCTACTCCAGGGGTATCCATTACCGTTACATCCGGCGGCAGGCTGGAGCCGGCATGCCCGATTTCAATTGAAGCCACTTCATCGCCATCTTTGGCGAACTTTTTAACATGTTTCATATCGTAAGGCGCTTTGAACAGGAGCGGCCGACCATGATGATAATGAATTTTCGCAAAATTTTCTTCAGACGGCTTGATCTTCACAACATTGGCGCTCGTCGGAATCGGGCTGGATGGCAGAAGAGCTTCTCCCGTCAGTTCGTTAATCATCGTTGATTTTCCAGCTGAAAAATGCCCGCAAAACGCTACAATCAATTCTTTTTCATGCAGCTTGCGCAAAAACAAAGCGGCTTTTTCAGCACGCTCCGTGTCTCCATTATGTAAAAACTGCTCATACAAACCGGCGGTGCGTATGCGAATCCCTTCCAGTGTCCGTTCAGCTGTTTGCGTTCCCATATGAACATTCCTTTCGATGCAAAGCGTTTTCTTTTTATTGTATACGATTTTGGCCCAATAAAAAAGGATACAGCGCCCAGCTTCTGCCGGTTTTCTGTACCCTCTGCCACTTTATTTTTTTAAGACAAGCGCTTTGCTTCCTTTTCCAGTATGATCAAGCACATATTTCATCACACCGCCATATGTAACGACTGTTGCGGTAACAAATAACCAGATCATGCAAACGCCCACTTTCTTAATTGATAATAATTTTCATCCTCATTTATATGGTATCACCTTTTAAAAAAGAACTCAACAAAAAAAGATGCTTCTTTAAGCACCTTTTTCAATATTGAGCACAAGCCGGTAATCGCCTGCTTCTTTAAAAGAAAGCGGCAGTTCAATGGCCTGTTTAAATCCTGAAATTTTCGAATCGCCTACGATGATCGTTGGCGGTGTAATATCAATTTTGATTCCTTTTGCAGCCAGCGCTACACCCATATTCCCGGCAATCATATTGACGACTTCACCCGCAAAGGACTCCACCATTTCACCTTCAATCGGCATGCCAAACATTTTCTCGCCAAGGCAGGCAAACGCGCTTTCCGGTCCGTCTAAAATAATACGGCCTGGCAGATCACCGGTAATGCCAATAAATACCCCGATCGCATGGTGGTTAAAAGATCCATTTAAAAGTACCGGCTGGCCTACTGTCAGCTCTAATGGAACAATCCCTTTAATCGATTCCACTGCACAGTTAAGCACTTCTTTAATAATCGTATTTTGATCTTGTTGTGTCTGCACCACTTTAGCACCCCCGTGTTCTTTTTTATTTCACAAGAAAAGCCATATTTCATCACTTTTTTACAAGTCATTAGTTCTATCGGTCTATTTGTTTATTTGTTTAGACAATTTTATAAAAATAATGTGCATCATCTTAACTTTTGGAAAAAAAAGACGATACACTACTTATATACTATTCACATAGTCATTATATCTTAAGAATTTGGAGGAATTTAGCATGCGT
Source organism: Domibacillus sp. (assembly GCF_031181085.1). Lineage (NCBI taxonomy): Bacteria > Bacillati > Bacillota > Bacilli > Caryophanales > Bacillaceae > Domibacillus > Domibacillus sp. The sequence continues at coordinate 154,155 of NZ_JAPSLE010000002.1, read as the reverse complement.
TTCTTTTTTTTGGCTTTTTATAGCCTCCTGATTTGCTTTGCTGCAAATGGGCTTTTTGCACATTCAGCCAATGCAGCTTCAGTTGTAAAAGGCACTTTTATGGAAGCAGTCTATGAATATGTGCAAATTGACGATGAGACAAGTGAAAAACGGCTCACGGGGGTAATTATACAAAATGATCAGGGAAAAACCGCCACATGGGCAATTGATTCAACAGCGGCCTTATCTGTTAATTCAATCGGCGTGACCATTGACGCTTTTAAAACAGGGATGGCCATCGAAGCGACGGTGAACCTTCGCCGGATTAAATCAATGAGCGGCAAGTCTTATGAGGCTCCTGGAGCCATTGACACCCGCGATCGAGCAGTCACCGGCACTATTAACCGGATCGACCCGAATGGAGGGTTTCTTTCAATCCGTTTCGACAACGGCCAAACCAAAACATACTATCTTAACGGCCAGACAGAAGTTTACAAAGGAACCACTCTTGTTGACTTAAGTGTTTTATATGAAGGTGACCGGGTGAAATTAACCTTTTCTTCTTATAACACTTCTTATATACAGTCCATTGATGTCAATACACAAGGAATCAAAATCGAGCGTTTAGTCAAAGGAACGATTCAAGCGATAGATCCGATTCGCCGTAAACTGACCATTAAGAATGAAACGACATTTAAAGACTGGAAATGGGATGACAAACTTCCACGCCAGACGAGTTATACATACACAGCGAAAACGCCAATCTATATCGGCAATCAGCCGATTGCCATTGATAAAGTCCGTTATTATCAAAACAATGAAGCGTATTTTGTTACTGTGCGGCAGTTTAATAGGGAAGTAGTAGAACGAATTGTGATTAAGAAAAACAATGAGCGGACTTTTTATGAGCCTCTTTCTTCTGTCACTCTGGCTCAAAAAAAGCTGACCCTTCAAAAATCAGGTTCTGTTTCGTATCACGCAGGTACCATTCTTATTCGAAACGGGCGTATGGTTGACGCCAACAGCCTGCCGTTTAAGGGAGCTGCTTTTGTCGTAACAGACGGGCGGCAAAAAAGCGAATATGCGAACGTTATCCATATTACGAACGATGGCTTTGAAAGTCCGAATCTTATCAATCATGCTCTTTATTTTGGCCGTATTCATTGGACAAGCGGTTACCAGCTGACTTTATCCAATGCACAAAAACTATCGAAAAATAGATGGACACCTGCTTCAAGTCCTTCTCTTGCATTCAGCAATGACACAGCAAGCGTTGAAGATTTTGACAAAGGCGTTCTTAAAATTGTGCCGCAGCAGGATGAAGTAAGAGAGCATCTCGGTTCCTACGGATACTTTTATGTAGCAGACGGCCACATTGTCAGCATGCACCTTATTAATGAAACTGCATTATCTGCAAATCTTGTTTCGGTTGGACGGCTGGAGGCGATAAAGGATCATAAAACAATTATTGTCCGTAACGTAAGCCGCTGGACAAATGGTGCATGGGATCAAGCAGGATTAATTTCAAATATGAACATTGAACAAACGACCTTTATCCGTGATGGACATGTGATTTCAGCAGATGAACTGAATATCCATGACCGGCTGTATATCGTCCATGAGTCCATTGTAAAAGGACGAATTATTCTTGTTAATTAACGATGCTTCATGAAAGGATGTTTTGATGAATAAGCTACTTGCTTTTACCGCAGCAGTTCTGTTTTCTTTAGCTGCCTCTGTTCTTTTTTCCGGAGCCGCTTCGGCCGCTCCGCTTGATTATAATGGCGGTGTGTACAATGAATATGCGTATGAAGAATATGTATTTGTCTCTGGCCAGCCTGTTCAGTTCAGCGGAAAAGTAACGGTCTCTGAGCGTGAAACTGCCACTCAGCGGACTGAAACGTACCGTTACACCTTAACAGGCCCAGAAGATAAAGATAAGCTGACCCGCAGTGTTTCTTACGTGACGAATATGAATGTAAAAACAGAAAAAGGCCAGACAACCTCTCAAACGTCTGTTAAAAGTTATTCTGAAAAAATCACGATCGGCAGCGAAACATATACACTGGATGATTATCAGCTCTCGCAAGGGACCGTTACCGATAACCGCCCTGCCTCAGACTACTATTCCGGAAATATGGCTGGGCGCAAAACGTATAAACTAAAAAGCAATGAAGCGCTTGTTACCATTCATTTCAGCGGTAAAAATGTCGGTTATGAGAATTTCTGGGGCACGACCGAAACGCAAATTATCGATTCCGAGATTGTAACGAATGAAGGTACCTTTTTTGTAACGAGCAAAGTATCCGATAGTAAAACGAAATTTTTGCAATATGAACCGCATGATCCGGACCTATCAAGTTTCACCGGCGGCTACGCTCGTATTAGCGAGCAGTCGATGATCGGTGAATACGCCTATACCCTTCCCGGCAGCAGTATTGAAAAAACCGTTCAAGTCGGCCAGGAAAGAGTTCCGTTAATTGAACGGCTGATTGTGCCTAAATTCCGTGACTTAAACGGACACTGGGCAAAGGAAAATATTGAACAGCTTTATGCCCTCGGTGTATTTGATGATTCAAGTTCCTTCTTCTCTCCAGGCACACAAATGAACCGTTATCCATTTATTGTCGGGGTCATGAAAGCGGCGGATATCCGTGTGCTGGAACAGCCGAAAAAACAAAAAACACCGAGAAAAGCGATTTTCACTGATCTTGACCCGCAGGAAAAAGACTATTTATACATCGAAAGTGCCGTAGCAAAAGGGATTTCCAAAGGATACAGCGCAACAAAGTTCAGCCCAAACAGCGCACTTACCCGGGCCGAAGCAGTGGCCATTTTAATTCGTGCCCTTGGTCTTGAGTACCGTGCGCCAGATCCGGGTTACCATACTGGTTACGTGGATGATTCCTCTATTCCAAAATGGGCCAAGGACAGTGCATACGTAGCCACGGAAATCGGTCTTGTGTATGGTGATTTAAACAATCGTTTTAACCCGACCAAGCCGATGACAAGAGCAGAAGCATCTGCTCTGACCATTCGATTTCTTCATTTTCTTGAAAAAGATTTAAAGCAGAATTACCGGGATGATATGTTATTTTTCCAATAAGCAAAAAGGTGGCTTTTATGAAGGTATTCACTCAAATAAAACGACTCGTTTTCCTGTTAGCTTTTTTCATGATTGGCCTTGTTTCATCCAGCTCCGGACAAGCAGCTGTCCCTTTTTCTGATATCAGCTCCAATCATTGGGCCTATACATCTATTAACTGGGCTTATACAAATAAGATGATATCCGGGTACTCAAACGGAACATTTGGACCAAAACGGACTTTGACGGAAGCGGAATTTCTCGTTATGCTGACCCGGTATGACTGCTCAGGCAGCGTATGGCCGAAAACCCAGGCCGGCGATCTGCACTGGGCTGCTTCACCCTATGCATATGCGAAAAGCAAGCACTTTCCGCTGAACGGATATAACGATGCGAAGCTGCGGGACAAGCCCGTGACCCGCGGGCAGGTTGCCCGAATCGTGGCGGCTTTTCATGGTTTTGATTTAAACGAGTATCATGCTGTTCAATATATGTATATAAATCAGCTTTCAAGCGGAAAAACGGGCATTAAAAACTTTGCCGATTATGGAGCGGACGAGTCACTAAACCGCGCCGAAGCAGCTGTTTTTCTGCATCGCCTTGCTAAGCAGGGCAAATGTGAAATGAAGGGCTTGAACACCAGCCCTTCAGGTAAAGACAACAGTAAATATCCGCTGCCTGCCGATTTTCTCCCGGAAGGAACGGTCACTTTTCCAGATTCTGAAGATGAAACGCCGCCATCAGGCGAATCTCCCGCTGGCGACTCGCGCCTCCAGGCAGCAGATATTGAAAAAAGAACACTTATTGCCAATGGCATTGATTCAACATTCATTACCTTGTCGCTCAAAGACTGTTATGGCAACCCTATTTCTTATGATGAGTCTCTTTCTTTTCAAGCTTCGTCAAAATCAGGCGGCATGATTTCTAATGAAGAATATTATGAGCACGAATATTGGACTGAAGAACCCTACTACTTGGCCGCTTCTTCATCCGCTTACGTACAAACTGACGGTCCGGACGTAACGGTTAAAGTGACAGCACCTGCTTTAACAACAGGAAAAAATGATACCATTTCATTACAAGCTGCTGCAGGAACATCAGCAAATGAAAGAATGGCGTGCTACCGGACGCCGGTTACAGTTGATTTGTCATATGTGCCAAAAGCCGAGCTGCAAGTTTCTTCAAGCCAGTCTAAGATTGCAGCAAACGGAAATTCAATGACATACGTAACAGCGAAAATCGTAAAGCCGGGCGGGCAGATTATTTCCGATTACAATGGACAGGTTCGCTTTTATTCGGCAAAAGGTGCTCTTTTATCAGCAAGCAATGTTTCATTCTCAAACGGACTCGCGTCTGCATGGGTCACTTCACTATCTTCTTCTTCACCGGTTGAAGACACCGTTTATGCAGAATTGGTTCAAATGGACTCGAGATATCAAGCAGTAAATAGTGAAATTAAGTCAGCAAAACACAGCACACCGATTTTATATGACCCGGGCCTTTCAACCGTTGAAGGATGTGCAAGAGAAGATTTGGAAGTGGCCTTCATAATTGATTCGTCGGGAAGTATGAAACGAAGCGATCCCGACCGGCTGCGTGTGTCTAAGTCACAGGAATTGCTCACAGTACTAAAGCCCTCATGGAATATAACAACTCATTTTAACAACCGGGGCATGCATTTATACGGGTCAGATCGTTCATGGACAACTGCAAGCAATAGTTTATTTAATGTTTTTCAATCAGGCGGCACCAATATCGCAGATGGGATGGATGAAGCCTTCAGCCGATTTACAGCCGGCACAAGAAAGGTAGCCATTCTTGTTACAGACGGAAAATCAAATAAACAGCAGGTTCTTAACCAAATAGCTGAAGCCAAAAGACAAGGTATCACAGTTTATACTGTTGGGCTCGGTTCAAAAGAGCAGTTGAATGAAACATTGTTGCAGCAAGTCGCACAGGAAACCGGCGGCCGCTATTTTCATGTAGAAAAAAGCAGCGAGATCAGTACCGCTTACCAGACGATTTTAAGTGAATTGTCCTGCGGCGAGCTTTATCTTGGCTGTTCGCCGTCCGGCACGGTTTTTGCTTCACCGTCACTTCGCCTGACCGAGGATACATTTTATATGGATACGTTTATTGACGAAGGCTGCAGTGAGGTCGAGCGTGTTATCGTTCGCTTCCACGCAGCGGACGGGGACGTCGACTATGACTTAATCTACAGAGGACAGCGGTATTTTGCTTTGAAAAAAGACAGGTCCGAAATTGATCCGTTATCATTAGAAGACGAAGGTACTTTTCTTGCCTTTGATAAAGACGGCAATTTGATTGGCCGCCGGACGATCCCAATAATATTAAAATGATAAAAAGGATGCCTTCCTGATGGAGGCATCCTTTTTTACTGACTGCTGTCAGCTTTGGTAGTTATGCTGTTTTTCAATTTGTCCACCTTCGTCATGAATAATAGCCATTGTTCCTGCTTTTTCTGCCATTTTTTTTCGCTTCGCCTACTGCTTCGGATTTTGAAGCGAACGTGTCATTAGGTTCGTCTTTCCCTTCTGTTTTCACAGCCCATTCACCATCACCGTGAGGAACCACATGAAATCCCGCCTCGTCTGTACCAGCCCGGTCTTCAAAATATTCATTGCGCCCATGGTTTTCAGCTATAACGAATCCTCCTTTTGAGACGGTATCTTTACCCGGTTCATCCTCTTAAAAACGCAAAATATGTCTCCCCGTCACCAAACTCTTCTATACTTATAGCGGTCTTTAATAAACGCGGCATGATATTTGCCGTGTGAATCTGCTCTCATTAAACTTCTGTAAATATGTTCGGGCACCCCTTCATAGTCATAAATACTTTGGTCCTGAAACTCGATTCGAAGAATTTGATGAAAAGGGTTGTATCCGACTCGTTTTAAATGAGAAGAAAAGACATTGGCCATTTCCATTCTCTCTGCCTTCCCTCCTTGCTTTTTTCATCTTAAATAAACGCTATTGTTTTCTTTAAACTTCTTTTTTAACGATTTGTTTAAACAAAAAAGCGGCTTCTCTTACGGTTCCATATAGAAAAAAGAGCCATCCGCTCAGGACCGCTCTTTATGCGTTATAAGCTGCCAGGTATTTTTCTTTCAGCAGGGCGTAGCGGCCTATGCTTTCTACAGACCCTTCGGCGCGGGCTGCGTCAAACAACTTAGCAAGCTCGTCGGCATTTACACGAATGCCGCTTATATCAATATCATCCAGGCTCTTTCCTTTAATTTTTGCCAGTAAAGTTTCGTCACCTTTAATGACCATTTCTTCACCCGTATACAAAATTTCCATTTATCTCTCCCCCTTTTTTAAATTTCAAAAAGCCGGCGAAACATGAAACGCCGTAAAACTGTTTGTTTAGTTTGGGTATATCACACCATATATTCTGCCGCACTGCTCTTTCCAGCGCTTAACACCTGATGCTGTTATTGTTTCACCAGCGGCTAATTTCATTCTACATATTCTCCTCGCTGCCACCTTCTGTTTTTGTTTGTTTTGAAAGCAAAAACGAGCCGCCCGCACGGGGCCGCTCAAAGAGATCTGTTATTTAGTTTTTTTGTTAATCAGCCATGTCGTCTTATTCAAAATACGCCTACTTTTCACTTGATCGTTATCTTATATGATTGTGAGCGTGTTCATCGTCAAACACATGATTGTCTAAATACTTGTGGAAAAACCATTCACCCGCTACAACAAGAATGGCTGAAATAAATGCAGCTGTTAAAACATCCCCGCCATTAATTAAAAGTGATCTGCCCATAAGCGACACAACAAAAAAAGCTAGTATCGCATCTGACAAAGAAGCAAGGACGTTTCTTTGAACGTGATCTTCCTTACGCTCATAGTCATCGCCTTCTTTGTGGAATATAAGCAAATCACCGATGATATACGCCACAACTGAAAGAACGGCACTAATGAGGAGGGTATCACTGAGCTCTCCCTGATAAAATCCAGTAAGCACGATCCCTAAAGTAGTCGCAATCATCACAAATTTAATCATAATCGCTTTAACGTGATCCAAAAACACTTCCTCCTTTTTCTTCATTGCTCAGTTAATACCCTCTATAGAAATATTAAACATGGAGTTAATGTTTTTTAATGTTTATGTAAAGAAATAATATTTTGTCATTAAGCTGTTATCTTTCTTTTATACTCTATATAAGCTTAGATCTTCTACTGTAAAATGAACCGAAAAGAGTTCTACCCTGCATGAAGTATAATAGACAATACCGTGAGTATGAATGGCATAACCTTTATATTTCCAGCTGGCAGAAAGGCTGCCTACTTCTGTCATATAAACATATCAGTTAAATACAGTTCAATTCTTTTTAAATTTGAATTTTGCACATTTTGATTTTTGTTTAACCGTGAAGATATACTGATTCTTTTATTACAACAGTCTAGCTGTGAACAACCGCGGCTTCAATGTCCAAATAAAAGCATTATTTTCCTTGATATCTTCAATCAATTGCACCTCAATGCTACGGTTCAACCGTACCGAATTATCACTGGATTGCTTTTCTGATTTCGTCTTCAAATACGGTATATTTTGAACCGTCCGCTTGATCATGGTCACGGCAAAACCATCCAATATCGCGCAGGTTCGGCAGGTCCAGCGCTTGAAAATCGTGTCCGATTTCACGCCCGGCTTCGGTAATCTTTTGATCAACAGCTTTTTTCAGTGCTGAATAAGACGCAATAGCATAAAGATAATGCGCTTTTGCGGCTTCAATCTCCGCAAGAACTGCCGGCAGCTTCTCCTCATAATCCGCAACGGCTTCCGCTTTCGCTTGTTCAAAGATTTCTTTTGCACCGGCTTTTAGTTCTGGCGGAGCGATTACTTTACCCTGATGTTCCTTCTGTTTCGCCCGGTACTCCGTGATTAAAGTGTTCAATGATTTTTTTTCCATATTAAAATTTCTCCTTTATTTATCATTTTCGAGGTGGAGACAGCTGCCAATGCCCTGCAAGTGTATGTACCTAATTGATCGAGTCACTATTCTGCCTTATCGAATGCGGTTGCTTCATTTGGACTTAAACAGCTGTTGATTTCTGTTTTAATTTGTACAAATCCATGCCGCTCAAAACACCGGCCTCCGCTTTGTATACATCCCTGTGCCAAGCGTTTCGCAGCGATTTTCGCTTCATCATTTTCTAAAAAGCTGGAACGCTCAAAGTAACTTTTTATTGCCGGCTGCCCTTCGTCCTTAGGATTTCTTTGCTGAAGAAAAATAATCGAAAGCCGGCTGAAACGAAAAGTTAAATTCCTTCCATTGTTTAAAATTTTTTTGCATACAAAAAAACGCCACCTTCGTTTCTTTTAATCAAAAGAAATGAAGATGACGTTTTTAAAACATGAGAGTTTTAAATTAAGAAACTTTGTTTTCCGCTACAGAAGCCGATGCTTTTTTACGGCCTAATTCGTTAAATACGATATTAAGGATGATCGCCGTCATACTGCCGGCTACAATGCCGTTGCCTGTGAGGATTTGAAGGCCGCTTGGCAGACCTTTAAACAAGTCCGGCACTACTGTTACGCCAAGACCCAGACCGACCGAACAAGCAATAATCAGCAAGTTTTCCTGCGCATTCATATCAACGCGGCCGAGCATTTTAACACCTTGCGCAACAACCATTCCGAACATCGCGACCATCGCGCCGCCTAATACGCTGGATGGAATAATCGTTGTGAAGGCGCCGATTTTTGGTACAAGTCCAAGAATGATTAAAAAGCCGGCTGTATAGAAAATGACGCTGCGTGATTTCACACCTGAAAGCTGCATGAGTCCGACGTTTTGTGAAAAAGCCGTGTACGGAAAAGCGTTAAAAATTCCGCCAAGTACAATCGCCAGTCCTTCCGCACGGTATCCTTTGGCTAAATCTTTTTCTGCTACTTTTTTATCACAAATATCTGAAATAGCAAAGTACACGCCTGTTGATTCAACGAGGCTGACCATCGCCACTAAAATCATCGTTAAAATGCCTGTCCATTCAAATGACGGGGTTCCAAAATAAAACGGCTGAATCAAATGGAACCACGAAGCATCCGTGACAGCTGAGAAATCGACTTTGCCCATAAAGAATGCCAGGAGCGTTCCAAACAACAGCCCAAGCAAAACAGAGATCGACCGGACAAATCCTTTGAAAAAGCGATACATCACAATAATGACAGCAAGCGTCGCAAACGCAAGTGTAAGGTTTTCGGCAGAGCCGAAATCAGGGCTTCCCTGTCCGCCGCCCATATTGTTCATCGCTACTGGGATAAGGGTAACACCAATAATCGTTACAACGGAACCCGTTACGACCGGCGGGAAAAAGCGGACAAGCCGGCTGAAGAATGGGGCAATGACCAATACGAAAATACCAGAAGCGATAATCGCGCCGTAAATAGCGGAAACGCCATTTGCCGTCCCGATAGCAATCATCGGGCTGACAGCGGTAAAGGTACAGCCGAGTACAACTGGCAGGCCGATGCCGATCCATTTGCCGCGGTATACTTGAAGAAGCGTCGCAATTCCGCACATAAAAATATCAATTGAGACAAGGTACGTTAACTGAGCCGGCGTCATACCGACCGCTGCGCCGACAATCAGCGGCACAATCACTGCTCCTGCATACATCGCTAACACATGCTGAATACCGAGCGAAGCGGTTTTTAAACGTGTCGGTTTCATTGGTGTACCTCCACTTTAAATTGAATTTTTCCATCATGAAGAGATTCGATTCTGGCAAGTGACTCTACCCGTACGCCTTCTTTTTCCAATAAGGCACGTCCGTCCTGGAACGACTTTTCAATTACGATGCCGATTCCGGCAACCTTGCTTCCTGCCTGCTTTACAATATCCATTAAGCCGAGCGCTGCCTGGCCGTTTGCCAAAAAGTCGTCAATAATCAGCACTGTGTCGTCTTCTCTCAAGAAAGATTGAGAAACCGCAATCCGGTTGGTTGTTTCTTTTGTAAATGAATATACATCCGCCGTCAAGAGATCATCCGTCATCGTTAAAGACTGGCGCTTGCGTGCAAACACAACTGGCACCCCTAACACAAGGCCGGTCATCACAGATGGAGCGATCCCGCTCGATTCCAATGTGAGAATTTTTGTGATTCCTGCTCCCTCGAACAACCGGGCAAATTCTTCTCCGATTTCTTTCATTAACTGCGGATCAATCTGGTGATTCAAAAACGAATCTACTTTTAAAACGTGCTCAGAAAGCACGCGTCCGTCCTGTTCCATTTTTTCATGAAGACGCTTCATGGTGTAGATTTCCTCCTTTGATTCGTCTTCAGGCATAAAAAAGCCTGAAGCGCAACGTATTCCTCAAAAAAGAGTGAACAATGCCTTCAGGCTGCGAACAGACGGGTCCGTTCTCTTGTTCACTCATAGTCGGAACATTTACGGTGTCCGGTAGAAACTTGCAGGCCGATTCCTGCGATTATATGAGTGAATATGTTTAGTTGATAATCATTATAATAGCATATCATTTGAGAAAATCAATACAAAATACGAACATTTCTTTTTTTTGTTTTCTGATTATTCGTTTTCTTTTCGCGTACTCTCACCTCCAGGCATTTTATAGAGCGGAAAAAGCCTTTGACCGAAAAATAGTCAAAGGCTTTTTCGCTTATTAACCTTCGTGGCGAGGCGGGCGTTTGCCCCAGTATTGATAGTAATCACAGCGGATAAATCCGTTAAACAGCTTGCGTTTTTTCGTAGCCGGACGGCCGTATACTTCTTCAAATCCTTCATGGGACGTTAATACATAAATGGACCACGTATCGAGCGGCTTAAAAGCGCGTCCTAAATCAGCATACAGCTTTTCAACGCCTGGACGGTCGCTGAGGCGTTCTCCGTACGGCGGATTGCCAACGATTACACCATATTCCTTGTCGGTTTGAAATTTCGTTGCATCTTCTGTGCGGAACCGGATCAAATCGCCCAAACCGGCTTCGAACGCGTTCGCTTCAGCAATCCGGGCCATTTTCGGATCTACATCCAGCCCTTCGATATCAAGCGGCTGATCGTAATTCGCTTTATCTTCTGCTTCCGTTCGCACTTCATCCCAGATACCCCCGCCGATCCAGTCCCATCCTTCGGAAATAAATTCACGGTTAAATCCTGGAGCGATATTCTGGCCGATCAGTGCTGCTTCAATTGGGATGGTACCAGAGCCGCTGAACGGGTCTAAAAACGGCTTGTCAGGATACCAATTCGTCAGCTTAACAAGGGCAGCGGCCAGCGTTTCTTTCAGCGGCGCTTCTCCCTGCCCGGTCCGGTAGCCGCGCTTATGCAGGCCTGCACCGCTTGCGTCAATTGTCAAGGTTACTTTATCTTTTAAAAGAGCCACTTCGAGCGGAAAACGCGCTCCTGTTTCAGCCAGCCACGTTTCCACGTGATAAGCGGATTTTAACCGCTCCACGATGGCTTTTTTCACAATCGCCTGGCAGTCAGAAACACTAAACAGGGTAGATTTAACGGACTTCCCTTGTACAGGAAACGAGGCGTCCTTTGGCAGGTAGTCCTCCCAGCGAAGCGCTTTTGTTTTTTCAAAAAGCTCATCAAATGTTTTGGCGTAAAATTCAGCCACAACCACTTTTACGCGGTCAGCTGTACGCAGCCACATGTTGCAGCGTGCAATCGCAGCGGCATCTCCTTCGAAATACACTTTTCCATTTTCTGTTCTCGGTTCGTATCCAAGATCTTTTACTTCTTTGGCTACGATGGCTTCAAGTCCCATCGCAGCAGTTGCGATTAATGTATACATAACATCCTCTTTTCCTATCGATTCATTTCGGCCAATCATTTTGCAAAAAAGTGATCAGCTCGGATAAAGAAATCGGTTTTGAATAAAAATAGCCTTGAACGATATCACATGACTTTTCCTGCAGCAGCTCAAATTGACGCTCATTTTCAACACCTTCGGCCACAACTTTCAAATGAAGGCAGGCGATGCGCCATCGTCATAATGGCTTCCACAACCGAAGCAGCATCCTCGTCTTCATCCATCAGCTGAATAAAGCTTCGGTCGATTTTCAGCTGGTCAATAGAAAATCGGCGCAAATAACTGAGCGACGAATACCCTGTCCCAAAATCATCAATGGATAACCAGAAGCCGAGCCCTTTCAACTGGTCCAGCTTTTGGATTGAAGACTATGCGTCTGGCATAACGGTACTTTCTGTTAACTCCAGTTCGAGGCGCTCCGGCGGAATATTTTCTTCATATAAAATAGCTTGGACGGTTTCCACAAATCCATCCTGTAAAAATTGCAAAGCCGATATATTTACCGCAATCGGTAAATCGGTAAACCCGTATCGGCGCAATGTATGTAAATCACGGCATACCTTCCTTATAATCCATTTTCCAATCGGAATAATCAGGCCGGTTCTTTCTGCCAGCGGAATAAAAACTGCAGGCGGTATATCGCCGTAATGCTTATTATGCCATTGAAGCAGCGCTTCTGCACCCGTTGCCGTTTTAGAAACTGCATCAACCTGCGGCTGATAATGAAGCACCAATTCATTTCGCTCAATGACACGGCGCAGCCCCATTTCCATAGTCAGGGCTTCTTTCGTTTCCTCATTCATCTCTTCACGGTAAACCGAAAACGGTTCCGTCCTGTTTGTTTAGAATGGTACATCGCTTTGTCTGCATGCCGAATTAACGTTTCCACATCACGGCCATCTTCAGGAAAAAAACTGATGCCCATGCTTGTTGAGATCTAAATATCCTGCCCTGCAATATGAAAAGGAGTCGAGAAAAAGGAAATAACCGCTTCCGCCAATTGAAAAGCTTCGCGTTCGTGATGGAGGTGGGTCAGTGTAAGAGAAAATTCTTCTCCCCCGAGCCTGGCGATCATATCTTTATTGCCAAGCAGCTCGTCTCCCGCTTTATGACCGAACGTATCGTTAATTTGTTTGAAACGATCCAAATCAAGTAAAAATACAGCTAATTTTTGATTGTATGCTTGAGAAGTTTCTATAACAGAAACCATTCGCGTATAATAAGCGTAACGGTTGGCCACTCCCGTTCAAGCATCTTGATGGGCCAGTTTTTTTGCTTCTGCTTTTGCCGAGCGCTGATTAGAAATATCGGTAAAATCACCAATATAGTGTTCCGCTTTTCCCTGGTCATCATGCACGGCCAAAATGGGCAGACACTCCGGATAAAGCTCACCGTTGCGGCGCCGGTTCCATATTTCACCACTCCATTGTCCTTTTTGTGCGATGGTTTTCCACATTTGTTCATAAAATGGGCGATTGTGCAGACCCGACTGTAAAAAGCACGGCTGTTTTCCAATCACTTCTTCTGCTTTGTAGCCAGTCACTACGTGAAACGCTGGATTTACAAATAAAATGGCACCCGTTTTATCCGTAACCATAACGCCTTCACGGATGTAGTTAACGATTAATTCATTCATTTGTTTTGGATAATCCTTCATAAAAAGGAGTCAGCTCCCCCGCCAAATAGAACAAAAGCTCCCCTATAAAGGAGAGCTGTGTTAGTTAGATTTCATAAACCCTGAATAACGTTCTGTAAGCCATGTTTTGTACCATTGTACTACAAACGGCCAGGGTATGGCCTCGTACTCCGGTGGCAATCATCTATCTGCGAAACACCTATATGTTTCACCTTTCCATTCGTTCGTTTTCGTCCGGAAAGTGCCCCTACCAAAATTTGGGTTGCTCACTCACGGGGTTTACCTCGTTCCACCTTTGCCATTTCTAGCAAAGCTACGTCACTGTGGCACTTTCAAGGTATTCACACCATATCCAGGAAGGACGTAGGTGTTTTCCCTGCCGTCAGCAAAATAAATTGCTGCCCTGGCTTATGGTTTCGCCAGGCGTGATCACTACAGGCATCACAGCACTGTGTGAGCATGGACTTTCCTCTGCGAGCACAAGACTCACAGCGATTACCCAAACGTTATTCGATTTCGTTTCTTATTATAAAAGAAACCGCGAGATTTCGCAATGGTAATTTATTCATTATGGAGACGGTCGCCAAAAACGTGGCGTTCCAAATTCGATAAGCGTTTTAAAATATCGAAATTGGTTGATCCCGGAGCCGGCTGCTGCTGGCGAATTGGCGCTTCCGGAATCGGCTTCCGTGCTGAAATCGTGCTGTTTTCTTTTTTCAAGCGCAAGTTTTCCTGCTGCAGCTCTTCAATTGCCTGCTGAAATACTTCATAGTCTTTTATGACAAGGTCTAAAAATTGATCTACTTCATCCGGGTTATAGCCCCGCATCGATGTTTTAAATTCTTTTTCCAGGATATCTTTTCCTGTTAACTTAAGTTTATCCGACAACATTGCCTTGCACCACCTTCATCGAATCCTGCCTATTTTTTCATTAATTGTTTCAAAAACAGGGTCGTTTGTCAATCGGAAAGCAGGCAGCCAAGAGGTTTTTTCTTCCCTTATAACAATGCGTAAAAACTATCTTTTAAGTTTGTTAATACGAATGCAGTTAAGCCGACAAACACGAAAAATAAAAATAGAATTGCACGATACAACCTGTCATTCACCCCATATTTATAGTTTATCTCAAAACAACCATTTATCATTTTACGGTGTTTTTAAAAAAGTTACAACTATATGACAGTCATTTTCGCGTTATTTCGACAACTTTTTTTCAAGCCGGCACAAACGGTGTAACAGAGCGGCTTCGACTGCCGGGTTTTCCTGCTTTTGCTGCAGGGCCCAGTTGGTTTCTCTTACCGCCATCGGAATATCTTTCCGTTTATGCTCATACAGCTTGGCCAGCTCGACGGCTGCTTCGATAGAGCGGTCCGCCCCAGCCTGACGGACACGGGTAAACAGCTGCAACGCTTCTTCAAAAGAATGTTCCTTTTTCAGCTGCATCGCAAGCCGGAACGCCGCATCTAAAGCGACGTCATCCCGGCGGCTCTTCGCAGCGTATTGAAAGGATTCTTTTGCTGCCGCACGGTTTCCCGACGCTTCAAACCACTTTCCTACCTCAAGAGTCGTTTGGTCATCACTTCCTCCTTCTTCATCAAGCACGAGACGGCTGATATGCGTATATAAAGTAATTAAGCTTAAAATGTCGCGCTCGTTGTGCTTCATCACCTGCAGGACACCCTCTGGGTCTCCCCGATCGATAAAATCAAAATAAATAATCGGTGCCAGATGACCGGGAACATCATTCACTCGTTCGAGTCCGAGGTGCTTTTTTTCTACGTTGACAAGCTTAACCGAATCCATTGTATGCTTAAAAAGCCGGCGGGATGCATGATAAAGGTCAAAATGCCCAAAAGCCGGCAGTGCCGGCACCCGCTCGCGCACAAATGTGTGACGTGACTTTACCTGCGGCCAGTCAAATGATTTTCCGTTGTACGTTACCAAGGTCGTATAGTCGGTTTCCTGTAGAAATTTCGCATACAGTGCCGTTTCATTGCCTGGAGAAGGAAGAAAAAATTGCTTAACCGTCACTTGATGGTCATGAATGCGCGCTGTTCCAAGTAAAAAAATAATACTTCCTGAACCGCTGAGCCCGGTCGTCTCAATGTCAAAGAAGTATAAATCAGATGGGTGAAATCCTTTAGCCGACAGTGGATGATGTCCACTAAAAGATGACCACTGTGCAATCGTTTTTTGCGCCTCATTAAATGTATACAAGCCGTGGAACGTATCGAGCGGATGGTGCGTTTCACGCGTGATGCAGTACTCCCCTTCAAACTCAAACAGCTCCGCTCCCGCTGCCTTCCACGTCTCCCAATGCCGAATCTCTTTCGGTTCCTCCACTTTTTTGGCAGCCGGTTTTTCCCCATCACGTACAATATGCTTTTTCTGCCGCTGCAGCTTTTTCATTAAACTCATTTTTAGCCCCCTTAAAACCGGTTGAGCAGCTCGATGCTTTTTTGCTTCACATTTATTCCCTCAAACCCCATGCCAACGCAGGAAGGACAGCCGTTTTCACACGGACATCTGCGAATCAAATCAATGGCCGCCGCCTTGACACTGTCGAACCGCTTGTACACATCTTCTGCAAGACCGATGCCGCCCGGATAATGATCATATAAAAAAATAGTCGGCATTCCTGTATGGGCCGCTTTAATTTGTGAAACGACGTGAATATCACTCCGGTCGCACATTGTGTGGATGGGAACCACATGATGCAGAACGTTCGCAATTCCCATGAGCAAATGTTCCAGTGATTTTTCAGGCTCATCGATTTTAAGCTCCAGCCAGACTGCACTCGTATGAATTTCTTCTTCCGGCAGTGTAATCGGCCCGGAGCCAATGTTTTCGAAAGTCGTTAACTTAATTTTTTTAAAGATGGTCGGCAATATATTCACCGTAACGTCACCGTAATGAACAGAGGAAAGCGACTGCTCCCGCGTCCGGTCTATTTCCAGTACTTTCAGCTGAACCGCCAAATTAGCATCTGTATAATATTCCACATCCACCTGGCGGACGTATGCTTTTTTGTGCTCCCAATCCAGCTTTTCTACTTGAAACTGCACCCCTTCGTGCAAATAAATCGCTTCATCGTGCAAAAGCGTCATCGCGCTGAGCCGGTCCATTTCGCCGATAATCTTTACATTAGCCGTTTCAGTCTGATCAACAATGACGACATTTTCCTGTGCAGCCGAGCGAAGAGAAATATTGGTCGCCGGAAATGATTCATGAGACCAGTGATATTTGCCTCCATTGTAATGAAGAACCCGTTCCTCCTGCAAATATTCCAGGATTTCACCTACCTCCATCGGGCCGAACAATTCGTCTTCCCGAAACGGCAGCTCGTACGCTGCGCACTTTAAATGATCAACTAAAATAATTAAATTTTCGGCATTAATGCGGGCTGATTCAGGATTTCGCTCAAAGAAATAATCCGGATTTTGCACGACATACTGGTCAATCGGCGCCGATCCTGCCACCATAATGATGACTGCTTCACCATGACGCCGCCCGGCACGGCCGGCCTGCTGCCAGGTGCTTGCGATACTGCCCGGATAGCCGGTCATCACGCAGACCTGCAGCTGTCCAATATCGACACCAAGCTCCAGCGCGTTCGTACTGACCACGCCTAAAATTTCTCCATTTCGAAGCCCCTGCTCAATCGCACGCCGCTCCTTCGGCAAGTAGCCGCCCCGGTAGCCGCGAATAGTTTTCGGGCCGATCTCCCGCTTCACCAACTCCTGAATATGACTTAAAATCACTTCAACCCGGACCCGGCTTCTCGCAAACACAATCGTTTGAATGTTATTTTTTAAAAATTCCTGCGCCAGGCGGTTTACTTCAACGGTCGCACTCCGGCGAATATTCAGCGGTTCATTCACAACCGGCGGATTATAAAAAACAAAGTGCTTCCGCCCCCGCGGTGCTCCATTGTTGCCGATCAGCCGCATCGGCCGGTTCGTTAACGCTTCAGCGAGTTCTTTCGGATTGGCAATCGTGGCAGACGTACAAATAAACTGCGGGCTGCTTCCGTAAAAAGCACAAATACGCAGCAAGCGGCGAATCACATTCGCAACATGGCTGCCGAATACACCGCGGTACGTATGCAGTTCATCAATGACGATATATTTTAAGTTCTCAAACAAACTGACCCATTTTGTATGGTTTGGCAAAATAGCCGAATGAAGCATATCAGGATTAGTCATCACAATATGCCCCGCCTGCCGGACTTTTTGGCGAATCGTCGGTGACGTATCTCCATCATACGTAAAGCTTTTAATATCGGCACCCATTTCGGCAATCATTTCGTTTAATTCACTTTTTTGATCCTGTGCCAGTGCTTTCGTTGGAAACAGATAAAGAGCCCTGCTTGTTGAATCTTCCGCAATTTTTTGCAGGACGGGCAGATTATAGCAAAGCGTTTTGCCAGAAGCGGTCGGGGTCACTGCTACAATATTTTCTCCTTTTTGCACAGCTTCTAAAGCTGAATATTGGTGGGTGTATAACTCGCGCACTCGGCGTGCTTCCAGTGCGTTTTTCAGCCGCTCATCCAAAAAATCCGGCATCGGACGTGTTTTTGCTTCTACTGGCTCCAATTCATGCCAGTGGATGACATTTTCATCCTGCCGCAGCTCTTCAATCATCTCTACAAGTGTTTTTTCCCACATTGCCCTGCTGGCACCTCTTTTCCTGCTGCTTTCGATCCTAAAAATCGGTTCTTTTTCTTCTATCTTATCGAACAAACGATCTTTTTAAAAGCAAAAAAAAAAGAACGCTTGAATGCGCCCTTTATTCTTCTAAGTTATGATAAAGCGATTCAAGCACATACAAGGCTGAATCTGCCGATTGAATAAACTTTGCCCTTCCTGTATCAAAAAAATGGGCGTGAGCACCAACCCGCCGGGCGTTGTCAGCTGCCTGGATAATCTGAGCAGCATGCACGTATTTTTGCGGATGCTCTTTTAAATACGAAAGCGCCGCTTGTTCCCAAGCGTCCGCTGCAGCATCTACCTCGTCTGCAAACGGCTTTACGGTTTTGAAAAAATCAGCCGGTTCCTTTGTTTGGCGGCCTGCTTCAAAAATAGCTTTCGCCTGTTCAATTAATTCCCGTAATTTCACTGTTTGATCGCCTAAAGACACGTTCTACCCTCATTTCATATTGAGCCAGCTGCTGGCTTCAGCGGCATCACTACATCCCCGCACAAAAAGCGTGCTCCTTCTTCCACTAGAAGCAAACGGTTATGAACCCGCTCCGTGTGAATGCGAAAGCCGGCAATTTTGCGGCTTCGTTCGTCTGCCACCCTCATTTTCAATCGCTGCTCAAGCTCTAATGTATCTTTTTCCAATTGTGCCAACTGTTCCATCCACTCTTGCTTTGTCATTCCCGTCACCCCTTTGCTTTGTTGACTAGTAAAATTCGCCGCGGGGAGGAGATCTCCTTCCGGCTTGACAAAACTAGTGAACACACGGCAAAGAAAGCGGCAATCCGACAATTTACGCAAAAGTCATGCCTTTTTTCTTCATTAAAAACTGAAGAGCCTGCCGGAACGTTAGAAACGTATGTAAATCAGGACGAATCTGCATACCGCTTCGCATAACCTCCTGTGTAAACTCCGGTCTGAATCCAACTAAAAATGTGTCAGCCCCCATTAAGTTTAACGAGCTAACCAGCTGATCGATCAATTGTCCAAGCAGCTCGGTTTTCTCAATCTCTTTTTTCGTAATGGCTGTAAAATCAATAATAACATTTTCCACTTCATTTTCGTAGCAAGCATCCATTAATGCAGAAATAATTAGTTCAAATCGTTCCTGCGACATTTTCCCTGTCAGCGGCACTAAGATGGTTTCTGGGATAATAGATGGAATAATCGGAGCAGACACACCCTTCACTAACTGCTTGTATTCGGCCAGCTCCTCTTTTAAAGCTCGTATTTCTTCTTGAAGGGCTCCAATCTCTTCGGATTCTTTTTTCATTGCACATCCCCTGCTTTTATCATGATTCTATTTATCTTAATATACTAGCTGAATGACTGTCGCTTTTCAATGTTCTGCTTCCGGAAAAAGGCATAAAGCAATATGTCTTTTCAAACAGGCGATTTGTTCGCTCATGTGGTATGATATTGATTGGATTCAAGAGGAGGGAATGAGATGGCGATCCGCTATCCGAATGGAAAAGAATATACGCAGCCCGCTCAATCGTCCCAGGCGAAGCAGCAGAACAAGAATCCTGTTTTTTCAAACCGCGGCATGACGCTTGAAGACGATATTAATGAAACGAATGCGTATTATTTAAGCCAAAATATGGCGGTCATTCACAAAAAACCTGTTCCCGTTCAAATTGTACGGGTTGACTATCCAGCCAGAAGCGCGGCTGTCATTAAGGAAGCTTATTTCAGGCAGGCTTCTACAACAGATTACAATGGGGTTTATAAAGGAAAGTATATTGATTTTGAAGCGAAAGAAACGAACAGTGAAACGTCGTTTCCGCTCAAAAACTTTCACGCCCACCAAATTGCCCACATGAAACAAGTGGACGAGCATGGCGGTATCGCTTTTGTAATTATCCGTTTTTCTAAAACGGACGAGCTCTTTTTTCTGCCGTTTCATGCATTGAATGCTTTCTGGGAACGTATGCATAACGGCGGCCGCAAGTCTATTACAAAAGCAGAGCTCACCAGCTGCAGTATGGAGCTGAAACTGGGCTTTTCTCCGCGCATTCCATTTTTGGATGCCGTGGAAGATGTATACTTTTAATATTGAAAGTGAGGAAAAGAGACACATGTCTGGCGAATACAAATCAAGAACTGAAAAGCGGAACCAGCAAAAGAAAAAGCCGGCCCGCGCACAACGAAAAGCAAAACCAGCCAAATCACCTTCGAACAAAAAACGTTCGATCTTCAAACGGGTTTTTCTCGGACTGCTTTTAGTTGCTTTACTCGTTTTGATCGGTGGTGCAGGACTGTTTGCTTATTACGTAAAAGATACACCGGAAATTGATGAATCACTTTTAAAAGATCCGATTTCGTCAAAAATTAATACGGATGACGGCAAACTGTTGACCAATGTTGGTGCAGAACGCCGTGAATATGTGAAATATGATGATATTCCTGCTTTGGTCCGCGATGCCTTTATTGCAACGGAAGACAGCCGCTTTTTTGACCATCACGGAATCGATCCGATGCGTCTTGCCGGTGCAGCAGTGAAAAATGTGACAAACGGCTTTGGCTCACAAGGGGCCAGTACGATTACCCAGCAGGTTGTTAAGATGTCTTTCTTGACAGCTGATAAAACATTAAAGCGGAAAGCCCAGGAAGCTTATCTTGCTTATAAACTGGAGCAAAAATACTCCAAAGAAGAAATTTTTGAAATGTATGTTAACAAAATTTATATGTCGGGTACTCCTGCGGTGATGGGTGTTAAAGCAGCTGCCGATTACTACTTCGGTAAAGATTTAGATGAACTGACCCTGCCGGAAGCAGCTTACCTTGCGGGGATGCCGCAAAGCCCGAATAATTACAATGCCTTTAAGCATCCGGAAAATGCGGAAAAGCGGAAAGACGTTGTTCTCTCTCTCATGAACCAGCATGACAAAATTACTGAATCCGAAATGAATGAAGCACAATCCGAAAACATTACTGATTTCCTTGTTGAGGAACCGGTAAACAAATCAGGTGTCGATAAAGAATATGACGCTTTTGTTGACCAGGTGATTGAGGAAGTAGAAGATATGGGCTATAACGCCTACACAGATGGGCTGACGATCGAAACAACGCTTGATAAAGAAGCGCAGGACTTTATGTATGAGCTGTTAAACAGCGATGAGTACATTGACTACCCGAGTGAGCTGTTCCAGGCCGGTATCGTTTTAACAGATACTGAAACCGGCGAGATTCGGGCGATTGGCGGAGGCCGCAACCAGGAAGTAGAGCGCGGCTTCAACTACGCGACCGATAACCGGACACAGCCAGGCTCAACGATTAAGCCTATTTTAGATTATGGCCCAGCGATCGAATATTTAAAATGGTCAACGTATGAACAAGTGGAAGACAGCCCGCTTCAATATACAAATGGCGGTTCCGTTGGAAATGCCGGCGGCTCTTACGCAGGTATGATGTCTATGCGTGATGCGCTTGCCCGTTCGAAAAACACACCGGCCGTCCGGACGTTCCAGGAAGTCGGTTTTGACGATGCTTATGAATTTGCCGGCAAGCTCGGCATCAATTTGAAAAATGAATTTGAATCCTATGCGATTGGCGGAATGGATGGCGAAGAAGGGATTTCGCCTCTGCAAATGGCCGGCGCTTATGCTGCATTTGGAAATGGCGGTATTTACAACAAACCGCATACGGTTAAACAAATTACACTCGCAGACGGCACAGTCGTCAAAAATGATATTAAATCCGAACCAGCTATGAGCGATTACACGGCTTATATGATTACGGATATGTTAGAAAGTGTTGTAGACTATGGAACCGGAACGGCAGCGAATATTCCTTCGCTTCATATGGCCGGTAAAACCGGAACAACGAACTACACGCAGGATGAGCGCGAAAAATACGATATTCCATCCAGCGCTTCTCCAGATTCATGGTTTGTCGGCTACACAACGAAATATACAGCGTCCGTTTGGACAGGTTATGAAAAACGCAATGAGTACTTGTCCAAGGACAGCCAGCAGATTGCAAAACAGCTGTTTAAAGAATTGATGACGAAAGTGTCCGAGGGTGTAGATACACCTGATTTTGAAAAACCAGACAGCGTCATTGAACTGCCAATTGTCAAAGGATCGAATCCAGCAGTTGTGGCAGGAAGCGGCGCTTCAGACAGCGATGTAACCTATGAATTATTTATCCGCGGCGAACAGCCGAAGCGTTCTGCTCCGAAAAAGGAAGAAGAACCGGAAGAAGATGAGCAGACAGAAGACGAAGAACAAACTGAAGAAGAGCCATCCAGCGGTGAGGTAACGGGCTTATCGGCGACCGCAGACGAGAGTGGAAATATGTCTGTTTCATGGTCCTACAGCGGTGAAGGGAGTCCATCCTTCAGCGTATCAAATGGATTGGAAACACAGTCGATTGGCGGCTTCTCAACCGTCTTTGGCGGCGGACAGCCGGGACAAACATACTCCATCACGGTCACAGCCATCGTGGACGGCCAAAGTGTTGATTCGGCTTCTACATCTGTAACCGTTCCTGGTGGTGAAACAACAGAACCGGAACCAACAGATCCTGAGCCAACAGATCCTGAGCCAACAGATCCTGAGCCAGCTCCAGCAGATCCAGCTCCAGCAGATCCAGCTCCAGCAGATCCAGCTCCGGCAGATCCGGCTCCGGCAGATCCGGCTCCGGCAGATCCGGCTCCAGCAGATCCAGCTCCGGCAGATCCGGCTCCAGCAGATCCTGAGCCTTCTACTCCACAGCCAAGCACGCCTGCTACAGGTAACAATGGAAATGGAAACGGCAATGGAAATGGAAACGGCAATGGGAACACGAATGGTAATACAAGTGGAAATACCGGCGGAACCGGCACAACGCAGGGCAATGGTTCAGCTGAACCAGCACCTGACGTTCAAACCGAAACACCATAAAAAAATCCCCGATGAGTTTAATCTCATCGGGGATTTTTTATTGCGTAAACAGCGGCGGCTTTTTTCAGCTCTGTCATCAGCTCGATCAGCTGGCGATAAGCCATGTATGTGTAAGGACGGTTATCAATATAAGTGAACCGCTCCAAAAAATTAATCGGCTTTACCGCAAAATCCGCTTGTTTTTCCTTCCAGAGCGCTGGGGCTGCCGGCTGTCCGTTTACCCAAAACAGCGCCATAAAAAACATGGCCAACAGCGCATCCACTTCTTCTTTTACATCTTTACTGCGTATACGCTGTTTTTCATCAAGTGCCTGTTCCATCTTTGCCCAGGCCGACTCAAGCAGCGGGAGACCACTTTTTTCACTTTCCCACGGTTTTTCTCCGCCCAATTCATATTTAAAATATGGATATATACAAACGGATTCGGGCAGTTCTGCTTCCCTTTCATTTGAAAAATACCGAAGCTCTTCAGGGATCCTTACTGTCATACACGCGTGCCTCCAAGCTTCATACGTTTTTTTCCTTCGCGGCATATATCAAGCAGCGGACATTCCGGACAGCGAGGTGCCTGCGCTTTACAATGATAGCGGCCGAAGAAAATCATTCGATGATGTGTATCCGACCATTCTTCCTTTGGAATTTTGCGCATAAGCGTGTTTTCCACTTCGGTTACATTGTCCTTCCAGCGGCAGAAACCGAGCCGCTTAGACACCCTCTCTACATGTGTATCAACCGCGATAGCGGGAACACCAAATGCAACAGAAGCCACGACATTGGCGGTTTTTCGGCCGACACCCGGCAGCTTAACAAGCCGATCCTGTGTGTCAGGGACAATACCGCTAAAATCCTCCAGCAGCATCCGCGACATTTTTTGAATGTTTTTCGCTTTGTTTCGGTACAATCCAATGGAGCGGATATCCTGCTCCAGCTCTTCAAGCGGAACCGCTAAATAATCTTCCGGCGTCTTATATTTCTCAAACAGCCCTTTGGTTACTTTGTTGACGAGCGCATCTGTACATTGCGCTGACAGTGCGACTGCTACGACCAGCTCAAACGGATTTTGATGATTTAATTCGCAGTGTGCGTCCGGAAACATTTCGGCAAATGTATCCAGGCAGCGGCGAATTTGGATTTTGTTCAGCATATTGATCGGTTCTCCTTACTGCTCCAGCCAGTTGTAAAACGGGACGGCATGCTCAGAACGGGAAATTTGTTCGGCTCCAGTTGGTTTACGAAACTTTTTCCCCTGCTCGCGCGCCTGCTCCACTGTTTTAATCCCTTGCTTTTTCCATTCAAATAAAATGCGGTCAATATAGCGGAAGTTCAATTTCATAGACAGAACTGCTTCTCTGAGCGCTGCTTTGATCACAGGCGGCTCATGGCCATCCTGGTCAATCCAGAGCGCCAATGTTTCACATTCAATGGAGGAAAGCGGCCGGCCGAATTCTTCTTCAAATAAACTGTACAAATCTTTTTCTTCAACCATAGCCTGCTGCACCGACTGGCCTCTCGCATCTGATTCAAAAATGGAAGCCAGCTTGTGCCAAAGAGGTTCCAGCGAATAAAACTCATAGCCGGTCTGGCTGCCCTGTTCGATCGCGACGACCTGCTTTTGAATCAGCTTTTTCACGCAGCCTGCACAGTCAGAAGACGACATCGACATACGGTTCGACAGCTCCTCAAAGCTCGGGAAAGTAATGCCTTTTTGCGCATATGCGTAAATATGCAGCAGCACCATCATTTCCTGCTCATTTAAGGACAGCCGCTTGTAGTTTTCCAACAGAACGTTCGGGATGCTTGTTGCACCCTGTTCCATCCAGCGAATCATCATTTCTTTTTCTTTCATGTTCATTCCACCTCGACCCTTTGCAATGCTTCATATTATACTAGGACACGGAAAAAAAGAAAAGCCGCCCGAATGGACCGCTTTTCTAATCGATATTACCCTTTTTGGTTTGATTTTACATAATCCGCAATGCGCTCAACTGCTTTTTCAAGCAATTCAAGTGATGTCGCGTAGGAAAGACGGATATTATCCGGTGTGCCAAAGCCGCTTCCTGGCACTACCGCCACATTTGCTTCTTCAAGCAGCGCTGTCACAAAGTCATCCACATTCGCATGGCCAGTCAGGGACGCTGCTTCTGTTACATTCGGGTACAAATAAAAAGCACCTTGCGGCTTTAAGCACGTAACCCCTGGAATTTCATTTAATTTCGCATGAATAATATTTAAGCGTTCTTCAAACGCTTTTTTCATCACTTCTACAGGCTCCTGCGTGCCTTTATAAGCTGCAATCGCACCGTATTGAGCTGTTGACGTCGGATTAGATGTTGAATGGCTCGCAAGGTCTGTCATCGCTTTGATCACTTGCGCATTACCGGCTGCATACCCGATGCGCCAGCCTGTCATGGAGTGAGATTTCGATACTCCGTTAATCACAATCGTCTGCTCTTTTAATTCAGGAGACAATTGGGCGATCGATACATGCTTGTTGTCGCCGTACACAAGCTTTTCGTAAATTTCATCAGATACGATCCAAATATTATGGCGGAGGGCCACTTCTCCTAACGCTTTCAGCTCATCCTCAGAATAAAGCATGCCTGTTGGGTTAGATGGAGAGTTGATAATCACAGCTTTTGTTTTTTCCGTGATAGCAGCTTCAAGCTGATCCGGTGTAATTTTAAAATCGTTGGATTCTTTTCCGTCAATATAAACCGGAACACCGTCTGCAAGCTTTACCTGCTCCGGATAACTTACCCAGTAAGGTGTCGGGATGATCACTTCATCGCCTTCGTTTAAAATCACCTGAAATAAGTTGTAAAGGGCGTGCTTCGCGCCTGTTGTGACAATAATTTCGTTTGCTTTATATGTAATGCCCTGATCCTGCTGGAATTTCTCCATAATCGCATTTTTTAATTCCGCTAAACCGCCAGCCGGTGTGTATTTCGTCTGGCCGTCTTTTAACGATTCATAGGCTGCTTCAATAATATGATCCGGTGTATTAAAGTCCGGCTCCCCCGCTCCAAGGCCAATCACGTCTTTACCCTGTGCTTTCAATTCCTTCGCTTTTGCTGTAATCGCCAAGGTTGTTGAAGGGGTTAATGCTTTTACGCGTTCTGCTAATTGTACATCCATGAATCCATTCTCCATTCTGTTAAATGTTTTCAACCTTTTTCCACCATGTACCATCTGTAAAAGACAAATAGTAATAATTCAAGCGGCCGTTTTTATTTTCAAACGTAAACAGCCAGACAGGGGTTTTGCCTTCTAAGCCAAGTGTCAGCGATAAAATGTCTGCATCGCCCGCTTCCTCCTTGAAGAGAGCGCGTGCTTCCTTTTCCGTTACATTGCCTTTGAGCGGCTGGACGATTGGATCGGACTTGCCGTTTTGCTGGAGCCAAACCGCCACATCTTTTCCGCTTTCATCCTTCCCTGTACCCGTATAATACGCTTTTGTGCCGTTATATACGTACACATCGTCGATTTGCGAAAGAGACGCTTTTTTCTGAAGCTGTTCTAAAGCAGCCTCTCTGGCTTTTTCATACGGTTTTTGTGCATTATTATACATTATTGCGACAATAATCGCAATTAGAAGCAAAGGAATTCCGATTATTAATAACCACTTTTTAAAATTTGTTCGCATATTCACCACATCTTCATTACGTTCGGTAAATTGTAAAAACAGCTTTTGTTTGATCTTCCGCATCCAATGCAAGGCCGAACATTAAGTTCTCCCGTTTCAGCGTCCGGTTCAACGTATCGACAAGCTTATACAAATCGCCGTTATTCTCTACTTTCACCATGGAAAGTACTTCGATCTTTGACTCCATTAAAATCCCTCCTGGCTCAAATTATAGCAGGAATAATAAGCCTTCATACAATTATTTTTCTCCTGGAATCCACTTTTCGATCAAGTCCATCGTGCCAGTGATATCGAGCTCTTTCGCTGGAACATCTGGAATCGATTGAAGAAACGCTTTTCCATAACGGCTTGATAGGACACGACGATCAAACAGGACTGCTACTCCCCGGTCTGATTCCGTGCGAATCAGCCTGCCAAATCCCTGTCTGAACCTAATAACAGCCTGCGGAAGCGAGTAGGCAGAAAATGCATTTTCCCCTTCCCGCTTCAGCTGCTCGTTTTTCGCCTCGACAAAAGGATCATCCGGCGGAGCAAATGGAAGACGCACGATAAACAGAACAGATAAATCCTCTCCCGGAATATCAATGCCTTCCCACAGAGCGCCGGTTCCAAGCAGAATTGATTTATCATACTGGCGAAAATTTTTAGCCAGACGTGTTACACTGCCGCCTGTGATGCCCTGTGCAAAAATCGCGTATTCGGCCAGCAGCTCTGTTTCCCGAATAAAATCATGTGTTCTCTTTAAAATATCAAACGAAGTAAACAGAACAAGCATGCGTCCGCCTGCTGTTTCTGCGGCCGCGATAATATAATCAGCCACGGCCTGCGCATATGTGTCCTGATCGGTTTCTTTCACATCCGGCACATCGTTTGGAATGACAATCCGGCAGTGGTTCGCATAATCAAACGGTGAAGGAATCACATGTTTCCGGTACGAAAAAGCTTCCAGACCCATTTCCCGTGCAAAGAATTGGAAAGACTGCTCAACTGTCAGCGTAGCGGAAGTAAAAAGGACGTGATGCCGTTCCAATAAATACGACTGAATAAGAGCACCCGGCTGAACGGGCTGTGTCCGCATGGTCAGCGTATTGGACAGTGAGCGTACATCGCCCTCGATCCACACTACTTCTTCTTCATCAGGACGAAACACGAGTTCAAACAGCTGTTGATTCCAGTTTCGGCACCGGTCTAAAAACAAAAGGGCATCATCCACATATAATTCATCCCGGGCGGAAAGCTGCTTGCGAATATCTTCAATTGGAAGGACTTTCTCTTCTGCCACTTCCACTAAACGGGACACCTTAGTGTATAAACGTTCAGCGCCATACTCGATTTGCTGCCAGCCGGCCATATTCCGGCTTTTTTCCGTGATAGCGAGCTGGCGCTTCGCATGGTTTGTGCGGGATGTCTGCCGTTCAAAAAAAGCAGAAACAACGCCAAGCCATTCTTCTGCCTCCGTTAAAACGGCGGATACAGCAGTCATTATTTTTTCCGACGGCCGCTCTGTAAGACGCTTTGATTCAATCCGATTTAAATGATACAGAAGCCGCCTTTCCTCCGTTGTACCGATTTTCCCCATAAAAAACTTTAAATCTGCTACTGAAAGCTCCCGGCCAAGCCGTTCTCTTGCCGCTCGTTCGAACCGGTGTGCTTCATCGATTAAAATAAAGCTCCCCGGCACCAAAATCGGCTTTGCCGCCTTCATATCGGCAATTAAAAAGGAATGGTTTGTAACAATAATATCTGCACTGGCCGCTACTTCCTTCGCATACCGGGCGAAGTCATGCTTTCTCCATGCCTGCTTTGCTTTATTCATATAATCGTCTGCCTGGCATACTTCTTTCCAAAATAGGGCGCCGCCTGAAGATAAATTTAATTCATCGCCGTCACCGGTTTCAGTTTCAAGCAGCCAGACAAGCATTTGCATTTTTGTG
Source organism: Domibacillus sp. (assembly GCF_031181085.1). Classification (NCBI taxonomy): domain Bacteria; kingdom Bacillati; phylum Bacillota; class Bacilli; order Caryophanales; family Bacillaceae; genus Domibacillus; species Domibacillus sp. The sequence goes on along the minus strand of NZ_JAPSLE010000002.1, from coordinate 125,482 downwards.
ATAATCCGGTCATAATTCCGCTCTTTTTCACGCAGCGACCGAACAAAGCGGGACAGATCCAGATAATGGCGCTTTCCCTTTAGTACGGCAGCTTTCACATGAAAAGGCAGAAGAATTTCAAGCTTTGCAAGCTCCCGTTCAAGCAGCTGATGCTGCAGCAGAACCGTATAAGTGGATACAACAACCGGCCGGCCGCTTCGCCGGCTTTCATAAACAGCCGGCAGCAAATACGCCAGCGACTTGCCGGTCCCGGTTCCGGCTTCAATGACGGTATGCTCTTTGTTTTGAAAAAAGTGCTGCACCGCCTCCATCATTTCCATCTGGCCGGGACGTCTTTGCATGCCGGGAGCACCTGCAAGCAGCTCCCACTTTTCTTCCTCAGTTTGAGGAAACGAGATCGACTCGTCTGCTTTGCGTTTTTCCGGCTGTTTTTTTGTGCGCAGTGCAAGTCCCCGGTACACAGTCCATTCCTCTGGCAGCATTTCTACACGCTGCTTTTTTTCCGCTGCGATACGCGACAGCAGCAAATGAATATCACTTTTCAACCCCGTTGACAGCTTCAGCAATTGTTCAATTGTGACAAGCGGAAGCTCTTCCAGACGGTCGACAAGGTAAATAAACAATTCCGCTGTTGCACGGGCATCACTGTCCGCTCGATGCTTCTGCCCGTGGCTCAGACGAAATTGATCGGATAAATCCCCCAGTTTATAGCTGTCCGAGACAGGCAGGACAATTTTTGCAAGCTCTACTGTATCAATAAAAGAACCGGTAAAAGGCGGATAACCGGCCGCCTCCAGTTCGCTGTTTAAAAAAGGCAAGTCAAAAAAAACATTATGGGCCACAAAAACCGAATCGGCCAGCCATTCCCGAAAGCGCTCTGCTTCTTCCTGAAAAAAAGGAGCTTTCCGGACCGCTTCATCCTCAATTCCAGTCAGCTCCTGAATAAAAGGAGGAATCGGCATTTCCGGGTTTAAATATGTGCTGAACTGGCTTTCAATCCGGCCATTTTCAACTGCCACAAAAGCAGCCTGCATAATACGGCCGCCGCTTGCATAAGAGTGGCCCGTTGTTTCAAAATCTGCCACGGTAAATCGAATATCATTGATCACGGCAAACACACCTTTAAGTAAATTCTTTATCAGTTTACCATAAGAAGAGCAAAAGGTGCCTGCTTATGGGCATCAATTCAAACAAAAGCATCCGCCAGGCGTCTTTTCTTCAAAACAACGGAAGCTTGACGGACAAAAGTGCCAAATTTGATAAAAAAAAGACCGCTGGATAAACAGCGGTCTACATTCTTACATAATGGTAGAAGCCGGTTCTTGATGAAGCATGTCGGCAATCCGGTTATCAGCGTCCATAATCAGCACTTTTGGTTTGTGCTCTTTTACCTTTTCTTCCGCTACTAGAACATAAGAAATAATAATAACGGTATCACCGGGCTGAACAAGACGCGCCGCTGCACCGTTTAAACAAACGACGCCGCTGCCGCGCTCACCCGGAATAATATATGTTTCCAGACGTGCACCGTTATTATTGTTGACAATCTGCACTTTCTCATTCGGCAGCATGCCTGCTGCATCAAGCAGATCCTCATCGATCGTAATACTGCCGACATAGTTTAAATTGGCCTCGGTCACCGTTGCACGGTGGATTTTTCCGTTCATCATTGTGCGGTACATGGCGCACTTCCTTTCACTGGTAAAATCACATTATCAATTAAACGCGCCTGCTTGTACTGCATAGCTGCGGCCGCAATGATTGTTTCGTTGACCTTCTCAATCGGCTCAAGGGCAGGATAAGATAAAATCTCAAGGTAATTGATCACTGCTCCTGCCTCTTCTTCCAATACGTAACGCGCTTTTTGCTTTAAGGAAGCGACATCGGTTTCCCCCGCTTCAACGGACTGCTTGATCAGCCCAAGCGCTTTATAGATGGCTGGCGCTTTTTCCCGTTCTTCCGGAAGCAGGTATACATTCCGTGAACTTTTTGCGAGGCCGTCCGGCTCTCTCACAGTATCCACACCAATAATTTCGATTGGTACGTTGAGCGCATCCACTAAGCCATGAATCACAGCAAGCTGTTGGGCATCTTTTTTTCCGAAATAAGCACGGTCTGCTTCGGTTAAATGGAACAGCTTCATGACCACCGTTGCCACTCCGTCAAAATGGCCTTCTCGTGAAAGACCGCACAGCGCATTCGTCCGTTTATGAACGGTCAGCGTCACAGCCGGCTCTTCCGGATATATTTCTTCTACTGACGGCAGAAACAAAAGGTCTACCCCTGCTTCTCCTGCAAGCAGTGTATCCCGTTCTTCATCACGGGGATAACGCTCAAAATCTTCATTTGGCCCAAATTGAAGCGGGTTGACAAAAATAGACATCACCACAACGTCATTTTGGCTGCGTGCCTGTCGGACAAGCGTCAGGTGGCCTTCATGCAAAAAACCCATCGTAGGCACAAAACCAATGGACTGTCCGGCCGATTGAGCTGCCCGTATTTCTTTTTTTAAATCGGAGATCGTACGGACAATTTTCATGAATGGACGCCCCCGTACAAACGATCCAGCTCTTCTTCCTTCATCGTAAAGGTATGCTCTTCGGCTGGAAATGCGCCTGCTTTTACGTCCGCTACGTAAGAAGAAACAGCTTGTATGCCGTCTTGGTCAAAATCCGCATAACTTTTCACAAATTTTGCTGTCCGGTCCACTCCATAACGTGTGATGTCATGATACACAAGCACTTGCCCGTCGGTTTCCACACCCGCTCCAATGCCAATAACCGGAATGTGAAGCGCCTTTGCAACCGACTGCGCCACTTGATGCGGTACACATTCAAGCACCAGCATAAACGCTCCGGCCTGCTCCATCGCTTTTGCATCGGCCAACAGCTGCTGCGCGGCTTCAGCTGTTTTCCCCTGTACCTTATAGCCGCCGAGCACGCCAACAGACTGCGGTGTAAGCCCAAGATGTGCGCATACCGGCACTCCGGCTGCCGTTAATTCACGGACGCGGTCCACAACTTCGCCGGCCCCTTCAAGTTTAACGGCATCGGCACCTCCGGCCTGCATGATGGCACGGGCTGTATTTAACGTTTGTTCTTTGTTTACGTGGTAAGTCATAAACGGCATATCTGTTACGACAAATGTATTGCGGGCCCCCCGCTTAACAGCTTTTGTATGATGAACCATGTCTTCAATTGTCACGTAAACCGTAGATTCATACCCAAGCACGGTCATGCCGAGAGAATCACCAACTAAAATAATGTCTGAACCGCCTGCTTCCGCCTGCTTGGCTGATGGGTAGTCATACGCTGTAATCATCGCGATTTTTTCCTGACCGGCTTTCATCTTAATAAAATCTGCTGTTCGCTTCACGCTGTTTCCTCCTTTTGATCAGAGGAGACGAAACAATAAAAAAGGGTCCTTTTGCTGGAAAGAAGCAGAAGGACCCCGCTGTAAACGGAATAATGTTTCGACCCTCTGTCCCTGTCCATTCGGATCAAGGCAGTGTTTGTCTTGTCATAAAATACGTTTTACTTTCAGAACGCGGTGCAGTTCAATCATGATACCGCCCTTGTTCACGATTATTATAGCAGGCATCTCCTCATTTGACTACCGTTCAATTTCAATGTCCGCTGAGTAGATCGAGTGAATGATACCTTCTTCATCCTGCAGCTTTAATACGCCTTCTTCTGTAATCCCAATTGCCTTCCCTCGAATCGAGCCATTCACAGTTCGGGCTGTAATATGACGTCCAATCGAAACGGCAAACGATTCCCATTTTTCTTTGATCGAGGCAAACCCGTTTTCCACATACTCTTTATAGTGGATTTCCATATTTTTAAGGATAGCCTGTACAAGCTTAGCGCGGGAGATGGTTTCTCCTTTTTCAATGGCGAGTGAAGTAGCAATGCCTTCAAGCTCAGCCGGAAATGCCTGCTGGTTTACATTCATGCCAATCCCAATGATAATGGAACGGATACGGTCAGCATCCGCTTGAAGTTCTGTTAAAATACCGGTTATTTTTTTCCCGTTCATCAAAAGATCATTGGGCCACTTGATTTCCGGTGTGAGCCCGGTTACATCCTGAATAGCTTCTGCAACGGCCACAGCCGCAATCAACGTAAACTGCGGCGCTTTTACAGGCGGAAGGTTTGGCTTTAAGATAAGACTCAGCCAAATTCCTGTACCTTTAGGAGAATGCCACGCTCTGGTCATGCGGCCGCGCCCTGCTGTTTGCTCTTCCGCAATGACCAGCGTTCCTTCCTCTGATTCTTCCGCGATTTTATGTGCTTCTTTCTGCGTAGATTCTACTGTTTCTTTAAAAATAATTTGTTTACCGAGCTGGTCCGTTTGAAGGCCGATTAACAACTCATTTTCACTTACTTTATCAGGCTTCCCTGTAATACGGTAACCCTTGTTTCGTACTGCTTCAAGCTCAAAGCCTTCCTGCCGCAGTGATTCAATATGCTTCCAGACAGCGGTTCGCGAACAGCCAATGTAGTCTGCCAATGCCTGTCCGGATACAAACTCACCGTCTGCTTTTGAAAACACCTCGAGCAGCTTATGCTTTACAGAAGATTGCATGCATGCAGCCACCTTTCAATTTCCGTTCGCTCGTTTGGAACGTCGCGTGCAATGACAGCCCGCTCCGTTCGTTCGAGCACTTCTTTTATCCATGGACCCCTTGACTTGGACGCCCATTGGATCAAATCATTTCCTGTAATGGCGAGATCGTGACGGCTTTTTATCGGAAGCGATTCAAAACGGCTGGCTGCACTTCCGGCATCCAGCTCTTTTCCTCCGGTCAGTGCGTACCCTGCAGCCGCTGCGTCAACAGATGACTGGAGACCGCCTTGAAAAAGCTGCCAATCGGTAACGCCTTTCGCTAAAAACTGAATTAACGTTCGAACACTTCGGCTGATGCTTTTAATTCTTTTTTGCGGAAGCCGCCATTGTGTTAAAAATGGGACCGGATCTTCCTCTGCACACAAGTAAGCTGCCGCTGTCCAAACCTGATCTGCTGTCAGCCCTTCAATCGGAAGACCTGCCAATCGGGTAAGCGCGGGCTTTTGTCCATCCAGCCCCGGCAGAAATTGATAAAGTCCTGTTTCAATTAATACAGCCACCGCCTGGCGCTTATCGTAACCGCTAAACAGTTTATCCATTTCGTTCAGCTTCCGCTCAACGGCGATGTGACCGAGCAGCGGCGCATGCTCGGTCATCGCTTCCTTCGTATCGTCATCCAAACGAAAAGACAACTGACTAACGAACCGGGCAGCACGCATCATTCGGAGGGCATCCTCTGAAAAACGTTCGCCTGCACGGCCTACAGTCCGGATTTTTCTCGTTTGGATATCTTCTTTTCCGCCAAAGGGGTCAATCCATTCGCCATTTTTATTCATCGCCATTGCATTCATCGTAAAATCGCGGCGCTTTAAATCTTCATACAGGGAACGGACAAACCGGACCTCGTCTGGCCGCCTGAAATCGGTATATTCGGATTCAGTCCGAAATGTGGTCACTTCGAATCCAATACCATCATGCAAAACAAGGATTGTTCCATGATCAATACCGACGTCAACCGTATTCCTAAACACTGCTTTTACTTCAGCCGGCACTGCTGATGTGGCAATATCCACATCATGAACAGGGCGGCCCAGAAAAAGGTCCCGGACCGCTCCGCCGACAAAAAATGCTTCGAAGCCCGCTTCTTCCAGGCGTGCAATAACCGGCAGCGCCTGGCGAAAAAAAGGATGGTCAATCATAAGTGGCTTCCTCCAGCAAGCTGTAATAAATACGTTCATATTGCTTTACAATATCAGATGAATGAAACTGCTCCTGAACGGTTTTTATTGACCGCTGCTTCATTCGTTCATATAAGGCTTCATTTGTCAGCAATTCAATCGCTGCCCCGCTGATCGCTTCGATGTCACCAATGGGACGGACAAAGCCGTTTTCACCGTCCTCAATCACTTCCGGAATGCCGCCTGCATTAGTTCCAATACACGGCACGCCGCATGCCATCGCCTCAAGAGCGACGAGTCCAAAGCTTTCTTTCTCTGACAGAAGAAGCTTCACATCGCTGATCGTGTATAATTCCGCTAAATTGTTTTGCTTTCCAAGATAAAGCACTTGTCCTTCAAGTCCAAGTGATTCGGCCAGCCGGCAGACAACCGTCATCTCCGGCCCATCTCCAACAAGGAGAAGCTTTGCGGGCATTTGCTCAGCAATGTTGGCAAATACTTTTATTACATCTGTGACCCGTTTGACGGCGCGGAAATTCGATACATGAATCACCACTTTTTCCTCATCTTTGATGCCAAACTCTTTCCTTAAATGGCGGGCCGTCTCAACGGGGCGGTATACACGCTCATCAATAAAGTTGTACACGGTTTCAATATGCTTATCCGGCGCGATCATCTCTTTTGTCTGCTTTACAAGCGAGTGAGAAACAGCTGTGACCGCATCCGATTGTTCAATACCGAATTTAATGGCTGGTGCCAGTGCCGAATCTGTGCCAAGCACCGTAATATCCGTTCCATGCAGCGTGGTCACGATTTTTACATTCGACTTGGCCATCTGCTTGCCTAGAATAGCGCAAACTGCGTGCGGGATTGCATAATGAACGTGTAAAATATCAAGCTTTTCACGCTCAATCACCTCAGCCATTTTGCTTGCGAGGGCAATATCATAAGGCGGGTACTGAAAAACCGAATATTGATTGACTTCCACTTGATGAAAAAAGATATTTGGGTATACCCGATTAAGCCGAAACGGAACAGCCGATGTAATAAAATGAATGGTATGCCCCTGCTCAGCCAGAAGCTTGCCAAGCTCCGTTGCCACGACGCCTGACCCGCCCACAGATGGATAGCATGTAATACCAATGTTTAATCCCATATTTTTCTCCTGCCGATCATTCACTCTGTTCTTCAATAATACCATCAATCAATACGCGTGCTGTTCCAAGGTTTGTTGCAAGCGGAACAGAATATACATCACAAAGACGGACAAGCGCGGTTACGTCCGGCTCATGCGGCTGTGCCGTAAGCGGATCCCGGAAGAAAAAAACAAAATCCATTTCTCCCCGTGCGATACGGGCGCCGATTTCCTGGTCTCCTCCAAGCGGCCCGGATTGAAACCGGTGGACATCAAGTCCTGTTTTTTCCATTACCCGCGTGCCGGTAGTGCCCGTTGCAAAAAGCGTGTGGGCACCAAACACATCTTTATGAAGGTCTACAAATTCGATCAAGTCGTCTTTTTTCTTATCATGTGCAATCAGTGCAATATTCATTAGAATCCCCCATTAATCCAAGATATTTTCGAGACCATACACCAATGTTTTTGTTTTCATGACCGTTTCCACACATACTTTTACGCCAGACATAAAGGATGCCCGGTTGTAAGAGTCATGACGGATTGTTAAGGACTCGCCGTCTGCACCAAACAGCACCTGCTGATGTGCAATTAAGCCCGGCAGGCGGACACTATGAATATGCATGCCGTCCATTTCGGCACCGCGTGCGCCTGGAATCGTTTCTTTTTCTTCTGGATGCCCCTGGCGTTTCGGTTCACGCACTTCGCTGATCATTTGCGCTGTTTTCACGGCTGTACCAGACGGTGCATCAAGCTTTTTATCGTGGTGAAGCTCGATGATTTCTACGTCGCTAAAGTACTTCGCTGCCATCTGGGAAAACTTCATCATCAAAACGGCGCCAATGGCAAAGTTAGGGGCAATAATGCATCCAAGCTCTTTTGATGCAGAAAGCTCTTTTAGTTCCTCCAGCTGTTCATCGGTAAAGCCTGTTGTTCCTACCACTGGACGAATACCGTGCTCAAGTGCTGTTTTTGTATGTACATAGCCGAATTCAGGTGTTGTTAAATCAATCAATACATCGGCTTGATGCTCCGAGAAGCAATCTTTTGCGTCTGTATAAATCGGTGCTTTCGAGCCGGAAAACCCGATATCCTCCAGTGTTTCCCCAGCATGTTTTCGGTCCAGGGCTGCCACCAATTCAAATTCTGGTGTATTCATCACCATTTTAACTGCTTCCATTCCCATGCGGCCGCGCGGGCCCGCGATAATAACACGAATACTGCTCATTTTCACTTATCCTCCTCAATTTTGGTCCAGCGGTCTTTGTCTCTTGTCTGGAATTTGTGCATGACCTGGTCGTGTGCGGTCTGCAAATCAATCTCGAGCGAATTTGCCAGACAAATGGCTACAAACAAAACATCCCCGAGTTCTTCCTCGATCGTTTTCTCTTCTTCGGATGTTTTCTTTGGCTTCTCTCCGTAGTAATGGTTGACTTCCCGGGCTAGCTCGCCCATTTCTTCTGTCAGTCGGGCCATCATAGCAAGCGGACTAAAGTAGCCCTCTTTAAACTGGCCGATATAGACGTCTACTTCTTTTTGCATATCACGCATCGATTTATCCATTTTTTTCACCACTTTCTTTCTTTTATATGTTACATATTATATAGAGGAGGTGCAATTTTTTCTTATTATTCATCACAATAAAAAGGAGAACGTATATGAAACCCGGCATTAAATCCAAAAATGTATTTTTTATTTTGGTTGGCTCAGCTATTTTTTCATTTGGGCTTGTCCATTTTAACATGCAGAACAATTTAGCGGAGGGCGGTTTTACGGGCATTACCCTGCTATTATACAATTTATTTGAAATTGATCCTTCCTACTCGAATATACTCCTTAACATTCCCATTTTTTTGATTGGATGGAAACTGCTCGGCCGCGTCTCTTTTTATTATACGCTGATTGGCACCTTCAGCGTTTCCTTCTTTTTATGGATCTTTCAAAACTGGCAATTTCACATTCCGCTTCGGGATGACCTGTTTCTTGCCGCGCTGTTTGCGGGGGTTTTTATCGGCGCGGGCCTTGGGATTACGTTTCGGTACGGAGGCACAACAGGAGGCGTCGATATTATTGCGCGGCTTGTACATAAATATTGGCAGGTAAGCATGGGCAAAACCATGTTTTTATTCGACGCGGTCGTGATCACGGCTTCTTTTTTAACATACATCAATTACCGGGAAGCGATGTATACGCTCGTTGCTGTTTTTGTCGCAGCACGTGTCATTGACTTTATGCAGGAAGGAGCATACGCGGCGCGCGGCGCGATGATTATCTCTTCTGCTCATGAGGAAATTGCGGACGAAATTAACAAACGAATGGATCGCGGAGTGACGATTTTAAAAGGATATGGCTCTTTCACAAAGCAGGAACGCGATGTTTTATACTGCGTGGTGGGCCGAAATGAGATCGTCCGGCTGAAGAATATTATTCATGCGGTGGATCCGCACGCATTTGTTTCGGTGACAGTTGTGCATGATGTGTTCGGAGAAGGCTTTACTCTTGATGAAAACAAACAGCCGATTGAACGTTAAAAAGCACCGGGAAATTCCCGGTGCTTCAGGCTGCTTTCTTACTTTGTCTACACTCTCAAAGCACCGGAAAATTCCGGTGCTTTTTTTATTAATCGTCGCTTTGAGCCATTCCCGTATACATGAGTACGAGGCGAAGCAGCTCTAAAACGGCTACAGCAGCCGCTGCTACATAAGTCATGGCAGCCGCATTTAACACTTTGCGCGCCTGGCGTTCCTCATTGTTGCGGATAATGCCGGAAGCAACAATTTGGTCCATGGCCCGGTTTGATGCATTAAACTCTACCGGCAGTGTGATAACTTGAAATAGAACACCAGCAGCCATTAAAATAATCCCAAGCAGGAGCATATTCGTAGCGCTGGCAAAAATGCCAATCATAATGAAAATCCATGACATATTTGAGCTGAAATTCGCAATTGGAACAAGAGCGTGGCGGAAGCGAAGAAATGCATAGCCGACTTTGTCCTGAATAGCGTGTCCCACCTCATGAGCCGCGACAGCCGCTCCGGCAATGGAATGACCGTGAAAGTTATTCGGTGACAGGTTCACTGTTTTCGTAATCGGATTGTAATGGTCACTTAAAAACCCGCGTGATTCCACTACTTTTACATGCTGCAGACCATTATCGTCCAAAATGCGGCGTGCTGCTTCTGCACCAGTAATTCCCGTTGAAACGGCTACTTTTGAATACTTATTATACGTGCTTTTCACCTTAAATTGCGCCCAAAGCGGCAGCAAAATCAACAGGATAAAATAAATGATCCAAATCATCTAACTCCCTCTACCTCCGTTATGTTGTCGTATTTTGTCTTATCTTTATTTTAACGATTTATACCCCCGGGCGTCAAAGATTATGCTTGTTTTTCCGTTCTTCATTCATACCTTTGTACTTTTTTCTGCCTGTGTATATGAGCGCTGCCATGATAACCCCGCTCGTGAGCGCAGTAACGTGAATCAAGTCTTCTTTTTTCTCAGGATTCGTTTCTTCTGCTCCGCTGACTGGTACAAATATGAGAAGGAAACTCCAGATAAATGCGATAACTTTGTCCATTCTCCATCCCCCCGCCCATCTGCTTTTTTCAGTATATGCGCGGAGATGAAGGAATGATGCCGTTTCTCACCACATTAATCGCTTTGAACGTACACACACCCACCATGTGATGAAAATAGAGAGCAGACTGAGCCAAAATGTAAAATAACCAATTTCTTGAATGTATAAATCAAGCTGTGAATACACAGGATACTGCATAAAAACATAATCAATCATTTCGTTATGAACAGTCCATACCGCAGCCACAATCAGGTGAATCAGCTGGACCCGAAAAAATGGTGCATACAACAGCCCCTGGACAGCCATGCCCAAATGTGAGGCAACCAGCATCCAGCCAAGCCAGGAGAGATCTCCTGTAACAAAGAGCGTCAGCCCATTCATCACAACGGCCCATATTCCGTATTTAAATAAGGTCATAACAGCGAGCGCCTGCATAAGCCCCCAGTTCCGGCCAATCAAAAGGCCGAATAAGGCGATTGTAAAAAACAAGCTCGCGGTCGGACTGTCAGGCACGAACGGAAGAAAAACAGGATCTGTCTGCTCTAACTGAGGCATGTACCATATGTATCCATAAATCGTTCCAAGTAAATTAATGATAAAAAGCACCCACATAAATGAGCGGTTTGATAAAAGAAAAAACAGCATGTATTGCCTCCATGGAAAAAAAGGACTGCCCATCGAGCCGGACAGTCCCGTTCATTTGGTTTTATTTTGCTTCTAGTGTAGAAATAAATTCAGACAGCTTCTTTAAGTCTTCTTCATTTCCTTTATACATTCCCGGCGGCATGGAACCTTTCCCGTTTTTCGCGATATCGGCGACTTCTTCCGCCGTCAGCCCGGTACCGACAAGAGACGGTGCGGCCGACCCTCCTGACAATGTATCACCATGACAGTTGATACAGCCATTTTCCTGATAAATTTTAAACCCATCAGAGTTTGTGTCGATAGCGGCTTCTTCTACAATCGCCCCCTGCGCTTCCCTTGCTTTCCAGTCTACTGCATTTACAGCTTCCCAGGTTAGGAAAATGACCGCAGCGAGAGAGAGAAGCATAAAGCCGGTTGCAAACGGGCGATCAATGGGCCGGCGCTTTGGACCACGATCAATAAATGGTGCCAGCATAAGCCCGCCAAAGGCAAGACCTGGAATAACAAAAGCACCAATAATGTTATAAGGTCCGGATGCGTACGAGTATTTTAAAAGCTGGTATAAAAACAAGAAGTACCAGTCTGGCAGCGGCAGATAGCCGGTATCTGTCGGATCTGCCACACGCTCAAGCGGTGATGGGTGAGCAATGGTCAAGCATAAATAGCCTATTAAAAACACCGAACCGACCATCCATTCTTTCAAAAGGAAGTTCGGCCAGAAAGCCTCGGTTTTTCCTGGATATTCTGAATAATCTTTCGGAATATTCGGTTTTCGCTCAGCAGGAACCCGCGAGTCTCCGACAAACTTCATTCCTTTTCCACGATGCATTGCGTTCCCCTCCTTTGAATTGGACTGAAATGGGCAAGGCCGATTTTATAATGGACCGGAAATCCCCTGCTTGCGGATCATGATAAAGTGGGCACCCATTAAGCCAAGCAAAGCAGCCGGCAGGAAAAAGACATGAATAGCAAAAAAGCGTGTGAGTGTTTGTGCACCGACAATATCGGGGTGGCCGGCAAGCAGCACTTTTAATTCATGGCCGATCAGCGGCGTGGATGCGGCAATTTCAATACCTACCTTGGTAGCAAAAAGTGCTTTCATATCCCAAGGCAGCAAATATCCCGTAAAACCGAGACCCAGCATCACAAAGAAAATTAAAACACCGACAATCCAGTTTAACTCACGCGGTTTTTTGTAAGCTCCCTGGAAGAAAACACGCAGTGTATGTAAAAACATCATGACAATAACAAGACTTGCACCCCAGTGATGCATACCGCGTACAATAACGCCAAAAGCGACTTCATTTTGAAGATAGTAAACTGATTCCCATGCATTTTTAATATCTGGCACATAGTACATGGTTAAAAACATTCCGGACAGAATTTGGATGACGGTAACAAAAAACGTCAAGCCTCCAAAGCAGTAAACAAATGCTGAGAAGTGATGAGCCGGATTCACGTGCTCAGGTACTTCATGGTCTGCAATATCGCGCCACATCGGCGTAATATCAAGACGTTCATCCACCCAGTCATAAATTTTATTGAGCATAGTGTACGCCTCCCTACACGATATTGTTTGCCTGTGGTTTGCCAAGCTGAAGGAGCCCGTCTTTTTCCGCAGTCGGATAGACATCAAGCGGTCTCAACGGCGGTGTATTCGGAACATTTTTTCCGTTTTTTTCATACATGCCGTTATGGCAAGGACAGAAAAACTTGTCTTTGTGACCGCTTCCTTCCCAGCTTACCGTGCAGCCAAGATGCTTGCATATTGGAGACAATGCAACAACCTCGTTTTTATCGTTTTTGTAAACCCAGGCCGTACTTGTGACTTCCGATGTATACCATGCGTCAGTCTGCTCATAAGAAAAGTCAACGCGTACCGGTACATCTGTTAAATCAGCTACCTTTTGTTGTGTAGGATGAAAATCGCCGGCCGCTTCCCCTTTAAGCACCGGATCAACCGCAAAACGAACCATCGGCATGAGCATACCTGCCGCCATGAAACCGCCTACACCAGTGAGAGTGTAATTCAGAAACTGACGTCTTGATACAGGTTGTTTCCCCATACTTTCCCTCCCCCTTATACACTTTGCGTCGCCCGTTGTGGACTAATATATGAACATAAATATAAACTAGGACATTATTATGATAATCTATACCGGATAGCAGGTCAATAACCTCGGGATGAAAACGCTTTTTTTATTGTGAAATTTTTCTGAATTATTTAATATTACTCTGCCATTTCTCTACAACCGTCTGAATAAGCTGTTTTGCCTGGTGGGAGATGAGTGAGTGCTTAACGGACTCTTCCATGTCACCAAGGGGGACAGACGGAACCAAAATGACTGAGCCGCCCAGTTCATTTTCCCTCGTACGCCACATGGCATCTGCCGTTAGAAAAAAAACGTGCTTAAACGCTGCTGAGCGTGCTTTTTCTGACCAAAGAGCAGCGTTACCTGCCATTTCCGGTACGTAAGCGTACGGCGGTGTTACAACGACCCTTCCTTTAAACTGACGTTCAAGAAAATCAGCCAGCAGTCCAATAAATTCATATTGCTCAGCTGACTGCCTGAACTCTGTTCCAAAATCCAGCGGAACAAGCGGTATAAGAACCGTATCAATATAGTTTTTTTGCTGTTCAACAAGTGCAGCATCTTTCCCGTTCCAATTCATTTTATCACCCTCCTTTATCATATAGCGCTTTTCTTCGGGTTGTAAATACAAGGCTATGAAAAACGCATCCGGTCAGCAGTCGGATGCGTTTGTATGTTCCAATAATTCATTGAGCTGGTCGGTCAGCCGGAAGAAGGTTTCTTTGTCTCCACGATCAAGCGCCTCATCAATCTGTTCTTTTAAGCGGTCACGCTGAAAATCGTACACGCTCCATTTTAAAAATTGCTCGGCCAGCTCTTTTTCTTTTTCCGTCAGCCGAACCCGTTTTGGCATAAACGGATTTTCGACCCGTACAGCCGCATATTGATGCGACAAGTGGGCATCTTTAAATTTTAGTTCGATGAAGATATCTTCATCTTTATTTAAACGAATATCATGAAAAGACTTTTCTGCGTCTGTTGTCATAATGTTGTCTTTAAAAAAGCGAAACGGTGCGCTGTCTACACAATGAGACGACATAATCATGCCTCTTGGACAGTACTGGGCGTCCTCTACAAAATGCACATGTTCCATAAGCTGGTCATGGCTCATTAAATAGTTTAAAATCCAGACAGATTCTCTGCGCTTTAGCTGATAATGATTTAAAAACCAGCGGATAAAATCCTTTTTCTCATGAACGGAAACCGGAGCAGCCATCATCATCACTCCTCTGCCTTTTTTAATAGGTATCTGTATTTAAGCGTTCTACAAGTTCTGACCATTCGTCATTAAGCGGCTCTTCTTTCATTAACTTTTGGAAAATAGAAAGCGCCTGCTGGCGATGTCCTTCCTCAAGCAGGAAATAGCCGTACTCGGCCAGAAACTCTGTATTTTCATTTAAAATCGGATAAAGGTATTCATATAGTTCTTCCGCTTCTTTGTACTCCTCCAGCCGCTCTGCAGCTCTAGCCGCGTCCCACAGCAGCAAAGGCTCTGCACTGCCCGCTTCGCGGAAGACCGAAGCAATTTCAAGCACTCCTTCGTATTCTTCCTTTTTCATCAGCAATGCATTCAGTGCCAGGGCAGCCTCTGTATATTCTGGATCCAGGGCGAGGGACTCACGAAGATGAGCCTCCCCTTCTTCTTCAAGGCCCCGTTTTAAAGCCAGCTTTCCTGCAAGCAAAAACAATTCTTTTTGATACGCATCCCGCGTAATTCCAGAACGGGCCGCTTCAAGAGCCGCTTCTAAATCTTCTTCCATTTCATGCGCGCGTGCTAAGTACAAGTAAACAGAATGATAATCAGGGTCAAGCTCTGCTGCTTCTGTTAACTTCGCTGCGGCCGTTTTGTATTGGCCTGCTTGAAAAGCGGTAAAACCATACATAAACAACGTATCAATATCTATTTTATCATCAAGGGCCTGCTCGAAGTGAGGCAGGCTTTCTTCAAAGGCGCCGCCGGCACTGTATGCTTCCGCCAGGCGCTTTTGAATCGAAATGCCGGCAATCTCCTCCACGCCCGCTTCTTCAAGTTCCTTGTACTGCCGGATGGCTTCTAAAAACTTGCCTTCTTCTAAATACAGCTCCCCAAGTGCAAGCTTAATAACAGGCTCGTCTGGTTCTGCCTGTTGTGCCTGCAGGAGCTTTTGCTCGCTGACTTCATACAGACCCTGCATTTGATATAAATCGGCCAGCACGAGCAGCGATCGCGTATAAAACGGGTCACTATCATCAATTTCGTCTAAAATAAGCATCGCTTCTTCTTCACGGTCAAGTTCTACAAGCGTCTCTGCCAAAAGCAGCGACAGCTCTCCTTCTCCCGGAAAAGAACGCAGCAGCTCTTCAAACAGCTGCCTTGCTTCATCTAAAAAGCCAAGCTGGAGCAGCTGCTCCCCCAGCATAAATTGTTCTTCTGCATCACTAGAGGCGAGCACCTTTTCATATATGGCAGATGCACCTGCCATATCTCCCTTTTCCAGGTGTGCGATCATATTTTCCGCATTGTTCATGTTTACCGCCTCTTCTTTCTCCGTCTTCGTTTCTTAATTCCTTATTTTAATCAAAGATGGTCAATCGGGCAACTTTTTGGCTTGTACTTCATGTATTCTACTTTGACCGTTATATTCCTTCTTTCCAAAACAGAAAAACGCCCTCATAAAGAGGACGCTCCTTTAACCAGTGTATTCAAATGATCGAAAAATTCAGGGTATGAAACGGCAATGGCTTCATGATTCTCAAGTTCTACAGCACCATCTGTCAGCAGAGAGGCGATCGCCATCACCATACCGATTCGATGATCTCCGTGTGAAGAAACGGATCCGCCGTGAAGCGAAGACTTTCCGCGAATAATCATTCCATCATCGGTTGCTTCAATGTCTGCTCCCAGCTTTTTCAGCTCATTTACAACCGTGTCAATACGGTTTGTTTCTTTTACTTTTAATTCTTCCGCATCGCGAATCACCGTTTCGCCTTCCGCCTGCGTCGCAAGCAGGGCAATAATCGGAATTTCATCAATCAGCCGCGGAATAATAGAGCCGCCGATTTCGATTCCTTTTAATTGAGATGTTCTCACGGTAATGGTGCCCATTTCTTCACCTGGTTCCGTCGTTTTCTCAATTGTTATATCTGCACCCATTTGCTTCATTACATCAATGATTCCCGTTCTTGTTTCGTTCAAGCCGGTATTTTCGAGCACGACTTCGCTATTCGGCGTAATGGCTGCTGCTACCATAAAAAAGGCAGCTGATGAAATATCTCCCGGTACATACACATCTGTTCCCTGGAATGTCTGGCCGCCATGAACGATAATCCGGTCACCCTGCCGGCGGATCTGGCCGCCAAACTGCTCGATCATTTTTTCGGTATGATCGCGCGTTGCTTCCGGTTCAATAATAACCGATTCTCCATCTGCCTGGAGCGCTGCAAAGATAACGGCCGATTTTACCTGTGCACTCGCAACTGGCAGGCGGTACTCGGTTGTCTTCAACTTACGGCCGCGAATGGAAAGCGGCGTGAAACGCCCATTGTCGCGTCCGGCGATATCTGCACCCATGTTGGCAAGAGGCACTGTTACGCGGTCCATTGGACGTTTGCCGATCGACTCATCCCCAATCATCACAGAATGGAATGGGCGTCCGGCTAAAATACCAAGCATTAACCGTGTAGTTGTCCCTGAATTTCCTGTATCTAGGATGGCAGACGGCTCTTGCAGCCCTTCCCAGCCTTTTCCGTGGACAATGATTTCTTCATCTGTTTCCTCAATTTGCACGCCAAGCTTGCGGAAGCAGTCAATTGTGCTTAAGCAGTCTTCCCCTTTTAAAAAGTGGCGGACTGTTGTTCTTCCTTCTGCCAGCGCTCCGAACATAATGGAGCGGTGAGAAATAGACTTGTCACCCGGCACTTCTATACGCCCGCCAAGAGACGGATTAGTAAACGTCAGTTTCATGTTTTGGACCCTCTCTTATGCTAAGAATAAATCATACGTTGTTTTCTGCTCAATGCACTGCTTGGCGCGAAGGCGGTCCCTTTCGCTTTGAAAGCTGATCACCAAAACACCGAACACATCTTCACGTGTTTCGACAATCCGAATATTGGTAATGCTGATACGCTCATCCGCCAGATAGCCTGTTAATTCAGAGATGACACCTGGATAATCCGGCACATCTACGTACATTTCATAGAAAGCAGGAATAGCTCCTTTTGAAGCAGTCGGAAGGCCATCCCGAAATTTTTTCGCGTCGCTAAAATAGTGATAGAGCTTTTCTCCATTTTCTGTTTCCAAAAGCGATAAAACCCCATCCATCTCATCACGCCAGTTGGTTAATAACGAGACGAGCATTTCTTTATTGTGAAGTGAAATATCCCTCCACATTTCCGGGTTTGAGGAAGCAATGCGGGTAATATCCCGGAAACCGCCGGCAGCCAGCCGCTCAATCAACGGATTGTCTTCATTGAATTTTTGAGCCTGGTGCACAAGCGAGGCGGCAATAATGTGCGGAAAATGGCTGATTACACCTGTCATTTTATCGTGCTCTTCTGCTGTGACTTCTAAAATGTTTGCCCGCGTGCCTTCCAGCCATTTTCTTAAAATCGCAACGTGTTTTTCTTTCGCGGCGCCCCCTGGCGTCAGCAGGTAAAAGGCATTTTCAAATAACAGCGCTTTTGAAGCAGCCACCCCGCTTTTATGAGAACCTGCCATCGGATGGCCGCCGATAAACACCACTTCTTTTTCTTCAAGAAGCTTGGCCCGCTCCATGATACGGCTCTTTGTGCTGCCTGTATCCGTTACCAGCACGCCTTCTTTTAGCGGGAGTCCAGCGAGGATCTCAATCATTTCCTCCGTTTTTAAAACCGGCACCGCTAAAATAATTAAATCCGCTCGTTTGGCTCCTTCTTCAAACGAAGAAGCCTTTTCATCTATAATGTTAAGTGCTTCTGCAAGACCCATTTCGGATTCTCGAACATCAAATCCGATAATATGAGCCTGCTCATGGGCTTTTTTTATCGCTTTTGCAAGAGATCCGCCAATTAAGCCAAGACCGGCAATAAAAACATTTCCTCTCATCGGCGCATCACCTTCTATCTTTTTACAGTTTCAGCTAAAAAGCTTTTCATTGCCTCAATAACACCTTCATTTTGTTCTTTTGATCCCACTGTAACCCGCACCGTTCCCGGAATGCCAAGAGCAGCGCCTGAGCGGACAATATATCCTTTTGACATTAAGTATTCAAACAGCTCGTTGCTGTCACAATTGAAATTGATCAAAATAAAGTTTGCTTCTGATGGATAGAACGCCAGATTATTTTCACGGCAGAACGCATAAAACTGCTCTAAGCCTTCTTTGTTTGCTGTACGGCACTGTTCAATAAACGATTGATCCGACAGAGCCGCTGCTGCTGCCACTTGTCCGACCGAATTCACATTAAACGGTTCACGAACGGGATCAAGCTGTGCGATAAGCGATTCGTCTGCAATTCCATAGCCGACACGGAAAGCAGCTAAACCGTATACTTTAGAAAACGTGCGCAACACAATCACATTTTTATATTCTTTAATAATTTCAAGCGCGTCATAGTAATCAGACGCTGTTACATATTCGTAGTACGCTTCATCAAGCACAACCAAAACGCCTTCCGGTACCCGGTCTAAAAATCCGCGAAGCTGTACATCCGTAATATGGACACCTGTTGGATTGTTCGGGCTGCAGAGCCAGACAATAGCCGTATTTTCATCAATGGCTTGAGCCATTTTGTCCAAATCGTGCGCGCCATTTACCAGCTCTACTTCCCGTATTTCGGCACCTTCTACAATGGCATTATGGCGATACTGCGGAAATGAAGGAGTTGGCATAATCGTGTTTTTTCCGGGCTCAAGCATAGCACGGGAAAGCATTAAAATAATTTCATCCGAGCCATTTCCGAAAATCAGCTGTTTTTCGCTTACGTTTAAGAAGGAAGCAAGCTCTTGGCGAAGACTCGTTGTATAACCATCCGGATAAATCGCAAATGATTCCGCGTATTCACGGATACTTTTCGTTACTCGTTCCGATGAGCCAAATGGGTTTTCATTGGATGCAAGCTTAACAACGTCCTGCAGGCCATACGCTTTTTTTACTTCATCCGTTGTACGGCCGGGCTGATATGCTTTTAATGTGAGTATTTGTTCTTTCCATTTCATTTTTTTCCGCTCCTTCAGTTTGTTGATTGCTGCAAGTCCGGACGCAGGACGGACGCTCCTTCTAAATAAACGTGCTGAATATCTTTTTGCGCCACATCTGTGTTCACGTGCATCATAATTCGAATGCATCGTTCTAAACCGCCTTTGATCGCCAGCTCCTGCATACACATAACCGGAACGTACTCCCACCCGTTCTGCTCACGCAGTACCTTAGCTGGAAACATGGCATCTAAATCATTGGTAGCAGATAAAAACGCCGAGCAGACGGTTTGCGGATCAATGTTATTTTGTGCAATCATCTCTTCCATGAGACGTTTTGTCGCTTCTTCCATTAAACGGCTGTCATTTGCTGACACCGTAATGGCTCCACGGATTCCTCTTACCATGTGTCGGACTCCTTTCGAAAGTGCTCGTCAATATGCTGAAGCTCTTCTTTTGTCATTTCTGTTACGTACGGCTTGCCTACTTCGTTCAGCAAAACAAATCGGACCGTGCCGCCGTATGCTTTTTTGTCGCGGGCCATCACAGCGTAAATGTCTTTAAACGAAAAAACCGTACCGGCTTTTACCGGATATCCCATTCGCTTCAGCCATGCGGCAAACGAACCGGTATCGAAGGAAAGGTCATTTTTAAACTGTGAAGCATAAAGGGCAAAAATCATGCCGCAGGCAACCGCCTCGCCGTGCGCTGTTTTTCCGTAACCGGACAGCGCCTCTACCGCATGTCCGTATGTATGGCCAAAGTTTAAAAAAGCCCGGACGCCCGTTTCTTTTTCATCTTCTTTTACGATTGCACTTTTAATTTCGATTCCTCTTTGCAGACAATGCTCTAAAAAAGAGCCTTTTATATCTTCCGCGCTTTTCACCGACTGCTGAATGTTTTCAAGCAGTACCCGATCCGCAATAAGGGCATGCTTGATCACTTCCGCAAAACCGCTTCTCGTTTCCTTCTCAGAAAGCGATTTTAAGAAAGCTGTGTCATACACCACCGCTTCCGGCTGATGAAACGCGCCAATCATATTTTTGCCGAGTGGATGATTGATGGCCGTTTTGCCTCCGACAGCACTGTCATGCGCCAATATCGTTGTCGGAACTTGAATAAATGGAATACCGCGCATATAACTCGCCGCGCAAAAACCTGCCAGGTCGCCGCAGGCGCCTCCGCCAAATGCGATCACAAGCGAGCGGCGGTCAAGCGCTGCTTCAAGCATAGCCGTTAAGCATTGTTCAAAAACAGAAAAGGACTTGGCTGATTCGCCCGCCGGAACGAAATGCCAGTCTGTGGCAAGCGAAGACGGCAGTGCGTCCCGCAGTGCCTCGCCGTGAAGCGCATAAACGGCTTCATCGGCAATGACAAACAAGCGGGTTGGTGCTTTGGGCATATCAAGAATAACGCGGCTGATTTCCTGTACCGCTCCTTCCCCAATGATGACTGGGTAGGTTTTATGAGTCGTTTCAACAAGTACACGGTTCATCATTAAAACTCCCTTGTGTACGCTTCATGTTCCTTTACCTGGCGGATTAAATGATCCATCCGATCACTGTTAAACTGTTCTAAAATAGCGTTAGCCAGCTCCCAGGCAACCGCTGCTTCTGCCACAACCGCCGCTGCAGGAACAGCGCAGGCATCTGAACGCTCAATGCTTGCTGTAAATGGCTCTTTTGTATCGATATCCACACTCTCAAGCGGCTTGTAAAGGGTTGGAATTGGCTTCATAACCCCGCGAACAACGACTGGCATCCCATTTGTCATGCCGCCTTCAAAGCCGCCCAGACGATTTGTTTTCCGGTAAAAGCCCTGCTGCTCACTCCAGGCAATCTCGTCATGCACTTCGCTGCCGAATTTGCGTGCTGCTTCAAAGCCAATGCCAATTTCTACTCCTTTGAATGCGTTAATGCTGACAATCGCAGCTGCGACCTTCGCATCAAGCTTGCGGTCATAGTGAACATAGCTTCCAACCCCGATCGGCATTCCTTCTGCAATCACTTCCACAACACCGCCGATTGAGTCACCGTTTTTCTTCGCGTTATCAATCGCTTCAATCATTTTTGCTGCTGCTTCTTCATCCAGGCAGCGGACAGATGATGCTTCACTGCGCTCCTGCAGTTCAGCAATCGTTTCAAATTGTACATTTTCAGCACGAATGCCGCCAATTTCCACAACGTGTGAGGCAATTTCTACCCCGAGTAGTTTTAACAGCTTTTTGGCTGCTGCCCCTGCGGCTACACGTACCGTTGTTTCACGGGCAGATGAGCGTTCCAGCACATTCCGCATATCCCGGTGACCGTATTTGATACCGCCATTTAAATCTGCATGTCCAGGACGAGGACGTGTAATTTTCCGCTTGATCTCCTCCGCTGCTTCCTCGTTTTCAAGTGGTTCAATTCCCATGATCTTCGTCCAGTGCTTCCAATCATCATTTTCCACAACCAGCGTGACAGGTGAGCCAAGTGTATATCCGTGGCGGACGCCTGATTTGATCGCTACTAAATCTTTTTCTATCTGCATGCGGCGGCCGCGCCCATGCCCTTTCTGACGGCGAAGCAAATCATGGTTGATGTCTTCTGCAAGAAGCTCCATACCGGCCGGAAGCCCCTCGATAATCGTTGTTAATTGTGGTCCATGTGATTCTCCAGCTGTTAAATATCTCATTCTCCTGCTCCCTTCAATACGTTAAAGCGGTTATGTACTACTATATCATATTTAAAATTCATTGGAACAGCCGAAACGGCTGTTTTTGAGAATTTTATCACAATTTCTGCGCTGCATGGAGACAAATTTAAAAAAGCCGGCATGCCGGCTTTATACTTTTTTATAAAAAAAGGTATCTTCTACCTGAAAACCGTACCGCTCCGGATTAAATATTTGTTCCGTGCTTCCGACAAACAGGACACCGCCAGGCCGAAGTGCTGCATTAAATTTCCGGTACAGCTCATCTTTTGCTTCTTCTGTAAAATAAATCATCACATTCCGGCAGACGATCAAGTCGAAGCTGCTTTCAAATCGATCCGACAAAAGATTTTGTTTTTTAAACGTGACCGTCCTTTTAATATCATCGGAAATTTTATAAAAAGCACCTTCCTGCTGAAAATACTTCCTCTTCATAGGTTCCGGCAGTTCAGCGAGCGACCGTTCCGGATAAAGACCGAGCTTTGCTTTTTGAATCACATTTACGTCAAGATCCGTCGCCTGAACAGACACGGAGGCAAGCGGCATATAAGCGGACAAAATCATAGAAAGCGTATAGGGCTCCTCTCCTGTAGAGCAGGCCGCACTCCACACTTTCAGCCGCTTGTTTTCCTGGAGTAGCTGCGGCAGAATTTTGTTCTCTAATACTTCCCATCTCTTACCATTCCGATAAAATTCTGACACATTGATGGTCATCCGGTCTAAAAATTCATTCATCATCGTTTGATTTGAATTTAATGCGTCAAAAAACGTAGAAAAGGATGGATACCCCTTTTTTTCGTATAAAGACGTCAGCCTTCTTTTCATTTGTGCTTCTTTATATAAACCAAGGTCAATGCCTGTTTTTCGCTTAATCGAGCCGACAAACTGTTCGTAATCCCCCATTGTGCTCATCCTTTCTGTCGATTCGCTTCTTTTTTCTTTATTATAGCTGATCTCGGGAAAAGAAGTGGGAAAAATTTCACAAAAAAAGAGTTTCCAGCCCAGCCGGCTGAAAACTCAAGGAATGATTAGTAGACCCATTCAGATCCTGATTTTTCGTACGCTGTCAGCTCATTTTCTTGGAAGAAAAGGCTGATTTCACGCTTGGCACTTTCAGGAGAATCAGAACCATGAATGACATTTTTCCCTACAATAACGCCAAAATCACCGCGAATCGTTGCCGGTGCTGCGTCTTTCGGGTTTGTAGACCCCATCATTTGACGAGCAGTCGCAATGACATTTTCACCTTCCCACACCATGGCGAAAACAGGTCCAGAAGTAATAAAATCTACTAATTCACCGAAAAATGGGCGTTCCTTATGTTCCCCGTAGTGCTGTTGAGCTGTTTCAGGTGATATATGCATCAGCTTTGCAGCCACAAGGCGGAAGCCTTTTTTCTCAAAACGCGACACAATTTCCCCAATCAAACCACGCTGTACTCCATCAGGTTTTACCATTAAGTATGTTTGCTCCATCTTTCACCACTCCTGTGTTATGTATACCGCTTACATGCGGACAAGATGAATCGTAACACTTCCTTTGTAAATTTACAACGCTTTCATGGAAAAAATTAATATTTTCTTTTGCCAATAAAATGGGCAATATCACGTAATGAATTCCGGTGCCGGCCCGGCGGTAATTCTGTTAAAATAGCCAGTGCCCGATCGAGATATCTTCTGCTTAACGCGTGAGATTGTTCAATCGCATCGCTGCGCTTTAATCGGGCAATAATATCGTCTATTTCTTCACGGCTTGAATGAGCGTGAATAGAAGTAATACGCGTACGCATGTCTCTGTCCTGCATCGCATACAAAACAGGAAGCGTAATGTTTCCTTGAAGGAGGTCACCGCCGGCTGGTTTGCCCAGTTCTTTTTCACTTGCTGTAAAGTCGAGAATATCATCGGTAATTTGAAAAGACATCCCTACATTGTAGCCGAAATCGTACAGCTTCCGGTGGATCGAAGCTGGAGCGCCCGCTGCAATAGCGCCAAGCTGGCAGCTGGCTGCGATCAAAATAGCCGTTTTTCTCTTGATGCGGCGAAGGTAATCGCGCAGATGCTGATCATACCGGTACTTATCCTGAATTTGAATGATCTCTCCGATACACAGCTCTGTCATCGTATGGGATAGAATCTGGTGAGCCTCTACTTCTTTAATTCTTGTCATAGAGTCGAGCGCAGCGGCAAAAATGTAATTGCCAGCATACATGGCGATCCGGTTATCCCACTCCGCTTTCACCGTGTGCTCTCCCCGTCGGATAACGGCATCATCAATAACGTCGTCGTGAACAAGTGAAGCCATGTGAATCAATTCAAGAGTAGCAGCTGCATATTTCACACGATGAATATCGTAATCACCAAACTTCGCGCCAAGCAGAAGCATTACCGGGCGAATGCGTTTTCCGCCTGCTTGAAGAAGATGTACAGACGCCTCCTCCAGAATGGACGATGACGAACGAACGGCGTGTTCCAGCTCCTGCTCAATTAAATCAATATCCGCTTTTAACCGCGTATAAATTAGTTTTATATTCATTTCTTTTCACCCGGCTCTTGGTCTAGTATTATTTGTTTCCGTAATGTGTGGCAGCTACACCGCCTGTGTGAGCTTTAAAACGCACATTTTGAAAGCCGGCCTGCTGAAACATGCGGGCAAGCTCTTTCATGTCTGGAAAATGGCGCGCTGATTCCTGCAGCCATGAATATTCCTCATAGCTTTTCGCGAAAAGACGGCCAACCGCCGGCATGATGAAGCGGAAATACAGCTCGTACCCTTCCTTAAAAACAGGCATTTGCGGCTGGCTTGTTTCCAGGCATACGACCATTCCGCCTGGTTTTAACACACGGCGCATCTCTGAAAGCACCTGCATATAATCCGGTACGTTCCGAAGACCAAAACCAATCGTCACAAAATCAAACGTATCGTCTTCGAACGGAAGCTCCATCGCGTTGCCGTGGATCAATTCTACCTGTTCCAAACCGGCCGCCTCTATTTTCTGCCTGCAGACAACAAGCATATTTTCGCTGAAATCAAGCCCCTTGACCACTCCATGCGGCCCCACGGCTTCCGCCAGCGCTATTGTCCAATCGCCTGTTCCGCAGCATACATCAAGCGCTTTTGCACCTTTAGGCACATTCATGATTTTCATTGTTTCATTTCGCCAGCGCTTGTGCTGCTGAAAGCTGATAATAGAATTCAGTTTATCGTAGTTACCGTATATTTTTTGAAATACACTGTGCACTTTTTCTTCTTTAGATTGCTGCATTTGTCACCCTTCTTCCACGAGCCGAAGCGGCCTGCTGCCAAAAAGGCGGTCGCGCTCCGCTTCAATGACAGCCGCTTTATAGGAATCTATGCTTTCTATACACTTTGTTACATCCGCATGGATCTCTTTAAGCCGCTGCTCGATAACCTCGATGACCTGCTGGTCTGTCTCGTATTGTTGTTTTAATGCTTCAAAAAGAATAAAGGGTTCATTTTTCTCACGAAGAAGCCGGTCTGCCGTCAAAAGCTGCCGCAGGGCACGAGCCAATATTTCATCTGTACCCTTTTCGATGTGCACGGCGCCAATAATATCGCCTTCAATCACTGCAACAGCGTCTAATATGGCTTCTTTTGTTTCAAGCTGATACCGGTGAAGCGATGTTTTCGCTTCATTCACCCTTTTTACCGCTCCTGCAAGAACGCCTACCCAGTGGACACAGCCCGCTTCTGCAAGGGTCCGGTAATACATCCCGCTAAAATAATCACCCGCTAATACGATCAACTGGTTTTTTTGTGTGATTTCTTTGGTCACAGACGGAATGGCATCATGTACATCCATTGCCAGCCCAATGAGAACAGCTGCCCGCATCAGCTTCTGCACCTGTTCACTTTTTCTTTCCTCGTCTGTAAATGCCAGCATTAAAGCAGATGCCCGAAGCGGGTTTATAACCGGCCTGCCGATCACTTTATCTAAAAAAGGCTGCCGGCATGCCCGGTTGATTTCTTCAAGCAGTGTACTCTGTTGCTCCTGCCACTCCTTCATTGTGAAAACCCCTCACTCGCAAATCATTTCAAATCGTTTCGTTCCTTTTCATTACGCACACTTAGTATATCACACTCGTGTTCTCATGACGAACGAATGAGCGAAAGCAGCTCGGTCCGAAGCTGGGCGTCGTTTTCGTACAAACCACGCGCGGCTGTGGTGACCGTTTTAGCGCCTGGCTTTTTCACCCCGCGCATAGCCATGCACATATGCTCCGCTTGCACAATCACCATTACCCCTTGCGGCTGAAGCATGTCCATAATTGCGTCTGCTACTTCATTTGTGATCCGCTCCTGCAACTGCGGACGGCGGGCAACCGATTCAACGGCTCGTGCCAGCTTGCTTAAGCCGGTTACTTTTCCGCCTTTTGGCATATACGCTACGTGAGCATGGCCGAAAAACGGCACAAGGTGATGCTCACACATCGAGTAAAAAGGAATGTCCTTTACAAGAACAAGCTCTTCATATTGTTCTTCAAATACAGTTTCGAAATAAAATCTTGGATCCACGTGAAGACCTGAAAATGCTTCTTCATACATTTTCGCTACCCGTTTCGGTGTATCTTGAAGACCTTCCCGGTCCGGATTTTCACCAACCGCTTCTAAAATCAGGCGTACGGCCTGCTGAATTTTGGCATGATCTACTTCAGCCATTTTTATCCACTCCTGTATACATGTATTGCATGTGTAATATTATTATTTGTACTGCACTTCATCTTAGCATATCGGGTCAACTCTGGGCAAAGTGAAGTGTTCAAAAAAAGAGACCGCCCAATGGGGGCAGTCCCGCTTTAGCCAGAGTAGGCTATGTACTTATTTAACCGCGTCTTTAAGCGCTTTACCCGGTTTAAATGCCGGTACTTTGCTCGCAGCGATTTCGATTTCTTCACCTGTTTGTGGGTTACGTCCTTTACGTGCTGAACGCTCACGCACCTCAAAGTTACCGAAACCAATCAATTGTACTTTGTCGCCTTTTGCCAATGTTTCTTGGATGGCATCGAAAAGAGCATCAACCGCTTTTGTCGCGTCTTTCTTAGAAAGTTCTGCTGTTTCTGCAACTTCATTGATCAAGTCAGTTTTGTTCATGCCATTCACCTCCTCCCGCATGAGACCCGATAAACATTGTTATATCAATGTTTTACCGTAATTCTGTTAAAAGATTATCACATGTGTTCGGGCATATCAAGCAGAATCCACCTTAAACGGGTATTTTCCCCGGTTTCATCAAAAAAAGACTCCCATTTTGAGAGTCTAGCCCGTTTTAAAGCAGTATCGCAATCATTCCGCCTGAGCCTTCATTGATGATTTTTTCAAGCGTATCTTTTAACTTGCTTCGGGCATGATCAGGCATTAAGGATACTTTCGACTGAATACCGTCCCGGACGATCGAGCTTAAATTACGCCCGAAAATATCACTGTTCCAAACGGACAGCGGATCATCTTCGAAGTCTTTCATCACGTGATGAACGAGCTCTTCACTTTGTTTTTCTGAGCCGATGATCGGTGAAAATTCCGATTCAACATCCACTTGAATCATATGAATAGATGGCGCCACTGCTTTCATCCGCACGCCATAACGCGAGCCGTGGCGAATAATTTTTGGTTCTTCCAAGCGCATTTCGTTGATGGACGGAACTGCTACACCGTAACCGGTCTGCTTGACCATTCTCAGCGCTTCTTCTACCTGCCCATATTCTTCCTTAATATGAGCATAATCTTGAATAATTTCCAGCAAATGCTCTTTGCCGCGCAATGGTTCCCCAATAATTTCGTTGACGATCTTTTCATACAAGCCATTTGGCGCATTCACGTTGATTTCTGCAATTCCCTGCCCCATATCCATTCCTGTCAACACAGCGGACTCAATATACTCACCGCCGCCAAACTGGTCAACAACACGGTTCACATCACGGAGCCTTTTAATATCCTTGACCGTTTCTTTTACCATTTCGTTGTATTTATCCCGAAGCCAATGCGATTCATCCAACGCCATAATCCAGGAAGGCAGATGAACGTTCACTTCATGAACGGGGAATTCAAATAAAGCTTCCTGCAAAACATGCAGCACGTTAGATTCTGTCATCGATTCAACCGACATGGCGAGAACCGGAATATCATATTTTTCGGCCAGCTCCTGCTGCAGCTCTAAAGTCTCCAAATTCTCAGGCCGGGCCGAGTTTATAATCAAGATAAAAGGCTTGCCCACTTCTTTTAATCCTGCAACGGCCCGTTCCTCCGCCTCAATATAAGTATGGCGGCGCAGTTCACCGAATGACCCGTCTGTTGTGACTACTACCCCAATCGTCGAATGCTCTTCAATCACCTTTCTCGTTCCAATATCCGCTGCTTCATCGAACGGAATCGGTTCATCATGCCATGGTGTCTGAATCATCCGTGGACCGTGTTCATCTTCATATCCTTTCGCTTCCGGCACAACATAGCCTACACAGTCTACCAGCCGAATATTGACGAGCACACCGCCCGCCTGCACAGCCGCCGCACGACTCGGAACAAATTTCGGTTCTGTTGTCATAATGGTTTTGCCGGAGGCGCTTTGCGGCAGTTCATCCTGTGCACGGCGCCGTTCCGATTCACTGTCCATGTTCGGCAGCACCAAAAGCTCCATAAACTTCTTTATAAATGTTGATTTCCCCGTTCTGACAGCACCGACAACGCCTAAATAAATATCGCCTTCGGTCCGCTCGGCAATATCCTTAATGACTTCTGTGTTTTCCATCAGCAGCCCCCTCCCGTTTCGAACGGCTCGTCCGCCGCCTGCCATACAGTGTATGAGCGTTTTTTTAAATGTATGCAAAAAAAGAAGCCTGCATGTTAAGCAGGCTTCTTTTTTTGCATAAAAACAGGCTCTCCTTGTTCATCGACCGTATAAGGCAGTGAAAATGCCGGTACAATGGGAGAAGACTGGGTAAGCAGGCTGCGAATATCTTCACCAGGCGCAGGAAGCTTGTCCAATTTTTGAAGGGCTGTATACAAATCAGCTGCATAATCTACATAAAGCGTTCCGTCACCACTTATGACAAGTGGCAGCTGCCGTCCGGAATAAGGACTTGTTACATAGGGCTCTTCTTCAAATCCAAGTTCCTTAAAATCGAGTGAATATACATTATCGGCCAGTGTCTCTTTAAAAGGAGGATACTTGTGGGCAAGAAGGCGGATATTCACGCTTCGAATTTGTTCAGCTATGCGCAAATCAATCAGTTTGACGGTTGGATTTTTTTCGACATCTACAAGTACGTACTGGTAAATGCCGCCACTTTCAAATGCATTCCCTGGCGTCTCCGCCATAAAACGAGGTGATATTTTTCCAAAATCAACCGGATACTTTTCATAAAGATCGGGATTATTTTCCTTTGTTTTAATCGGCAAAATGCCTTCCTCTTCCCTTTGGAATTGATCAACCGCCGTTTGAACGGCTCGTAATTGGTCTTCATACGGCTGTTCATTTTGGCTTAACTTCTCCTCAGGATATAAGCAGCCGCTTAATATGAAAGAGAGCGCTGCCGTCCAAAAAAGAAGCAGGCTGTTTCTCCTTATCATGGTTACTGGTTCACCCCTTCATTAACGGGTCGGGCCGCTCAAAACCACATAAACAACAATAAGCCCGCCGACAATCATGCATATATAAGCGAAAAGTGCGGTTATTCCTTTTAAAAAGCGGTTACGAAACTTGTAACGGCTCATGTAGATTGAAAAAATAGAGACAATCATCAGCCCCATTCCGGCAAATGAAATCCACATTTTCAGCATGGATGGTGACATGGGCGTTCGTCCTTTCCACTAATCCCGCTTTGTATCTAAAATATCGATTAAGTCTTCCAGTTCATGTTTTTTTACACGTGCCATTAAATCATCTACAGCTTTTTTAGGATCCTGCTCTTTAAATAAAATATGATAGAGTGCTTGTGTAATCGGCATTTGCACATCGTATTTTTGGGAAAGCTGATAACCGGCTTTTGTCGTGCGGACTCCTTCCACAACCATTCCCATACTTTCGAGCACTTCATCCAGCTTTTTGCCCTGACCGAGCATATTTCCAGCCCGCCAGTTTCTTGAATGAACACTTGTGCATGTGACGATTAAATCGCCAATAC
Source organism: Domibacillus sp. (assembly GCF_031181085.1). Lineage (NCBI taxonomy): Bacteria > Bacillati > Bacillota > Bacilli > Caryophanales > Bacillaceae > Domibacillus > Domibacillus sp. The sequence goes on along the minus strand of NZ_JAPSLE010000002.1, from coordinate 95,305 downwards.
CGGCGAGGCCCGAGAAGGTAAGCGGATTTGCCCCCATCTTTGTGCCAAGCCGGGCAATTTCCGCCAATCCGCGGGTAATAAGTGCTGCTTTTGCATTGTCTCCATAGCCGAGTCCGTCGGAAATTCCAGCTGCAAGCGCGATAATATTTTTTAATGCGCCGCCGATTTCTACACCGATCATGTCTGGATTTGTGTAAACCCGGAAGTTCTGGTTCATAAATAAGTCCTGAATGTGTTGAGCCGCTTCAAGCGAGCGAGAAGACACCGCCACGGTTGTTGGATGGCGCAGACTTACTTCTTCTGCATGGGAAGGTCCTGACAGCACCACTACGTCTTTCAGTGCATTTTCAGGCATTTCCTGCTCAATCATTTCGGAAATGCGTAGCAGTGAATCAGGTTCAATACCTTTGGACACATGTACAACGGTAACCGGTGATGCAGCCGTCTGAACGATTTGACGTGCTACTTCCCGGATCGCTTTTGTTGGCACAGCAAGCACAACCGTACTGCATCCTTCAAGCGCCTCAGCAAGTGATGTTGTACCGAGAATAGAGGCAGGCAGTAAAATATCCGGCAAATACCGGCTGTTTGTATGATGTGTATTCAATTCGGCTATCCGCTCTTTATTTTTGGCCCACATGGTCACATCCAGACCGTTATCGGCAAGCACAAGGGCAAGAGCTGTTCCCCAGCTCCCTGCCCCCAGCACTGCAATTTTTTCTGTCATATGAAACACAGCCTTTCCTTCTTATTTTCTTGCGCGCGCAATAATGTGAATCGGCGTTCCTTCAAATGAGAACGCATCACGAATGCGGTTTTCAAGAAAGCGGAGATAAGAGAAATGCATGAGTTCCGGCTCGTTCACAAATACAACAAACGTCGGCGGCTTGACCGAAACCTGTGTTGCATAATAAACGCGCAGCCGTTTTCCTTTGTCTGCCGGTGCTGGATTCATCGCCACGGCATCGGTAATGACATCATTCAACACACTTGATTGAACACGCATTGAGTGGCTTTCGCTCGCCCGGTCAATATATGGCATCAGTGTATGAATTCGTTTTTTCGTCTTGGCAGACAAAAATACGATAGGTGCATAGTCTAAAAATTGAAAATGACTGCGGATGTTTTCTTCAAATTCACCCATTGTTTTTTCATCTTTTTCAACAGCATCCCATTTGTTTACAACAATCACAACAGCCCGTCCTGCTTCATGCGCGTAGCCGGCAATGTGCTTATCCTGTTCACGAATGCCTTCCTCAGCATTTAACACGACCAGCACAACGTCAGAGCGTTCGATCGCTCTCATCGCACGCAGCACGCTGTATTTTTCAGTTGTCTCATACACTTTACCGCGTTTTCTCATTCCGGCTGTGTCAATGATTACATACTTTTGGCCATTGTACGTGTAAGGAGAGTCAACCGCATCGCGCGTCGTGCCCGCAATATCACTGACAATAACACGGTCTTCTCCGAGCAGCGCATTTGTAAGAGACGACTTTCCTACATTCGGACGGCCAATTAACGAAAATTTAATGACATCATCTTCGTACGGTTTGTCTTCTCCAGTCGGAAAATGCGAGACAACTTCGTCAAGCAAATCTCCAAGGCCAATACCGTGCGAACCGGAAATCGGAAAAATCTCCCCGAAACCAAGTGAATAAAAATCATAAATATCCGTCCGCATATCCGGGTTATCAATTTTATTTACACCAAGTACAATCGGCTTTTTAGACCGGTATAAAATTTTGGCTACTTCTTCGTCTGCCGATGTGACACCTTCACGGCCATTTACAATAAAAATAATCACATCCGCTTCATCAATCGCAATTTCAGCCTGCTGGCGAATTTGGTCTAGAAAAGGCTCGTCACCTAAGTCAATACCGCCTGTATCAATCAAGTTAAATTCATGCGTCAGCCACTCGCCTGAACTGTAGATACGGTCGCGGGTTACACCCGGCACATCTTCGACAATGGAAATACGCTCACCGGCAATCCGGTTAAAAATCGTTGATTTACCTACGTTTGGCCTTCCAACGATCGCAACAGTCCGTTTCATCATTACATCTTTCCCTTCAATGGTTCACCCAATTTATTCTCAGTACTTCTTTATTTTGTTCAAAAGAAAACCCTTCTACCATGAGAAGGGGTTCAATCAACAATTTATTTTATCATATTTTGGTTATGAATCAAATGGCACCGGCGTGCGGAGAGCAAATCGCTCCGGCTTTAACCCGCGGGCCTGCAGCCATTGGCACGTTTCTCCTGATATGATAAGCGGAACGCTGTGAAGATGGGAAATGGACCGGGCACCGAGCGCGCACATCATCATTTTTAGATCTGCATTCATTTGTTCGATATGCTCTACCAGAGCTTCCTGTCCGCTTGTCATCAAAACGTTTAGCAGAAAGCCGGACAACCCGGCTGCTGAAGCGCCCAGTGCCAATGATTTCACCACATCATCAGCATATTGCAGACCGCCTGAAGCGATAACAGGACGACCTGGAGCCCCCGAAAGGGTTTCAACAATAGATATAGCAGTTGGAATGCCCCAGCTGTTGAAAAAAGCAAGAGGGCGTGCAGCCCGCTCATTTTCAACAGCAGCAAAGTTTGTTCCGCCAAACCCCGCTGTATCAATTGCTGCCAACGGAAGATCATTTAATAGCCGGGCCGTTTCAGCGCTTATCCCGAAACCGGTTTCTTTTACAATCACCGGTACCTTTACCGTTTCGCAAATAGAAGCAATCCGATCAACAGCTCCACGAAAATCCCGATCCCCTTCAGGCATCGCAAGTTCCTGAACGACATTTAAATGGATTTGCAGAATGTCTGCTTCGATCATCTCACACACGGCACGAGCTTCTTCCACTGATGCCTCTGCCCCGATATTCGCCATCATGATGCCCTTTGGATTGGCTTTCCGGGCGGCTTCAAACGTAGCTCTTTCATCCGGATGGCGAAGCGCTGACATTTGAGAACCGACAGCCATTGGGATGCCGCATGCTGCGGCTGCTTCTGCTAACTGCGTATTAATGCGCGCTGTCACTTCTCCGCCTCCGCCTGTCATCGCATTCACAAAAATCGGCGAACTCCACTGAAGTCCGCCGATTTCCGTTGATAGCGATATATCTTTGACAGAGGAACCCGGGAGGCTCTGATGAACAAATTGAATGTGATCCAATCCTGTCCGCCGGCTTTGTCCCGTTGACAATGCATAATGAATATGGTCAATCTTACGTTCCGCTCTGCTCAAGTTGTCATCACCGTCTTGTTTATTTTAAATCTTTTAGCTGGTCACCTAAAATATCACCAATTTGGAAGCCTGAGCTTTCTTCCGGCAATTCATAGGAATCAATTGTTTCTTCCGGCTCTGCTTCTTCAAATGATTTCATGCTGAGCGATAAACGATGCTCCTGCTCATTGGCATCCAGCACTTTTACTCTAACAGTCTGCCCTTCTTCCAATACTTCATGAGGAGTGCCAATGTGGCGGTTAGAGATTTGAGAAATATGAACAAGACCTTCTACGCCTGGGAACACTTCGACAAACGCACCATATGAAACAAGGCGTTTCACTGTGCCTTCATGTTCTGATCCAATTGGTGCACGATCTGCGATGTTTTCCCATGGTCCAGGCAGTGTTTCTTTAATAGATAGAGAAATTCGCTCGCTGTCACGGTCAATAGACAGCACTTTTACTTTTACTTCTTGTCCTTCCGTAAGTACATCGGATGGTTTTTCTACATGCTCATGTGAAAGCTGGGAAATGTGCACAAGCCCATCAACACCGCCGATATCAACAAAAGCGCCGAAATCAGTTAAACGCTGTACTTTTCCATCAATCACATCACCTGCTTGAATGTTTTCAAGCACTTTTTGTTTGTTTTCTGCTTTTTCAATATCCAATACAGCCCGGTGTGAAAGAATTAACCGGTTTTTATCTTGTTCAAGCTCCACGATTTTAAGTTTCATTACGCGGCCTTTGTAATCTTCGAAATCTTCAACAAAGTGATCCTCTACGAGTGAAGCCGGAATAAATCCACGGATGCCAAGATCTACGACGAGGCCGCCTTTAACGACTTCTTTAATCTCCGCTTCAAAAATAGTGCCTTCTTCAAATCGTTTTTGCATGTCGTCCCACGCAGTTTCCGCATCGGCTTTGCGTTTTGACAACACATATAGATCATCTTCTTCTTTTGTGACAAGCAGTTCAAGCTCGTCGCCTTCTTTGACGACATCTGATGCTTTTTCTACGTGAAGGCTTGACAGTTCACTGATGGGAATAATACCGTCTTTCTTGCTGTCCGGAATTTCCACCTGGACCTGCTTTTCTTCGACTTTCACAACCGTAGCGCGTACTTTGTCGCCAACGGAGTAGTTATTCACTTCTGCCTGGTTCATATCCTCTGTCATATGTAATCCTCCTCAATACAAACTGCGTCAATTTTAAAAATTCTTACTTCTAACTTCTTACAAACCGCCCAATTTGTCAAGCTGGAAGCTCAGCCCTTATGCTCTTTTATTAATTTTGCGATGGCTTCCATTATCGCTTCCGTTGCTTCTTCAGCTGAGGCTTTTCGCTCACGAAGAGAAACCATATCAATCGGCGGTCCATACACAACCTGCAGCGGCTTCCCTAGTTTATAAGGGCCGATAATCGCACACGGTACAACTGCTGCATCCGTCCGAAGAGCGAAAAATCCCGCGCCGGCAAGTCCCTTACCTAACTCGCCGGTTTTCGAACGTGTGCCTTCCGGAAAAAGTCCCAGAACTTGTCCTTCTTTTAAAATTTTCAAACCAGTTCGAATGGCTTCCCGGTCACTCATGCCGCGTTTTACCGGAAAAACATTCAGTTCTTTCATTAATTTCCCCATCCACTTCTTTTTAAACAATTCTTCTTTCCCCATAAAGCGAACGGGACGTTTAGAAGTAATGCCTACAATCGGTGGATCGAGATTATCAATGTGATTTGAACAAAGAAGCACCCCGCCTTCTTTTGGAAAATGTTCATGACCTTTAACGTGAATTCGGTAGGCGGGGGTTAAAATAGATTTTACGACTGTTTTAGCAAATGTATAAAAAGTGACCATCTTACTCCCCCGCTCCTGCTGCAGCCATAATCGCCTCAGCTACCTCTTCGATCGACATATGTGTCGTGTCAATTTCAATCGCACCTTCCGCTTTTTTAAGCGGTGACTCTTCCCTCTCTGTATCCATTTTGTCGCGTGCGGCAATCTCTCTTTTTAAATTCTCCAAATCAGATGAAAATCCTTTTTTCAAATTTTCAGCATGGCGGCGCTTTGCCCGCTCATCCACACCAGCCAGCAGAAAAATCTTAACATCTGCTTCCGGAAGCACACTTGTACCAATATCACGCCCATCCATCACAATGCCCCCTCTGGCCGCTAACTGCTGCTGGCGGCGTGTCATATCACGCCGAACTTCACTGTGACGGGCCACTGCCGAAACATTGTTTGTTACTTCGTCTGTCCGAATCACTTCGGTTACGTCTTCTCCATCCACCAGGACAATCTGGCCGCTTTCTCCCTGTTCAAGTGAAATGGCCGTCTCGGCAAGAAGTTTTCCGAGAGCTTCCCCGTCTTCTACATCTATGTTATGTTTAAGCGCTTTATGCGTAATCGCTCTGTACATAGCGCCCGTGTCAATATAAATATAAGAAAGCCGTTCTGCCACGATTTTTGCAGCTGTGCTTTTTCCTGCAGCAGCAGGACCATCAATGGCAATTTGCAGTTGTTTTTCCATGTCGTCACCTCATCCAAAAATTCTTATTCATTTTATCACAGATTGGTTTAGACACAAAAAAGAACCCAAACGATGGGCTCTTTATTATTCCAATCCTTTCCTGCGCAGCCGCAGCTGCTGTTCAAAGCAGAAACGCATTAATATTTGCTGCTCCGCATAAGGGAGGTCTTTAAATTCGAAGGAACCAATGCAGCGTCCGCTTTTTTCATCCTGACGGGTACGCACCAGCTCTGCTTTCGCTTCAAAATAGAAGGGTTCAGCCTGCTGAGAGGGGATCACCCCGTATACGCTAGCTTCTGTCCCAGGCTCTGCCTGCACAGAATTCGGCAGTACAATCGCTGCGCCACCTGCACTAATATCTTCCGTCAGCGAAGAAAAAGGCGGTATTCCGTCAAAGTGGACCGCTATATCAATCGCTTTTTGGACCCGTACAAACTTTCGGCGTTGTATGCGTACATATTGGTCAAAACCCGGGTCCTGCAATACAAGCATAGGAATTTTCTTTTTGACCCGGGCGATCACTTCGGTACGGAATAAAAAAACAGCGGATGAAGCAGCCGGATCAAGGAAACTGACAGCAAGCTGCATTCCTTCCATCAAAAAAACCGCCCGGTTTGTTTGAATACTAACCGGGTAGTCAATAAACAGCTTTCCGTCTTCTATATCGACTACTTTGCATCGATACTCTTCTTTTTTATCTGTTTTTTCAAATGGTTCCAGTGTTAGTACGATACCAGGCTGAAGCATTCATATCACTCTCTTTTTCCCTTACTGCGTTTTGTAGGCCAAAACACTTATTGGAAAAAATTATAAAGGATTTAAGACCTAAATGCAATATGATCTTATTGCCTATAGGCAGCTTCCGCTTCTGACAGTTTTTCGATCCGCTCTTCTTTTCCGTTTTCTGCATTAATAAAGATCCGGTAAGAAGCTGTGCCATTCTCCGCTAAAAATTCATAACACATCTTATCCTTCATTTCTTCATTCGTCACAATCGCTTTTTTTGTTTCCATTACCGTTAATTTTGGATGCAGCTCTTTTTTCGCTTCTTCTTCGCTTAAAGCAGGCTCCTTAATGTTCCGTTCTTTTTTATTTTTCCAATAGTTTTGTGCTTCAAGACCCGTAACTGCACCTGTATCAAGCGCCACCTTGATCGTCACAGATTCTGGGTAAATGAGCGTGTCTTTCACTTTTTTAGTGTAGGTAAAAACACCGGTATGGTCATACTGCGCACTGTTCGTCATGACCATCCCTTCAAATCCGTGCTTCGCTAAAAAATCTTCCACTTTCTGAGAAGCAGTATGCAAACTTATTCGACTCTTACCTGGGGTTCTATTTACAGTAAACGTTAAAGGATAACCGCCTTTTTTGGTAATATCCATGCTGGCTTCTTCACCGTCTTGTCCTGTAACAGATACGTGATAAAACGGAACGGAAGCTCCTTTTAAACTGCTGTCTACAGACGTAACCTCCGCATCAAACTGAAAATAGTCCTTTGCTTGTTGAGCCGCTTCTTTTTCGGTGATCATAGGCCCTTCCAGCTTTTTGAGCGCATCATCTGAAACGGATTTTTCAATTTGAGTCGCCCGGAAAGTGTCTGATTCGGAAAATTCGGATGCTTTTTTCTCAATTGTATTAAACCCATCGATAACCGTATTGTCCCTCGGCTCATCTCCGTCAGCCGCTGCATGGGCTACATCTGTCCAGCGCAAATTTTTATCTAACACATTCATTTGTACGGCCCGAAGGTCATTTTGAATATCGGCAGACTGCTTATAAAGAGACTCAAGCTGCTCATATTCTTTATCGGTTAACGGCTGGGTATCCAAGTCCCGCACCGCTGTGTTATAGGTGAAATCACCGCTTTTCCCTAAAAATTCTTCTGTTTTTGAAAACGGCATAAAACCGAGTGGAAGGCGGCTGATGGCATTGTGCGCTTCAGAGGTAAGGCGCCATACATCTGTCAGCGCAGGTGTTAGATTATCTTTCGAATTCATTGCCAGCGCTTCTCCCGTTCGATCATGAATCACATCTACCTGGTACACGAGTTCGTGAAATGCCTGCTGATATCCATTCTCCGCTTCGATCGCCAATCTTTCTTTTTCCTGGTGCTGCCTGTATCCCCAAACTGCCGTTACAGCTAAGAGCACAGCGAGTGCGACTGTGATAAATGTCCGCATGTTGATCGCCTCCTATTCGCAAAAGATGTGCTGCCCGATTTTCTTGATTTGCGGCCGTGACCAAATCCATGCACTTGTAGCGGTGTCTGGATTAAAATAATAAAGTGCTTCGCCCGTCGGATCCCATCCGTTAATAGCATCCAATACGGCTTCCTTCGCTCTCGGGTTTGGTGTCAGCCAAATTTGCCCGTCTGCTACAGCCGTAAAAGCGCCCGGCTCAAAAATAACCCCCGAAGCAGTATTAGGAAAGGATTCACTGCCAATCCGGTTTAAGATAACCGCAGCAACGGCCACCTGGCCTTCATAAGGCTCTCCCCGTGCTTCACCGTAAACCGCATTCGCCATAAGCTGAATATCATTTTGGGAAAATCCAGTCGGTGTATTCACTGATTGGGCCGACGTTTCGGCTCCACCGTAATACGTAAATGCTTTCCCTTTACGCATTTGGCTTTTCACATGCTGTTTATCGTATTTAGACACCTGTTCAAGTTTTCGTTTCGTAGCTGTGCCTGCCAGCCCGTCTACCGGGAGGCCAAATGATTCCTGGAAGTTTCTTAATGCCCAGTACGTTGACCAGCCAAATACCCCGTCAATTTGATCACGGTAATAACCGGTATATTGAAGCCTTGATTGCAATTCGATGACATCGTCCCCTTCAGCTCCGCGCTGAATCACCTGTCCTGAAAACGCTCCTGCATGCCCGGATGCAAGCAGCAGTACAAGCGTTAGAAAAACTGCAATCTGCTTTTTCCACTTTGTCAATTTCGTTCACCATCCTATCGAAATATACAAGTAGTTTGTCATCCTCCTCCTTTTTTATACGAAAAAAAGAGACGCTCGGTTGAGCAGCCTCTTTTACAATTTCAGCTTATGGTATGCCTCTGTCAGAATGTGTGCTTTTTTTACTTTTTGCATGGCAAACCACCACAAAAACAGCATAAACGGAACCACATAATAAATCCAAGTGCTTTCGATAACCAGAATATAGTCAAATAACCCGTGAAGCAGAAACGGCACGAAAAAAGCCAGAGCCAGCATTTTCTTTTCCAAACGCCGGTCTCCGAATTTGGCACGGCTGATATAGTACCCCATAATCGCGCCAAACAGCGCATGGCTTGACACAGGCAGGAGCGCTCTTACCAAGGCATATTCTACCCCATGCGCGATTAAATACAGGACATTTTCTGCCGTAGCAAATCCAAGCGAAACACTCGTTGCATATACAATCCCATCATAAGGCTCATCAAAATGTGTATGCGAATAAATAAGAAAATACAAAATAAACCATTTCATAAACTCTTCCGGGATAGCAATCGCGCAGAACGCCTGAATAAAGCCTTCATCGATGACTTTTTCCTCCATCAGCACATATTGAAAAAACATAACCGGAAATGTCACCACAATACCGTATAAAAACGCTTTGGCAACCATTGAGATCGGTTCTGTTTCATAGCGGTCACGCAAATAAAAAAAGACTAAAAGTGCAAGACCAGGTGCAATCCCTGCTGAAAGAATCGGGATCATCCATGTTCCCTCTTTTCTTTCTGTTTTTTCCATCGTATCATGAGACATAAAGATTGAAAACAAGGAGCATAAAACATGTCGAAAAAACACATTTTACTGCTGCATACCGGCGGAACGATTTCCATGAAAGAAAATGCAGCCGGAAGCGTAGCTCCAGATGGTGCCAACCCTATTGCCGAAGTGGTCCATATCCCCGGGGTTGAGGCATATTATACGGTAAAAGAACCATTCCAGCTCCCTTCTCCCCACATGAGTGTAGAGAAGATGCTTCTGCTGAAACAGGAAATCGAGGCATCCGATGCAGATGGCGTCGTGATCACACATGGCACTGACACGATGGAAGAAACCGCGTTTTTTCTTTACTTAACGCTGAATACGGCTATTCCTGTTGTGCTGACAGGTGCGATGCGCTCAAGCAATGAGGCAGGTGCAGACGGCATCCCCAATTTAATAGCTGCTGTTAAAACAGCGGCCAGCTGCGAAGCGCGCGATAAAGGAGTGCTCGTCGTTATAAATGACAGTATTCACAGTGCTGAATTTGTTACAAAAACCAATTCAGGCAGCCTTGATTCCTTTCAAAGCCGCGACAGCGGGCCCATTGGCACGGTTCTAAAAAGCGGACCCCACTTTTTCTTTGCACCGCTCAAAAAGAAAACATACGCGGTAAAAGAGCTGCATTACCGCGTACCTATTTTAAAAGCATATGCTGGAATGGATGCTTTTTTGATTGAGCAGCTGGCTGGCTGTTGTGATGGAGTCGTCATCGAAGCGATGGGACAGGGGAACGTGCCGCCTGAAGCTGCTAAAGCACTTCTTCCACTGATTCGATCTGGATTTCCAGTCGTCATTACTTCAAGATGTGAAAGTGGAATGGTCCAGCCTGTTTATTCTTATGAAGGCGGAGGTGCTGCCCTCAAAGAAGCGGGTGCTTTTTTTGCCGGCGGCTTAAATGGCCCTAAAGCCCGATTAAAGCTGATTGCCGCTCTATCGGCAGGATATAGCGAGCAGCTGCAGCATGTATTTCTGTAAAAAAGACGGAGTGTTACGCCCCGTCTTCTTCTTTTCCCCGAATGGCAGCCGCGATTTCACCACCGTGAAAACGGCCGTTTTCAATAAAAATTTCATTCGCATTATTGCCGGCAGCAATCACACCCGCAATAAAGATATTTTCAACATTTGTTTCTTTGGTTGCCTCATTATAAATAGGCCGGCCTGTGATGTCATCAATTTCGACGCCCATTTTTTTTAAAAAGGCATGGTCTGGATGATAGCCGGTCATGGCAAATACAAAATCACTTTTAATGGTATGCTCGTCACCACGCACTTCATACGTTAGTGTTTCCCGGTCAATTTTTTTCACGTTCGCGTCAAAAACCATCCCAATCTCACCATTTCGAACGAGTGCTTCGAATTCCGGCAAAATCCAAGGCTTTATGCTTGGAGAATACGTGTTTCCCCGGTAAAGAACCGTTACTCTGGCTCCCGCTTTATGAAGTTCAAGTGCTGCATCTACCGATGAATTTTTTCCGCCGATGACGACTGTATCTGTGTCGAAGAAAGGGTGGGCTTCTTTAAAGTAATGAAAAACGTGTTCCATTTCTTCTCCGGGGATATTCATATAATTAGGATGATCATAATATCCTGTTGCAATCACCACATAAGGTGTTTCATATGATCCTTTAGACGTGTATACATGGAAAAGCCCGCTTTCTTGTTTGTCCACATGCTCAACCTGTTCGAACCGGTTGATCCGCAGCTCTTTCCGTTTCACGACTTCCCGGTAATATACAAGTGCCTGGTTTCGATGAGGCTTCCGCCCTTCAATAATAAAAGGCACATCACCAATCGCAAGCTTCTCACTTGAACTGAAAAACGTCTGATGGGTTGGATAGCCATAAATAGCATTCACAACATTCCCTTTTTCAATTACAAGCGGATTTTTGCCTATTTCCTTTAGTGCTATCGCAGCTGCAAGCCCGCATGGCCCGCCGCCCACAATAATACATTCTTCGGTTTTCATGTCATCCGCTCCCGTTCTTTTTCTCTGCTATTCTATTGTAGAAAAAAAACCAGCTTATTTCAATTAAGCCGCTTATAGACGGCTGTTCATCCACTCGCTCCATTGGCTTTGAGTGGTACCGACGATATACTGGCCGGCATGCTCGGGGATAGGACCTGCCGTTGCTGCACCCCCAACACCAATATGCATGTCAGGGTACGTTTCTTTAATATCCTCTGCAAGCTGCAAAGTCGGCTCCAAATTTTGTTGGAGTGTACAAGAAAGAAAGACGAATTTTGGCTTTACTGTTTGGAGCACTGTAAAGATATCGCCTTCTTTCAGGCTTGCTCCCAGATAAACCACTTCGTAGCCAAGACGTCTGACAAACAGGGTGAAAATGAGAAGGCCGAGCTCATGCCACTCATCCGGCCCGCAGACCGCTACTACTTTCGGCAGAACTCCGTTGTGAGGAAAGGAATGCATGACCATTCCGATACGCGCACGCAAAATAGAGGTGGCAAAGTGTTCATGAGCAGTCGTAATCTTGCCTTCCTCCCAAAGCGTTCCAATTCGAACGAGCAATGAAGCTAAAATATTAATGGTTACGTTATCTATTGTATAAAGCGCAAAAGCTTTGTTGATTAGCTCCTGTGCTTTAACTTCATCGAACCGAAGCAGCGCTTGAAGCAGCTCTTCAGACAGCGCCTCATGCTGGCTTGTTTCAACATGCTGAAGACTCGTATGAGTATCTTCATGCTGATCGAGAAGAGCGGCGGCCTGGCTGATTGTAAAGCCCTGCTGTACTTTTTCTGAAAGCCATTTCAGCTTTCGAATATGTTCTTCCGTATAAAGCCGGTGCCCTGCTTCATTTCGGACTGGTTCCAAAATGGCATAACGCCGCTCCCATGCGCGGAGAGTACCAGGCTGAATCCCGGTTAACGTCGATACCGCTTTTATATTGTATTTCCCTTCAGTCATAAAGCTCTTCCCTTTCACGGATAGGTTGTACATTCATTATACGGGCCGGCTTGGGAGCCGTAAAATTTAAGTCGTCTGCCCCGGCCGGCAAATCGTAATAAGGTGTGTTTCTGCCCGGGCGCCCAGCCGAAGCGGAAGTCCGGTCGTTCCATATCCGTTTGATACAAGCATATGAATACCACCCGCGTTTTTCCAACGGCCTTTCTCATACATCCCCCACGGTCCTACACGAATCTGGCCGCCATGAGTGTGGCCGCTAAGCAAAACCGCTACCTGGTCCTCTGGCTCAATGATTCGGATAAAAGCGGGATTATGGCTCGCAATAATTTTAAATGCGCTGACTGGAACATTGTGAAAAAGAGCCGCTTTGTCGCTTTTTCCTTCGCTTAAATCGTCCGTTCCAAGCAGGTATACATCATCCGCCAGTATCGCCCAGCTGTTTTTTAATACTGTTACCTGCCATCGGGCAAGCATTGCCGTTAATTGCTCTATACCTGCTTCGTAATCATTATTGCCCGGCACAAAATAAACCGGTGCAATGGAAGACAGGCGCTTGATATTCTCACGGATACGCTCCCTTTTCACACCGCCTTCGCACAAATCGCCGCCAATAATGACAGCATCTGCGCGGCCTTTAACGGCTGAGATAATAGAAGGATGAACGCGGCGCCGGTGAATATCAGAAATAAAAAAAAGCGCGAGCGGCGCTTTTTCCGGAAATCGATCATCAGTTACAACCGTTTCTTTTACCTCGTTTCGGAATGCTTCCTTCCACATATATAAACCAGCTGCCGCTATTGGAAGTGCGGCACCTGTCATTAATTGTTTCCACATAACATTTTCAGTCCTCTTCTGTTGGTTACTGCTCGTTTTGAGCCGTTTCCTGATGCGCATCATCCGGCTGTTCGTGTACGATTTGGTTCACTGCCGGCTTTTCTTCTTTGAAAGCATACACCGCTAAAAAAGGAGATGCAATAAAAAATACGAGCAGCGCTGTAATGAGTGGAAAATGGTTTCTTTTTTCAGCTTTTTCTTTTACAGGGCGCTGCAGTGTTTCACCTTCTGCCAACACAGGCTCTTTTACTTTTTCAAGCGGCTGCTTATGCTGCTCTGCTATTTCACGATAAGGGTCCTTCATGATCATCGTTCCTCCCATTGGTCATCGTAAAAGAAATTATTTCTATTATACCCGACCAGCTCCAATAACGTAATAGGTTAAAATCCTGGCAACAAACTATTTAGCCGCTCCCGCCAGTCAAACCGTTCCTCGGATGCCTCGCTCCCACCGCTCGTTTTGTACGGCGCATGATCAAACCCGCACCGGTCACAGCACTGCGGCTGCTCAATCGGTTGTTCATCAAACATACGCATGTAAGCGGCACGGCGGCACTCTGTTGACTCAATCCACTGCTTGAGCTCATTCCGCTTGGCCGCTTTCTTATCCAGGAGTGTCATTCGCGCTCTGCTGATCCATGCTCCTCTTGGTGCGCCGCGTTCATCGGCAGCTTTTGCATAGTGGATCAAAAAGCGTTCCTGCGTTTCCGAAAGCGGCGGCTGTACATCTCGCGGATGAAAACCGTATTCTGTTACCTGGCGGATCTGCCCTTCATCAGGAAATTCAGATTCTGCGATAAATTCGTGCAGCTTCTCATCTCCGGGTACATACAGGAGAATCGCAATCGCCGGAGCCCCGTCCCGTCCTGCCCGGCCAATCTCCTGTAAATAAGCTTCTATTTGTGACGGCATGTGATAGTGAATAACAAAACGGACATTATCTTTATTGATCCCCATTCCAAATGCGCTTGTCGCACATACCACATCTACATCGCCGTTTAAAAATTGATGCTGAATCAATAAGCGGTCGCCGGCATCCATTCCACCGTGGTAAAAAGCGGACCGTTTTATACCATGCTGTTTCAAGTAGGAAGCCGCTTCTTCTGCAGCTCTTCTTCCCGAGAAATAAATGATGCCTGGTGTTTTCAAAAACTGCAGCCATTCTAACAGCCGGGTTCTTTTTTGCAGCGGCTCTTCCAGTGTTTCAATTTCAAGTGCGATATTCGGTCTGTTCACAGAAAAAACCCATTCTGCCACATCATCGAGCCAAAGCTTTTCATAAATATCCGCACGGACTCGTTCGTCAGCCGTTGCTGTCAAAGCAAGAGTAAGCGGGCTGCCAAGCGCTGCGCGGGCCTTGCCGAGCAAACTATAATCCGGGCGAAAATCGTACCCCCATTGTGAAATACAATGCGCTTCATCAATTACAAACAAAGCGATCGAAAGAGCACGCAACGCCCGCATCACATTCGGCATTTGCAGCATTTCCGGTGATAAAAAAATAAACTTGTAACGGTCAAGTCGCAGGAGCGCCGCATTTTTTTCTTTATACTGAAGAAACGAATTCAGCGCAATCACCCGCTTTTCTCCTCTTACTTTCAATTGCTCCACTTGATCCTGCATAAGGGAAAGAAGCGGTGAAACGATCACAATTGAGCCATTTAACATATACCCGGGAAGCTGATAACAAAGCGACTTGCCTGTTCCGGTAGGCAGCATGCTCAGGGTATGACGCCCGTCCAACAGCGATTCAATCGTTTCCCGCTGCCCCGGACGGAAGGAAGAAAAACCAAATGTCCGGCGCAGATGTTCATCAATGGTCATATTGTTCCCCCCCTTTCCTTTGCTAAAACAAGCCGGATTTCAAAATACGAATGATTTGGCAATTGATCTTTAAGCGGCTTAAGCTGGCGCACGCCGCTTGACCCGCCTGCTTTTAATACTTCCGCTTCTTTTTGCTCATCGATAAATGGACGAATGGAAAAGTGAGGATCGTTTAAAGCCAGTTCTACTACGTGGTCTTCAATGGTCGCTTTTTTCAGTCCTCTCGCAGCCGCCACTTCTTCAATGGTCTTTCCTTTATGTAAATAAGCAGCTGTTTTCCGTGCAGATTCAGTTAAAGGGACCGATACCGTGATATCGCTTAAAAGATGCTTTAAAAGAGGAAGCTGGCCGCCTTTTTCCATGACAGTCTGCACAATAGCATGCAGGCTGTGTAAAAAGCGAAACCAGTATTCTGTCGGTTCCATTTCGAGGATGTCTGCTGTCTGCTGCACCGTTTTGCCTGTTTGTGTATGTCCGGAAAAGCGCAGCAGCAGACAGTCCGGGTGTTCCGGCTGCTCTTCCAGCACAAAACGAATTTCCCGATGAAGCTCGGCGGCAAGCTGTCCTTTTTCAAAGCCGCTTTCTTTCACAAATTGTTTGACCCATTGCTGTACGCCTTCATCGCGCGTAATGGGGTAATATGTCCGATCTTTATAAGCAAGGTGTGAGACAACTTGTACAGCCAACTGGAGGCGGCTGAAAAACACAGGCGCAGTACCTGCCAGCTTCCAGCCTGACAGCTGAGGAAATTCACCCGTTTTCTCAAAAGCGGCTCTCATTTTATTCGTTCCTTCCGCTGTGACAAACAGGCGCTGCCGCTCACCCTGGAGACTGCCGGATGCCAGGAGCTCTTCTATCACCCGGTCAAACAGCTCCATGGTAAGAAACGGTGTGGTTTGAAACCATTTGTCCAGTTTGAACAAATGGGCATCCTGAATAGTCTGGGCCGACTTTTTTCCTTTTAACAAATGAAAAACAGACGAAGCTGTTCGCTCTCCCTCTACTTCTTTCAGCATACAAAGCATCACCGCTTCAAGACATTCCAATTTGTCTCCCACCTTTCTATACAGCGATAGTGTATCACAAAACATGCGTTCCTGTCTTTTCTTTTTGCTTCCACTTTTATTTGAAACCCCTTTCATGCAGGGTGTGGGAAGTTTTTTATTGAAAAGTAAATTAATCAGACTTAAAATGAACAATAGAAGTGTTTTCACATACGCTTACTGACTGATTTTATGGGAGGTTTACATTTTGGCGAAGTATACGATTGTCGATAAAGACACATGTATCGCTTGCGGCGCTTGTGGAGCTGCAGCCCCTGATATCTATGACTATGATGATGAAGGCATTGCATTCGTTATTTTAGACGATAATGAAGGAACGGCTGTTGTCCCTGACGTTCTTGAAGAAGATATGCAGGACGCGTTCGAAGGCTGCCCGACTGATTCAATTAAAATTGCCGACGAGCCATTTGAAGGCGACGCGTTAAAATTCGAATAAATAAAAAATCCGGTTCCTAAAATGGAAACCGGATTTTTTATTACCGCAGCTATTTCCTTCTTTGCTTGAAAATGGAGAAAACGGCGTAAAGCACAGCTCCGGCAGTTATGACTGCCTTGGAAGGGTAAAAAAGAAAACAGTGCCGTGTCCAAGCCGGCTTTGAACTTTAATTGTCCCGCCGTGGGCCTGAACAATGTTTTTGGCAATCGACAGCCCAAGCCCCGTCCCGCTTCTTCCGCGCGTCCTCGCTTTATCGGCTTTGTAAAACCGCTCGAATACAAAAGGCAGATCTTCCTCTGGTATACCTGCTCCGGAATCTTGAACTTGAATAAGATGAACCTTTTCCTTTATTTCATGCATAACCGTTACCCGTCCGCCCTCTGGTGTGTGCCGAAGAGCATTGTCAATCAAGTTGGTCAGCACCTGCTCAATCCGGTCTTCGTCAATGGATACGTTTGTTTCTGCTTTATTCGTTTGCGCAGAAAGGACGATATTTTTTTCTTTCGCAAGTCCTTGGAACTTGTTAGTGACACGCTGTAAAAATGGTTCGAGCACTGTATCCGTTTTATGAAGCGTAATATGCCCTGCCTGCATACGAGCAAGATCAAGCAGTTCATTGACGAGACGGCCCATTCGAAGCGATTCTTCATGAATTATTTGAGCAATTTCCCGTTTTTCCTCTTCGGTTGCGGCAATATCATCTACAATGGCCTCGCTGTAGCCCTGCATCATTGAAATAGGGGTCCGAAGCTCATGAGATACGTTGGCAATAAAGTCCTCACGCAGTTTGTCCAGGCGGCGTTCTTCTGTCATATCCCGCACAACCGTGACCGCTCCGCGCACCGAATCGTCGTTATAAAGCGGGCTGACAATCATGACATAGGAACGGCCCTGCATCGTTAATTCGCCCTCCTGCTCCGTTTCCGTTTTGACCGCTTCTTGAAATAAATTTTGCAGCAGTGTCGGCGTTTCTGCTTCGATTCCAAGCGCTTTTTTTTCAAAATTCCAGTCATGCAAAAACTGCCGGGCCGGCGGGTTCTTAATTAACACTGCTCCATCTTGATCGAGCGTAATCACACCGTCTGCCATGGAGCTTAAAATGCTCGACAGCTGCTCTTTTTCTTGATTGAGTGCATGAATGTTTCCCTTCAGCTGATAAGCCATTCGGTTAAAAGCAGTCGCAAGTGCTCCAATTTCATCATTTGTTAAAATCGGAACCTTTGTATCAAAATGCCCCTGGGACAGCTCAGTAGCGGCTGTACGCATAGAACGAAGCGGCGCGGTAACACGGCTGGAAAGAAAAAACGCAAACACGGTTGTTAAAATAATGGCAATCCCCGCCGCAATCAGAATGAGCTTCGTTGTCTGTTCCGTCGTTTCTTTCATTACTTCAAGAGACTGATAAATAAATACCGCGCCTGTCTCACCATTTGTAAGCTTAAAAGGCACTCCGACAATAAAGGAATTTTCAAAGCGGCGGTCCCCGTCCGCTCCCGCAGCTGTATTAATTTCAGCTTTTACTTTTTCCACCCCGTCGAAAACAGCTGCCAGATTAGGGTTGTCCGTAATGATGCTCTGGCTGATTCTGGACTCTTCCTCTTCAAGCGGGGAGAAATGAAAGGTTTGCTCATTTTCGGCAATGACAATATGAGCCGGTTCATCTACAAGCTCCCAGGCCACTTCCAGCCTCGTTTCTTCATCACCGTAATTTTGAATAACCGTGGCAATTTTTTCGGCCGTATTTTCAAGCTGCTGTTCTACTTGAGCAATATTGTACGTCTCGAAGAACTCCAGCAGTAAAATCGTTAAAAAAGCCAGTACAAAGGAAACGAGAAGCAGGATGGTGATCCATAGCTTCCCGACAACGCTTCTCCATATCTTCATTCATTCCCAACCTCAAATTTATATCCGACGCCCCACACCGTCACAATCATTTTAGCTGCTTCTTCCGAGACTTTACTCAGTTTTTCACGCAGACGCTTTACGTGGGTGTCGACTGTTCTTAAATCACCGAAAAACTCATAATGCCATACTTCCTTTAATAAATGCTCACGGTCGAATACTTTATCCGGGGCTTTTGCCAGAAAATAAAGAAGCTCATATTCTTTAGGCGTTAAATTCACTTCTGCACTATCGGCTGTTACCCGGTGCGCATCGTTATCGATCGTTAAATGGTTGTAAACAATCAAGTCTTTTGACTTTGTGTCCGTATGTAAATAAGTGGTTGGAGAGGACCGGCGGAGGAGCGCTTTCACCCGCAGCACAACTTCGCGGGGACTGAATGGCTTCACAATATAATCATCCGTGCCAACCTCAAAGCCTTGAACACGGTTTGCTTCTTCTCCTTTTGCCGTCAGCATAATTACCGGAGTAGCTTTTGTTACACGCAGCTCGCGGCATACCTCGATGCCGTCTTTACCCGGCATCATCAGATCAAGCAAAATGCAGTCATAGTCTTTTTGAAGTGCTTTTTCAAGCGCTTCTTCTCCATTTTCCGCTTCATCAATGGCATAGTTTTCCCGCTCAAGATACATCCGCAGCAGTCTGCGAATACGTTCTTCATCATCTACGACTAAAATGCTCATTTCTTTTTCCAAAAACATTCCCTCCCATACGCACATTATCTACTATTATAATACAAAAAAAGAGCCCCGCCAAAGGCAAGGGCTAAATTTCTTATGCGTAAGAGTGAAGCCCTGCAATCACAAGGTTCACCGCTATAAGATTAAACATAATAATGCCAAAACCTACAACAGCAAGCCAGGCTGATTTCTCTCCATGCCATCCTTTGGACAAACGCAAATGCAAAAAAGCGGCATAGAACAAAAAGGTAATAAGCGCCCATACTTCTTTTGGGTCCCAGCCCCAAAAGCGCGTCCAGGCAATCTGTGCCCAGATCATGGCGAAAATAAGTGCACCGAGTGCAAACACCGGAAAACCAATTAAAACAGACCGGTAACTGATTTCATCCAGTAAATCCGAGCTTACCTGTCGAACAAGCGGCTGTAAAGAAGCAGCCACCCGTTTTCGGGTAATCAAGCGAATCAGCACATATAAGACAATACCGCCGGCAAGCGACCAAATTACCGTATTCAGCTTTTTCGCATTAATAAACGCCGGCACATGGGCGAGTGGCTCCATTTTCTCCTTGGTGAGAAGAGTACCTTCATTCGGCCCTACAAGCGCTGGCAGGGTAAATTCCTGCTTGGCTGCCTGCTCTTCCTTGTTTACATACTCGAATTCTGCTTTGTAATCCGCCATGGCAAAACCGGTGGTAAGCAAAATAAACGCAATCACTGAAACGATAAAAAACATGACAGCTTCCAGCCACTTTGTTTTTTTCGTGCTTGTTGTCTGATCAATGTTTTTTACGAGAAAGATCATCCCTGCAATAAAGCTGATGGCCAGTATTCCCTGCCCCGCTGCTGCTGTTGTTACGTGAATCGCCAGCCAATGACTTTGCAGTGCTGGAATAAGAGGATTAATTTCTCTTGGAAACATGCTTGCATAGGCAATAATAATAATCGCCACCGGCAGTGCAAACAAACCAAGCACTGTTGTTTTGTAAATAAAAAAAAGTAGAATAAAGGCGCCCACAATCATCATCCCGAAGAAAGTGGTAAATTCAAATAAATTGCTGACCGGTGCATGGCCTGCCGCCGCCCATCTTGTAAAAAAGTATCCCAGCTGTGCCGCGAACCCAATGATGGTTACGATAATGCCAAGCCTGCCCCACCGATTCAGCGCTTCCCCTTCACGAAGACCTTTTTGACGGATCGCCCCGCCAAAAAGAAAGGTTGCAGCTAGATAAAAGAAAAAAGCCGCTTCAAGCAGCGTACTGCTCGCATCCGCTAAATGGACCATACAACGTGTGCCCCCTTACTCCTTTTGTCTGTCTTCCGGCTCCGGAACGCTTGTCCCTTCTAAAACCGAATGAATTTCCCGTTTGAGGCCGTGCCAGTTTTTATTCGTATGGCCAGCAGCGTATACCTGGCCGTTCTTTTCACGAATCCATAGACGGCGATGATTCCAATACGAGCCTTGAATCACACCGATCATGAAAATAATGCCGCCCGCTGCCAGAATAGGAAGCGTTAAGTCTTTGCGAATGGTCAGGGCTGAAACATCCCGGGTGTCCAGGCTCTTAAAAGCCATTTTAAACGTTGTTTCACCGAGCGGCTCCATTGTATTACGGATTTGGGCAAAGCTCACTTCTCCATCTGGCGTCTCTGGCGTAATCATATTAAATAAAAATGCCGGATTGTTCGGCAGCGGTGATTTTGAGGTCGGTTCTCCTTCTTTTGTAAACCCATCAAAATCCGGATAATAGCCAAGCAGTTCCACTTTATATCCGCCGCCAAGATCATACGCGGCCTGCTGGTCAAACAAATCAATGACCACTTCCCCGAACTCTTCGCCCGTTTCTTTGTTTGTAAGGGCAAAGTGCATGGCCTTCATCTCATCCTGACGGAAGCTCGTTTGATAAACGGCAAACTGGCCGAACTTCATTGGCTGATTGACCTGGATTGAGTCCTCCTGCACCCTTGTCAGCTCGGGCTCCGCCCCCGGCAGCTCATTGTTTTTATTTCGGTATAATACGGCATCCGTCTGATAATTTTTTGCAACGGTTCCAACACGGTCAATCGCTTCATTAAATACTTCCGGGTCTTCCCCTGCTTTGTAATTTTGGAGAGTAAACCCGTTATTTTTCACATAATATTCTCCGTTTGTGCCGGGAACTTGAAGGGTTTCTCCTTCTCGAATCCAAAGCAGCTCGTCTACGTACATTCCGGGCACCGAACGAAGAAGCGCACCAAGCAGAAAAATAATGAGCCCAACATGATTCACATAAGGCCCCCATCTTGTAAAGCGATTTTTCTCTGCTAAAAGAGCCCCGTTTTCTGTGCGGACTTTATATCTCTTTTTTATCAGGGCTTCTTTTATCTTTTCCCACTCTGCAGGCTCAAGCTTACCCTGCCGCTGAGCAAAAAAGCGCTGCTTTTTCATAAACGTTTCATGCCGGTCGACGCGCTGGTTTTTCAGTGCACGGTACAAGGGAACCACGCGGTCGAGGCTGGCAATCACAAGCGACACGCCGAGCGCGGCAACAAGCGCGCTAAACCAGACGGAATTATATAAATCATGAAAACCGATCATGTAATAGAGCTTGCCGAATGTGCCATATACATCCTCATAATAGGTCTCAGCGGAAACGTTGGATGGAATGTAAAACTCCTGCGGCAAGATCGTTCCGAATGAGGCCGCTACGAGCAGCAGCACAATAATCCAGATGCCTACTTTTACGGAGGAAAAGAAATTCCAGACTTTATCAATCAGTGTTTTGTTATAGGTTTGTGAACGGCGTGCGCTTCCCTCATAGCGCATGTCCACAAGCTTGTCCTGCTTTGCTTTTTCCGTCAGTGCACGCCCGCACGATTCACATAAAATCGTACCGGCCGGGTTTAGACGGCCGCATTCACACTTCACTTTCCCCATACAAAAACTCCCTTTACGATGATGGTTTTACCCGTTCAAACAGTGCACGCAGCTGATCTTCCTGAACAAGGCCGCCGATGACAATTTGATCAATCGTGCCATCCGGCTTAATCATAAATGTTGTCGGAAGCGGGTCAACCCCGTACGTATCCATCACTTCTTTTCCCTCATCAATCGCGATTGGGAATGTTAAACCGTACTGCTTGGCGAAGTTCTCAACTTGAAAATCCGATTCACCTACATTTACCGCTAAAATCTCTACCTGGCCCTCATACTCTTTTGCCAGTTTTTCCATGTACGGCATTTCTTTTTTGCACGGTTCGCACCAAGTACCCCAGAAGTTCAAAAACACGCCTTTTCCTTCGTAGTCGGAAAGCTGATGCGTCTGACCGTTTACATCCCTCAGTACAAAATCCGGAGCTTCATCCCCTTCTTCCAGACTGCCGCGGGATTCTTTCGTTAAGTTCGTATAAAGCGTATACATAACCAGTCCAGCCAAAACCGCTAAAATAGCGGTTCGTATAACGAGTCGTTTTTTCTTTTTTTCCATTTGACAGCCTCCAGGCCCGTTCCACTACGCGGGCAGGAATAAACACTACACTTATTATATCATTATTTTTTGCTGTAAAAGAAAACGGCTTCAATCTTTAAATGTGACATTTTTATGACTTAGCGGAGAGAACCTGTTTCAGCAAGCGTACGCAGCTGTTTCACCTCATGAGCCGTCAGCTCGCGATATTCGCCCGCATTTAAGCCATGCAGCGTCAGGTGAGCAAAACGATCCCGGCGAAGCTTTTGCACCGGATGCCCGATCGCTTCAAACATGCGGCGCACTTGCCGGTTGCGTCCTTCATGAATGGTAATTTCGAGCAGGGAACGATTTTTCTTCCGGTCAATTGACAGCTCTTTTATTTTTGCCGGCGCCGTCATTCCGTCCTCTAACTTGATACCGCTCATAAGCCGTTTTAATAAATGGCGCTGCACGATGCCTTCTGTTTTGGCAATATAGGTTTTATCCATTTCATAGCGCGGGTGCGTCATTAAGTTAGCAAATTCACCGTCATTAGTGAGCAGCAAAAGCCCCGATGTATCGTAATCAAGACGCCCCACCGGAAAAATGCGTTCCTCTACTCCAGGGAAAAAGTCCACAACCGTTTTTCTTCCTTTGTCATCTGTTACAGCTGAAATAACACCGCGCGGCTTATAAAACAAGTAATACACTTTTCTTTCCCGTTCAAGCGGCACGCCTTCTACCCGCACATCATCGTTTAATCCTACTTTTGTGCCAAGCTCGGTTACTTTCTTTCCGTTAACCGTTACTTTCCCTTCCTGAATAAGCTGTTCCGCTTTTCTGCGCGATGCGATTCCTGCCTGCGCAATTACTTTTTGCAATCGTTCCATCTATTTCACCTCTATAATTGTCTTTTCGTCCATTAAGCATTATGGCACAAATATTCAAAAAGGAAAAGAAAACAAAAAAACGCAGTAAAAATGCTTTTAAGCAAGTTATACCATCCGGTTATAATAAAATCCTTTCAGATCTAACAAATCTTGGATAACGAGCTGCATGCCTTGCTTTAACACTGCCACATTCCGAAAGCTTTTATGCAGAAGCGGCTTGGGTTCTGTGTGTATAATGCAAAAAAACCTGGCTACAGGAGCCAGGTTGCTGCAAGAACGGAAAAGAAAAACGCAGCCGCATCCGCAAGCAGGCCAATTTTCAAAGCATCACCGGTTTTCTTGATTCCGACAGCCCCGAAGTAGACAGCCAGCACATAAAGAGTAGTGTCGGTGCTGCCCTGCATAATCGCTGCCAGCTTTGCAATGTACGAATCTGCTCCATGCTCCTGCATAATCTGATCCAGCATAGCTAGTGTCGCCGTGCCGGAAATCGGACGCATAAGGGCCAGGGGTACCACATCAGCTGGAATACCGACCAGAGAAAGCAGCGGCGCGAGCCATGAGGCCAGCTCACCGGCAGCACCGGAAGCGCGGAATATCGTCACAGCCGCCATCATAATGACAAGATGCGGAACGATAGACACCCATGTCTGCATGCCTTCTTTTGCTCCGTCTGTCAGTGTTTCGTAAATGTTTACTTTTTTAAAGATCCCTACGCCAATTACCACTGCTACAATAGCCGGCACAAGCCAAACAGCCATTATCGTCTCCTTCTGAAAGCGTAATAACGGTCAAGCACAATGGCAAAGAAAAAAGACAAAATGGTCGCAGCCAGTGCCGGTATAATAATATCCGTTGGATCTGATGCTCCATTTTTCATTCCAATAGCGATTACAGTGGTAGGGATAAGCGTAATCGCTGCTGTATTAAGCGCTAAAAAGGTGATCATCGAGCGGCTTGCTTTGTCCTCGTCGCTGCTCAGCTTTTTGAGCTCCCGCATCGCTTTAAGACCAATCGGTGTGGCTGCATTACCGAGCCCAAAAAAATTCGCGGCCATATTCGAGGCAATATAGCCAAATACAACATGTCCATCCGGTATTTCCGGGAAAAGCCGGGCTAAAAGCGGCTGGACTGCATCCGCCAGTCCTTTTACCATACCAGAGGCTTCCGCTGTTTTCATCACGCCCGTCCAAAACAAAAGAATTCCAGCGAGTGAAATCGCCAATTCAATGGATTGCCCCATGGACGCGAACAAGGCCTCATTCACCTCGTCCATCGTTCCGTTAATGGCTGCAAAAAGAAACCCGGCCAGGATTAAAAAAGCAAAAGCGACGCTTACCATGCCATCAGCTCCTTTTTCAGCTTTGCCCATAGAGATGTGGCCGCCCGTTCTTTTGTTTTATAAACCGTGATCGATGTTTGTTTTTCGTTCCCAATCCATAACTCTGCTTTTCCAGTTTGGCCAGACCCTATGACCAGCCGAATGTAGGCAGACTTTTTTTCGTCAGATGTCATGGGATAGCGGACCTGTTTTTTTGCATAATACAACTGTTTTTCCCCCGGAACGGCGAAAGGCGTTTTGCCGACAATCATGGTCTGGCTGTACGAATGGAAGCCATACTCAAAAAGAGAAGTATGGTCAAGCCAGTCACCCGGTGCATTCAGTGTTACGACTGCTAAAGACATGCCATCCTTTTTGGCTGTTGTGACCAGTGTACGGCCTGACTTTTTCGTAAAGCCCGTTTTGCCTCCCGTAATGATGCCTCCGCTCCGGACAAGACGGTGTTTGTTTTCCCAAACACGAATCGGCTTGCTTTTTGTTTTGTACAAATCCGTTGAAACAATTTTCCGGTACGTACTGTTTTTCATCGCTTCTGATGTTAAAAGAGCCATATCATAAGCGGTTGAATAGTGGGCCGGATCGTGAAGTCCATGCGGATTCATAAAAGAAGTGTTCTTCATTCCGATCTCTTTTGCTTTTTTGTTCATTAAAGCGGCAAACTTTTCTGGTGTGCCGGCAACGTGTTCACTGATCGCAATGGCAGCATCATTTCCAGAACGAAGCATTAATCCATATACGAGTTCCTCCAGTTTCAACTTGTCCCCTTTTTCCAAGTACAGACTAGACCCTTCTACTTGGCGGGCGCGATCGCTGATGGCCACTGTTTCATTCAGCCGTCCGGATTCTACTGCAAGCAGCGCGGTCATAATTTTGGTAATGCTCGCAATCGGCCGGCGCACATGTGCATCTTTTTGGGCTAAAACCCGCCCGCTTTCCATGTCCATCAGCACGGCACTTTGAGCAGAAAGAGATGGTTCTGCTCTTGCAGCTGTCGGCATAACAGAAAGTGCCAGGAGCAGGATGAAAGCGAACAACCTCTTTTTTTTCATCAGTCCGCTCCTTTCTTTTTTCACTACTATATGAAAAAAGAAAGACGAGCATGACTAATCCTCAAGGGCTTCTTCGAATCGGCCGAAAAACAAGTCGGCTTCCTGCTGCATAGATCCATTGCTTTCTTCGAGCGGCGGCAGATCTTTGATGCTTTTAAGCTGAAAAGCGTCTAAAAATTCAGCTGTAGTCGCATACAAAATAGGCCGGCCCGGGGCATCTGCACGGCCAGCTTCTTCAATGAGCCCCCGTGCGCACAAGGTGGCAATGGGACGCTCTGTTTTCACTCCCCGGATTTCTTCCACTTCGATGCGTGTAACCGGCTGATTATAAGCAATAATGGCGAGCGTTTCCAACGCTGCCTGGGACAGTGTTTTCGGTGACGGCTTTTCAGCGAGCTTTTGAATAAAGGCCGCATTTTCTTTTTTTGTCATCATCCGGTATTCGTCGCCAAAGGAGGTAATCACTGTTCCCCTCGCTTCATCTTGTTTCAAAGCTTCCTCCATCGATTGAAGAATGTCTTTGACCTCCTGTACCGGCAAGTCCATGACCTCGGCGATTTGCTCCGCTGTCAGCCCTTCGTCTCCTGCTGCAAACAGCAGGCTCTCTATAATGCTTTTATGTTTCATCCTTTATTTCCTCCAGCCGTTACATATAAGTCGGCAAAATTTCCTTCTTGTGAAACAACAACTTCATTTTGCTTCATCAACTCTAAAATGGCTAAAAAACTAACCACAAGCTCGTTCCGCTCATGAGAGTCAAACAAGTCATCAAAAAGAATGGGCTCTTTTGACAGCCTCAGCTTTTCTTTGAGCAGCTCCATTCTTTTTTCTACTGAAAGCTCTTCCCGGCGGACCGTCGCTCGCGGCGGCACAGCCAGCTTTTTACGGCGGGCCATTTTCTGAAAAGCGCCGAGCATATCAAAAAGGGACACATTGAGCGGCCCTTCTTCATTAGATGAAAAAAGTTGGTCTGCGGGCGGTCTTGAAAAAAGCTTTGTCCGCTCTTCCTCAAGCTCATGAAGACGGCCGGCTGCCTCTTTATACTTTTTATACTCGATTAACCGGCGGGCCAGCTCTTCTCTCGGATCTTCTTCTTCTATATAATCTTCTTCTTCCGCCGAATGATCCGGCAGCAGTGAACGGCTTTTCATGGCAATTAATGTAGCGGCCATCACTAAATATTCACTGGCTACATCAAGTTCAAGCTGCTGCATTGCATTTACATACAATAAGTATTGATTCGTAATTTCCGATACAGGAATATCGTATATGTCTATTTCAAGCTGCTGGATCAAGTGAAGCAGCAAATCAAGCGGCCCTTCAAAAGAATCAATTTTCACTTTATATTCCATTGGTTGCTCCCCTGTACTTCTTGCATTTTTTACATTCTATTCCCTTCCGCTGGTCATCAGCGCATTCAGACGGCTGCTATTGAGAAAAGGATTAAATCATGATACGCTTACTTCGATTCATCCACTTGAACTGGGGGAAACCGAATGTATTCATATCCAGTACCTTACCTGGCTTTTTTGGCACATTTTCATATTGACCGCGATTATTTTGAATGCCACGAGGTGCTAGAAGAATATTGGAAAAAAATAGATGGCACGCGTGATTCCGTCTGGGTTGGCTTTATCCAGTGTGCTGTTTTCCTTTATCATTACCGGCGCGGAAACAAAGCCGGCGCACTCCGCATGGCTCAAAAATCAATCTCCTGCTTGATCCGCCGCCGGGAAGCTCTGAGGGAGCTCGGTGTTGATCCAGAGCACTTTCTTCTCCTGATTGAGCAGGCGGCAGACGATGTAAAAGCTGATGTTCCTTTTGAGCCAATTGAGATTCCGATTGCGGATCCGCAGCTTCAAAACGAATTGAAGCAGTTTACTGCTGCTTTTGAGCCGGAATCCAATGAACAATTTCTACTCAACAAACACAAACTGCGTGACCGTACGGACGTATTGGATGCCCGCACAGCCGCAATCGCATTGAAAAAAGCCGGTAAGGTGACGAGATAATCGTCCTTTACCGGCTTTCTTTCGTACACTTTTCAAAAAATCGGTTCGTTGCTTCGCTTGGCGCAACAGTCCGGTCCGAAAATAATTTTGTTACAGCGGCAATCATTTCCGTTCCAATTCCTTCATCGCGGAAAGACGGATTGACCGCTATGTGCAATATCTCAGCTCTTGTATCGCTGACGGCTACACCAACTACGCCTACAATGTCCTCGCCCTCTTTCCAAAGAAACAGCTGTCTGCTGTCATCTGCTTCGTAGCTTTCCATCGTTTCGGTCAGCGTCCGCAGCTCTTTTTCGCGAGGCATGTAGGAAAGCAAGCCCATTGCAATTTTTTTAAACGACTTTTTATATCGAATCAGCATTTAAAATCCCTCTTCAATTAGCAGGATTTACCTGCTTGATATCGCCACGTACTTTATCTTACTAAATCTAAAGCCCGACCGCAAGAGGCGATGTTAACCCGCAATAAAAAACCAGTAATACAGTCCCCATCCCAGTGCCAGCACAGTGAATAAAAGGAGCAAAACAACATTGTTTTTCATACTGCCTGCTCCAATTAGTTTGTCTGCGGCAGCCCAAGCGGCAAGTCTAATTTCACTAAATCCTCAAATGTCTCACGACGAATGACCAGTCTCGCCTCGCCATTTTCGGCAAATACAACTGGCGGACGCGGAATACGGTTGTAGTTGTTCGCCATGGAATAGCCGTAAGCGCCCGTACAGAACATCGCGAGCAAATCCCCGGCTTCTGCTTTCGGAAGCGGCAGATCCCAAATGAGCATATCACCGGATTCACAGCATTTTCCGGCAATCGATACCGTTTCTTCAACCGGGTCGTTTACACGGTTTGCGAGTACCGCTTCGTATTTCGCTTCATATAAAGCAGGACGGATATTATCACTCATGCCGCCATCCACAGCTAAATATTTGCGCACATTCGGCACATCTTTTACTGAACCTGTTTCATAAATTGTCACACCTGCGTCACCCACAAGGGAACGGCCCGGCTCAATCCAAATTTCAGGCATGCTCATTCCATATTTTTTTGTTTCACTTTGCACTTTGCTGATAATCTCTTCTACATAAGCGGCTGGTTTAAGCGGATCATCCTCAGCGGTATAACGGATACCGAAACCGCCGCCAAGGTTTAATACTTTCGCTTCAAAACCGAGACGATGCTGCCAATCAGCCAACTTTCCGATAATTTTCTCGGCCGCTAAAACAAAGCCTGTTGTTTCGAAAATTTGCGATCCGATATGGCAGTGAAGGCCTAATACGTGGATAAACGGCTTTTCAAGTGCCAGTTTCAATGCTTCTTCCGCTTGTCCATTATTTAAATCAAAGCCAAACTTTGAATCTTCCTGACCCGTTAAAATGTAATCATGCGTATGAGCTTCAATACCCGGCGTAATGCGAAGCAGGATATCCACCACTTGACTGCGGGCTTCACCGATTTCACCAATAAGCTCTAATTCATGAAAGTTATCGACTACCATACAGCCAATCCCTGCTTCAAAAGCCATTTCGATTTCTTCACGACTTTTGTTGTTTCCATGAAAATGAATTCGCTCTACGGGAAACCCGGCTCTTTGTGCTGTATATAATTCCCCGCCTGATACAACATCAAGCGACAGTCCTTCCTGTTCGGCCAACTGCATCATGGCTACCGAAGCAAATGCCTTGCTCGCATACGCCACCTGCGCTTTGACTCCCAATTTATCAAATGTTTCTTTAAATCCTCTTGCACGCTCACGAATAAGCGCTACGTCATATAAATAAAGCGGTGTGCCGAATTGAGCTGCCGCTTCTACTACGTCAACACCGCCAATTTCTAAATGTCCGCGGTCATTCACAGCTGCTGTCCCATATGTGTGCATATGCATAATCGCCCCGTTCTATTGTCTTTATGCCTTTTACCCGGCATGAGAATAAAAGTACTATATCATACATTCACCCCTCGCTCAATACACGAAATATTCCTGCTTACCGTAAATCTGTTCGGTTGATTTCTGGAATTCCGGTTTGCTCCGGTGCCTGCCGTCTAATGAGGATCGTCCAAAGCGATGAAGCGTCAAAGGGAATCAGCGGCCATAGATAAGGTGCGCCGAACGGTTTTAAACGAACGAGATATATAAACACAAGCATAACCGTCACAACAAATCCAATTGGACCAAACAGGGCCGTTCCTGCCAGAATAAAAAGGCGTGTCAATTTATTCGCGAGCCCCAGCTCATAGCTGGGTGTAGAAAACGTGCCAATGGCTGCAAGTGCTGTATACAATATTACCTCAGGCACAAAAAGCCCCGTATCAATGGCCATTTGTCCAATTAACACGGCAGCAACAAGCCCCATAGCAGTTGATAGCGGCTGCGGTGTATGAATGGCAGCAACTCGCAGCCACTCTATGCCAAGATCGGCAATAAAGATTTGTAAAACAAGGGGGATTTCTGTTGTTTCACGTGGACCGATAAACCAAAGCGCTTCAGGAAGCATGGCGGGATAAGCAGCGAACAGATACCAGAGCGGCAGCAGAAATAAGGACATCCATAAACCGACAAAGCGAAGCAGACGGATAAATGTGCCTGCTGCCGGAAGCTGCCTGTATTCTTCGGCATGCTGCATATGCTGCAGGAAAGTAGCCGGCATGATCATAACCGCTGGTGACGTATCGGTATAAAGGAGGACATGCCCTTCAATTAAATGGGCGGCAGCAATATCCGCTCGTTCAGTATAACGAACAAGAGGGTAGGGGTTATAGTGTTGTTTAATTAAAAATTCTTCTACTGTTTTGTCTGCCATAGGGAGACCGGCTGTTTTGATAGAAGTGACTTCTTTCTTAACCCGCTCAACCAATTCATCGGAAGCTACACCTTCCATGTAGCCGACAGCAATATCCAGTTGCGAAACACTTCCCGCTCTCATAATTTCAAACCTAAGACGGCCATCACGAATTCTTCTTCGCGTAAGAGCTGTGTTCACGATGATATTTTCCACAAAACCGTCACGGGAGCCGCGCACAACTTTTTCTGTATCAGGCTCTGCCGGCTGCCGTCCTGGATAACTTCTTACATCAATGATAAACGCCGTTCCCGGTACTGAAATACCAATCAGTCCCGACATGACCGCAGCCGGCAGCTTTGATGGATCTGTGACTTCTTCGACTGCCTGATGGACAAGATGCTCTTTGACGAGGGCAGCAGTCGTTTTCCCCTCCTCCTTTTCAAGTGCAATCAATGATTCCATAATTTCGATAATAAACCGTGTTTCACAAAGCCCGTTAACGAAATAAATATGAAGCGGCTCCCCTGCTACTGTCAGCCTTCTTATGCCGGTATCAAAACTTTTACCAAGCCCTGCTTCTTTTTCTAAGTAAACATCCATTTCTTCTGGCGAAATCATCGTGCTGCCTCCTTTTACATCGGTGAAAGTAAAATCCATTGAATAAGCGAGCCTGTTATCTTGCCAAGTGCCACAGCCATCATCAGCATGTTCACCTCGGCAAAAACCCCTACTCTCCTGGCTAGTATAGGGAACACATTCAGTACTTCAGTCAGGGCAGCCGCACCCATGCCGATAAACAAGCCGCTGAATAAACCGATAAAGGCAGTTGTAACAGATGGCCAGTGAAAATGCGTATTAAAAATATGCAGAAGTGTTCCTGTGAGTACACCAAGCACCAGTGAAAGCTCGTACAAGTGAATATACGGCTGTGTTTTCGTGGCTGACATCAGCCTCGGGATCACACCAAGGACTGAAATAAACGCCACATACCCAGCACCTGTAGCCAATCCACCTGATAGACCTAAAAACAAAACAAAAAGCGTCGTCATGCTACGGCTTTTCCTTTTCATTGGCTGCCAGATAGGCATTGATGTCTTCCTCATACTTAAACATTTCTAAATCAAGCGGGCCTGGCTCTTCATTGAGTCTTTTTTGCCAGAGCCGATTAAAAAATAAAATCATCCCGAGCCCCAGCCCTATAGAATAAGGGATTTGAAGCATAAGCGGGTTTTCATTTTTAATGCCTGTTATTTTTTCATATAAAATCGCATGCACTTTCTGCATGGATACGTCCTCATGAAAATTCATAATGGTCAGTGCAGCACCTGTAAACAACACAAGCCAGACAAATGTGATTTTCCAAAGCGGGGCTCGTGCACGTACAGGCTGCAGGCTGACAATCGTTTCTGTATCGCCTGTGATAACCGTTTGCGCATCAGGAAAAACCGTTTTTAATGCTTTCACAACATCTAAAATCGTTACAATGACTACATTGCCTGATGATGGCTTTGCCGTTTTCACAATCAGTTTTTCTAAAATGGGCTTTGCTTCCTGGTCGACTTCGGCTTCAGCCACATCAAAAAAAGAAATGCGCCGTTCGTCGAGGCGAACATGGCGCTTTAAGGTGATGTACACGATTTGACCCATAGCAAGCACCTCCGCTTTTTACGAAGTTTCCCCGTGCCGACTAGGTTTTATTCATATCTGACCGCAGGCTTTTAATAATCTGTTTTTCAAGTCTTGATACTTGAACTTGGGAAATCCCGAGTCTGCTTGCGGTTTCCGACTGGGTGCAGTCTTTGAAAAAACGGAGAAATACGATAAGCTGTTCCCGCTCAGGCAGCTTTTCTATTGCTTCTTTTACAACCAATGAATCAAACCACTTGGCTTCTGGTGCTGCAAGCTGGTCAAGCAGCGTAATAGGTTCTCCTTCATTTTCATAAACGGTTTCATGGATAGACGCCGGACGCCGGGAAGATTCTTGGGCCATCATCGCTTCCTCCATCGATATACCAAGCTTTCCGGCCAGTTCCTGTACAGTCGGAGGGCGTCCGCTTTCTGCAATAAACGCTTCTCGTTCGCGCCTCATCTTCCCGGCTGTTTCCTTTAAGCGCCTGCTCACCTTTACTTCTCCATCATCACGCAAAAACCGCTGAATCTCACCGATAATCATCGGAACCGCGTATGTTGAAAACTTAACGTTATAGGAAAGATCAAACTTATCAATACATTTAATTAAACCAATACAGCCGATTTGAAATAAATCTTCTGACTCGTGACCACGATTTAAAAATCGATGCACCACCGACCAGACGAGCCGTGTATTCCACTCAACCAGCTTATTGCGCGCTTCCACGTCGCCCTCCTGGCTTTGCCGAATCAGCTCCTTGACTTCACCATCGGTTAACTGTACAGCCTGCTTCATAAGAAATCCACTCTTTCCTTAAACACAGTTAACACGCTTTCCCGCCAGCCGCTTTTTAAAGCGAACGACTGTACCCGAAGATGTGCTCGATTCCACTTCCAAGAGGTCCGTAAAATGCTCCATAATTGTAAAGCCCATACCGGCTCTTTCCATTTCAGGCTTTGTTGTAAAAAGAGGTTCCTTCGCTTCTTCAATATTTCCGATTCCGCGCCCTTCATCGCGGATAATCACGTCGATTTCTCCGTCCTCAATGGTGGCACTTATATAAACAATTCCTGCCGGATTACTGTCATATCCATGAATAATAGCGTTTGTCACCGCTTCTGAAACAGCTGTTTTTAATTCTGCTAAATCGTCTACAGTCGGATTGAGTTTTGCTGCAAAAGAAGCAACGGCTACCCGCGAAAACGCTTCGTTTTCTCCCAGTGCGTTAAATGAGATCGTCATTGTGTTTTGCATGAAGATTCCTCCAATCTCCCGAGCGCTTCTTCTTCAGTTTGATCCACATACATAATTTTAAACAGCCCCGAAAGCTGAAACAGGCGTTTCACCTGTGTATTCAATCCACAAACGGTCACACTGCCGCCCATTTCATTTACCTGGCGATAGCGCCCTAAAATCACTCCAAGACCTGAGCTGTCCATGAAAGGCAGACCCGACAAGTTCCAAATCAAGTGCTGCGTTTGATGGCTGTCAATTTGCTGCTCTGTAAATTCCTTCACCTGCTCGGAATAGTAGTGGTCGAGCTCTCCCGTTAATCGAATAATGAGAACTTTTCCTTTTGCTTCTGCTTTCATGGTTACCATCGTCATTCCTCCTTTACATGCTGATACGTTCAATTCTTTTTTTAGGAGCCATTTTCCTTCCCCTTGCCAAAACTAGAAAAAAGCTCTCAATTTTCGACAAAAAAAGAGACTGACATTTGTCAGTCCCTGATCACTTTATGAATAAGCGTCGGCCGTTCCACTTTTTCATTCGAAAAACGATATGCCTGCTTTACTTTTTCAATGGAGTCTTTTGGTGTGGCGTTATCCGCGTGGAGCGTAACGAGTACCTCTCCTTTTTGAACGAAGTCACCAATTTTTTTCTTTAATGTAATACCGACAGCATGATTGATTTGATCGTCTTTTGTTGCGCGTCCCGCCCCTAAATACATAGCGGCTATCCCAATGGATTCTGCATCAATTTGGGCTACGAAGCCTTCTTGCTCTGATTCAACATCAATGTGAAAAGCGGCCTGTGGAAGCTTAGCAGGATCATCAATCATGCCCACATCGCCGCCCTGAGCGATCACAAACTGGCGGAATACTTCGAATGCTTTGCCATTTTCCAGATTCGCCTCAAGTGCATCACGTGCTTCTTCGTAATCGCTGAACGCACCGGCCAGCACTGTCATATAAGAAGCAATTTCAAGCGAGAGGGTCCGGAGGTCTTCTACGTTCTCTCCTTGCAAAATGGCCGCCGCTTCCTTGATTTCATTGGCATTGCCGACTTCAAATCCGAGCGGCTGA
Organism: Domibacillus sp.; assembly: GCF_031181085.1. Classification (NCBI taxonomy): domain Bacteria; kingdom Bacillati; phylum Bacillota; class Bacilli; order Caryophanales; family Bacillaceae; genus Domibacillus; species Domibacillus sp. Next base: position 60,692 of record NZ_JAPSLE010000002.1, on the reverse strand, counting down.
TTCATATCACTAATAATCGCAACCGTTCTGCGGCCAAGGTTATTGCCGATGGCCACCATTTCTTTTGCTAAAGTCTCGGAGTCCTCCAGCGTTTTCATAAACGCACCAGACCCTGTTTTTACATCTAATACAATACTGTCTGCACCAGACGCAAGCTTTTTACTCATGATGGAGCCGGCAATCAGCGGAATGGCTTCTACTGTTGCTGTTACATCACGCAGAGCGTACAGCTTTTTGTCGGCTGGAGCGAGATTTCCGGTCTGGCCGGCAACAGCAAGCTTATGTTTATTCACATTATCAATAAACTGCTCTTTGGACATTTCGATTTGAAGGCCCGCTATCGCTTCGAGCTTATCAAGCGTGCCTCCGGTATGGCCAAGGCCGCGGCCGGACATTTTTGCTACCGGCACACCTGCCGAAGCAACAAGCGGCCCGACAATAAATGTGACTTTATCTCCGACTCCGCCTGTTGAGTGCTTATCAACTTTATGGCCTTTAATGCCAGACAAATCAATCGTTTCACCTGAATCAACCATCGCTTTTGTTAAAACAGCGGTTTCCTGCGGGGTCATTCCTTGAAAATAAATCGCCATCATAAAAGCGGATGCCTGATAATCTGGAATTTCGCCTTTTGTATAACCTTGAACAAAAAATTGAATTTCCTCGTCTGTCAGTGCCTGTCCGTTACGCTTTTTATGAATTACGTCCACCATTCTCATTCATCCATCACACCTTTACAAAGATTGAACAATCTCCTTCACGTAAGCAAGAAATTCCGCGCGTACTTTCTCTGTTGTTTCAATTACTTCGTCATGTGCCAGAGGCTGGTCTAAAATACCAGCTGCCATGTTGGAAATGCAGGAAATACCGAGTACATTCATGCCGCCGTGGCGGGCTGCAATCACTTCCGGCACTGTAGACATCCCGACCGCATCCGCGCCGAGAACACGTGCCATACGCACTTCCGCCGGTGTTTCATAAACTGGACCCGTATTGCCTGCATAAACACCCTCTCGAACGTTCAAGCCAATCCGCTCCGCTGCTTTTTTTGCCAGTTCTCTTAATTCCCGGCTGTAAGCAACAGACATATCCGGAAAACGAACGCCAAGACGTGAATCATTTTTGCCGATCAGCGGATTTCCGCCCATTAAATTTAAATGATCTGAAATGAGCATTAAGTCGCCCGGCTCAAACGATTCATTTACACCGCCCGCTGCATTCGTCACGATAATTGTTTCGATGCCTAGTGCTTTCATCACACGCACCGGAAATGTCACTTCTTGGAATGAATACCCTTCATAATAATGGAAGCGTCCTTTCATGGCTGCAACAGTTTTTCCGGATAAAGTTCCAATGACAAGTTCTCCGGCATGGCCTTCTACTGTTGAAACCGGGAAGTGTGGAATGGTTTCATATGGAATCGAAACAGCGTTCTCCACTTCGTCCGCCAATACGCCGAGGCCAGATCCTAAAATCAATCCGATTTCTGGTGTGGCATTTAGTTTTTCTTTTAAAAATCCGGCAGCTTCTTCAATATGTTGAATGTTCATGTTAATTCCCCCATAAAACTATTTCCATGCTCTGGCATTTTAACGTTAAAGTTTTCCGCAACCGATGCGCCAACATCCGCAAATGTTTTGCGAATAGGCAGCCCGCGGCCTTCAGCAAACGCTTTTGAATAAACGAGCAGCGGTACAAATTCGCGTGTATGATCAGTTCCATGATGAACAGGGTCATTGCCGTGGTCCGCCGTTAAAATAAGCAGATCCTGTTCAGTCAGTTTTTCTAAAAGCTCTGGCAGCCGCGCATCAAATTCCTCGAGCGCCTTGCCATAACCCTCTGGGTCCCGGCGGTGCCCAAAAAGTGCGTCAAAGTCAACCAGGTTTAAAAAAGACAAGCCAGTAAAGTCTTTTTCTGCCGCTTGAATAAACTTATCCATTCCATCCATGTTTGATACAGTTCGAATGGCTTCGGTAACGCCTTCCCCATCATAAATATCAGAAATTTTCCCTACCGCAATCACATCTAATCCGGCATCCTTCAATTCATTCATGACCGTGCGGCCAAATGGCTTCAGTGCATAGTCATGCCGATTAGCCGTTCGTTTAAACTGCCCCGGTTCACCGACAAACGGGCGGGCAATCACGCGGCCGACCATATAATCACTGGTTTTAGTCATTTCACGCGCCGTTTCACAGATACGATACAGCTCATCAAGCGGCACGATGTCCTCGTGAGCAGCAATTTGCAAAACAGAATCTGCTGATGTATATACGATCAGGGCCCCGGTTTTCATATGCTCTTCTCCAAGCTCATCTAAAATTTCAGTACCGCTTGCCGGCTTGTTTCCGATAATTTTGCGCCCTGATTTTTCTTCCAATTCTTCAATCAGTGAAGCAGGAAACCCATCCGGAAACACCTGGAAAGGCGTATCGATACGGAGACCCATAATTTCCCAGTGTCCTGTCATGGTATCTTTTCCGTTTGATGCCTCCTGCATTTTCGTCCAAAAAGCCGCCGGACGGTCCGCTTTCGGGATACCTTGAATTTCTTTAATATTTGACAAGCCAAGTGCTGCCATATTCGGCATATTGAGCCCGTTCATTTTTTCGGCAATATGCCCAAGCGTATCAGCGCCCTCGTCTCCAAAAGCAGAAGCATCCGGTGCTTCTCCAATACCTACTGAGTCGAGAACGATTAAGTGAATCCGTTTAAATGAATGATTCATCTGGCCGCTTCTCCCTTCTAATCACATTCTTCTTTATTTTTACCCAGACTGCCGGATAAATCATGCTTTGCCTGGCAATTGTCAGAAGTCTGACTTCTCGTTTCTAGTATAATCCATTTCGTTATAAAAAACAAAAAGCGCCTGACCTTCTTCAGGCGCGGGGATGAAACTGGCTGTATACATCTTTTAGTCGTGTTTTCGTTACATGTGTGTAGATCTGCGTGGTCGAGATATCGGCATGGCCGAGCATTTCCTGGACAGCCCGCAGATCCGCTCCGTTTTCAAGCAGGTGGGTCGCAAACGAGTGGCGAATCGTATGGGGCGTAAGCTCTTTTTCAATGGTGGCTTTTTTCGCCAGCGCTTTAATCACCTTCCAAAATCCCTGCCGCGTCAGCCGCTGTCCATAATGATTTAAAAACAGGGCTTCATCGCGCCGCTTCGGTGATACAAGCTTGGGGCGACCCTCCTGCAAGTATCGTTCAATGGCGCCTAGTGCATGACTGCCGGCCGGGATAATTCTTTCCTTGCCGCCTTTTCCTGTGCAGCGCACAAATCCCATTGTTAAATGAACGTCTTCTTTGTTTAAAGCTGTTAATTCACTGACCCGCAGCCCTGATGCATACATCAGTTCAATCATTGCTTTGTCCCGCATGCCAAGGGGCGTTGTAGTATCCGGTGCTGCCAGCAGTGCTTCCGTTTCATCCATATTTAATACTTTTGGAAGCGTACGGCCCGACTTTGGTGTTTCAATATGATGTGTCGGATCATGCGTACTAATCCGGTCTTGAATTAAAAAGTGATGAAAAGAGCGGATCGTGGAAATATGGCGTGCAATCGTCTTCGATGACTTTCCCTGATCCCGCAGCTGTTCTAAAAAATGCAAAATATGCAGCCGTGTGATATCCGGTATTTTCACTTGCTCTACTTTTTCTATGTATTCTGTATAATGGCGAAGATCACGCCGGTATGCTGAAATGGTATTATCAGAAAGCCCTTTTTCTACAAGTGAAAAATGCAGGAAATCATTTACATAGTCATTCATCCGCCTGCCTCCTTCATGATAAAAAAACCTTTCGACTTGGATCGAAAGGTTTTATTCTACATGCTGCTTTTCTAAATCTTCCTGCTCATCTTCCTGCTGCTTTGAATGGCATCTGCTGCAAATACCATGGAAAGTTAAGCGGTGGTCTTTAATTTTAAAATTCCATCTACTTTCCACAATGGCTTCCACATCATCGAGCAAATCTTCTTGAATTTCATCCACTGCTCCACACTCGATGCAAACAAGATGATGGTGAAAGTGCGCAGCGCCTTCCTGACGAAGATCATAGCGGGAGACACCATCTCCAAAATTTATTTTATCAACAACTTTAAGTTCGTTTAGTAATTCAAGCGTTCTGTAGACTGTGGCCAACCCAATTTCAGGAGCTTTTTCTTTAACGAGGAGGTACACGTCTTCAGCACTTAAGTGGTCCTCTTCATGCTCAAGAAGAACACGCACAGTAGCTTCACGCTGCGGTGTTAATTTGTAGCTTGCCGCATGCAGCTGTTTTTTTATTCGGTCAATCCGGCTTTCCATATTTGTTCCCTCCCTCGCCGATGTATTCCCTATTATAACAAAAGGCGTCAATGAATCAAAAGAATTTATTTACGAGAATATTCATAAATTGGCTTGAAATAAACGCCTCTGTTAAAGACGCAAGCAAAATAGCCGCCGCTCCTGCTGCAGCGTACCCTATATAAGAAAAAACACTTTTGGTAACCGGAAGAGGCATTGTCTGCCGGGTTGTAATTTTTTGCACGAGACGGATCGAGCAGGATGCCGACATCACAGCGGTAAAAAGAAAAACGGGAATGAGAATCAGATTTTGCGGCAAAATGGCCAGAAGCGACAGAAAGAGCCCGTCCCATTTCATTTGCTGGATAAGAAAGCCAACAGAAAACCCTGTTACAGCTCCTTTAATAAAAAGAAGAATAAAAATAAGCGGCAGTCCGATAATCGAAATGCCGGCGACCCACATCGCCCCTGTAAACTTTATGTTATGAATTAAGCTCTCCACAAAAAGATCAGTCGGGTTGGCAACAGTTCCAGACGAAGACTGGCCGAAAAACTCTTTTACATACGTGTACAGCTCCGATTTCTGCACCGGTTCCATGCTGTTGACTGTAATGGCTCCGAATGCTGTTCCCGTCATAAACAATACGGCTGAAAACAAATATAGTGCGGCTCTTTTTTGAATATGTTCGATGATGGCAGTCCACATAAATGGAGGCCCCCTCTCTTTTCGCACTATATGAGAGGGGAGCCCTTATTATGCCAGGCCGTTTAAACGGATATATTGCAGTGCCCAAAGTGTTTTGGCATCAAAAATACGTTCGGTTTTCGCCAGTTCCTCTGCTTCTTCCAGCGTGACTTCAAGCAGGTCTACAAACTCATCTTCATCTGCTACAAGTCCACCCTCAACCTTTTGAAGCTGCTCCGCTAAAAAAACATGTACAAGTTCATCGGCAAACCCCGGCGATGTGTAAAACGATTGAACAGGCCGGATACTGCCTGGACGATAGCCTGTTTCTTCTTCCAGCTCCCGCGCGGCACAAAGAGACGGCTCTTCTCCTGGCTCCAGCTTTCCTGCCGGCACTTCAACGAGCGGGCGCTCCAGTGCTTTCCGGTACTGTTCTACCAAAATGATTTTCTTTTCATCTGTAATCGCGATCACACAAACCGCACCCGGATGTTTAATTAATTCTCGTTTTGAGTACTTTCCATCCGGCAGTATAACCTCATCCACTCGTACCTGTATTACTTTTCCGCTGAAAATCGATTCGCTTTTCGTTGTTTTCTCTTCAAATTTGTGCATAAAGGTCCCTCTTTTCTATTTTTTTCTTCCATATGTTACACTGTACAAAAAAGGAAGGTGATGTAAATTGAATAAACGTGAAATTGGGAAATCTGGTATTTACGCCAGCGAGCTGGGTCTTGGATGCATGTCCATCGGCACCGAAGAAAAGCAGGCAGAAACGCTTTTAAAAACAGCTCTAGATGAAGGCATCACCTATTTTGATACAGCTGATTTATACGACTTTGGTGTTAATGAACAGCTGGTCGGCAAAACGTTGCGCGCAGTTCGTGACCAGGTCGTGATCGCGACAAAAGCAGGCAACCGCTGGACCGAGTCGAAAGACAGCTGGACGTGGGATGCCTCAAAGGCATACATAAAAGAAGCAGCCAAACAAAGTTTAAAACGGCTCGGTGTTGACTATATTGATTTATATCAGCTGCACGGCGGCACCCTTGAAGATCCTATTGATGAGACAATCGAAGCATTTGAGGAATTAAAAGCAGAAGGGCTTATCCGCGCTTATGGTATTTCCTCCATTCGACCGACTGTGATCAATGAATATGTAAAAAGATCGAATCTTTCAAATGTCATGATGCAGTACAGCATACTGGACCGTCGTCCTGAAGTACAGGCGCTTCCTATTTTAGCAGAGAATGGCGTCACTGTCGCCGCACGCGGTCCGGTGGCCTTCGGACTTTTAACCAGCCACTGGCGTGACAAGCTTTCAAAGGCGTCAAAAAAAGGGGTTAACTGGTACAGTGAGCCGGAACTCGAATCGGTGCTGTCAACACTTGAGAAAAACGTGCCGGAAGGACGCACATTAAACGGGCTTGCTTTCCGCTATGTGCTCGGTCATCCAGCTGCTGCTACTGTTGTGGCCGGGGCAAGCTCCGTTGAGCAGCTGAAAGAAAATGCCCGTGCCGTACGGGAAGCAGCGCTGACGGAGGAAGAATACAAATGGATACAAGATATCTCAAAAACAGCCGACTACGACGCGCATCGGCTGTAAAAAAAGGCCTGGCTGCCAGTGCTTCTGCGGTACTGGCCATAGCAGGAACCGGCCTTTATTTGTCCCAGCGGATTTTATATATCGCCAAAAAAGCGGAAGAAGCGGTTGCAGAACGGGAAACAAAAGCCGGGAGATTCGACCTTGAGCTATACAGACAGCTTCCAAAAGAGGAGGTGTGGGTCCGTTCTATGGACGGTACCCGTTTAAAAAGTGTTTTTATTACACCTAACCCCGGCCGTCCATATGTGATCTTCTGCCATGGAGTCACAGAGCATAAAATCAACTCCGTAAAATATATGAATGTATTTTTAAAACGCGGCTTTAACGCAATTCTTTTTGACCACCGCCGGCACGGAGAGTCTGAGGGGTCTTTTACAAGCTATGGTCATTTTGAAAAGCATGATTTAAAAGCCATCATCGATGAATTGATCCGCCGGGAAGGTGAGGGTATCCGCTTTGGCATCCATGGGGAATCAATGGGTGCCGTTACGCTTTTACTTTATGCCGGCACGGTAGAAGACAAAGCATCTTTTTATATAGCTGATTGTCCGTTTTCAGATTTTCGGCAGCAGGTGCGTCATCAAATGAAACGAGAGCTCGGTTTTTCTCCTCCCTTTTTTATGACGATTGCTGAATGGGCCGTTTGGCTGCGCGGGCGTTATAAAATGACGGAGCTGTCTCCGCTTGAAGCGATTCAATCTATCGAGAAGCCGGTTCTTTTTATTCACAGCAAAGAAGATGACTTTATCCTTCCTGATATGACAGAAGCGCTGTTTGAAGCAAAAAGGGGGCCCAAACAGCTCTTTATGGCCGAAACAGGCGGACACGCTCAATCTTATAATGAAAATCCGGAAGAATATGAAGAAGCCATTGATCGCTTTCTGGCAGAGTTTGATTTATATCCATCATAAAAAGGAGCCGAATCGGCTCCTTTTTATTTTTTGAAAAAAGCGTTTTTCCCCAGTTTTTCAACTGCGTTTGGAAACAGGGAATGAATGCGGCTGCCTGCGGCCATCCAGCGCGGAACATTCACTTCCCTCACCGGCCGTCCGATGATGGCAATTGTTTTTCCGGCTACTTTTTTTGGGTCCAGCATAAAACGGCCGGCATTTTTTACGTACGTGCCTTCCGGGTCGGCCTGATCAAAAAACGGCGTCGCAATCGGGCCGGGATTAATGGCCGTCACCAGCACCCCGGCCCGGCTCATTTCCATTCTCAGGCTGTTCGTGTAACCGAGTACTGCATGTTTTGTTGCCGCATAAACGGCTGACTTTGGCGTAGCCATCTTGCCGGCTTGTGACGCAATATTAATAATATGACCGCTCCGGCGCGCCATCATGTGCGGAATAACCAGTTCACAGCACGTAATCAGCCCGCTCACATTTACATCAAGCATCTGCTTGGTCTCCTCCGCCTTCGCTTCATGTGCCCATGTAAAAAAACCGACTCCCGCATTGTTAATCAGTACATCAACCGTGCCTATTTGTTTAAATACCTCTTCCATTCTCTGCCTGTCCGCCACATCCGCCTCAAACACGCGGACAGAGACGCCCTGTCCGTTCAGCTCCTTCTGCAGCTTCTTTAACCGGTCCAGCCGTCTTGCAAGAAGCACAAGACGGTATCCTTTTGCTCCGGCAGCCCTCGCAAGTTCTGCACCAAGTCCGGATGAAGCACCTGTAATCACCACAACTTTTTCTTGATTACGCTCCATAGTAATAAATCGCTCCGTCCTCTGCCCGGTCTGCACGAATACTTCCCTGCTGGAGCAAATAATCGACTTGTCCGGCTGTTTCAGACAGCGTTAAGCCGGTTTGTTTTTCGTATACTTCCGGAAACAGCTGGATACATAACTCAAACATAGTCATAGGCCGGCTTTGAAGCATGGATAAAACAAGCATAGCCCGTTCGTGCTGCCGTTCAAAGCGGCGCTGAAGCACCGGCTTGATCGATGAAAGATCATTTCCATGCCCTGTCATCACATGGCTGATATCCAGATCCATTATTTTTTTCAATGAATGATGATATTGAAGCAGTGACTTGCTTCGTGTCCCTCCCACCTCCATTGGCGGTTCAATCAGAGGATTGGACGAAACGGTTTTTAGTATATGGTCTCCAGCCAGAAGAAGACCGTCCTTTTCCCGGTAAAAAACAAGATGGCTCTGCGCATGGCCCGGCGTTTCAAACACACGAAAATCCGGTAGGCCCGGAATAGTATCTCCCTCTTTTAAAAAGCCGCTGAGCCGGCTCCTCTGCGATCCAAAAGACAATGTTTTTTCCAGATTCGCTGCCATTTCGTATTTGTCTGCCGGAATACCAAACTCTTTAAAAAGAGCAAAGAAAAACTCTTTGCGCCATTGCATAAAGGGCTCATTATAGGAAAGCCAGTTTTTGGCGTACTCATGACCATATATATGGACGTTAAATTGATCTAAAAGCCCTATATGGTCAGGGTGATGATGGGTTAAAACCACTTGTTCAATGTCCGAAACCTCGTAGCCGGCGTTTTTCAATCCCGCTTTTAAGGCGGCGCCTGCTTCTTCCGTGCGAATACCGGCATCAATCAAAGTCAGCCGGTCTCCCTTTACAACATATGTATTGACGTCACCGATTGGAAAAGGAGTTGGCACGGTTATTTTTACAATATCTTTATACGTTTCAATCGCCATTTTTTCACCTCATTCTTGCTTATGTACTTATTATTCTGTTTCATGCAGCGTTTCAAAAAGGAATTATCACTCCCTTTATCTTCTCCTCTTGACAGATGGGTGATTATTCCGCATAATCACTTGAAAAGTCAAAATGTTTAGGCAATGGGAGGAATGAAATTGAAAACTGTTTTTATCGGCGCGGGCTCTATGGCAGAAGCCCTCATCGCTGGAGCTCTGCAGAGCGGTGCATTAAAGGCTGACCATACATATGTAACGAATAAAGCCAACGATGCCAGGCTGCGGCAGCTCGCGGATGAATTCGGGGTTCAAACCGGCTATGAAGCCGGCGCCGCTGTGCGGGATGCTGATCTGGTTGTGCTGGCTATGAAGCCGAAAGATGCAGAAGCCGGCCTGTTGAGCATTCAGCCTTTTATTCAGGAGAATTCGGTTATCGTCAGTTTACTTGCTGGTGTCAGCCTTGATTTTATTGAGGAAACGATCGGCAAGCCGTGCGCTATTATCCGCTCGATGCCTAATACGTCCGCTGCAGTCAGAAAATCCGCTACGGCGATCGCCCTGAACCGCTTTGTTACAGAAGAACAGCATGCTGCTGCCATTCATTTATTTTCGGCTATCGGCACCGCGATTACGGTCGATGAATCGAAAATGGATGCAGTAACGGCTGTTTCCGGAAGCGGCCCTGCTTACTTCTATTATGTAGCAGAAGCGATCCAGCAGGCTGGCGAAGATCTTGGTCTGGATCATGATACCACGAAGGAACTGCTCATGCAGACACTGCTCGGCGCTGCCAGCATGTTCTCCAAACACGACGGCCAGGCCGCTGCCCTCCGAAAAGCTATCACAAGTCCTGGCGGCACAACCGAAGCGGCTGTGCGCACATTTGATGAATTTCGGGTAAAGCAGGCGATTGAAGCAGGCGTTAAAGAAGCGGCTGTCCAGTCAAAGCGCCTTGGCAATGCTTATATCCGCTAATCAATCGGAACTTCCAGAAAATCATACGCAATCACGACAGATGGGAACCGTTCAGCCGCTTCCTTTACAAGCTGCTGCTCTTCTTCTTTTGTATAGCGGGAGCTGATATGGGTGAGGCATAGTTTTTTCGCTCCAGCCCGTTCCGCTGTTTCGGCTGCCTGTTTCGTGGTTGAATGAAAATAATCACGGGCCATCTTTTCACTTTTCGCATCAAACGTCGCTTCATGAACGAGTACGTTTGCGTTGCGGGCCAGCCGGACGGCACTTTCACACTGTCTTGTATCACCAAGGACCGTGATGATTTTTCCCGGCTGCGGGCCGCTTGTGTATGGAGCTGGGTCAATAACACGCCCACCTGGGAGGGTAACCATCTGTCCTTCTTTTATTTTTTTATAAACAGGGCCCGGCGGAATCCCATCCTCGCGCAGCTTCTCAACAAGCAGTTCGCCTGGCTTTTCCTTTTCAGCAAACCGGTAGCCGTATGAATCAATTCCGTGATCAAGCTTTTCTGCTGTTACAAGCATGTGGCTGTCTTCAAACACCGTTCCTTCTTGAATTTCTTCGATTAAAAGAGGGTACTGTAAATGAGTATTGCTGACTAAAAGAGCTGTCTCAATAAAAGCCCTTATGCCGGACGGCCCATATACGGTTAACGGTTCCGTCCCGCCTTGAAATGAACGGCTGCCAAGTAATCCAGGCAGTCCAAAAAGGTGATCGCCGTGCAAATGCGTAATGAAAATTTTTTCTATACGGCGCGGCTTTAAGCTCGTATGTAAAATTTGATGCTGTGTGGCTTCACCGCAGTCAATCAGCCAGACTGCACCGCGCTCATTCAGCATTTTCAGGGCGATGGACGTTACATTACGCCGTTTTCCAGGAACGCCAGCCCCGGTACCAAGAAATAAAAGTTCGATCAGAAACACTCCCTTGTTTATCTTCTTTTGACATATATGTATCATAAACAAAAATACTTGTCACTTTCACTGTTTTGTGAAAAAATGCAATAGTATAAAAATGAAAACTCAAAAGCGGGGTTACTATCGTGAAACAATTCGAAACGCCATCAGCGCTGACAATCCTGTTCGGCGCAACAGGAGACTTGGCTAAAAGAAAATTATATCCGTCCCTTTATCGTCTTTACCGGAAAGGACATTTATCTTCGGGCTTTGCCGTGATCGGAACAGCACGCCGCCCATGGGACAATGAAGTGTTCCGGGAACACGTAAAAGAATCCGTCATGAAATCCACTTCTCTTCATGACCAAATAGATGAATTTATTTCACATTTTTATTATCTGCCGCACGATGTATCGGATTCCGAGTCGTATGCTGAATTACGGACACTCGCCGACGAGCTTGACCAAACCTATACTCTCGGCGGCAATCGTCTTTTTTACCTGGCGATGGCACCAGAATTTTTTGGAACAATCGCCGATCATTTAAAAGCAGACGGTTTAACCGATACAGAAGGCTTTGGGCGTCTTGTGATTGAAAAGCCGTTTGGCCATGACCTTCCTTCTGCTCAAGAACTGAATGCCCAAATTCGCCAATCATTTGATGAAAAAGACATTTACCGAATTGACCATTATCTTGGCAAGGAAATGGTGCAGAACATCGAAACGATCCGTTTTGCCAATGCACTGTTTGAGCCGCTTTGGAATAACCGATATATTTCAAATATTCAAATTACATCCAGCGAAACGCTCGGTGTGGAAGAGCGCGGCGGCTATTATGAAACAAGCGGCGCATTAAAAGACATGGTTCAAAACCATATGCTGCAAATGGTAGCCCTTCTTGCTATGGAGCCGCCAATCAGCCTTCAGGATGAAGAAATCCGGCTGGAAAAAGTTCGGGCTTTCCGCTCTATGCGCCCGTTAACGCCTGAAACGGTCAATGATTATTTTGTCCGCGGCCAGTACGGTCCGAATGAAGGTGAACTTCTTCTTGGTTACCGCCAGGAGAGCAATGTGGATCCCCAGTCCAATACAGAAACATATGTAGCTGGAAAAATCATGTTTGATAATTTCCGCTGGGCGGGTGTACCATTTTATATCCGCACAGGAAAACGGATGCCGATGAAGTCAACGAAAATTGTGGTTCAGTTTAAAGATATCCCAATGAACCTGTATTATCGTCCGGATGATCAGGAATTGGAGCCAAACCTGCTCGTTATTCATATTCAGCCGGAAGAGGGTATTACGCTTCACTTGAATGCAAAGCGTGCCGGCCATCAGCTGGAAACAACACCGGTTAAGCTTAGCTACGCAAACAACGGTGTTGATATTATGAATACGCCTGAAGCATATGAAAAGCTTATTCATGACGCCATGCGCGGCGATTCAACGAACTTCACGCATTGGGACGAAGTATCTCTTTCCTGGAGCTTTGTGGATGTCATTTCAAAAGCATGGCGTGAGGAAAAAGCATCGTTTCCAAATTACGCAGCTAACACGAAGGGACCACAGGCAGCCGATGCACTCCTTGAGAAAGACGGCTTCTTCTGGTGGCCGCTGAACATGCTTGATGTAGATGTATGTAGTAACTAATCTTGCTTATGAAGACGCCTTTTAAAAGGCGTCTTTTTTCGTGCCCCTATCAATGTCGGTCTTTACAGTCAAACAGCGCCCGCCATTGCTTCCATTTTCTTATAATATACTATAAAGGCACCGTAAAACTATTATATTTCTTTATTTTTTATGAATGAGCTCATGTATGAAGATGCTTATCCCTTTTGTAAAAGAGACATTTGCATGCGATGAGTAAAAAATAAAGACGCGGCAAGGCTGCATTATCCATAACAGCGCGGCTCCTTTCCCGCTCTCATCCAACTATTTTACGAAAGCAAAATGAAATTACCTCACTTTTCACCAGCAAAAAATTCAGTACCAAAGAGTCCTCTGAAAGAAATTAAAGGAATGGTTGAAGAAGTTGATCCAGTTGCTTTTTTAGCGGCAGGCGGCATTACAGAGATGCGCGGCGGCCGCTTTAAAAAAAGAGATATTCACTAACCTTATCCATACAGCTCTTATACAAGCAAAAAGCAGCTGCCCGTTTCGGCAGCTGCTTTTTTATTCTGCTGTAATTTCTACAATGGCGACCGCCATTTCGGCAAGCTTGACTAATTCTTTTACCGGCATTTTTTCGTTCACTGTATGAATATCTTCGTATCCGACAGCCAGGTTGACAGTCGGAATGCCAAAACCGGCAATGACATTGGCGTCGCTTCCGCCGCCGCTTGTTAAAAGCTCGGATGGCCGGCCGATTTTTGCGGCAGCTTTCTGTGCTACTTGTACAACATGATCATCAGCACCAAATTTAAAGCCTGGATACATGACTTCAATTTCTACTTCTGCACGACCGCCCATTTCGGCTGCCACTTTTTCAAAAGCGGCTTTCATTTTACCCGCCTGCTCCTCCATTTTATCCGGTACAAGCGAGCGGGCTTCCGCCAAAATTTTAACATAATCACAAACGATATTGGTTGCCTGTCCGCCTTCAAAGCGGCCAATATTCGCAGTCGTTTCCTCGTCAATCCGGCCAAGAGACATACGCGCAATCGCTTTAGCAGCCATTGTGATCGCTGAGACACCTTTTTCAGGTGCTACACCGGCGTGCGCTGTTTTCCCGTATACATGCGCTGTAATTTTGGCCTGCGTCGGTGCGGCTATAATGATATTGCCGACATCCCCGTCACTATCAAGAGCAAACCCATATTTAGCTTTGATAAGAGATGGATCAAGCACTTTCGCTCCTACAAGCCCGGACTCTTCCCCGACGGTAATGATAAATTGAATGTCTCCGTGCTCGATATTACGCTCTTTGAGCTGACGGATCATTTCAAACATAGCCGCAAGCCCGGCTTTATCGTCCGCTCCTAAAATAGTTGTGCCATCTGTTTTGACGATGCCGTTCTCTACAACAGGCTTTACCCCGTTGGCCGGAACCACTGTATCCATATGAGAGGTAAAATAAATCGGGTCAACGCCCGGTTTATTTCCCGTCAGGGTACAAATTAAATTGCCGGCTCCATGCCCTGTTTTTGCCGCTGCCTCGTCTTCATGAACATCCAAGCCAAGGTCTTCAAATTTCTTTTTAAGCAGCTGGGCAATCACCTGTTCATGCTTTGTTTCTGAATCTGTTTGTACAAGTTCTAAAAATTCATTTACTAAACGTTCTTCATTCATCGCGCAGCACCTCCACATTTTCTCACTTTTTCATTATAAACATTTCAAACGGAAAAATCAGCCAGCACGCGCTGCAGCACCGTTTATAAAGGCATGTTTCCATGTTTTTTCTTGGGCCGATCCTCTTGTTTTGTCCGCATCATATCAAGCGCTTGAATCAATTTAATGCGTGTTTCGCGCGGATCAATGATATCATCCACGATCCCATGGGCAGCCGCCACATAAGGGTGGGCGAATTTTCTGCGGTACTCTTCTATTTTCGCCTGACGGGCCGCTTCCGGATTTGGACTTTCGGCAATTTCACGGGCAAAAATAATATTTGCAGCGCCTTCAGGCCCCATAACGGCAATTTCCGCATTCGGCCAGGCAAATACGAGGTCAGCGCCAATGGACTTTGAATTAAGGGCAACGTAAGCACCGCCATACGCTTTTCTTAAAATCACTGTAATTTTCGGCACGGTCGCTTCTGAATAAGCGTACAGAATTTTGGCACCGTGGCGGATAATCCCGCCCAGCTCCTGCTTCACACCCGGAAAAAAGCCTGAAACATCTTCAAATGTAATAAGGGGAATATTAAACGAATCACAAAAGCGGATAAACCGGGCTGCTTTATCAGATGAATCAATATCAAGCCCTCCTGCCATACATTTTGGCTGATTGCAGACAAGGCCGACCGCTTCTCCTTTTATTCTGGCAAAGCCGACTACAATGTTTTTGGCGAATTCTTTTTGAACTTCCATAAAAGAGCCTGTATCGACAACTTGGCTGACAACGAGGCGCACATCATATGGACGAAGCCCGTCAAATGGCACTATATCCGCCAAGTCGTCTCGGTAATCGCTTTCATCTTTTGTTTCAGAAAGAGGTGTTTTTTGATGATTGTTCTGAGGGAGATAGGTTAATAATGTGCGCACGCCTTTTATTACTTCTTCTTCTGTACGGCCGCGAAAATGGGCATTGCCGCTGACGGTGTTATGTACCTTCGCCCCGCCTAAATCTTCGGCCGAAATTTTTTCACCTGTTACCGTTTCAATCACTTTAGGGCCTGTAATAAACATCTGGCTCGTTTGGTCGACCATAAAAACAAAATCAGTAATGGCCGGCGAATACACCGCGCCGCCTGCACATGGGCCTAAAATAACTGAGATTTGCGGAATCACTCCTGAATAAATCGCATTCCGATAAAAAATTTGGCCGTATCCATCAAGCGAAAGGACTCCTTCTTGAATACGTGCCCCTCCTGAGTCGTTTAAACCGACAAAAGGAGCACCATTTTTAGCCGCTAAGTCCATTACGTGAACAATTTTCTGTGCGTGCATTTCACCGAGAGCGCCTCCGAAAACGGTAAAATCCTGTGAGAACAAATAAATCGGACGGCCGTTTACTTTCCCGTATCCCGTGACAACTCCGTCTCCAGGTCCCTCGATGCGGTCAAGTCCAAAATCTGTGCTCCGATGTTTGACAAATGGGTTTAATTCGACGAATGTACCTTCATCTACAAGCAGGTCAATCCGCTCACGCGCTGTTTGTTTTCCTTTTTCATGCTGCTTGTCAATTCGCTCGTCGCCGCCGCCCAATTCCACTTCCCGCCGTTTATCCTGCAAATAATGAATAGCATCAAACATATCCTTCATGCTTCGCCCCCCCTTTTTCACACATTTCCATCAGCACGCTGCCTGTTGACTTCGGATGCATAAAAGCAATTTTAGCTCCTCCCGCACCGGCGACCGGCTCTTCTTGAATCATCTCAATTCCCCGGCTTTTCATCTCCGCTATTCTCGTCTCAATATCTTTCACGTTAAACGCGATATGGTGGATGCCAGGCCCCCTTTTTTGGATAAACCGGGCGATTGGGCTGTCAGGCGCAGCCGGCTCTAATAATTCCAATTTTACATTACCGGCATCAATAAAAGCGACGCGAACCTTTTGTGACGCAACAGTTTCTGTTTTAATATGAGTCATGCCAAGCTTCCCGGTATACAGTAAAAGTGCTGCTTCCAATGATGAAACGGCTATGCCAATATGATCGACTTTATTCATGTTCCCATCCCCTTTGATGAAAATAGATAAGCGGTTAAATGGCGTTTCTTCTGCAGCAAGCCTGTTGAAAATCCGTTTCATTGCCGGTACAATAATACTCAACAACCCTTAAAGGAGAGTTTCATGCGTAATAAAACATTTCAAAAGATTGTTGTGTATTTAATGTTATTTGCAATGTTGATTTCAACACTTATGTTTGGCTTAACGATGTTTATGTAACAGAAGGGCGGCGCCTATGGGCTGCTCTTTTTTTCATGCCCCGGAACCGCGCTTTAATACGGAGATATCGTTCCATTTCTCTTACAAACTGCAAAAGGGCAGCACGTGCTTCGAACTCTTCGCGTGTTTTCGGTAAAGGCATTTCTTCAAATTCCCGTTTTAAATCATTTAAATGGCTTAAGTGCAGCTTGGCAGTATTGCCCGGGTGAATATTCCCTTTTACTTCTTCCATAAAGGAAGCAATCATTTCCGCCTGCTCCGGACGGTGAGAAATAGAAATCACAACTGAAATAAGCCGTTCGATAATTTCAAACTGCTTTTCACGCATCGTGAAGTACTGATAAAACAAGCTGTTATGGCGGGTAAAATGGTTTTGTACGTCTTTGTAGGAAAGCGATTTTGCCCGTTTAATCAGCTCGGCCGTTTCCGTCAGTTCTTTTCCGTCCCAAGTGTGTTCATTCGTTCGCAAGTAAGAGATAATTTCTTTGAAAATACGCTCGAACAGTTCTTCTGTCTGCTGCTGCATTTTTACAAGCTCGTTTTCTACGCTCGGCATGTAGGAATTGAGCACAAGTGCTATGCCTACTCCTATGATGACAAGAGCCATTTCATTTAAGAGAAGCGCTGCAGAAACTTCTTTTGCAGCATACATATGCAAAATAAGAACGGTGCTTGAAACAATGCCTTCCTGTACTTTAAGCGCCACGGTTGTCGGAATAAAGACGATTAAAATCAGGCCGATCACAACCGCGTGATAAGCAAGCAATTCAAAAAAAACGGCGGAATAAAAAAGAGCGAGCATCCCGGCTACAAGACGGGTCCAGGAAGCTTTTAAAGACTGCTGCTTCGTATTTTGAATACACAAAATGGCAATAATGCCGGCAGAAGCTGAGTTGTGAAGGCCGATCCATTCAGCAAGTAAAATAGACACCGCTATACCAAGAGCCGTTTTGGACGTTCGGTACCCGATTTTGATCATTACGTTCACCTCGAATTAAAGAAAGCCCTGCCGCACACGGCAGGGCTTCAGGTCATCCTTACACTTCTTCGCAGTGCTGATCGAAGAGTGATTGCAGATGTTCAACGACAGACATCGGATGATGCCCTTCAATTTCATGGCGTTCCACCATCGCTTGAATCTGTCCATCTTTTAATAAAGCAAAAGATGGAGAAGACGGCGGATAACCCGTGAAAAAGCTGCGCGCCTGAGCTGTCGCTTCTTTATCCTGCCCTGCGAACACAGTCACTAAACGATCAGGACGCTTGTCATAATGAATCGCATGCGCTGCTGCTGGACGGGCAATTCCTCCGGCACAGCCGCATACAGAATTCACCATTACAAGTGTTGTTCCTTTTTCGTTTAGAACTGCATCGACTTCCTCGGGTGTTGTAAGCTCTGAATAGCCGGCCGCTTTGATTTCATCGCGCGCCTGGCGAACAACATCATTCATAAAAAAATTAAAATTCATTCCCATGTTTTTCTCTCCTTTGTGATTAGTAGCTTAATCATAAGGGAAAAAAACGTTTATTTCAATAAAGCGGCATCTCTCTTTTACATGCCTTTAAAAATAATGTTTACTTTTTTAAAACGCGGGTAGAATAATAAGGCAACTGGATCCATACCCCTAAACTCCCTGTATTGACCGGCTGAGTGCAACTCGGCCGGTCCTTTTTTATTTATAAGCTTGAAATACTTGTTTACAAAGTGCCCGGGCGGCCTGGGCTGGCGTTACACTCCCCGCCATGGACTGCTGTTCCCAGCCATCGAGATGCTCCTTCACGTATGGATGATGGTAAAAATAGCGCTCCAGCTCATCTGCAATCAACGCATGCATCCATGTTTTTACCTGAGTACGGCGCCGCTTATCAAACGTATCCGATTTTTGTGTAACGGATTGAAAAGATTGGATCGCCTGCCAGAGCATATCCATGCCTTCGTTTTCCAAAGCGGAGCACGTATAAGCTTTGGATTTCCATCCTTCCGTATAGGGCTTTATCGCATGAAGAAACTGTTCGTATTCCTTTCTCGTTTGTTCAGCCAGCGGCTTATTCGGACCATCTGCTTTGTTGATTACAATGGCATCTGCCAGTTCCATAATCCCTTTTTTGATTCCCTGCAGGTCATCTCCGGCCCCTGTTAACACAAGCATCATAAAAAAATCAACCATATTGCGAACGATGCCTTCACTTTGGCCTACGCCAACTGTTTCTACGAGGATGATATCAAAGCCGGCGGCTTCGCATAAAAGAATGGTTTCGCGTGTTTTCCCGTGTACACCGCCAAGCGTTCCTCCGGATGGCGAAGGGCGGATAAAAGCATTTGAATGCTTCGCCAGCTCTTCCATTCTTGTTTTATCCCCTAAAATAGAACCTCCTGAAATGGAAGAACTCGGATCAATGGCCAAAACAGCAACCCGGCGGCCCTGTTCACACAGCATAAGACCAAATGATTCAATAAACGTGCTTTTTCCTGCCCCCGGCACCCCCGTTATTCCAATCCGAATCGAGTTTCCTGTATGCGGCAGCAGCAGTTGAAGCAGCTGCTCGCTATATTCAAAATGAGCCGGAGTGCTGCTTTCTATACAAGTAATCGCCTTTGCCAAATCCGTTACCGACCCGCTCCTTACTGCAGCGGCGAGTGATGCTGGCTCAGGCAGCGGACGGTTCTTTTTGCGAAACCTTTTGGGCGGCGGTACTGTCATGCCATCATGAGACGTGTTGCTTTTTTCCTCTCCTTCTTTTTGTTTACCGCTCATTCCACCACTTCCTCATACCCAAGCCGTTCATAAATTTTTTCTAAGATTACTTGAGCAGAAACAGGAATAATGGTTCCCGGCCCAAAAATAGCAGCAGCGCCATGGCTTTTTAAAAAAGCATAATCTTTTGGCGGAATCACACCGCCGACAAATACTACAATATCTTCCCGCCCGCGGTTTCTCAATTCCTCTACCAGCGCAGGCAGCAGCGTTTTATGAGCAGCAGCAAGAGAACTAAAGCCAATGGCATGAACATCATTTTCAACTGCTTGTTTGGCTGTTTCTTCTGGTGTTTGAAAAAGCGGTCCGATATCCACGTCAAAGCCTAAGTCTGCATAAGCAGAAGCAATTACCTTCGCTCCCCGGTCATGGCCGTCCTGCCCCATTTTAGCAACTAAAATCCGTGGACGCCGCCCTTCCTGTTCTTTGAATTCTGCCGTCATCTTTTGAACCGCTTCTATTTGTTCTGCATCCGAGTAATGTTCACTGTACACACCGCTCACTGTCCGGATCACCGCCTTATGCCTTCCGCTTGCTGCTTCTACAGCAGAAGAGATTTCACCGAGCGTTGCCCGAAGTCTTGCCGCTTGAACAGCCAATTCAAGCAGGTTTCCCTTACCTGATCTAACAGCTGTTGTAATCGCTTCTAGTGATTGTTTAACTTGGTGAATGTCACGGTTTTGCCGCACGTTTCTCAGCCGGTCCGTTTGTTCTAAACGGACAGCAGTATTGTCAATGTCCAAAATGTCGATCGCTTCCTCCTGTGAAAGCCGGTCCCTGTTTACGCCAATAATCACTTCTTCGCCTGAATCGATTCTTGCCTGGCGGCGGGCAGCCGCTTCCTCGATTTTAGACTTCGGAAGCCCTGTTTCTATCGCTTTTGTCATCCCGCCAAGCGTTTCAATTTCTCCAATATGGGCCCATGCACGTGTCATCAGCTCACCGGTGAGTGTTTCTACATAATACGAACCGCCCCATGGATCAATTACATTGGTAATATCTGTTTCCTCCTGTAAAAACAGCTGTGTGTTACGGGCAATCCGCGCCGAAAAATCGGTTGGAAGAGCGATGGCTTCATCAAGGGCATTCGTATGAAGGGATTGTGTATGCCCCATCGCTGCGGCATGCGCTTCAATCAACGTTCTTGTCACATTATTAAACGGGTCCTGTTCGGTTAAGCTCCAGCCGGATGTTTGCGAGTGGGCCCGCAGCATGCGCGATTTTGGATTTTTGGGGCCAAATGGCTTCATCAACTCTGCCCACATCCGCCGGGCGGCACGCATTTTCGCCACTTCCATAAAATAATTCATGCCGACTGCCCAGAAAAAGGATAGCCGGGGAGCAAAAGAATCAATGTCAATGCCGGCAGCAAGTCCTGTACGGACATACTCCAATCCGTCGGCAAGCGTATAAGCAAGCTCCAGGTCAGCCGGTGCACCGGCTTCCTGCATATGATAGCCGGAGATGGAAATCGAATTGAACTTTGGCATATGAGCCGATGTATAGCTCAAAATGTCGGTGATAATCCGCATGGAGGTTTCCGGCGGATAAATGTACGTGTTGCGCACCATATATTCCTTTAAAATATCATTTTGAATCGTGCCGGCCAGTTTTTCCTTCGCTACTCCCTGCTCTTCTGCCGAAATAATATAAAAAGCCATAATGGGCAGGACAGCGCCATTCATGGTCATAGAAACCGACATTTGATCAAGCGGTATGCCTTTGAACAATATATTGGTATCTTCTACAGAGTCAATGGCAACGCCAGCTTTGCCCACGTCCCCGACCACACGCGGATGATCGGAGTCATATCCCCGATGGGTCGGCAGATCAAACGCAACGGAAAGTCCCTTTTGCCCCATTGCTAAATTGCGCCGGTAAAACGCATTGCTTTCCTCGGCTGTTGAAAAGCCGGCATATTGGCGAATGGTCCACGGACGCGTGATGTACATGGTTGGATAAGGGCCGCGGGTAAACGGGACAATACCCGGATAATCATTTGTATGAGTAAGTCCCTCAGTCTCTTTTTCTGTGTAGAGAGCACGCAGGCGAATGGATTCGTTTGTTTGGAAGGATAGTGCGTCATACAACTGCTTGAAGCTGGCTGATGCTTGTTCCTGCTCCCGTTTTGATGACGGTTTGGACGGCCGGTTAAACGGATTTTGCTTTTTTAAATTCATGCAGGACGGCCTCCCTTAAACACGGCAAGGATTTGTGTGAGTTTTTTTACCATGTCGTCTCCAGCCGCAATCCGTCCGTCAGCCCCCTCCACTTCCTGGCTTCCGGCACTATCAATCACCGCACCGTTTGCTGCTTTTTTCAGCGAAGATGCCAGAGAGGAACCGAATTGTTCATAGGTCTCATCGGAGCCGCAAATGCAATAGTAGCTTGTTGAGTGGTTTTGGATAAACTTAACAGCTTCCTCTATTGTGCGGCATCCCTCAGAACAAATTGTTTTAATTCCTCCCGCAGACAGAACACCTGCCGCATAATCGGCCCGCTTTTGATAAGTTTTCCGTTCACCGAAACAAATCAATCCCGCTGTAAGAGACTGTCCAGTTTGTCGCAGCTTTACAGCTTCCAATCGAAGCGCTTCAAATGGCTCTGCCGTTCTTTTTGATACAACAGGCTGGATGGGTTCTCCCCGTACTGCTTTTTGTACAGCCGGCTTCTTCGGCTGCTGGACCTGCCCTCCTGGATCAGCGTAGTGATTAACCCCGATCATTTTAAATCGGAGCTTCGCTGTATCTTGTTCTTTTTTAGCGCGGACCGCTTCTATATTTTTTTGAACCGTTCCAGCCGTTAGAGCCTGCTTGATCCCGCCGGCTTCTTCGATTTCCGCAAATAAATCCCAGGCTTTTCGGCCAATTTCTTCGGTAAGTGACTCGATATAATAAGAGCCGCCTGCAGGGTCCATTACTTTGTCAAGCAGTGCCTCGTGCTTTAAAATGGACGGTATGTTGCGGGCCATCCGCTCAGCAAGCTCGGAGGAAGCTCCTTCTTTTATTTGATCAAATGGGGATACTTTTACATAATCAACATTTCCAACGACAGCAGCAAACACGGCGCTGCTTGTACGTAACAGGTTTACATGAGGATCTAGGACAGACAGCATTGATTCACTCGTTTCTACACTCAGCACCGGCTTTTGGTGGCCTTCAAGCTGATATATATCCACAAAGGCAGACCAAAGTGTGCGGAAAGCCCGGAGTTTCGCTATTTCTGTAAAAAAGCTAGTGCCGGCGGCAAAATGAAACAGCCACTTTGAGACCGTCTCCCATTCTTTTCTTTCCGCTTTTAAAAAGCAGGCCGCCTCTGAAAGCGCCAACGCGAGTTCCTGAACCGCATTCGCTCCGGCTGTATGGTAAGGAACAGTATTAACGGTAATCCTTTCTCCTTTTCGTACAGCTTGAAGAGCGGAATCTTCCGGAAAAACGCCGGCTGCAGCACCGGAAGAAATAGGGTCGATCCCGAGCTCAGTATTTGTTTCCGGAAAAGACCACATCGCTCGAAACCCTCTTGTAAACGGCTTTTCACCTGGAAAAGGTGAAAGTACGCTGCGATCTTCCTTCACATACAACGGTTTCAACTGAATTCCTTCTGCAGTTTCTGTACACAATGCCGATAAAGAAGCGCCTTTTAATGCAGCTTCTGCAGCTGCTTTCCAATCTGCCTCTGATACCGGTGGAAATAATTGATCAGCCAAGTTCCCACTCCTCTTCATTTTGTAATCGTTTACAAATAAAAAGTAAGCAATTGGATATTCTCTTTATTGTAATATAAGCATCGCTTTAGAAGCAATGCACTTTAGCCAAAACGTGAAAAAATATCAGCCGCATGCTATTCTATTACTAGCTCTACGGAGCCAATTTTAGAATTCAGGAGAGAGAGTATGAGAAAATTAATGGGTTTGCTTGGGGTTGCCGTTTTGAGTTTTGGTACTGCCGTTTCTGCAGATAGTACGCCCGGCGATACAATGGTCACGCTTGGCGAAAATTTAACACCTGCCCAAAAAGAAAAGGTGCTTGAAGAAATGAACGTATCAGCGGATGTTCAAACGATTACGGTATCCAACGCGGAGGAACACAAATATTTAGGTGAATATATTCCAAAAGCCCAAATTGGGACAAAAGCCATCTCATCAAGCAAAATTACAACGACGGAATCTGGTTCCGGATTAAATGTAGAAACCCAAAACATTTCATGGGTATCGAAAGAAATGTACACCAATGCCTTATCTACTGCGAGTGTAAAAGATGCTGATATTTTCATTACAGCCCCGTTTGAGGTGTCCGGTACAGCTGCTCTAACCGGCATTATTAAAGCCTATGAAACGACGACTGGTGAAAAAATTCCCGAAGAACAAAAACAAGTAGCCAATGAAGAAATGGTAACAACAGCTAAGCTTGGTGAGGACATCGGACAGGAAGATGCCACTCAGCTGATTGAGCGAATTAAAGAAGAAGTGGCCGCTCAGAACCCACAAACGCTTCAGGAAATTAAAGTGATTGTCAATAATATTTCCAACGAGCTTAATATTACGCTGACCGACGCACAGACAGACCAGCTTGCTGGTTTATTCAATAAGATGAAAGATTTAAATATCAACTGGGATCAAGTAAACTCCCAAATTGATAAAGCAAAAGAACAGTGGGACAGCTTTAAAAATTCAGAAGAAGGACAAGGCTTTCTACAGTCCATTATCGATTTCCTTCAATCGATCGTCGACAGCATTGCCGGCTTGTTTAAGTAAAAAAACAGCTTCTCCCAAATAGGAGAAGCTGTTTTTTTAATAAATCGGCATTGTATCTTCTGAAGCCGTCTCTAACAATTCTTTCACACGCTGCATAAACCGCCCGCATACAAGCCCGTCAAGCACGCGATGGTCGAGTGACAAGCACAGGTTCACCATATCCCGCACCGCGATCATACCATCAATAATTACAGGACGCTTTACAATCGATTCTACCTGTAAAATAGCCGCCTGCGGATAATTGATAATGCCCATTGACTGAACAGATCCGAACGAGCCTGTATTGTTTACCGTAAAAGTACCGGCGCTGACGTCTTCCGTTGTCAGTGTACCGCTGCGCGCTTTTTTGGCCAAGTCATTTACATCTCTGGCAATGCCTTTGACGGTTTTCTCATCCGCATGCTTCACAACCGGTACAAACAGCTTGTCGTCTGCTGCGACGGCAATCGAGATATTAATATCCTTTTTGCGGATAATGTGGTCGCCCGCCCACATGGCGTTCATTTCCGGAAACTCTTTTAACGCACGCGCGACTGCTTTCACAAAAAAAGCAAAATATGTTACGTTGTACCCTTCCGCTTCTTTGAATGATGTTTTAATGGAATCCCGGTAACGCACAAGGCTTGTAACATCCACTTCTACCATCATCCACGCATGAGGCACTTCCTGCTTTGTTTTCACCATATTGGCTGCAACCGTCTGCTTAATGCCATCGATTGGCACAATAATATCGCCTGTTTGCGTTTCAAATGATTTCTTTGTTTCAGCGGCCGGAGCGCTGGCAGCAGTGCTGGACGCTGCCGTTGGCGGCACAACGCTTTTTACTCCGCTGTCGATGACTGCCTGCACATCTTTACGGGTAATGCGGCCGCCTCTTCCGCTTCCTTTGATTTCTTTTAAATCGATGCCATGAAGCTGCGAGAGCTTTAATACTGCCGGTGAATATCGGCTGCTTTGATCAGCGGCTGATTGAGCAGATGTTTCACCTTTTACAAATGTTTGAGCTTCGGGCTGCTTTTCTGGCTCTTTTGTGGCTGCTTCTGTTTCAATGGTGCAGATCACTTCGCCAACAGCCATTTTTTCATCTTCTTTTGCTACAATTTCACTAATGACTCCGGCGAAAGAAGACGGAATATCAGCTGTTACTTTATCGGTCAGCACTTCAGCGATCGGGTCATATTTATTCACATAATCTCCCGGTGCAACAAGCCATTTGGTAATGGTCCCTTCTGTTACACTTTCGCCGAGTTTAGGCATTTTCATTTCTTGAATTGCCATGGTGCGCCTCCTCTTTCTTATTAAAATTCAGCGAGATCACGCATTGCTTTCTCTACTTTTTGGGGATTTACTAAAAAATGCTTTTCTAAAGGTGCTGCATATGGCGTAGCCGGCACTTCAGGCCCAGCCAGACGCGCAATTGGAGCATCCAGATCAAACAAGCAGTGTTCGGCAATAATCGCCGCTGCCTCACTGATTACACTGCCTTCCTTATTGTCTTCTGTAATCAAAAGTACTTTCCCTGTTTTGGAGGCAGATTGAATAATTGTTTCCTGGTCAAGAGGATAAACCGTCCGAAGATCGACTACTTCTGCACTGATGCCTTCCCCTGCCAGCTTTTCGGCCGCCTGCAGAGCATAGTGAACGCAAAGACCATACGTAATCACGGTAATGTCTTCTCCTTCACGCTTTACGTCCGCTTTGCCGATTGGAAGTACATAGTCATCGTCCGGTACTTCCCCTTTAATGGAACGGTACGCTTTTTTATGTTCAAAAAACAATACCGGATCTTCATCGCGGACAGCGGCTTTTAAAAGTCCTTTTGCGTCATACGGTGTAGATGGAATTACAATTTTCAGCCCCGGCTGGTTGGCAAAAACAGCTTCTACTGACTGAGAATGATATAATCCCCCTTGAATGCCGGCTCCATACGGCGCCCGAATGACAATCGGGCAGTGCCAGTCATTATTGGACCGATACCGGATCCGCGCAGCTTCTGAAATAATTTGGTTCACTGCCGGCATAATAAAATCGGCAAACTGCATTTCAGCGATGGGCCGTTTTCCAACCATGGCCGCACCGATGGCCACACCGGCAATCGCCGATTCAGCAAGAGGCGTATCAAGCACCCGGTCTTCTCCAAACTGTTCATAAAGCCCGGCTGTTGCTTTGAAAACACCGCCTTTTTTCCCGACATCTTCACCGAGGATAAATACGTTCGGATCACGTTCCATTTCTTCGCGCATCGCCATGGTCACTGCTTCGATATACGAAATAACAGCCATTATTTTTCCGCCTCTCTTTCTTCTTCGGCGTAAACAAATTGAAGAACCGATTCTGGATTCGCAAAAGGTGCTTCTTCCGCGTACTCCGTTGCATCGTTAATGACGGCAGCAATTTCTTTTTCAAGCTGCTCTTCACGCTCGTCACTTAAAAGACCTGCTTCTTTTACGTATAGCCGGAAGGAGTGAAGCGGATCTTCTTTTTTCGCGCTTTCCACTTCTTCTACTGTCCGGTACGAACGGTCATCATCATCAGATGTGTGCGGCGTCAACCGGTATGTGAGTGCTTCAATTAACGTCGGTCCCTCGCCGCGCCGTGCACGGTCGGCGGCTTCTTTTACGCACTTGTACACTTCGATCGGATCATTTCCGTCAATCGTATAGCCCGGCATCCCGTACCCTGCTGCCCGGTCTGATACGCGGGCTGCAATTTGCTTGTTTAACGGTACAGAAATAGCATACTGGTTGTTTTCACACATAAAAATAACCGGCAGCTTGTGCACGCCCGCAAAGTTTGCTCCTTCATGGAAATCGCCTTGATTGGAAGACCCCTCTCCGAACGTCACAAATGAAACGATCGGTTTTCGATCCATTTTCGCTGCAAGCGCGATGCCGACAGCATGCGGCACCTGGGTCGTTACGGGGGATGATCCTGTCACAATCCGGTTTTTCCGTTGTCCGAAGTGTCCTGGCAGCTGGCGCCCTCCGGAGTTTGGATCTTCTGCTTTCGCAAAAGCAGAAAGCATCAGGTCGCGAACCGTCATGCCAAAAGCAAGTACGACCCCGTAATCACGGTAATAAGGTAATATGTAGTCCTCTTTTCTATTTAACGCATAAGCAGCACCGACCTGCGCCGCCTCCTGGCCCTGACCCGATACGACAAATGGAATTTTTCCCGACCGGTTTAAAAGCCACATTCTTTCATCGAGACGGCGTGTAAGGAGCATTGTTTCATACATGCCGATTACATCCTGATCGGTTAACCCTGCTTGTTTATGTTTAGATTCCATTTTTTCCGCTCCCTTCAAAAGTGAATCGCTTTTCCATCCAGCATTAGAGCTGCTTCTCCTATCGCTTCCGATAAAGCAGGATGCGGATGAATGGCTGCGCCAAGCTCCCAGCCGGATGCATCGAGCAGCTGGGCCAATGCAGCTTCTGAAATCAGCTCGGTTGCATGCGGTCCAATTACATGAACTCCTAGTATATCATCCGTTTTAGCATCTGCCACTATTTTTACAAATCCTTCTGTTTCGCCATATACAAGAGCTTTCCCATTCGCTTGAAATGGAAATACGCCTGTTTTAATTTTTGTTCTTTCAAGAGCAGCCTGCTCTTCCGTCATGCCGATACTGGCCGCTTCTGGATGTGAGTAAATACAACGCGGAACAGCCGAATAATCAACGGGGTCTGCCGCTTTTCCTATCATATGTTCAACGGCTGTGATTCCTTCGTAAGAAGCTACATGTGCCAGCTGCAGCCCTCCCGTTACATCACCCACCGCATAAATGTGCGATTCATTTGTCTGCATCCACTCGTTCACTTGGATCACGCCGTTTTCAACCTTAATGTCCGTGTTTTCAAGTCCAAGCTGTTCCGTGTTTGCTGTACGACCGGCGGCAACAAGTACTTTCTCTGCCGAAAAGGTTTCGTCTGCTTCTGTTTGAATCGAAACAGCACCCGAATTTTTTTGCAGCGTATCTGCTTTCACTTTTGCATTTACGATAATTTGAACGCCTCTTTTTGAAAGCTGGCGTGCCATTTCGGCCGAAACTGCTTTATCCTCAGACGGCAAAATCCGGTCTCCGTATTCAAGAATGGTGACCCTGCTGCCAAAGTCAACAAGCATAGATGCCCATTCTACTCCAATCACACCGCCGCCTACAATGATAATCGACGCCGGGATCTCTTTCATCTCAAGTGCTTCGTCCGAAGACAAAACGATTTCGCCATCCGGCTGAAGGCCCGGAAGATGCTTTGGACGCGATCCTGTTGCGATAATGACGTTCCGTGGTACGAGCATTGCATTTTCTGTTCCATCATTCATTTCAACCGAAACCGTTCCGGCCATCGGTGAAAATAAAGATGGACCCAGCAGGCGCCCCGTCCCTTCATAAAGGTCAATTTCCCCTCGTTTTAAAAGGGACTTTACACCGTTATATAATGTATGTACAATTTCTTCTTTTCTTTCCTGTACCCGCTCAAAATGAACAACTGGACTGCCGGCTTCTATACCAAACGATGCAGCCTCTTTTACTGTCCGCTGAACGTCTGCACTTCTCAGCAGCGCTTTTGTTGGAATACAGCCTTTGTGCAGACAAGTACCGCCTACTTTCCCTTTTTCAACCAGGGCTGTTTTTAACCCAAGCTGAGCTGCACGAATGGCTGCCGTGTATCCACCGGTTCCTCCGCCTAGAATGACAAGATCATATGTTATTGTCATGTACTTCGCTCCTTATTTATAATTCCTTTATCATTTTATACGGTTTTTAAAACTATGTCATGTAATAAACCAAATTTTATTTGTTTTTTCACTCTTTATCCTGTTCTTGACAAATAAAGCGTTTGCGCTATGATGTGGAAAAGAAGAATCTTGAAAGAAGGGGTTCACATGATCCGGATTATTGCACTGCTTATTTTAGTCATTCCCGGCTTTTTGGCCGGCGTCGGAATTAAATGGATGCGGGATATGCTTTTTGGCATTTTGCAGCCCCCTTTTCCTGCATTATGGATGCAATTTATAGCCGGTTTCCTTCTTTTTGTTGGCGGTCTTGGCTTTGTTGCCGGATTTATTTTTAGACGGGACCGCAAATACAACAAGGTGCAGGCAAAATTCCAAGAAAAAAAATAAAAGCAGTTCCTTCCCGAGGACTGCTTTTTGTCTGTTCATATTTTTTCTTCGCATCATCGCTGAGGCATTCTATAAACAAAGAAAACTGCACTCATAAAGAATGCAGTTTGAGACTGTCGACAAAGGGTTAGTCTTTTTTTATGAAAGTTTTCACCGCTGAAAACGGGCAGGAGATTTTTTGAGAAACATTGCTTCTTAAAAAGAGCCGATAGGGGAAGCCCGCTGGACTGCGCGGACCTTAGGTCAGTGCAGTCCGGCCGGCTCCCCCATTTGGTTCGAAAAATCAGCAAAAAGCGCATCTCCGCCTGCACTTTTACTGCTTTGGTGATAGGGCAAGTGTACCTATTAAGCTGTGCAGTCTTTTGTTTAACCGCACAGGCGGCGGGTGTGCGGCGAAGACTCCTATGGGACAAGCGAGCCGGCTGGGCAGCTTGGGCAGCTGTGCTGCAAAGACGGGCTCAGCGCCAGCGAAGCCGCGCATCCGCCGCCTTATCGACTCTCATCCCAACCATTCGAACGTCTTACATGAAAAAGAAACGAAAGAGATCTTTTGACAAAAGATTTTATTTGTCTACAATCTGAAACTGCACTCATAAAGAGTGCAGTTTCAAGGGGAGACATTTACTTCTGTTGTTGAAAACAACCCTCCTGCTTCGCTAATTCGAACGCTTCTTCTGCTGTTTGAACACGGAGCCTGTTCCAGCGGGCGGCTATTTTATAAACGTCCCTATAATTTATGTGTTTGCTCATTTTACATTTTGCACAGTATAACAGAACGTTTTTTACTTCTTCGGGCAAGCGGTACAACCGCAGCTTCCCAATCGCCCTCAGGTCCGTTCCTAATACTTTTCCGTCAGACAGCTCTTGAACTAATTGAGCTGTGCTGACTTCTCTGACATATGTGATGATTTTGCGTTCGTCTTCTGTCATTCGGCTGCATAACCCCTTTTGAAAGATACTGGAGGGTCTAACGGTCAGCGTCAGTTTTATTGGCAGAATTTCATTTCAGCCAAACAAGCCGGAGCTGTTCCGTAAATATTGCAGCCATTGATACGAGCGAATGGAGAAAAAATAAGTGAAGCTTCACGCCTCCCCAAAAGCATTTGACAGCTTTGGTCGTTTTGATCCATCAAAGCGGCTTGTACTGTGTACCGGCTTGCTTGACGTTATCTGACCGAAAGCTCCATGTATTACTATTTCCGTCATGCACTCTTTTTAAACCTTTCTATGAAAGAGAGGCTTCTTCCGCTTATGCTTTACCTCCTTTAACGCTTCTCCTGTCGGCAGTACAATCTTTTTTATACAAGTGTTTATATTGTGAATTTTTCATATTATGAACTGTGTACAAACTAGGCTCACCTATAGCGAAAAAAGCGCCTCTTTAAACAAAGTGGACACTTTTTTTGAGAACGCTCCTATAGGTAACCAAGCTCTTTTGCCACAGTCTCGTTAAAGTTTTGATGAACAAATTGCCTTTCCTGAATAGGGCTCATGATTCCGTATGCTTTGCCTTCTGTTCCATCTTGAAGTGTCCATAAATAATTATGATCCTGGACAATTTCTGTAAAATTGCCCGCCTGCCATTTTTGAAGTATGTCAAGAAGAAGCTTCTTTTCTTTATACTCCTCTTTTTCTACAATTGAAATAACTTCCTTGATAGTAGAAGGTGTCATGGGCACGGCTCCCCATTTTTCATCAGCTGCTACTTTTTGATGCGTCATTTTATGCATAACAGAAATAACTTTTTCTTCATCGTCACCCTTTTTTAAATAGGCTGTATTTTGAACACCAACAATTTTCTTATCGTTCCGGCCATTCAGCTTTTCTTGTTGAGTTGCTTTTGTATTATTCATTTCTATTAATACATAAGTCCCCAGCCCGGCAATGAGAAGAGTGATACAAACAACGAGGGTCCATCCAATGATCTTCTTCATTTTCCCAGCTCCAATCTATAAAACAACTTTATCATAAAACTGGAGGGTATTTACTGGGTTTTGGAAAAAGTTTCTTCAAGAGTTAATTTATCTTTTTTAATCATTCTGCCGATCTTTCTTTTCCCGCTTTAACCAAACAGGCAAAGTTCGTTTCTTTTATTGCTTTTTGTCATAAAAAAGGGCATGATTAAAAAATTCTTCGGTCCACGCTCTTGAATGAGTGTTTTTATTTTATCTTTTTGGATAGTTCTCGCTTTCGCCGTCAAAAATAAAAAAAAACAGGTTTAAAGGAGCTGGGACGATGTCTGGAAGGGGCCATAAAGGACTTGGGATTAGCAGCGATAAAATACTGATTTACATGCTGTATGCTGTCGTTTTGATTGTTATGCTGCAGCATATCGAAGTGTTCATTGGCTATACCATACTCGTCGCTCTGTTAGCGATCCCGTATTTTTTGCTGCGCTGGTATACAAAAGATAAGAAAAAACAACAATTCCTTCAATCAGGATTAAACGAACTTGACAGTATGGATACCGTTCAATTTAAAGAATATGTGGGTGCCTTGTTTGAAAGCAGAGGGTACGCCATTGAGTATACGCCGAAATTAGGTGATTATGGGACTGATTTCATTTTACGCGAGGGAAACTACAGTATCGCTGTGCAGGCAAAACGGTACAATGGCTCAGCCGGTGTCAAAGCCGTGCAAGAAGCGAGCTGCGGCAAAGCGTACTATAAAACAAATGAAGTCTGGGCTGTCACCAACCATGCATTTACTAAAAATGCGTATCATTGTGCAGAGAGACTAAACGTAAAACTAATCGACCGCAATGATTTGATTGGGCTGCTCTCTGAAAGCAGCGTTATAGCTAAACCGCAGGAAACCCGGCCAACGTAAGAATAGCAAACGCCTGGATTTTCAATTTATTGTATGCCGGATGGGGGGCTTTTTTAATATAAAAGAGGATGATGGAGACGAGGAAGAGGATAATAAGTAAAAAAGAAAAAAGCACCTTTTTACGGCGCTCATTGGCATTATTTAATTGCCGTATCAGCTCTTTAAAAGTGGTTCTATGGCTGGGTGCGCCTCTAATTGCTGCTGTCTTTGCCCCGGCTGGCTGCCTTTATACACCCAGCCGCCCTCTTCTTTTTCCCATGTTTCAAGGTAAAGTTCATAAGGCTCATACAGCTTGTTGCTTTCTTTTCTAAAGCCCGCTTTTGCTGTTATTTTATCATGCGAGTCGTTTAATTTAGACCAGTATACTCTCTTCAGCATGATTTTTCGCCTTCTTTCGCTCCTGATATTTTACCCCGCTTTTGCGAACTCTGCTTTACCCTAAATTTATGTTTTAAATTTGAACTCATACCCATCAGCTTTAAAACCAGTGTAATTTTTTGCTTATTCAGCTGTGACTGCCTTTTTTAATTCATCCAAATCATTACCGTTATTGTAAATGTCAATGTAAGACAGTGTATTCTTGATGCCATTTAGCGCCAGAAATGTCGTGTGTCCCGGCTTCTCCTTTAAGAAAACGTAAGAAAACGGCTTTATGCGCCTGCAAACTGTCGATATGCGCAACGCTGATACGCTTCTGTCCTGTTGATTTGACGACATTATCTACGTCGCCAAACAGCGCTTCTAACTTCCCAATTTGTCCGTCCATTTCCTTCGTCCTTTCTTTTTGTGTGAGACAAAAAAAGAGCCGCCCGCGTGGGGCCGCCCGTTATTTCTTTTCATCATTGGTTCCTGATGGGTTGTTGATGATACCCGCCAGTACTGCGATCGTTAGCAAGGTATCTACGTAAGTATCGTACCTTTCCGATGGGATCATTATACCAAAATCCTGCAGCACCATGCCGACAAGCGCCGCAACTGCGATCCACAATCCGTAGCTTTTCCACCGTTGTTTCATGCCCCAGCCCTCCTTCCGCACTTTCGGATTCCGGCTGAACATGCCCCACTTCCACAACTGCGTCTGAGCTGGACATGCCGGTCATTACAAGATATTCGCCCTGTGTTGAGTCTACGACTGTTTGCCGCTCGTTAATTACTGAATGCTGCGAAGTATTTCTCTTTTGACAATTTGTACCGTCCGATACTTTCCAGCGTTTTTTCTGACGCCGGCAATACGGAGGTTTATCACATGGCAGTTCGTGCGCCCATCGCTGTGATTCCCAAGAAAACAGCCGTGGTTCAAACGCACGGATTATTTACTCTGCTTTTGCTGTCAAGTCAATGTAGCTGCGCGGTTTATTCGCATACTGCGTGCATTCTGGCCGGATGATTCGATCAAGCGCCTGCATCTGAATCGATTCGCTGCGGAATAATGGACGGCAGATCGCACCTTCTAAGTAACCCATAATTTCACGAGCCTTGCGTTGCTCATCCATTAACGATTTTTCTGAAATCTTTTGATACGTATTTCTTAGCGCTTGTTTTACCTGCGGAATATTATCGGCTTCACTAATAACAGTCGAAGCCATTTCCGCATGTGTCGGACCCCTTTGAGTAGTCTTACGCGAGTATGCCCGGTGCCTTTTACTTTTTTCATGCTGAAAGTCCTTGCGCTGTTCCCAACGGCAAAGCGGCATACGGGATACGCCGACGAGCTCCGTAATTTCTGAACGGTTTAGCCAGCGGTTACGGTCACGTTTTTGGTCATAATACGGCTTCATAATTAACTCCATCGCAAGGTAATGTCGTTCATCCAGTGGCGGCACCTGCGAAGGCTGTTTGCTGTGTTTTTTCTTACGTTTTGTCATCCCGTTTAATACCTTCAGTTTAAATTATTG
This sequence comes from Domibacillus sp., assembly GCF_031181085.1. Classification (NCBI taxonomy): domain Bacteria; kingdom Bacillati; phylum Bacillota; class Bacilli; order Caryophanales; family Bacillaceae; genus Domibacillus; species Domibacillus sp. Next base: position 26,672 of record NZ_JAPSLE010000002.1, on the reverse strand, counting down.
TTCTCTTTCATAGAAAAAGATTATTAGAGGTGACAACCGCTCAATCCAATATGGATCTCTGTTCATACCATATAACATAGATTCAATTATTATAGATTAATTCCGAGAAATTGATTTATATAATTGTTTCGCTACTTTTCAGTAAAAGAGGTGAAATAGTATGGGATTTTTCGGCGGTTACGGCGGCGGTTACGGCGGATATGAATGCTGTGGCGGTTCTAACGGCGGTTACGGCGACGGTTTTGCGCTAATTGTAGTATTGTTCATTCTTCTTATCATCATTGGCGCTTCATTCAAAAAGAGCTACGGCGGCGACTGTTAATTTAAGTGATTTAATACCATTTCAGCGACTCCCACTTTCAGAGTTATCAAGCACTTAGAAATGGCGTTTTATTGTGCGTCACTTCCGAATTTTTGCCGTGGAGCCCTCTGCGGTCTTTCTTTAGGCACAGCGTCTGTCACGGGGTTATTTCCCAATTATTCTCTTTACTGTTTATTTTTCTAGCTAAGCGGTTAACGGCAAGCATGATCTCGCAAACCACTTACACTCATTACTCTCTTATTGGCTACGGAGTCGCGTCCGTGGCTTTTTTTTCGCGTATGTTGGTTTAACTTTTACTAAAGTGGGTAAAGAAGTAATAGTGGTGACCCACCACTTCCTAATGTTCGACTCATTCTTGTACATAACAACCCCAACCCTTTGCTGCGGATCTTTTCCGCGGCCTTTTTTTGTTTATATCGCTGGACAGCGGTATCTGTAAAGCAGTGTCCCCCACATCGCCACTAATCTCCGTTCGAATAGTTATTGCCGCAGACTGATCCCCCGCGACTTTTTTGTGCGTTATTCACCAAACCGGCAGCAGTTCCATTAATAGCACGGATTTCTGCGCAATCACCTTACGGATATAGCGGTCCAGCATCCGACTATCCCGTTAAAGAAGCCTGGCAAGTTGCGAATACGCCGGCTTTTTGTTGACATGACACCGACATACAATGCGCTTATAGCAATGTTTCCAATATCTTCCTTGCCGTAAGTAAGCGGCTAGAGTGGCAGGCTGCCCTTTGTAGACGCCATACAGACGGCTGATTAACGATTGGTCTTTGCCGATTGTTGAAGAAATGAAATTTTTAAAACGTCCGTAGATTGAAGTCGGCGCCGCAGGCTGACACGTATTAGTATTAATATTAGTACTAGTCTTAGGAGAGATATTGACTTCATGCTCCCCGTTTTCTGCTCTCTCTTGTCCGCTTTTTTATTTTCCGCATATTCAGCCGGTAATATTTGTACCAAATTTACAGTCTGCTGCATCGTCGAGCTGCGCTTTGTCGGCAGTATATTAACGATATCTAAAGACGCCAGCTTTTTAAGCCACACAGCAATCGTACGTTGCTTACGGAACGACAAGCCGGGATATTTACAGAAAATGTCGCGCAGGTAGTGTAGTAAACGGATGAGCTTACGCTTCCAAGAGGCAGACAGCTCTCTTGCTCCTATCGTACAAACATGGCAATTAACTGCAGATCTAAAGTTCGTTTATGTTTTTGAATTTTGCGCAATTTGATTTTTGTATTTTATCGAATATAATATCGATCATTTTAAACTGCTCCTTTAATTGGACACCCCAACCAAATAAGTACATACGTTCTGACAGATAGACAGACGGACAGAATTTGCTTAAAGCCGAAATTTTTGATAGACTGCCCTTACCACGAGTGTCACCGTTGTTTCGGCAACAGTGGCCTTTTTTGTTTTCTTTAAAATTTCCAGTTGTTGAACGGTGAGTGTCGCTGATACTTCTTGGCTATCTCGTTATGTATAAAGTCTAAATACGCCTTCATCGTCACATCCGCGCTACTATGCCCGAGGATCCGGCTTAGTGTCACAAAACTCCCGCCGTTCAAAAGGTAATACTTAGCGAAGTTATTCCGTAACTGATGCGACTGTATATCCGGAACTCCAGCTTTCCGCCCCAACCTTTTTTAACGATTTCTCAAATACGTTGGCGTCGATCATATTACCGCGAGTTGTCGGGAACAGATACGCACTGTCGCTAAAGCGATCATGATCATGAAGCCGCCGCCTAAGATCCGTTGAAAGCCTACCCGAAAAGAAAACGTAACGGTCACGATGATTCTTCGGATTAATAATAAGAATAGAACGATTATGGAAATCGATGTTTTCCGGCTTGAGCTGCGTGCATTCGCCTACTCTGATGCCTGTATCGAGCATTAGACGGGTCATTAGCCAATTCCGATACCCGTTGATACCCGTTGGAACGTCGTTAGATCAAACGTCTGCAGCAGCCTTTTATTTCGTTTGAGCCATTAGTCGCTTCTGCTTGCGTTGAGGCTTTATATTCGGCATCTTGTTGGCCGGGTTTTCCTTTAATTCGCGTTCTTCAACGAGGAAATTAAGAAATACCTTGATATTGCGTAAATAGTTCGCGATCGTCGTATCGCTTATCGGCTTGGCTCAGTCTGTGCGGCCGTCCGGGTCGTTTTTATTCTTGGAATATTCGTCTGCAACAACGGTATACTTTCCCCTGTCCGCGCAAATATTGAATGTAGGAACGGATATGAGCCGCCTTAATAACGGCCTGGCTTTGTTATATTATGGTGATTGCGCAGGTAAGCGGAAAACAGCCTTAGCGACTGCTCCTAGCTTGCCTTCGTTTTGTGCGTGAGATTTTTTGAATCGCAGTATAGCATGTAGTTATCGATTTGAAATTCGATTTCGTTAAACACAAAAAAGCGCCTCTCCTTTGATAAAGAGAAACGCAAAAATTAACGGTAAACCCGCCGGTTATTTATCGGGTTGTTCCGTTAGTTTATCGGTCTTGAGTGTACGTTGTCTTAACGTCTAAACCCGCGCCACTCCTACTTTCAAGAAGCCATGTATTCGATACGAAGTTTATCTGCCACCATGGCGATGAATTCCGAATTTGTCGGTTTGGCCTTGGATACAGATACTGTATACCCGAACAAAGCCGCAATGGATTCCATATTGCCGCGGCTCCAAGCTACTTCGATTGCATGCCGGATCGCCCGTTCCACCCGGCTTGGTGTTGTGTTGTACTTCCGGGCAATTTCTGGATAAAGTACTTTTGTGATTGAGCCAAGCAGTTCAATGTCATTAAATACCATTGTAATTGCTTCGCGCAAATACAAATAGCCTTTTATATGTGCCGGTACACCGATTTCGTGAATCACTGCCGTAATGCTGGCGTCAATATTTTTCTTTTGCTTTTTCGGCTCTTCTTTTCGTTCTACATGACGCATCGGCTGTTCTGCACCGGCCACCTGGCGGATTTGACTAATTAAACTTTCCATGTCAAATGGCTTCAGCATAAAATAGGAAGCCCCCAGATCAACCGCTTTTTTCGTTACATCTTCCTGGCCGAATGCGGTTAGCATAATCACATGAGGCTGTTTCTGGCCGCTTGCCCGGAGACGCTCAAGTACAGCGAGCCCGTCCATATGCGGCATAATAATATCTAAAATTAACACATCTGCTTCTATTTCCGGCAGCATGCCGAGACACTCCTGCCCATTAAATGCCGTTCCTGCAACTGTCATATCTTCCTGGCTTATTATCACTTCTTCAAGCAGCTGTACAAGCTGCCGGTTATCGTCCGCAATTGCTACCTTTATTTTACTCAAATCATTTCCTCCTCACTTCTATCCTTAAGGCGATGCTCCATCCATAAGGTTATTCTAAAGGTTTTTTCGACAAAGCGAAATGGATTCCTTTAAAAAATTCAAAATATTTATTTTACACCGTTTTCTGTCATTTTTCGACTTTCTTTCCAGAAAAAATTCGCTAAAAAAAGAGCGCAGCTGCGCTCTACAACACTCCGGCATCTTTAAGCATCCAGTCAATGTGGACACCGTATCCGGAAAGTGGATCGTTCACAAAAACGTGCGTAACAGCTCCAACCACCCGGCCATTTTGTAAGATAGGGCTGCCGCTCATTCCTTGAACGATACCGCCTGTTTTTTCAATTAAACGGGGATCGGTCATTTTAATAATCATGCCTTTAATGGCTGGCTTTGACTGCTCAACCGTACGAACAATGGAAATATCGAATGTTTCGATTTTATTTTCCTTTGTCACCGTCCAAATTTGCGCTGGTCCTTCTTTTACTTCATCCGGATGCGCCGCCGGATACAACTTTGTTCTGTTCAATTCGCGATCCAGCCGTCCAAACAAGCCGAATGGCGTATTAGATGTGACCGTTCCCCATCTCTCTTCTGTAGGAATCTCAGCCGCTTTCTCTCCCGGAATCCCTTCTGTTGCACGCTTGATTCCAGTTACGCGGGCAGGGTAAAGCGTACCTTTAACAGGTGCAAACGGCTTTCCTGACTGCACGTCGCTGATGACGTGGCCAAGCGCGCCAAATTTTTTCGATTTTGGTTCATAAAACGTCAATGTCCCAATTCCTGCGGTTTTATTTTTAATGTATAAGCCCAGCTTTGAACTTTTTGTTTCTGCATCCTTGATCGGTTTTACTGAAAGACTCAGCGTTTTCTTGCCGCGTAACACTGTGAGCTTTACGGAGGTTTTTCCATCAGCCGCTTTTTGCACATACGGCCGAATGGCTTGAGGTTCTGTTACTTTGTGGCCATTTATACGTGTAATGACATCACCTGGCAGGAGACCTGCTTCTTCACCTGGAGAAATACGATTTGTATCTGTTTGGATAAAATGAAAGCCGACTACATAAAGTCCTTTTGTTTCAAGCTGTACACCAACCGACTGTCCGCCGGGTACAACAAAAACACGTTCACGCTTTTCCTCTGCTTTTAAAAAGCCAGCCGATTGCAGCAGCTCTGTCTCTGTCTGCTCTGCTTTCGTGACGGCTCCATCTGCCGTCCAAAACGTAAACAGTAGTAAAAATGAAAAAAGACCCCGACTTACTACCGCCATCCCACTCCCTCCTTTTCATCCTGCGTTGTTACTTTGTCCGGAGGTGCGTGTTCTTATAACGGTAATTAGGGGGCTAGATGGATGGCTTTTCAAACAGCCGATTGCTTTAATTTTGCAGATAGAGCCAGCAGCTCTTTCGCATGTTTTTTCGTTAAGTCGGTCATTTCAACACCGGAAATCATACGGCCGATTTCTGCCGCTTTTTCTTCTTCATCCAGAGGTGTTACAGACGTGCTTGTCCGTTCCCCTTCCAGATTCTTTTGAATGTATAAATGTGTATCAGCCATCGCTGCTACTTGCGGTAAATGCGAAATACACATCACCTGCGAATGAATGGCAATTTTATAAATTTTTTCGCCAATGGCCTGGGCAACCCGCCCGCTTACACCTGTATCGACCTCATCAAAAATGATGGAGGTAATGCCCTGGTGTCTTGAAAAAATCGTTTTCATTGCCAGCATCACCCGGGACATTTCCCCGCCGGAAGCAATTTTCACAAGCGGCTTTAACGGTTCTCCCGGATTGGTGGTCATGTAAAATTCAACCTGATCCATTCCATCTCTTTTAAATTGCCCGGATTCATTCAGTACATGTACCTTAAAAACGGTTTTTTCCATATAAAGTTCTTTTAGTTCTCTGTGAATCGCTTCTTCAAGCTTCACGGCTGCTTCGCGGCGAAGAGAGGAGAGCTTTTCCCCTTCCTTTTGTACAAGAATTTCCACTTCGGCCAATTCTTTTTGAAGACGGTTTACATGCGTATCACGGTGAGTCAGCTGATCAATTTCTTTGGCAGTGGATTCTCCGTATTGTAAAATTTCATCAATAGTGGATCCGTATTTACGCTTGAGCTGGCTGATTTCATTTAAGCGGCTTTGAATTTCATTTAGCCGCTCTGGATTAAACTCAAGTGTATCAAGCAGTGAACTCACATCCCGCACGGTATCTTCAAGTACATAAAAGCTGTTTGCCGCAGATTCGTGAAGAGTTTTGTATTCTTCATGAATGTCGGCAGCGGATTCGAGCCCATTCACTCCCACTCCGAGCCAATCCAATGCTCTGCCTTCACCGGACAAGGCGTTGTATGCTTCAGACAGCGCTCCGTATAATTTTTCAAAGTTCGCCAGCTGCTGGCGTTCCGCTTCCAGTTTTTCTTCTTCACCAGGTACCAGCGCCGATTTTTCAATTTCATTCAGCTGAAACTGAATCAAATCGAGCCGGTGTGCCAGATGCTGGTCGTTTTCACTTAAACGGCGAATCTCAGCTTGTAAATGCGCATAGCGCTCATATACTTCTCCGTACTGTGCGCGCGCGCCTAAAACAGCTGAACCGCCAAAATCGTCCAGCAGCCGAATGTGGCTTCCCGCATTCATTAATTCCTGATGCTCGTGTTGTCCATGAATATCCATCAGACGGGCGCCTATTTCCCGGAGAATAGACAGCGTCACCATTTTTCCATTGACCCGGCAGACGCTTTTACCCGCCGCGGAAATTTCCCGCCGTAAAATGATGGTCTCTTCATCCACATCGATGCCGAACTCCCGGCAGACGTGGGCACATGGATGCTCACTATGAATCGTGAACATCCCTTCGATTTCCGCCTTTTTTTCTCCATGACGAACAAATTCGCCTGAACCTCTTCCGCCTGTTAAAAGCTGAAGGGCATCAATTATAATCGATTTCCCTGCTCCTGTTTCACCAGTTAATACTGTGAGTCCCCTTTCAAATGAGAGCGCCAGGGAATCAATGATGGCGAAATGGCGAATGGATAATTCCTGAAGCACAATCGGTCACATCCTTATTAAAGCATTTCTAAAAAGCGAGCCGAGACAACCTCTGTATGCTCTGGCGCACGGCAAATAAGCAGGCATGTATCATCGCCGCATATCGTTCCCATAATTTCTTCCCAGTCCAGGTTATCAATAAGCGCTCCGACAGCCTGCGCATTACCTGGCAGGGTTTTCATAACGACAAAATGACCGGCTGAGTCAATGCTGACAAAGCTGTCTACAAGCGTTCGCTTTAGTTTTTGCAGTGGATTAAAGCGCTGGTCCGCAGGCAGGCTGTACTTATAACGTCCATCCATTAAAGGCACCTTGACAAGGTGCAACTCTTTAATATCACGCGATACCGTTGCCTGTGTTACATTATATCCTGATTCACGCAGCAAATCGACAAGCTCGTCCTGCGTTTCGATTTCATTATTGGCAATCATTTCTCTAATTTTTATATGTCGTTGTCCCTTATTCATATCGTTCACCTCATAATGTATAATTATACTTCTTTATACATTATCATACTGTATCTAATTTAAAAAGTATAGAAAAAGCGGCACGTTTCCATTTACACTTACGGAATCGGCCGCTTTTTTGGAGCTGAATCTGTTAGCTTTTTTGGTTAAATTCCTCATGTGCAGCTTTAACGGCTTGTTCAGGTGTAATAGGCAGCTTGATATTTCCGCTTTTTTCTTCACCTGTCCAGCGTATATGCAGCAGAAATTCGATATTTCCGTCGCCGCCTGTAATCGGTGAATGGGATAGATTGATGATATCGTACCCCAATGAGGAAGCCAGCTGCACGATTTTTTCAATAACCGCCTGGTGCACTTTCTGATCACGCACAATCCCTTTTTTGCCTACTTCTTCACGCCCTGCTTCAAACTGGGGCTTTACAAGGGCCATCACATCAGCACCCGGCACAAGCAATGTTTTTAAAACAGGTAAAATGAGGGACAGCGAGATGAATGATACATCAATAACGGCAAAATCCGGCATGCCCCTCTCCAAATCCGCCGGTGTTACATAGCGGAAATTTGTTCGTTCCATGACGACTACACGCTCATCCTGCCGAAGCTTCCACGCTAATTGATTGTACCCTACATCGAGTGCATAAGACATTTTTGCGCCGTTTTGAAGCGCGCAGTCGGTAAAGCCGCCCGTTGAAGCACCAATATCAATTAACGTTTTGTCTTGAACGGTCAAATCAAACACCTGCAGTGCTTTTTCAAGTTTTAAGCCGCCCCGGCTTACATAAGGCATTGTTTTTCCTTTTATTTCAAGCGGAGCATCGACAGGAATTTTTTCACCAGGTTTATCGATCCGCTCCTCGTTAGAATAAACAATCCCCGCCATAACAGCGCGTTTTGCTTTTTCTCGTGTTTCAATTAATCCTTTTTCTACAAGCAATACATCAATACGTTCTTTTTTTGCCATGTTTATGCACGTTCCTCTTGCTTTTCCCGAACAAAAGCAGCTACCCGGCGAACCGCTTCTTCTTTCGTTAAATCGATTTCTTCAAGCAGTTTACCCACACTGCCGTGTTCTATAAATTGATCCGGGATTCCCATTCGGTCAATGACCGCACCGTGATGGCCTGCCTCGTGTGCATACTCAAGCACAGCACTCCCAAATCCGCCTTCAAGCACTGCTTCTTCAATTGTTAAAACCGGCATCTTTTGCGCGAAAAGAACATTCAGCATGTTATGATCAAGGGGCTTAATAAAGCGTGCATTCACTACTTTTACGCTGATTCCGCGGGCTTGAAGCTCCTCTGCCGCTTCAAGCGCCATCGGAATGGTTGTCCCAAACGTTAAAATAGCTGCATCGCTGCCTTCCCTGATCACTTCCCACGATCCGATTGGAATAACCCCAAGCTCTGGATCGATTTCCACGCCAAGCCCGTTGCCGCGCGGGAAGCGCATCGCAATAGGCCCACCGTCGTACTGAATGGCCGTATTTACCATATGGCGTCCTTCATTTTCATCTTTTGGCATCATCAGCACCATGTTCGGCACATGACGGAGGAATGCAATATCAAACACTCCCTGATGCGTTTCTCCATCCGCTCCAACGAGACCGGCGCGGTCAATGCCAATAAATACATTTAAATTTGCCCGGCATATATCATGAACGACCTGATCATAGGCGCGCTGCAAAAATGTTGAGTAAATGGCGAGAAACGGCTTCATGCCCTGTGTGGCAAGGCCGGCTGCTACGGTTGCCGCATGCTGTTCGGCAATCCCAACATCAAACATCCGATCCGGAAATTCGCCTGCGAAACCAAGCAGTTTTGACCCGACCGGCATAGCTGGTGTAATCGCCACAATACGCTCGTCTGTACGAGCAAGCTCCCGGACTGTCTCGCTGACAACCGCGCTCCAGGCAGGCGGTTCACCGCTTGCTTTAATCATATCGCCGGTGTCCATCTTATAAGGGCCGGTGCCATGCCAGGAACCAACCGTATCCGTTTCGGCCGGCTTGTATCCCTTTCCTTTTTTCGTGATCACATGCACAAGGACTGGCCCTTCTGTCCGCTTCGCCTGCTCCAGGCTTTTAATCAAATCATCAAAATTGTGGCCGTCAATGGGGCCGAGATAAGTAAATCCAAATTCTTCAAAAAACATGCCAGGAACAAACATATATTTCAAGCTGTCTTTCATGCGCTCCGCTGTTGAGGCTACTTTCCCGCCTACAGCTGGAATTCGCTTGAGCAGCACTTCCAATTCATCTTTAAGCTTATTGTATTTGCCGCCAGTTCTCATTCGGCCAAGCATGTTGTGCATCGCACCAACATTCGGCGCAATGGACATTTCGTTATCATTCAAAATAACAATCATATTAGTTTTTTCATGGCCAATATGGTTCAGCGCTTCGAGTGCCATCCCGCCTGTTAGAGCGCCGTCTCCAATAATAGGTACGATATGATCGCCTGACTTTTTTAAATCACGAGCAATTGCCATACCCATTGCCGCAGACAGCGATGTTGAACTGTGGCCGGTTTCCCATACGTCATGCTCGCTTTCAATCGTTTTCGGGAATCCGCATAGACCCTTATATTGCCGCAGCGTATCAAATTTGTCGGCACGGCCGGTTAAGATTTTATGAACATAGGACTGATGTCCAACATCAAATAAAAATTTGTCTTTCGGGCTTGTAAAACAGTGATGAAGGGCAATCGTTAGTTCAACAACTCCAAGGTTCGGGCCGATGTGTCCGCCTGTAACCGACAATTTTTCAATAAGAAATTTACGGATTTCTGAACTCAGCTGCTCCATTTCATGCACATTCATTTTTTTCACAAAAGATGGGTCTTTAATGGATAATAGATCCAAGTGGATCAGCTCACTTTCCTGACTGTTTCAGTTTTGGTTAAAATGTACCGCTATTATAGCACACGCTCAGAGTGCTAACAATTTTCGGCATTTTACGACGTGCGTTTGGCAATCAAATCCGCAAAGGCTTCGAGAAGAGGTGCTGGTCTTTTTAATGAGGCAAGGGCAGATTGCGCTCCCTGCAGCTCTTCCTCTAATTTCTTTTTGGCTCCTGCCATTGTGAGCAGGGACGGATACGTACTTTTATCATTCGACTCGTCGCTGCCGACGGGCTTGCCAATCTCTTCTTCAGTGCCTTCAATATCCAAAATATCGTCCCGGATTTGAAAAGCAAGGCCGATATGGCAGGCATAGGTCTCCAGCAGCGCTTTTTCCATTTCGTCCGCCCCGCCGATCAAGGCGCCGGCCATTACACTAAAAGCAAGCAGACGGCCCGTTTTATGATGGTGAATATATTCAAGCTCTCCGAGAGACAGCTTTTTTTGTTCCCCTTCCATGTCCGCCACTTGCCCGCCGACCATTCCGGCCGGTCCTGCTGCAAATGACAGCATTCGAATCAGCTCAACCGCCTGCTCTGGCGAATACGCCTCGGAACGCGCAATCACTTCAAATGCGTACGTTAGGAGGGCATCTCCCGCTAAAATAGCGGTTGCTTCGCCAAATACTTTATGATTGGTCGGCTTTCCACGCCGCAGATCATCATCATCCATTGCCGGCAGATCATCATGAATCAGCGAATACGTGTGAATCATCTCTAGCGCACAGGCTGCATCAAGACCGGCATCCGCTTTTTTACCGTACGTTTCAAGCGCCGCAAACAGAAGCATAGGACGGATTCGTTTGCCTCCTGCTTTGAGTGAATAGATCATTGCTTCTTTAAGCGAACCCGGTGCCTGCAGCGCGTCTATCCGTTCCATCATATGCGCTTCAAATAACGGCAGCTTTTCTTCGATGTATGTTTTAATATTCGTCATGCGTCTTCACCATCCAGCAAAAATGGCTGGTCGCCGTCATTGGTTACAAGCTTAGCCAGTTCTGTTTCCGCTTTTTTCAGCTTGCTGTGGCATAAAGCAGACAGTTCCATTCCGCGTTTATACTCTTCGAGCGCTTCTTCAAGCGGCACATCCCCTTCTTCAAGGCGGGCTGTTATTTTTTCTAGTTGTTCCATTGCTTCTTCAAAACTGATGTCTTCACGTTTCATCTTTGTTCCTCCCAATTGAATCAACCTGTGCGTAAATGGTGCCATCTGCCATCTGCACATGGATGCGGTCTCCTTGTTGTACGTCTTGAACCGTTTTGATTAATTCTTTCTCTTCACTGTATACGAGGCTGTACCCTCTTTCCATCACTTTTAGCGGGCTAAGCGCTTCTAGCATGGCAATATGACGCCCAAATGTCGATTTTTTTTCGTTTACAACCGACTGAGTCAGCCGGTATAAGCTTTTTTTCAATTTCTCAAGCTGCTCTGTCTCATATGCAATGCGCGGGCCGGGTCCTGTTCTCGACAGGCGGAACGACGCATGCTGCACTGTTGTTTTCTTGCGGTCAATTAAGGCATTGGTGCTGCGGATAAGCTGCTCATGCAGCCGGTCTGCCCGCTCAAACTGCTGCCTGTAAAGCGCTTCTGGATTGCGCATCACGTATGAGTTCATTACGGCTTGATGACGATTCCGTGAAGAGCGGACCATTTCTGAAGCTGCCCGCATCAGACGGCTTTCTTTTGCTTTGATCCGTTCCGATACTTCCTCCACATGGGGAACCGCCATTTCCGCAGCGGCTGTCGGTGTTGGTGCGCGCAGATCTGCTGCAAAATCGGCAATAGTAAAGTCGGTTTCATGGCCAACAGCAGAAATAACCGGAACCTTTGAGGAACGAATCGCCCGCGCAACGGCTTCTTCATTAAATGCCCAAAGCTCTTCAATAGAGCCGCCGCCGCGCCCGGCAATCACCACGTCCGCCCGGCCATCCTGGTTCACTTTCTGAAGCTGCCTGACGATCGACTCAGGTGCACGCTCTCCTTGAACAAGCGCAGGATAAATCAGCACTTCCGCTGATGGATAGCGCCGGTTAATGGTCGTTAAAATATCCCGAATCGCTGCGCCGGTTGGGGACGTCACAACGGCGATAACAGATGGGTACGCCGGAACCCGGCGCTTTGCCTCCGGACGAAAAAGCCCTTCCTGCTCAAGCTTTTTTTTCAACTGCTCAAAAGCCGCAAACAAATTCCCAGCGCCTTCCTGCTGCATCGTTTTTACATACAGCTGGTACTGCCCGCTTGATTCATAAACGGTGGCATCCCCTGTTAAAATTACTTCCATCCCGTTTTCCGGCCGGAACGCCAAATGTCGGGCAGATGCGGCAAACATAACCGCCATGATACGTGCACTGTCGTCCTTTAATGTAAAGTATAAATGCCCGCTGGAGTGGTGCTTTACGTTTGAAAGCTCGCCTTTTACAGACACATTTTTCAAATGCGGATCCGCATCAAATTTTCGCTTTATGTATTTGGTTAATGCTTTAACAGTTAAATGCCGTCCTGGTTCCATTTCCGATCACCTTTTTCTGTCCATTAAAAAACTGTCTTTCCGATTATAACATGATCGAAAAGACAGTTTCATTCATCTGCTATGAATTTATTTCGCTGCAAATGCTTTCGCTGATTTGACTGTATTGTAGAGAAGCATTGTAATTGTCATCGGGCCTACGCCGCCTGGCACTGGAGTAATCGCACCCGCTACCTCTTTCGCGCTGTTAAAATCTACATCACCGCACAGCTTGCCTTCTTCATTGCGGTTAATGCCGACATCAATCACAACAGCGCCTGGTTTTAAGTGGTCTGCTTTCACATAATTCGGAATGCCGACAGCCGCGATTACAACGTCAGCCTGACGGGTGATTGCCGCTAAATCTTTCGTGCGGGAATGGCAGATTGTGACGGTTGCGTTGTTCATTAAGGAAAGAAGAGCGGCTGGTTTGCCGACAATGTTGCTGCGTCCAATGACCACTACATGCTTGCCTTCAAGCGAAATATGTTCTTTCTCGAGCATCTTCATAATTCCGTATGGTGTACATGAATAAAATGAGTCTTTACCGATGACCATTTTACCAACGTTTACAGGATGAAAGCCGTCCACGTCTTTTTCAGGTGAAATGGCGTCAATGACCTTGTCCTCAGAAATATGTTTAGGAAGCGGCAGCTGCACAAGAATTCCATGGATATTTTTGTCACGGTTTAATTCATCTACTTTTTCTAAAAGTGCTTCTTCCGTGAAATCCGCTGGAAAACGGTGTACTTCCGAGTAAATGCCAATTTCTTTGCTGCTTTTTTCCTTGCTGTTTACATACGTATGAGATGCCGGATCATCTCCGACGATCACAACAGCGAGTCCTGGTGTTGTACCTGTTGCTTTCATTGCATCGATTTCTTCTTTTAACTCTGCACGAATGTCTTTTGCAATTGCTTTTCCGTCAATAATAGCTGCCATTGAAAATCCCTCACTTAGTCCATTGATTGATTAATTTTTGATAAAACGCCATTAATAAATTTACCGGCTCGTTCATCACTAAAATATTTCGCCAACTCAATTGCCTCGTTCACGGCTACTTTTGCTGGAACATCGTCTGAATATTGCATTTCATATACAGCGAGACGTAAAATATTCCGGTCCACTTTTGCCAAGCGCTCAAACGACCACTTTTCCAGATTATTTTTAATAATTGTATCGATTTCCTCGCGGTGCTGTTCCACTCCCGTGACGATTTCACGCAAGTAACTGCTGTCGCTGTCGCTGTCCTCTAATACGTTTGCAACTGCTTCTGCTGACTCCGCTCCACTTAAATCCATTTGATAAAGAGCCTGGATGCCCTTTTCCCGTGCTGTACGTCTGTTCATTCGATTGCTCCTTTTTGTTTAATGCCTTCTTGATCATAGCATAAAAAAGCGCCGCGGAAAACATACGAAAAACGCTCCGGCAATGCCAGAGCGCTTTTTCACTTATACTTCATCCTGATATTCAGGTTCCGGCTGTTTCGTTTCAAATTGTATCCCAACAATATGAATGTTAATCTCGTCAGCTTCGAGTGCCGTCATGTTTAGAAGTGTCTGGCGGATTCCTTCCTGCATCAATTTGGCAACACGCGGAATCGATACACCAAATTTCACAACACAATAAACATCTACTTTAATGCCGTCTTCCGTTAAATCAACCCGGACACCTTTGCCGTGGTTTTTCTTTCCAAGCCGTTCCACTACACCCGATGCAAAGCTTCCGCGCATTTTTTCAACGCCATCCACTTCTGATGCAGCGATACCGGCAATCACTTCTATCACTTCAGGAGCAATTTCAATACGGCCATGGCCGCCCTCTCCATTGCTCATTTCAAGTACTTGATTTACAGATTGCTGTTCCGACATTTTAAGCACCTCCGGATTAGGATTGAGTTTGCATTACATCATGGATTTCAAGAAATTTCGTATTGAAATCTCCGCTTACAAACACTTCATGCTCAAGCAGCTTTTGATGAAACGGAATGGTTGTATGAACACCTTCAATCACAAATTCTGAAAGCGCCCGCTTCATCCGTGCAATCGCTTCTTCTCGGGTTTTCCCATGAACAATTAATTTCGCAACCATTGAATCATAATAAGGCGGAATCATATAGCCTGGATACACTGCAGAATCGATTCGTACCCCGAATCCGCCTGGCGGAAGGTATCCTTCTACTCTTCCTGCAGACGGCATAAAATTCTTTTCCGGGTTTTCTGCATTGATCCGGCATTCAATCGCCCAGCCGTCAAATGTGACAGCTTCTTGTGTCAGTGATAATGTTTCACCGGAAGCGACCCGGATTTGCTCCTTGATCAAATCAACGCCGGTGACCATTTCTGTGACAGGATGCTCTACTTGAATACGGGTATTCATTTCCATGAAATAAAATGTGCCCGCATGCGCATCATAAATAAATTCTACCGTGCCTGCCCCTGTATAATCAACTGCTTTGGCTGCTTTAACGGCTGCTTCACCCATTTGGGCTCTTGTTTCTTCGTTCAAAGCCGGAGACGGCGTTTCTTCAAGCAGCTTTTGCATACGGCGCTGAATCGTACAGTCACGCTCACCCAAATGAATGACGTTTCCATGCGTATCAGCCAGCACCTGAATTTCAACATGACGGAAATCCTCAATGAATTTCTCTAAATACACACCTGGATTGCCGAAAGCAGTGGCTGCTTCCTGCTGCGTCATACTAATGCCTTTTTCCAGTTCCGCTTCATCACGGGCTACGCGGATCCCTTTTCCGCCTCCGCCGGCTGTCGCCTTGATAATCACCGGATATCCGATTTTGGCAGCAACCGTCAGTCCTTCCTCAATATCTTTAATGATCCCATCTGAACCAGGAACAATCGGCACTCCTGCTTCTTCCATTGTATCGCGCGCTACGTCTTTTGTTCCCATTTGCGTAATCGCTTCTGGCGACGGACCGATAAAGGTAATATTGCACTCACGGCATAATTCCGCAAAGCTCGCGTTTTCCGCTAAAAAGCCGTAACCAGGATGGATGGCATCTGACTCTGTTAACTTCGCTACGCTGACAATATTGGTAAAGTTCAAGTAGCTGTCTTTTGAAGCAG
Source organism: Domibacillus sp. (assembly GCF_031181085.1). Taxonomy (NCBI): domain Bacteria; kingdom Bacillati; phylum Bacillota; class Bacilli; order Caryophanales; family Bacillaceae; genus Domibacillus; species Domibacillus sp. The sequence goes on along the minus strand of NZ_JAPSLE010000002.1, from coordinate 11,009 downwards.
TTGGGCCGATGCAGTACGCTTCATCAGCCAGTTGTACATGCAGCGCTTCGCGGTCTGCTTCTGAATAAACCGCCACTGTGTCGATCCCAAGCTCCTTGCAGGCGCGGATAATTCGAACCGCGATTTCTCCACGATTGGCAATCAATACTTTTTTAATCATCGCAAATGCTCCTTTATTCCGGTTTCACCAAGAAAAGCGGCTGGCCATATTCAACAAGCTGGCCATCTTTTACTAGGATTTCGACAATTTCTCCGCTCACTTCTGCTTCGATTTCATTAAACAGCTTCATAGCTTCCACAATGCAGACAACGGAGTCCGGCTGAACCTTTGACCCTGCTTTTACATATGCTTCTTTATCCGGCGATGGCGATTGATAAAACGTTCCGACCATTGGTGAAGTAATTTTATGTAGGCTGGAATCATCCGCTGCTGATTTTGGCGCTTCTGGTGCCGGTGTTTCCTGCATAACAGGCGCGGCTGGCGCTTCCGGTGTAACAGATACCTGCTGAACGTGTGATACCGGTGCTGCAGCATATGTAGTCGTTCCTGTTGATTTTTTCATTTTCAGCTTACTTCCTGCTGATTCAAATACAAATTCATCAATTCCTGATTGATCAACCAGTTTGATTAATTCTCTAATTTCTTGTACTTTCATGTACAGAGCACCCCTTTTAGGAAAAAAATAAACGAGCCGTTTTCACATAACAAAAAAGCTCCTTTTCTCATTTTATCTTTTTTTCGTCAATTAGCAAATATAGAATCCAAATGAAAGGAACCCGCTTTACGAAAAGCGGGAAGCTTTTTTTATTTTAAGGGTTCAAATTCTACCGAAACAGGCATTTTTTCGCCCATTTCCTCTTTGGCAAGCCGAATCAGCTCATTGGCGGCTTCAGTGGAATGGCTGTCCGCTTTGACGGTAATCCGAACTTCTCCATCCATTGTCCGTACGAGTGCGTCTTCATACCCTTTTGATTTGATCACCGTTTCAAGCATCCGCTCGCTTGCAGCCTGTTCATCGAGCTCCTGCATCGTTGTATAAGCTTCATCCTTCGCTTCCGCTGACAGGTCCGCAGAAGCTACTTTAGCGGTTAATTCTTCTTTTAAGCGGCTGCGCTCTTCTTCTGCTTCAAGCCGGATCATTTCAAATACTTCATCCGTTGGCGTTTCTTCGACGGCTACATCTACTTCTTTTTCCGGTTCTGACACTTTTTCCTCAAGGGTAGAGGCTGGCAGCAGCTTCTCCGGACCGGTCATATAATACACACCAAGCACAGCCGTTAAACTAACCATTGTAAACAGCCAAACCGTTTGTTTTTTCGGCATTAGTTTTTCCCTCCTGATTTTCCGGGCATGACGGCTACGCGGTGCACCGGAACACCAAGCACCCGTGTGACCGCCTCTACCACCCTTTTTTTCACTTGAGCCCGTTCTGTCCCTCCGGCAACAATGAGTACTCCTTGAATATCCGGCCTGCGCGTTTCAATCATGACGGGACTTTCTACATCGCCATCCCGCACAAGAGCGATTTGTTCATCCCTCGTGCTTTCACTTTCTCCATCGGAAGAAACAATGTTTTTTTCGTATACCTTTCGTTCAGAAGAAGCCAGGTTCACGACTACTGAAACATCCGATACACCTTCAATTTTATTTAATACGTCTGTTAATTCTGTTTCGTAGCTTTTTTTCCAATCCGCTTCTGTATTCGCAGCAGCAGGCTTGCTTTCTTCTTTCTCAGGCGGTTGTTCCGGTCCGGTTAAATCACTAAGAGCCATTAGTGCGATGCCGGCGCCCAGCATGATTGCTGCCCACTTCAGCGGCTTGTCCGCTTTTCCATTTTTCCACCATGTTAAAAGCGATTGCCGGTCAGCCACCTCCTGTTTCCTCCTTTTCCATCACCATATTCAGCTGATGAGCCCCAATATTCCATTTTTCCGTTAAACGGCGCTCAATTTCTTGTTCCGGGCACTGCCCTTTCATCTCTATGTCCACCTGTTTTACTTGCTCTTCTGCCACTTCTGCTTCAACAGCGGTTACTTCACAGGAAGAAAAAGCAGAAACAGTCGCCTGTGCCTCCTGCTGCAGCGCTTGGTTGACATAGGTATCAGAAGCCAGTTCAGAAACACCGGACAACTGCTCGACCTGCTGTTTCGTTTCCTGCTCAAACGAAGAAACGGTTCGCTCATTCGAAAAAGAAAAGGACCAATCAGCAGAAAAGAGCGGCTTGACCAGGGCGGCCATGATCACAAGTCCTGCCGCCAGCCTGACATATTTTTTCATCGGTGATTCGGACAAAAACATGTCTACGATAGAAGCGCATAAAAGAAGTGCCAGCACTGATGCAAGCCAGTCAAAAAGCCCCTGCATTTCCTCACCTCATCATGTAAGCGGCATTTCCAGCCGCTACAACAGCGGCCATGAATAGAAAATACATAAAAGACACGAGTGCCAGCGCAGCCAGCATAAATGACATCGTTTTGCCGATAATATCCAGAAGTGACGCAGCCGCTGAGTCACCAAGCGGCTGCAGCACGGCGGCAGATGCCTTATACAGGATGACGAGCACCATTAGTTTTACGACGGGAAAAAGGGCCGTCAGCGCCAAAAGCCCAATGCCAGCCACACCGGCTGTATTATGAATCATTAAAGCGGCACCGGAAGCTGTGTCCGCGGCATCTGCCATCATGCGCCCTACAACCGGCACAAACGTACCGCTTATAAATTTTGCTGTTTTGACGGTTAAACCGTCCGCCGCCGCCGCAGTCACGCCCCTTAAAGTCAAAATGGTCAGAAACACCGTCATAAACGCACTGAGAAGCCAGATACTGACCGTTCTAAGGAGTGCAGCAATCCGATCGGCATTGTAGTGGTCGGAAAGCAAACTGACCAGGCTGAAAACAACCGAGAAGATCAAGCACGGCAAAATAATCTGGTCAATTAAAATGCCGGACGCGTTCATCATAAAAAGAAGCAGCGGTGGGAATAAAGCAGCAGAGGCTACAGCGCCGCTTATCGTCAATAAAGCGATCAAGACCGGCATAAAGGCCATCATGAAAACGGTCATTTGCTCTACCGCACCCGAAATAGACTCGACAGCGAGCCGGAATGTGCCCATCGCCAGTATAAAAATCGGAATCAATACGGCGGCTTCTGCTGTCTTCGTTACCGTCTGCGTTTCCAATGCTTGTCCTACTGTTTTAAGCACAGCTGCCAAAATGGACAGCAAAAAAATAATGGCTAAGCTTTGCGCGTGTGTGGTAACTTCGAAAAGCACGTAAGACTTCAATGCCGACATCCAGCTTTCGGGAGAAAACAAAGCAGCTAAATCAATATTTCCGGAATCAAACTCCATTTTTCTTGGCAAAAAAGGGCCGTACAGCTGCTTTAATTCACTCCACCTTTTTTCAAGCGCCGATAAATCCGCTTGCTCCATTATCGGCTGCCATATAGATCCCATGGATCACCGCCCTGGAAGCATGTTTAACACTGTTTCAATCAAAATGGTCAAAATCGGCAGGATAAGCGCCATAATAATAATTTTCCCGGCTATCTCCATTTTTGCTGCAAGAGCCTGCTGACCAGCATCTTTCGCAATATTGGCGATAAATTCCGATATAAAGGCTACGCCGACCGCTTTTAAGACGGTCTCAATATAAAGGGCTTCCACTCCTGCATAGGCAGCCATTTTCCGGACGGCCGCGATCAATTTGGCCATTTCGTCTGCAAATTGAAATAAAAGAATGCTGCACGTAAACAGGACAAACAGCAATGAAAAACCCGGATTATATTCATGAAGCAGAATGGCTAAAAAAACAGCGACGAGTATAATAGCGGCAATATGAGTAATGGCAATGATTCACCGCTCCTGTCATTGAAATAAAAATACGGATTTGATTTTTTCAAACAGCTGGCCAACAATAGTAGCCGCCATAAATAAAATGTAAACAAATCCAAACAACGTGACCCACTGGGCATATTCTTTTTTTCCAAGCTGGTCTAAAATGGTGTGCAGAAAAGCAGCGACAATGCCAATGCCTGCAATTTTAAACAGTAAATCCACGTCCATATCCATCTATCGACCCACCCTATAGGAGCAAAATGGCTGTCATAAGTCCACACAGCAGGCTGACGGACCGTGTCATGCCGGAAAGCCTTTTTTCTTCGATCGCTGCTTCCTCCCGCTGCTTTTCAAGCTGCTTTAAAACAAGCTGGAGCTTTCTCGCTTCTGCCGTCTGGTTTACAGTCCCCAGCATACAGCCTGCCTGTTCTACAACCTGTAAGTCCCTTTTTTTCAATGCCAGCCCGGTTCCCTGCTTTTTTAAAACAGCGGACCAAAGATCACCGGCACTTTTTTCTGAGACGGCCAGCGCTTCAGCAAATTCTGCAAAAGCCAGATTGGCAGGCTTTTCAATCGTTTGGGAAATAGAGCGCGCAGCCGTTTCCATCGATTCAGCACCATAAGCAATAGAAGACTCAAGCATCATTAGGGCTGTTTCAAACTGGCGAATTTGACGAACACGCTCCCCGTATGACCTGGACTTGTGCCAGCCGATAAACAAGCTCGCTGCGATAATAAAAAGAGCCCCTGCCCACTTCATCCGGCCGCTTGCCTTTCCTTTTTTAAAATCGTAAAGCCATGCTCCCGGTTTACCTCAATATACGTATCAAACAAACCGCTTTCTTTAATATGGCGAATAACGGGACGACGAAGCGCTTCTTCTAGGGAACGTGCATGAACAGTGGCAATTACCGCAATGCCTGCATGCAGGGCTTCAGAAAGCGCCTGTGCATCCTCTGGCCGTCCAATCTCATCCACAATCAAAACTTCCGGGCTCATCGAACGGATCATCATCATCATGCCTTCCGATTTAGGACATGCATCGAGTACATCTGTTTTCATGCCAACGTCGAGCTGGGGAACCCCATAGAGACATCCGGCAATTTCAGATCTTTCATCGACGATGCATGTTTTCACCGGCTTTATATTCCGCTTGTCCTCCCCCGTACCCGCAATGCGGGCAATATCCCGCAGCAGCGTTGTTTTGCCAGACCTTGGGGGACCAATCAGCAGCGCACTTTTCCATCCGTCTTCACATAAAGATGCCAGCAACGGAAGAGCTGCTCCTTTTTTTTGCTTGGCGATCCTAATATTGAAGAATGATAAGTTTGTCATCGAAGACACCGTTCCGTCTTTTAAAACAGCTTGTCCCGCCAGACCGATTCGATGTCCTCCTTCGATTGTTAAATAACCGCGCTTTAATTGCTCCTCAAGCCGGTATACAGAATGTTTGGTGATTTTATGAACAAACGCGGCACGGTCCTGCTCAGAAAAACAAGTAGACAGCACGTACGGCTTTGGTCCTGACAGCTCTATACGCTGCCCGGTTCGAAGCCGGATTTCTTCAATCGCCGGATCGCTTCTCAAAAGAGGACTGACAGCTTGTAGCGTCGATTCGGGTAAATAAGGGATAATGGTTTTATAGGGCAATCCGCCGCCTCCTTCCGCTCTTTCCACATTGTATGACTGAAGCAGGGATATTATCCATGAAAAAAACCGCCAAGAGATTGGCGGTTTAATATTTATGAGCGAAATTGCGACAGCGCACTTTGGGCAAGCATCCGGTATGCAATATCGTCCATTGGCGGATTATGAAGGCCTGCACGAACGTTTTGCCAGTACCGGTGAAGCGGGTTTTTCGCAGACAAGCTTCTGGCCCCGACAATCCGCATGGCTATATCGGTTACTTCAATAGCCGTGTTGGTTACAAACGCTTTTGCGGCGGCCATTTGCGGACTGATCGGATTCTCTGGTTCCCGGTCATACAGCTCTGCCGTTCGGTACAAAAATTGACGGGCAGCCATCAGCTTGGTTTCCATTTCACCAATAGATTGCTCCATAACCAGCAATTCGCCGATCGGGTGATCGAGTGCAGCCGGCGTATAAGAGGCCGCAAACTTAAGCGCATAATCACGGGCGGCACCGGCAATGCCAATGTAACAAGCCGGAATGTGAAGAAGAGACCCTTTTCGGCGAAGCCGCTGGGACTGATCAAGCTTCTCCACAATATAATCAGCCGGAATTCTCACATTCTCGAGAATTAAATCATGGCTCGCTGTTCCACGCATGGCTACACTGTCCCACGTTTCCCCTATGGAAACTCCTTCGGCAGACATCGGTACAAGAAACACAGCTGCCTCTTTTGTCTCACCAATGGATGCAGAGACAAATACGTAATCCAAGACGGGCGCTGCAGAGGTAAATGTTTTTTCCCCGTTGATTACATATCCCTGGCCGTCACGAACGGCATTTGTTTTAAATCGTGCCCCTCGAAGCGGGCTTCCTGCATTGCGTTCACTTGCTGCCGCATTGACCAGTTTGCCGTTTTGGATTTCTTCTGCAAGAAAGTCAGCAATCGACGGGTTCCAGTGCCGGTACTCTGCATATTCCATCAGGATGCCGGTGTGCCACCCAATCGAAAGGCCCGTTGCCCCGCATCCTTTTGCGATTAACTCCTGATGCTGGATAAAATCAACGAGTGACATTCCTCCGTTTTGCGGAAGCATTGCTTTTGTATAGCCGATCTTCTTTAAATCTTTTATATTTTCAAATGGAAAAGAATTCAGCTCGTCTAATGCCGGTTCCCTAGATTGAAAGGCCGGAATCAGCGGCTCGATTTTTTCTTTCATATTCAATACGATCGACCTTCTTTCTCTTTATCTTCTTTCATCGTACGAATAAGCAGGACAGAACGCAAATAAAAAGGGCATACCTGTCAGGTACGCCCTAAAAAATCATTATGCACGCGATACGTATGATCCGTCCGTTGTATTTACGATCAGTACGTCACCTTCGTTTACGAAGAACGGCACGTTTACAGTAAGTCCTGTTTCTACAGTTGCCGGCTTTGTACCGCCTGATGCTGTATCGCCTTTGATGCCCGGTTCTGTTTCTGTTACTTTTAATTCTACTGTGTTCGGAAGCTCTACACCAAGTGTTTCTGTTCCAAACATCATAATGGATACTTCCATGTTCTCTTTCAAGAATTTTAACTCATAGTCGATTTGAGATGCTGGAATTTCGATTTGTTCATATGATTCGTTATCCATGAACACGTGCTGGTCGCCGTTTGCATACAAGTATTGCATACGACGGTTGTCGATTTGTGCTTTTCCTACTTTTTCACCGGCACGGAATGTTTTTTCCTGAATGGCACCCGTACGAAGGTTGCGCAGCTTCGAACGAACAAATGCTGCTCCTTTTCCTGGTTTTACGTGCTGGAAATCTACAACGCGCCAAATGCCGTTGTCTACTTCAATCGTTAAGCCTGTACGAAAATCGTTTACTGAAATCATGTGTGTTCCTCCTGAGGTTTTTACAAAATAATAAGTTCTTTAGCAGAATGTGTGAGCCGTTCATTTCCGCTGTCTGTAAGCAGGATATCGTCTTCGATCCGGACGCCGCCGATACCCGGCAAATAAATGCCCGGTTCCACTGTTACAACCATACCGGATTCGAGCGGTTTATCACTTTTTACCGAGAGTCTCGGACTTTCATGCACTTCAAGACCAAGGCCGTGTCCAGTGGAGTGGCCAAATGCATTTCCATATCCTTTTGATGAAATAATATCGCGTGCTACAGCGTCTGCCTCGGCACCTGTCATTCCAGGCTTGATTTGATCTACCGCAGCCATTTGCGCTTCCAATACAATCGCATAGATTTCCTTTAGCTGCTCGGATGGTTCTCCAACCGCTACTGTACGGGTGATGTCCGATGCGTATCCTTTATAGTATGCGCCAAAATCAAGCGTAACAAAGTCGCCTGACTGGATTTCCTTTTCACTCGCTACACCGTGCGGCAAAGCTGAGCGGACACCTGAGGCAACAATAATATCAAAAGAGGAAGAATCTGCACCGCATTTTCTCATGAAAAATTCAAGTTCATTCGATACATCAATTTCTCTTACTCCCGGCTTTAGAAAATCCAAAATATGCTTGAACGCTGCATCTGCGATGTCACACGCTTCCTTTAATATCTTAATCTCTGGTTCGGTCTTAATCAAGCGCAAGTTTTCCACGATTCCTGCCACCGGCTTGAGTGTCCCGTTGAAATACTTATGAAGCAATTCAAACTCCTGGTAAGAAACGTATTCTTTTTCAAAACCAAGCGTCTGTACACCAAGTGCTTCTGCTTTCTGCATAGCTTCTTCGAAAATCGATTTTGTATGCTGGACGATCGTAAATCCAGCTGCCTGCTTTGCTGCCTGCTCTGTATAACGAAAATCGGTCATAAAAACGGCTTCTTCGCTTGTAACGAGTACAGCGCCTGATGTACCGGTAAACCCGCTTACATAGCGGCGATTATAAGGGCTCATAATAAACAAGCCATCCAGCCCCTGCTCAGCTATTTTTGAGCGCAGCTTTTCAATCTGTCCCATTTTCTCAGCCCTCCCTGTTTACCAAAAAGTCGAGTGCCATTTCGTAGCCATACAACCCGAAGCCGCACAGCTGTCCTACCGCGTGAGGTGCTGTAACTGAATGATGCCGGAAAGCTTCTCTCTTATGAATATTCGAAATATGTACTTCCACAATCGGTACGTTAATCCCTGCTGCTGCATCAGCAATAGCATAGCTGTAGTGGGTGAATGCGCCGGGATTGAAAATAATCCCATCCATTCCTTCATCCTCTGCTAGATGAAGCCGTTCCACAATTTCTCCTTCAAAATTGGAGTGAAAGGTTACCACTTCCACGCCTGCCTGCTCCCCGCGTTTGATCAGCCGTTCCTCAAGCTCGGCAAGCGTCGTCGTTCCGTAAATATGCGGTTCACGCTTTCCAAGCCGGTTCAGGTTTACCCCATTAATAAGCAAAATTTTCTTCATTTCTTATCCCCCGGCTATTCATTTTCCCGACTAGTTTACCATATTTGTCCGGCTTCTGACTACTTGGCTCTTTCGTAATGCCAGGAAATTGTGAGGCTGATAAACAAGAAATAACCGAGCAAAAGAGAAAAAATGGTGGCCAGGTGCAGGAGCGACCGGTCAGCACCGAAAAAAACAAACAAAAAAAAGAAAACAGTTATGGAAATTCCAACGGGGAAGGGCTTTCTTTTACGGAACAGCGCATAGTATAATAAAGAGAGTACAATAGAAATAAGCACACTTATCACTAAGGCAATTCCGTATTTTACAAGCAGCGGCAGCGGGAAAGCAGCAAGCATAAAGACAGGGTTCCAGTTCATAAAATGAAAGGTATAAGAAAGCCAGCTGAATAGCAGCAGCAGCAGGCCTGCCATCACGCCGGTCTCACTTATCATACGCCTTAAATAATCAGAATGTTTAGAATTGTTGGTTTGAATCATTTCTTTCCTCCTTCAAGCAGGTCCCGCTTTTATTTTAGCCGGATTATCGCTAAAATATGATTACTATACGTCCTTGCTAAAGGATGAACGAAAGAAGGAACGAACACATGAGTAATGAGAAGCCGGTGTATGGCGGGCAGGCCGTTGTTGAAGGTGTTATGTTCGGCGGAAAAAATCATACGGTTACCGCCGTACGGCGCAACGATGGGTCGATTGAATATTTCCATCTGCCCCGCACGATTCGCCCCGCCCTCCAGACAATGAAAAAAATTCCTCTTCTTCGCGGTATCGTTGCCATTTTAGAAGCTGCTGCCACAGGGTCTAAACATTTAAACTTTGCCAATGACCGGTATGATGTCCCGCCGGGTGAAGAAGAAGCAAAAGCAGAAGAGCCGTCGAAGTTTACCCTTATGTTTGGGGTAGCGCTCGTTGGGATTTTATCGTTCCTGTTTGGAAAATTTATTTTTACTCTTGTACCGGTTGGACTGGCTGAACTGACAAGGCCTATTTTTCAAAGTGATATGGCCCAGATCTTGGTAGAAGGGCTGTTTAAATTACTCTTGCTGCTTGTTTACATTTGGGCCATTTCGATGACGCCGCTTATTAAACGTGTATTCCAATATCACGGAGCGGAGCATAAAGTAATAAATGCTTATGAAAATGGGCTTTCGCTGACTGTGCAGAATGTGCAGGCCTCTTCCCGGCTTCATTACCGCTGCGGATCCAGCTTTATTTTATTTACGGTTATTGTTGGTGTTTTTGTGTATATGCTTGTACCGACTGAGCCATTTTATGTACGAGTGCTTAACCGGCTTGCTCTTATTCCTGTTGTGCTTGGCCTTTCTTTTGAGGTTCTGCAGCTCACAAACAAAGTTCGTGATGTTCCCGGCTTAAAGTGGCTTGGGTATCCTGGACTTTGGCTTCAACTTTTAACCACAAAGGACCCATCAGATGATCAAGTGGAAGTGGCGATCGCCTCTTTCAAGAAATTAATTTCCATTGAAGAAAGTACTGCAAAAGGATTAAAAGCAGACGAAATTGTCTAATATGTAAGTAACACTATTTTTCCGGGAGGTGGCTTTAATGAATGTTCGCACTGTTGTCGTTTCCGTCATTACTGCACTCGCTGCCATTGGTCTTGTGTCAATGATGATCACCTCTCCCGGGCAGCTCGTGCAGCAAATTGCTTTTGCTGTAATCACTGTTGCGATTGTGATGTTCTTGCTCCGGCTGTTTATGCGTAACCGGACTGGAGGAAACCGCAGCGAAAACCGCGCTTACTCTAAAGCTGTGAAACAATCCAAAAAACGCTACGCCACAAAAACAGGTTTTAAACCGAAATCATCCGTTGCTTTCACGACAGGAAAACCGAAAAAGAAAGCAGCCCGCCGCAAGAAAGCCTCACATTTAACTCTTATTCAAGGAAATAAAGGAAAGCGAAGCTCCCGAGCTTCTTCTGAATGACTCTGCCGGATATCCGCGCAGGGTTTTTTTATTGCCGGCAATATATAAAAAGCCGCCCTTTTTATGGGACTGACCCCCATTTTTGAGACAGGGATCAAAACACCTTTAAGCAGCCAGCTGCCGGTACTTGACCGGCGGCTGGTTGTTTAGTTTCGCTTGAATACGGATATGGTTATAATAGTGAATATAGT
>NZ_JAPSLE010000015.1:0-25556 GCF_031181085.1 Domibacillus sp. | reverse complement strand
ACTATATTCACTATTATAACCATATCCGTATTCAAGCGAAACTAAACAACCAGCCGCCGGTCAAGTACCGGCAGCTGGCTGCTTAAAGGTGTTTTGATCCCTGTCTCAAAAATGGGGGTCAGTCCCAAGGAAGCGGGTGTTTTTATTATTTACGCAAGTTTCCAAGTTCTTCGGCAATTGCCTGCATTTCACTCGGGCTAAAAGACTGCTTGCGGACCACTAATTCATAGATATCCTTTAAATCGTCATAGGAAGAAGTGCTGAAATGCTCAGGGCTTATTGCACCCGTGTTTACCATTCGCAATTTCGTTGTGATTTCATCAACCATATACTGAATATTTTCTGCTGATTTTTTGCTTAAATCCAAGACGTCGTCACCTTTTTCATTTTTAACCATCATTCCACGTTTTAGGAAGGTTGTCAATAAAGGAAAAGAAAAGCTTAAACAATATCTTTCTCTTCGCGTATTTTCTTTAAAATAATTCGTGTTTCTGAAACGACAACACCGGAAAGAGCCAGGACGCCGATTAAATTTGGAAATGCCATTAAGCCATTCATAATATCCGAAAACGTCCAAACAAGATCAAGGCTCGCTACCGCTCCAACAAAGGCAGCGAACACAAAAGCAGTCCGATAATAAGGAATGATTTTTTTGCTGAATAAATAGGTGCAGCATTTCTCGCCGTAATAAGACCAGCCGATAATCGTAGCGGAAGCGAAAAACAGCAAGCCGACGGCGACCACATAAGAACCGGCAGAGCCAAGAAAAGTATTAAAGGAAGCGGTAGTCAATTCACTTCCATGCAGGCCGCTGTTATACTGGCCCGCTAACACAATCGTCAGTCCAGTAATCGAACAAATAACAATCGTATCAATAAATACCTGCGTCATGGAAACAAGCGCCTGGCGTGCCGGAAAATCGGTTTTGGCTGCAGCCGCCGCAATCGAAGCAGAACCAAGACCCGCTTCATTGGAGAAAACACCCCGGGCCACACCATAGCGTATCACGGTGCCAAGAGCACCGCCCGCAGCTGCGTCCCCTGTAAAAGCATCCGCCAGAATCAAGGAAAGCGCTGCTGGAATTTGTTCTGCGTTTATCAATAAAACAATCAAGCCGGCAAGTACATAAAAAACAGCCATAAAAGGAATAAAAAAGGAAGTAACCCGTCCAATGCTTTGAATACCGCCAAGGAGGACCAGGCCTGTGAAAAGCATCAGTGCGAGACCGGTTGCCCAATTCGGTATATGAAAAACAGACCGGACGACTCCGGAAACGGAATTGGCCTGAACAAGGTTGCCGATACCGAAAGCGGCAATGGCGCCAAAAGCAGCAAACAAAACACCGAGCCATCTTTGGCGAAGTCCGTGTTCAAGGTAGTACATCGGGCCGCCGGACATTTCACCGTTTTCGTCCTGCACCCGGTATTTAACCGCGAGAACGGCTTCTGCATACTTTGTAGCCATTCCGAAAAAAGCGCTGATCCACATCCAAAAAAGAGCACCTGGCCCGCCTATTAATATAGCGCTGGCTACACCTACAATATTTCCGGTGCCGATTGTAGCGGCCAGCGCTGTCATTAAAGCCTCGAAATGAGAGATGTCTCCCTCTGAGTCAGAATCCTGGCTTTTGCTGAATGCCAGCTTGAGGGAATAAGGAAGCAGCCGTATTTGTAAAAAGCCGATACGCAAAGTAAGGTAAATACCGGTAAGGGTGATTAAAATTAACAGAGGCAGGCCCCAGATAAATGAGCTGATGCGGCTAAGTATCTCTAAAAGGCTGTCTTGTCCCATTTCAGACCTCCATTTCTTTTTTTTTTTGAGACCCATTTGGAAATCAGCTGGCCGGCTAATGGATTTATTTTTTATGAATATGCGTTTTAATCTTTTTTATTAAGGGAAAAGCTTGAACATCGAAAAGGAAAACTGGCTTGGCAAGCCGAATACTTTAAAATGCTGAGACAAAGAAAAGAAAGGATGATCATTCAATGGGTAAAGGTAAATTTTTCATCAGTGTAGCAGCAGGAGCTGCAATTGGAGGCGCAATCGCATTATTAGACAGCAGAACACGCCAGGAGATGGCTTCTTGGACAAGTTATGTTATTGCGCTTGCAAAAGATCCGGAACAGCTGACAACATCATCACGTGAGCTGATTGACCGCGCAACAGAAACAGCACAAAAAATTAATGAAGACGTTTCTTTTATTAAAGGCAAGGTGGATGATTTAAAAGAGCTGACACCAGAAGTGAAGGATCTTGTCGAAGAAACAAAATCTACCTTTGTGCCCCAAGAACAGGGACCAGCTGCTTCGTCACCAAGTGCAACTAACCCGACGTTATAACGGAGGAGAGTTCTATTGGCAGGTCAAACAGATAAAAAATCAGTGCTTCGCATTTTTATTAAGCACCTGCTCAGGCGCGTAAAGTCGTCCGATGTACCAGGTGTTGCTGCGCAAATGGCTTACTTTTTCCTGTTAGCGCTGTTTCCGCTGCTGATCTTTATGGTCACGCTGCTCGGGTATTTGCCGATGGATCCGAATGAAGTATTTAATGTAATCAAGGACTTTGCGCCTTCCGATTCCTTAAGTCTTGTACAGGACACACTCCAGGAAGTGACATCCAATCAAAATGGCGGTCTGTTGTCCGTCGGGATTTTGGGGACCATCTGGTCGGCATCCAATGCGATGAACGCAGTTATTAAAGGGCTCAACTATGCGTATGACGTAAAAGAAACAAGACCTTTTTATATAGCGCGCGGACTGTCGATTTTGTTGACCTTCGCTTTTATCTTTGTAATTGCGGTCATGCTGATTCTCCAAGTATTTGGCCAGCAGATCGGCGAATTGGCGTTTGAATTTTTAGGCATGGGTGATGAATTCCTAGCCCTGTGGACATGGATTCGATTCCTGCTGCCGCCGGTTGTTTTATATTTAGTGTTTGCCGGGCTGTACTACCTGGCACCGAACTTAAAAATAAAATATGTAACCGTTGTGCCCGGCGCCATTTTCGCTACAATTGGATGGATTATTACTTCACTCGGTTTTTCATTTTATGTAAATAATTTCGGCAATTATTCGGCCACATACGGAAGTATCGGGGGAGTGATCATTTTAATGATCTGGCTTTACCTGTCGGCGATGATTATTCTCGTTGGCGGTGAAATCAATGCCCTGCGCAATGATCAAAAACGTGGAGCAGCATAGGAAAAGCCCCGCTTGAGAAATTCTCAAGCGGGGCTTTTTTTAAGTGTGTTTCAATAAACGAAGGCCGTTTAATATAACGAGAATCGTACTTCCTTCATGGCCAATAACGCCAAACGGCAAATCCAGCATTTGGAAAAAGTTGGAGATAATCAAAAGAACAATCACGGAAATGGAAAAGACGATGTTTTGTTTCACAATCTTCTGCATTCTGCGGGACAGCTTAATAGCATCGGCAATTTTCGGAAGATCATTTTTCATTAAAACGATATCTGCTGTTTCAAGCGCTACATCCGAGCCTTCGCCCATTGCGATGCCGACAGAAGCAGAAGCAAGGGCAGGTGCATCGTTAATACCGTCGCCCACCATCACGACCGTTCCATATGTTTCGAGCAGTTTTTTTACTTGATCTACCTTATGCTCTGGCAGGCAGTCGGCAATATAAGAATCAAGCGATGCTTCAGAAGCAATAGCGCGGGCAGTTTTTTCACTGTCACCTGTCAGCATAATGGTAAAAATGCCTTCATCCTGCAATGTTTTAAGTGCCTGCTTTGTTTCTTCGCGTATGATATCCTGCAGAGCAATAATCGCGGCAATGCCGTTTTCATCGGCTACATAAACCGTTGTTTTGCCTGCCTGGGCAAATTGAAGGGCAGCTCCCTCTGCAAAAGCGGCTGCTTGCTCGTTTCCTACAAAATCAGCTTTGCCAATTTTCCAGGTCTTCGTGCCGACGGTTCCTTTTACGCCCCAGCCGGCTGCATCTTCAACGTGCTCCGGGGGAGAGAAGGCAATGCCCTCTTTATTTACATAACGGACGATGGCATGAGCAAGCGGATGATTGGACCGGCTTTCAATGGAAGCAGCTGCCCCAAGCAATTCCATACGAGCCACATCATCGCGGATAATCACATCGGTTACTTCTGGTTTACCGCGTGTTAACGTACCGGTTTTATCAAAAGCAATGGCTTTTACATGACTTAAATTTTCCAGGTGGGCGCCGCCTTTAAACAAGATGCCGTTACGGGCGCCGGTAGAGATAGCCGACAGTGTAGCCGGCATAATAGAAGCAACCAGTGCACACGGTGATGCAACAACAAGCAGGACCATAGCACGGTAAAACGTTTCAGTCCAGCTCCAGCCGAGAAGGTAGTGCGGCAGAAACATCATGAGCGCTACAACGGCCAGTACCGCTTTTACATAGATTCCTTCAAACCGTTCAATAAATTGTTGTGATGGTGATTTCTCACTTTGTGCCGACTGTACGAGATTGATGATTTTTTGAAAAAGAGTTTCATCTGCTCTTTTTGTGACATCAATATAAACCGACCCGGTCATATTGACTGTTCCGGCAAAAACATCCGCTCCGGCTTCTTTGGAAACAGGGATCGATTCACCGGTAATAGCGGCCTCGTCAATCGTTGTATAGCCTTTTGAAATCCGGCCATCCGCCGGTACACGCTCACCAGGCTTTACGACAATCACATCGCCGCGCTTTAATTCGGAAACATGAACAGACTCTTCCGTTCCATTACGAACCACAAGTGCTGTATCAGGCTGAATCTCCATAAGTGCAGAAATTTCCCGCTGGCTTTTATTCATCGTATATGTCTCCAGAGCACCGCTCACTGCAAAAATAAAAATTAATATGGCTCCTTCTGTCCAATAGCCAATCGCTGCTGATCCGGCTGCAGCTAAAATCATCAGCATTTCTACATTCAGTTCTTTTTCTTCAATTGTTGCTTCAATGCCTTCTTTGGCTTTTGCGTAGCCGCCAATTAAAAAAGCAGATAAATACAAAACAACCGATGCCATATCACTGCCATTCCGATCCAGCAGCCAGCCAGCCACAATAAGCAGGCCACTGAACAAAGCGGCAATCAATTCGATATGCGAAGTGATTTCATCAAACCATTTTTTCGCTGCTGGTTGATTCTCAATATGTGTAATCATTTATGTATCCTCCTTTTCTAATTGAGAATGAAGATCGTCTTATTGATGATGATTATCATTACCAAAACCTTTATTGATAAGGAATTTCAATTAGAATAAATTAATTTTTATTTTATAATAATTATAATGTAATAAGTATCATACCATAATTAAAAAAAGATGCAAGGGGTATATTACAGGCTGTGAACAGGGAAAGGAGATTTTAGAGATAGAGAAAAGGAAAGCAAATGTTCAATCGGAAAAAAGGAAAAATAATTCAGGCGATGGTGTTAAACC
Source organism: Domibacillus sp. (assembly GCF_031181085.1). Lineage (NCBI taxonomy): Bacteria > Bacillati > Bacillota > Bacilli > Caryophanales > Bacillaceae > Domibacillus > Domibacillus sp. Next base: position 20,133 of record NZ_JAPSLE010000015.1, on the reverse strand, counting down.
GGGTAAAGAGCGGGTATGATGACTAAGTATTAAGCTGTTTACTTTGACGCATTGGAGTGTGGGATTATGGGAAAAGTGTTTGCAATTATCATTGCAGCAGGTCTGCCATTGGCGGTTGCAGGTTCACTTTTACACTGGCCGAGTGTGGTCATGTTCGTTATTTGCAGTGCAACTGTGATTGCCCTGTCAAGTTACATGGGAAGGGCTACTGAGAGCTTGGCGATCGTCGTCGGGCCGCGTATAGGCGGACTGCTGAATGCGACTTTTGGAAACGCCGTTGAACTTATTATTTCGATTTTTGCTTTAAAAGCAGGACTGACCGGTGTCGTTCTTGCTTCTTTGACAGGTTCGGTACTCGGAAATCTGCTCCTGGTAGCGGGCCTTTCCTTTTTCATGGGTGGACTAAAATATAAGCGCCAGACGTTTAGCGTCCATGATGCGCGTCACAATTCAGCATTGCTTATCTTTGCGGTTGTAGTAGCATTTGTGATTCCAGAAATTTTTTCTCTTAACATGAATGAAGCAAAAACATTGAACTTAAGTATAGGCATTTCGATTGTCATGATCGCCATTTATTTAGCGGGACTGTTTTTTAAGCTTGTGACTCATCGTGGTGTGTACGCCACTGAAGAAGGGGCAGCTCACCACGAAGAAGCACCGGAATGGGGCAAGAAAAAAGCAATTATTATTTTGCTTGCCGCAACGGCAGCAGTTGCCTATGTGGCTGAAAGTCTGGTTCATACATTTGAAGCGGTCGGTGAACAATTTGGATGGTCTGAACTTTTTATTGGGGTTATCATTGTAGCGATTGTCGGAAATGCCGCTGAGCATGCATCGGCAATTTTAATGGCAATGAAAAACAAAATGGACATTGCGGTTGAAATTGCGATTGGTTCGACACTCCAGATTGCTATGTTCGTGGCACCGGTGCTTGTGCTCGTATCGCTTCTTTTCCCAACACCAATGCCGCTTGTATTCACCGTACCGGAGCTTGTTTCAATGATTACTGCCGTATTTTTGGCGATTAGTATTTCCAATGATGGTGAAACGAACTGGTTTGAAGGGTTGACACTTCTGGCCGCATACTTCATCATGGGCATTGGCTTTTACTTGCTGTAAGGAAGAAAGGAAGAAAAGACTTGAAACCAATTCATGAAAAAGAAAAGCAGGTCGTTTACTTAAAAGAACGGCTCAATATCTTTATGGAAGTGCTGGATTCCATTGATCCAGAAGAAACAGAAGTAGAAGATATTGATCGTTTAATTGAAATGATCGATGATATTGAATTAAAATGTGAACAGTTTCGCAGCCGCGGATAAAAAAAGACGATCCTGATTGGATCGTCTTTTTTTGCGAGGAACATCCGTTGAACTGCACCCGAAACAACAAATCATTCATTGTGCTTCATTTATAATAGCATTCTATTTTTCGGGAGCGAACAAAACATAATACTGAAACCGTTTGCGAATTTTTCTTTTAAACGTTTTGCCACAGGCGTATAATAAGGAAGATGGCAGCTGTTTTGTACATAAGTAAAATCCTGAGGGGGAACTGCACAATGAATTTGGAAACACTTCAGCAAAGCATGTATACGTTAATTGTCGAAACATCAACGAATCTTCCGAAAGATGTGCGCCGCGCTGTGAAACGGGCAAAAGAGCGTGAAAACGCAGGCACACGGGCAGCAATGAGCTTGGATACGATTACAACGAACATTAAAATGGCAGACGATAATATTTCACCGATCTGCCAGGACACGGGAATGCCAACGTTTAAAATCAAAACGCCTGTTGGTGTCAACCAAATACATATTCAAAAAGCGATATATGCTGCTATTGAGCAGGCGACAAAGGACGGAAAGCTTCGTCCAAACTCAGTTGATTCGCTTGATGGGTCAAACAGCGGAAACAATCTTGGTCCGGGAACACCGGTGATTAAATTTGAACAGTGGGAAGAAGATTATATCGATGTCCGCCTTATTTTAAAGGGAGGCGGCTGTGAAAATAAAAATATTCAGTACAGCCTTCCGTGCGAGCTTGAAGGGCTTGGCAAAGCCGGCCGCGACTTGGACGGCATTCGTAAATGCATTATGCATTCTGTTTATCAGGCGCAGGGGCAGGGCTGTTCAGCCGGTTTTATCGGTGTCGGCATTGGCGGCGACCGTTCATCTGGATATGATTTAGCGAAAGCACAGCTTTTCCGCGGCGTAGATGATGTAAATGAAAATGAAGAGCTGCGCAAGCTCGAAGAATACGTACTTGAGCATGCAAACGAGCTTGGCATCGGTACAATGGGCTTTGGCGGCGAAACGACACTGCTTGGCTGCAAAATCGGTGTGATGAACCGGCTGCCGGCGAGCTTCTTCGTTTCTGTTGCGTACAACTGCTGGGCGTACCGCCGTTTAGGAGTAGCTGTAAATGCAGAAACAGGCGGAATCAACGAATGGTTTTACCAGGATGGAGACGATGTATCATTTGATTCAGACCAGCCTGAAAAACAGGAAGTAAAATCAGAAAGCCGTGTTGTAACGCTGGAAGCGCCGATTACAGAAGAACAAATTCGTGAGCTGAAAGTCGGCGACGTGGTTCAAATTAACGGCATGATGTATACAGGCCGTGATGCGATCCACAAACATTTAAGCACTGCCGATAGTGCGCCGGTTGACTTGAACGGACAGGTGATTTACCATTGCGGTCCGGTAATGCTTAAAGATGAAAATGGACAGTGGCACGTAAAAGCAGCTGGTCCGACAACATCTATTCGTGAAGAGCCGTACCAGGGTGATATTATGAAGCGTTTCGGCATTCGGGCTGTAATCGGAAAAGGCGGTATGGGTCCAAAAACGCTGCAAGCGCTGCGTGAGCATGGCGGCGTGTATTTGAATGCAATTGGCGGTGCCGCACAGTATTATGCAGACTGCATCAAAGGAGTAGAAGGTGTTGACCTTATGCAGTTTGGTATTCCAGAAGCGATGTGGCATTTGCGTGTAGAAGGATTTACCGCTGTTGTAACGATGGATTCACATGGAAACAGCCTGCATGAAGAAGTGGATAAAACATCACTCGAAAAATTAGCGAAATTTAAAGAACCTGTTTTTGCTTAAGAAAAGCCGGCCTTGTGCCGGTTTTTTTGTTTGAAATATCTTTCCACGGATGAAGAATTCTTATACAGCACATCTTATTTATAAAAGGATGGTGCTGAGATGAGACAATTTATTATGTTTGTCGTTTTTCTTTTTATGCTGCCGGTTATTGCCGTGTCGTCAGAAGCCGTTCATTGGGGATTTAAAAAAGCGTCAGACGGACGCCCTGCTGAAGCAGGCGCCCAGCTTGACGAAATGCTGGCGAAATATGACTCCTTTTATAAAGGGGATACAAAGAAAAAAGTCGTCTATTTAACCTTCGACAATGGATATGAAAATGGCTACACGAAAAGCATTTTAAATACGCTAAAAAAAGAAAAAGTGCCTGCCGCTTTTTTTGTAACGGGTCATTATGTGGATAGTGCATCTGATTTGCTGAAACGGATGGTAAAAGAAGGACATATTATCGGCAACCATTCCTGGCATCATTATGATTTAACAACAGTACCAAGCAGCACAGTCATCGAAGAGTTTAAATCGGTTGAAAAAGAAGTGGCTAAAGTAACCGGACAGAAAAAAACAAAATATGTCCGCCCGCCGCGCGGAATTTTTTCTGAAAACGTGTTGAAAACCGCTCAAAAAGCTGGCTATACACATGTGATGTGGTCATTGGCTTATGTAGATTGGTATGCTGATCAGCCGAAAGGAAAACAATATGCCTATGATGAAATTATGAAGCAGATCCATCCGGGTGCCGTCATCATGCTGCACAGCGTATCAAAAGATAATGCCGAGGCGCTGCCGGATGTCATCCGTGATTTGAAAAAGAAAGGCTATACGTTTAAATCTCTCGATCATCTTGCCGGCGCTTAATGCCCGGCTTCTTTTGATTGGCATGGTTCTGTGATACAGTTAAATATGAGGTGAAGAAATGAAAAACGGGATTGATATGAAACCGGGACAAACGTTCCCGCTTACGATAAAACGATTAGGAATTAATGGGGAAGGCGTTGGCTATTTTAAACGAAAAGCTGTTTTTGTACCAGGTGCCCTGCCAGGAGAAGAAATTACCGCAGAAGCGGTAAAGGTTATGCCGAAGTTTACAGAAGCGGTAGTGAAAAAGCTGCGCAAACCTTCGCCAGAACGGGTAACGCCGCCATGCGACATTTACGAAAAATGCGGCGGCTGCCAGCTTCAGCACCTTAGCTATGAAGGGCAGCTAAGGGAAAAAAAAGAACTGGTTGTCCAGGCGCTTGATCGCTATACTTCTTTTAATATTGACAAACTGCCGATCCACGACACCATTGGAATGGATGATCCTTGGCGTTACCGAAACAAGGCACAGTTCCAAACAGGTGTGTACAAAGGTAAAATGATCACGGGCTTATACAGCACCAATTCAAACCAGCTTGTGAATATTGAGGAATGTATTGTTCAGCATAAGGCGGTTGATGAAACAATCCGACTGTCCAAAAAAATTATGAATAAGCTGTTTATTCCGGTGTACAGCGCTAAAAACAAACAAGGCGTTAAAACGATCGTTGTCCGGTACGGGTTTGAGACGGGAGACGTACAAGCTGTGGTCGTAACCGGAGATAAAACGTTTCCGAAAGCAGAAGAGTTTGCCAAGCAGTTGATGGAGTTAAAGCCGCGTGTGAAGTCAGTTGTTCATAATATAAATCCAGGCAAAACACACCTCGTAATGGGTGATGTTTCAAAAACCATCGCTGGCAGCGATACGATTTCCGAAGAGCTGGGCGAGTTTGAATACGAATTGTCTGCCCGCGCATTTTTTCAATTAAATCCGGTACAGACGAAAAAACTGTATGATGAAGTTAAAAAAGCCGCAAACGTGCAGCCATCCGATAAAGTGGCTGATGCTTACTGCGGTTCCGGAACCATCGGTCTTTGGATTGGAAAGAATGCAGCGGAAGTGCGTGGAATGGACACGATTGCGGCATCTATCAAAGATGCCCGTACCAATGCGGAAAAGTACGGTGTGAAAGCAACATACGAAGTCGGCCCTGCCGAAAAGTGGCTGCCAATCTGGAAGGAAAAGGGCTGGGTACCGGATGTGCTCGTGACCGACCCGCCGCGTACCGGACTGGACCCGAAACTGATTCAAACGATTAAGCAGATTCAGCCATCTGTATTTGTTTACGTATCCTGCAATCCATCTACGCTGGCAAAAGATTTAGTGGCACTGGCCCCTGTGTACAAAATCGACAGCATTCAGCCAGTTGACATGTTTCCACAAACGGCGCAAGTAGAGACGGTCGTAAAGCTTACAGTAAAATCGAAATCATGATAAGGTAAAATGATTCATTTTTCGAGTTATCCTGAAAATGAATTGTAATGGGCAGTTTAAAGAAGAGTAAAAAGCACGAAACAATATTGTTTCGTGCTTTTTCTTTAACTTGAATATAAGTCGCTCAGCGCTCCACGGAGAAGAGGAAATTGAAAAACAAATCCGGCCTGAGTGAGTTTGGCCGGGAGTACGCGCTGGCTATCAAGAACAACGGTGCTCATTTCACCAAGTGTCAATTTTAACATTGGCTCGGGAACAAACAGCCAGTGCGGTCGGCCAAGCACTTTGGCAAGTGTTTTCCCAAGGTCATTCATTCTGGCTGGGTTTGGGGCTGTAATATTCATAGGTCCTTCTATCGCTTCATGTTCAGCCGCAAACCGAATAGCGCGGGCGACGTCCCATACATGAATCCACGATACCCACTGCCGGCCAGAGCCGAGTTTGCCGCCTGCGCCGATTTTATAGGGAAGAGCCATTCTTGGAAGTGCACCTTCTTCTGTACCCAGCACAACGCCAAACCGGGCAAGAACGGTCCGGATTCCCGCTTTATCCGCTTCAATCGCTTCGCGTTCCCATATATTGACCACTTGGCTTAAAAAACCACTGCCAGCTGCGTTAGATGATTCGGTAAACGTATCCAGATCAGAAGAGGGGTAAATCCCTATAGCACTTGCATTGATAAACACTTTTGGCTTTTGCTTGAGGGCCTTCACGATGCGGACCATTTCCCGGGTAGCCGTGATACGGCTGTTTAAAATTCTTTGTTTTCTTTCTTCTGTCCATCGTCCACTGTTAATGGATTCGCCAGCCAGGTTAATAAAAACGTCCGTTCCTTCTAACACTGCTTCCGGTTCTGCTCCATCTGCGAGCCACTTTACGTAATGAAGGCGGTCTTCTTCTTTCTTATTTTCGGGATTTCGCGTTAAAATAGTAACATCGTATCCATGACGGATCAGCTCATTTGTTAATTCTTTGCCGACAAATCCGGTTCCGCCTGCGATCACTGCTTTCATCATTAAGACCTCCCGCTTTTTACTATATAGTATTTTACCTGTTTCATTCGAAAAACAAACTAGACGAATGTGCCAAGGAGGGGTGTAGATGGGAGTTATTACGAAAATATCGGTACAGCAAAAGCGGATAGACCGCTATAATATAGAGGTGGATGGCAGCTACGCGTTCAGTGCCGACGAAGCGGTTTTAATAGAATTTGAATTAAAAAAAGGGCGAGTGCTGGCTGAAGCGGACATTGAAGCGATTACTGTGCGGGACGGTGTTTATCGCGGTGTCAACACAGCCATTCAGTTTTTATCTCTTCGCATGCGGTCAAAAAAAGAAGTGCTCGACTATTTAAAAAAGAAGGAAATCGAACCAGGCGCATGGGATGAAATTATGGAGCGGCTGGAAACAATGGGTTATTTGAATGATGAACAGTTTGCAGATGCATATATAAAAACACAAATCCAAACAACAGAAAAAGGGCCAAAGCTGATTTTGCGCGAGCTAAAAGAAAAAGGAATTGACGATCATGCGGCTTCTCTCTTGATCGAGCAGTTCACAGAAGAAGACCAGGTTGAAAAAGCAGCCGCGCTATTTGAAAAGCAGCTTAAAAAATTCAAACGTGATTCCGCATTTTTGCAGCAAAAAAAAGCCGAGCAGTACATTATGACAAAAGGCTATTCTGCTGATATTGTAAAAAAAGCAGCCACTGCCGCTGAGCCGGATGAGGAAGCGGAATTGGAGGCTCTTATGCATCAGGCGGAGAGAGCGCATCGGCGCTACCGGTCCTTTGAGGAACGGGAGTACCGGCAGAAAATGAAAGCGGCTCTTTATCGAAAAGGGTTTGATTTATCAGATATTGACCGGGTGATTGACCGCCTGTTAGAAGAACAAAGAGGAGACGAGTGAACATGGAGCAGGAAAAGCGATACAGTGACATGAGCGAAATAGAACTAAAGCAGGAAATTGCCCGGCTTCGGGAAAAAGCACGAAAAGCCGAGCAGCTTGGTATCGTAAATGAGTTTGCGGTATACGACCGGAAAGTGACGATGGCGCAGGCTTATTTGATGAATCCGGATGATTTTAAGCCGGGCAAAATGTATGAATTAACGACTGACCCAGGTCAATACTTTAAAGTAGAGTATATGAATGGTGTTTTTGCCTGGGGATATCGATTAAATGGGGATGGGAAAGAAGAAGGTATCCCGATCTCACTATTAAATAAAGGAGTGTAATCAGCATGGAAGAAACATTTCAAGCATTAACAAAGCGGCTGCTTCAAAAAAACAGCCGCTTGTCTGTTGCCCGCGCGAGAACATGGGTAGAGCTTTTATGGGAAGACTTTGAAGCTACATACGCCAAAGCAGGCTATGAGTATCAGGGAAAAGAGCGGACAGAGAAAATGGTCACCCAGCTCATTGACAGCTATGGGGCGAACCTGCATGAATTTGCTGCCCGCAATCCGAAATACAAGCATTTATTAGATGACTCTGATGATCTGACTCATTGATCGCCAGGGACAAAGGTAAGTTTTTTTCGCAGCTTTTCTTCGCTGAAAATCCAGCCTGTATAAGAGCCGATAATGTTGTAATCCATATCGAGCTTCACAACCGCCACAAATGGATAGTACTCTTTGCTGCGGTAGCGGAGGTCAATAAACTTTACTTCGTAGCAGTCATCATATTCAGCCATTTCCCACCGGTAAACAGGTGAAAAGTGAAGAAAAGCATCCAGGTTTTTATCTTTTTTGGCCGCTTGGAACAAGGGGGTATCCGGCACAGGAACACGTTTGTATTTATCAAGAATCGTGACAGAACGCCGGTATCCTCTTGCTACATAAAAGTGTTCAGGGGATTTAACCGCAATCCGCCATTGATTAAAACGCATGGTTGGTGCGATAATAATTTCTTCTGCGTCCGGGATCAAGCGGCGAACGGACTCGCGTACAGCTCCCTGTATTTGAAAGCGGAGAATGTAGTAAATAAACAGAACCGCATACACGATGACAAATGTAGGGGCAGGCTCAAAGCCGGCCAGCCACCAGAGCAGGAGCCCGATCACATGCATCGTGAAAATAAAGGAATCAAACGTGTTGATGACTCCAAGGGCTACCCATCTTGAAGAAAATGGACGGAGCGCCTGTGTACCGTATGCGTTAAAGATATCAACGAATACGTGGAGAAAAACTGCAATTTGCGCCCAAAGCCAAAGATGAAAGACGTCAGCGTCTCTAAAAAGCAGAAACAACGCACCTGTAATAAGAAGGGGCCACATTACAACAGCTGGAATAGAATGAGTAGCTCCCCTGTGATTTCGGATATAAACCGCATTGTTGCGGAGTTTCAAAACGGTATCAATATCAGGGGCCTGCGAACCGATGACAGCGGCTGTCATAACGGCATATTTTGTAGCGGGATCTGCCGCAACGACCGGATCAAGCGTGGCAAGACCGCCGAGCGCAAAGCCCATGACAATGTGGGTACCAGTATCCAATAAGGACAGCCTCCTTTAAAAAAAGTCTCATGTAAGTGGTATTCCCGAATTCTAGTCTATTGTAACATGGAGAAAGCGGAGGGACAGTTAATTTGCCGGAAAACAGTGCACTACAGAATATAAACACCAAGAAATTTCAACAGGATTTAGTCGGCTGGTATGAAGCAGAAAAGCGCGACCTCCCATGGCGGCGTGAACGTGATCCCTATAAAATATGGGTATCCGAAATTATGCTTCAGCAAACAAGAGTGGATACTGTTATTCCATACTTTAACCGGTTTATGGAGCAATTCCCAACCGTTGAATCACTGGCATCGGCAGACGAAGATGCCGTTATGAAAGCATGGGAAGGGCTTGGGTATTACTCGCGTGTTCGTAATTTGCAGTCAGCCGTTAAGGAAGTAGCCGAGCGCTATGGCGGTACAGTGCCGTCTGACAGAAATGAATTTTTGTCCCTAAAAGGCGTAGGACCTTACACGGGCGGTGCAGTGCTGAGCATTGCGTATGGACTTCCTGAGCCGGCAGTAGACGGAAACGTCATGCGGGTACTTTCTCGTATTTTAACGATATGGGACGATATCGCTAAGCCGTCGACACGCAAAGTGTTTGAAGAAGCCGTTCGCCATTTAATATATAAAGAAGATCCCTCTTCCTTTAACCAAGCATTGATGGAGCTTGGCGCCATGATTTGCACTCCTTCATCACCATCCTGCTTATTATGCCCCGTTCAAAATCATTGCCAGGCATTTGAGGAAGGGGTTCAGCGTGAGCTGCCAGTGAAGACAAGGAAGAAATCAGATAAGAAAGTCCGGATAGGCGCTCTTGTTCTGCAGGCGCCGGATGGAACGGTTCTAATTGAAAAAAGGCCGGAAAGCGGTTTGTTAGCAAAATTATGGCAGTTTCCAAATATGGAGCTGCCTGTGGGAATCAATCCGCGCGGGGCACTGGCTTCCTATATGGAAACGGAATATGGAATGACCGTTCAGATCAATCCGGAAAAAGTAACAGACATTACCCATGTTTTTACCCATTTAACGTGGGAAATCGATGTGTATGTAGGAACAGTCGATGTAAAAGTACAAAAAGACCGAACGGCATTTGTGCCGGCCCATGAAATAGAAACTTACGCGTTTCCTGTTTCTCATCAAAAAATTTGGAAGCACGTGAAAGGAATGGACCAATGAAAACAGCTCTTGTAACAGGGTCAAGCCGCGGCGTCGGCAAAGCCATTGCCATTGCACTTGCAAAGCAGGGATATGACATTGTGGTAAACTACGCTCGCAGCAAAACGGCGGCGGAAGAAACCGCAAAAGAAATTGAGTCGCTCGGGCGCCGGGCTTTGGTTATTAAAGCAAACGTAGGAGATACAGCAAAAATCAAAGCCATGTTTGAAACGGTTGCGCAGGAATTCGGTCGATTAGACCTTTTTATTAACAACGCTGCCTCCGGTGTACAGCGCCCGATTATGGAGCTTGAAGAAAAGCATTGGGACTGGACGATGGACATTAACAGCAAGGCTCTTTTATTTTGTGCGCAGGAAGCGGCAACATTAATGGAAAAAAACGGCGGCGGCTCCATTGTCAGCATCAGCTCGCTCGGATCGATCCGCTATTTGAAAAACTACACAGCAGTCGGTGTGTCAAAAGCAGCGATGGAGGCGCTGACCCGTTATCTGTCTGTGGAACTGGCGCCAAAGAATATTGTGGTAAATGCGGTATCGGGCGGAGCGATTGACACGGACGCTTTAAAGCACTTTTCAAACCGTGATGAAATTTTGGCAGATGCCAGGGAAAACACACCAGCCGGACGTATTGTTGAAATGGATGATATTGTGCAAACCGTCTTGTTTTTAGCATCGCCAGGCGCTTTTATGATACGTGGGCAAACGATTATCGTGGATGGCGGCCGCTCACTTCTTGTTTAATTTTTTGTGCATAACTCTCCCCCTTTTTGGTCAATATAATCAACGTGGAGAAGGTCAAAGCCACAAAAAAAACTGCAGGGGTGAAGAACATGCCAAACAAGCGTAATAAAACAGTAGCCGGCACAGACGTAAACGTAGTGAAAAAGCAAAACGCTGCATCTGCTCAAGGTCAAGGTCAGCAGTATGGAGAAGAATTTGCTTCTGAAACAAATGTGCAGGAAGTACAACAACAAAACGCGAAATCTGCAGCACGTAAGAAAAACTCCACAACAAACGGCTAAAAAGCCAAACAAATGGAGCCCCGGCAATGATGCCGGGGCTTCATTTGTTTTCATTTGGCTTGTTAATCGGTATAATATAAAAGAAACGTTTTATCGTTTGAACAAAAAGGAAATAAAAAAGCAGGTGACGCTGGAAAGTAGGGGACAACGATGGAGATTCCTGCAGAAGGTGAATCGGTTCAGATTCACAGCTACAAACACAATGGCCACATTCATCGGGTGTGGGAAGAAACAGTTGTCGTAAAAGCAACTGAAAATATTGTAATCGGCGGAAATGATCGGACGATTGTAACAGAATCAGACGGACGTACGTGGGTTACCCGCGAGCCGGCGATTTGTTACTTTCACACACGAAAATGGTTTAATGTGATTGGGATGCTGCGTGCAGATGGTATTCACTTCTATTGCAACATCAGTTCACCATTCGTATTTGACCAGGGAGCGCTCAAGTATATTGACTATGATCTTGACGTAAAGGTTTTTCCTGATATGACGTACATTCTGCTGGATGAAGATGAGTACCGACAGCATAGCCGTGAAATGAATTATCCGGAAGTGATCGATAAAATCCTGCGGCGGAATATGGACCATCTGCTTTATTTGATTGAGCAGAAAAAAGGCCCTTTTTCTCCCGGGTTTATTGAACGCTGGTACGGGAAATATTCTCAGCTGTGCCGTTAAATGCCTGTTGAAGTATTCAACAGGTTTTTCGTGGTGGATGGGAGGTTAAGTATGGATGTAATTAAACGGTATATGCAGTTTGTCAAACCATATAAATGGCAGATTGCCGGCACACTAATCATCGGTATTTTAAAATTTGGGATACCGCTATTGCTGCCTATCCTCATTAAATACGTAATTGATGATATTATTGGCGGCTCGATGAGTGCCGCCGATAAAAAGGAACAGCTTTACCTGGTGATTGGACTTATGCTCGTTTTGTTTATCATTGTTCGTTATCCGGTGGAATATTACCGGCAGTACTTTGCCCAGTGGACAGGGAGCAAAATATTATACGATATCCGTGACCAGCTGTTTGCGCATATTCAAAAGCTCAGCTTTAAATACTATGCCAACACACGTGCAGGCGAAGTAATTTCACGTGTGATCAATGATGTAGAGCAAACAAAAAACTTCGTGATTACCGGCTTGATGAACGTCTGGCTGGATGCAGCGACCATCGTGATTGCTGCCATTATTATGATGACAATGGATGTAAAGTTAACGCTGGTAGCGCTTGTTGTGTTCCCGTTTTACGGACTAAGCGTAAAGTATTTCTTTGGCAATCTGCGCCGTCTTACACGTGTCCGCTCACAGGCGCTCGCCGAGGTACAGAGTCATTTACATGAGCGTGTGCAGGGAATGCCGGTTATTAAAAGCTTTGCTATAGAGCCGGTGGAGCAAGAGCGTTTTCAAAAACACAATCAAAACTTTTTGCAAAAAGCGCTTGATCAAACAGCCTGGAATGCTAAAGCGTTTGCTGTTGTAAATACCTTGACTGATACCGCGCCGCTTTTAGTCATTGGGTATGCCGGCCTGCAGGTGATTGACGGAAACTTAACAGTCGGGACAATGGCGGCTTTTATTGCGTATATTGATCGTTTATACAACCCGCTGCGCCGCCTTGTGAATTCATCCACTACGCTTACACAATCCATTGCGTCAATGGACCGTGTATTCGAGCTTCTCGATGAAAAGTATGATATTACGGATAAAAAAGGCGCGTTAGAATGCCGAAGTGTGAAAGGTGATATTTTATTTGAACACGTGGATTTTCGATACGATGAGAAAGAAGAGCTCGTTTTAAGGGATATAGATCTCCATGTAAAAGCAGGAGAAACGGTTGCCCTTGTCGGCATGAGCGGCGGCGGCAAGTCATCTCTTGTCAGCCTGATTCCCCGTTTTTATGATGTAACAGGCGGCCGTATATTACTCGACGGTACAGATATTCGAGATTTTAAAGTGCGCTCTCTTCGCGATAAAATCGGCATGGTGCTGCAGGATAATATTTTGTTCAGCGACTCAGTCCGGGAAAATATTTTGCTTGGACGCCCTGGTGCGACGGAGGAAGAGGTCGTAGAAGCGGCTAAAGCAGCCAATGCACATGATTTTATTATGGCACTGCCAAACGGCTACGAAACAAAAGTCGGTGAACGTGGTGTAAAACTGTCTGGGGGACAAAAGCAGCGTGTTGCAATCGCGCGTGTGTTTTTAAAAAATCCCCCGCTGCTTATTTTAGATGAAGCAACATCTGCTCTTGATTTGGAAAGCGAGCATTTAATTCAGGAAGCGATTGAAGCGCTGGCAAAAACAAGGACCACCTTTATTGTAGCGCATAGATTGTCGACGATTACTCATGCAGACCGCATTATTTTAATTGAACACGGTGAAGTGGTCGAAGACGGCTCGCACGATGAGCTGATGAAAAAACAAGGCGGTTACTGGAAGTTGTTCCAAGTTCAGCAATTAAACCAATAAAAAAGCAATGCCCCGTTCGGGCATTGCTTTTTTATTCTTCTTCGTACTCCGGTGCCTCATCATCTGTATGGTATTTATAAAAGCTTGTCATCAGATGATCAAGATTCTCAAGCTTTTCGCCATACTCCAAAATGGAAGAGACAATATGGAGAAGGTGAATAGAAGAGGTGATTTCATGCTGATTATCTTTGTAAATTTGATCCGTAAACATGTGCATAAATTCATCACGATTCATACATGGTTCAAACAGTTCCTCTGACGTTTCCGTAGTTTTTGCTTTGCCGACAAACCGGAGAAGCAGGTGCTCGTGATAGCTGACAAGACAGTCAAGATGATCCTGCATCGTACGCAGCAGTTGAGGGTTTAAGTGGTGAAGTTCATTTTCATACTGGTTGAGCCGCTGTAGAATATCCATACTCCGTCTTGTTGTTAGAATTAATTTCCGGTACAGAACGATTTTCCGCTGCTTTGCCCGAAGATTTTTCTTCAGTGGTGTCCGGTCTTCTTTATAAAGTAAGAACATATTATCAATTTTAATTAATTTTTCGCGCTGTCTAACAATGTCTTTTTTTAACAGATATGACTCAGATGCGTTCCGTGACGTAATACGAATCCATTTCAAGACGTCTTCATTCAGTTGATTAATTAATGAAAACAGCTTGGTTTCGTATTGGGGCGGCAGAAAAATCAGGTTCACTAAAAAAGAAGATAAAACACCAATCGAAATATTAAACATGCGAATCATAGAGAACTGGACGAACTGGTCGTTTTGCACTTCCATAATAGCGACGATTGTTACAAGGGCGATTGGAATAGATTTCTCAAGCTTAAATTTAAGCAATAAAATAATGCAGATGATAACAGCCATGCCGATAATAATAATATGGTTGCCAAAAACAAGTACAAAAAGGATGGCCAAAACAGCTCCGATAATATTTGCTTGAACTTGTTCAATGACGGTTAAATAAGACCTGTAAATATTCGGCTGGATAGCAAATATCGCAGCAATTCCTGCTAAGACCGGCGACGGCAGGTTAAGCCACTGTGCAAGGTAAAGAGCCAGTACAATAGCAATTCCCGTTTTGAATATGCGGGCACCAAGCTTCATTGGGTCAGTAATTCCTTTCCTAAAGAATTGTATAAATACGTATTTACCGCAAATTTTTGCGAGTGAAACAAACTGTACTATACAACGGAAAAGAAGGCATTGCAAGTGAAAGAAAAATGAAAAAGAAACGCCTTCAAATTGAAGGCGTTTCCTTATGCTTAAGACAGTTCAGCGAAGGCTTCTTCCGCCGCTTTTATCGTCGTTTGAATATCTTCTTCTGTGTGGGCTGTCGTCAGGAACCAGGCTTCATATTTAGACGGAGCAAGATTAATGCCGCGGTGCAGCATTTCCTTGAAAAACTTAGCGAACTGCCCGCCGTCTGTTGCTTCTGCCTGCTCGTAATTTACGACCTTCTGATCGGTAAAGTAAACAGTCAAAGCACCTTTTAAACGGTTAATGGTGATAGGGACATTGGACTTTGCTGCTGCCTGAAGAAGTCCTGCTTCAAGCATCGCACCAAGCCGGTCCAGCTGCTCGTAAACGCCTTCCTGCTCAATCACTTCCAGACACGCAATACCAGACAGCATGGAAGCTGGGTTTCCAGCCATCGTTCCTGCCTGATAAGCCGGTCCAAGCGGAGCTACTTCTTCCATAATATCAGCTCGTCCGCCGTAAGCGCCGATTGGCAGGCCGCCGCCGATAATTTTCCCAAGCGCTGTTAAATCCGGTGTAACGCCGAGTAAATCCTGGGCGCCGCCATATATAAAGCGGAAAGCAGAGATAACTTCGTCAAAAATAAGCAATGAGCCGGCCTCATGGGTGAGCCGTTTAACTTCTTCTAAAAAGCCTGGGTTCGGCTCAACGATGCCGAAATTGCCGACGATCGGCTCGATCATGACGGCCGCTACATTGTCACCCCATTTTTCAAGTGCTTCTTTTAACGGTTCGGTTTCATTAAATGGGACGGTAATGACTTCCTGAGCAATACTTTTTGGTACACCGGCAGAATCAGGCGTGCCTAGTGTAGACGGTCCGCTGCCGGCTGCAACAAGAACAAGGTCGGAGTGTCCGTGATAGCACCCGGCAAATTTGATGATTTTATCGCGTTTTGTATAAGCACGCGCCACACGAATCGTCGTCATAACCGCTTCCGTACCGCTGTTTACAAACCGTATCTTATCTAGTGCCGGCATTGCCTTCTTCAGCTTCTTGGCAAACGTTACTTCATGCTCGGTCGGGGTACCAAAGAGAACACCGTTTTGTGCCGCTTTCGTAATGGCTTCGGTAATATGCGGGTGGGCATGTCCGGTAATAATGGGTCCATAGGCCGCTAAATAGTCAATGTATTCATTTCCATCTACATCCCAAAAGCGGGCGCCGGCACCGCGTTTCATGGCAACAGGCGACCCTCCGCCTACCGCTTTATAAGAGCGGGACGGACTATTTACGCCGCCAACAATATGTTTGAGCGCTTCTTCATGAAGCGCTTCTGATTTTGAAAAATTCATTATGACAAGCCTCCTGGTTTAGTTTCCTGTTTTATTGTAGACCTCTTCAAGAAAGGAATCAATGTATCGCTTTCGGGTTGCTAATTTCGATTTGATTCGCTACGCTAAAAGAAAAAAGGGGGAAACAGTATGTCCAATTTAATAGGAAAGCCCGCTCCAGCTTTTGTGCTGCCGGACCAGGATGGCAGGATGGTAGACCTTGCTGGCTTAGCAGGGAAGAATGTAGTGCTTTATTTTTATCCGAAAGATATGACACCCGGGTGTACAACCGAAGCATGTGATTTTCGGGATCAAAACAGTTTGTTTGCCCAGTACGATACGGTCGTGATCGGTGTGAGTCCGGATCCGGCTGCACGGCATCAAAAATTTATTGAGAAGCACCAGCTGCCTTTTACCCTGCTTGCAGATGAAAAACAAGAAGCAGCAGAGAAATATGGTGTCTGGACGCTTAAAAAGAATTTTGGCAAGGAATATATGGGTATCGAACGCTCTACCTTCTTGATTAATAAAGAAGGCATAGTTGTAAAAGAATGGCGAAAAGTGCGTGTAAAAGGGCATGTAGAAGAAGTACTGGCGGCTGTGAAAGAGTTGAGCTAAGGAGGGGTATGCGTTGAACATCGTTTTTACATTCCGTCCGCCTAGAATGATTCAAGCGGACCTTCAAACAAAATTTCCAAATGAAACCTTTTCATTTTATAAACACATCGACGAAGCACGCCCGCTTCATGAAGCGGAAATTCTCGTTACCTTTGGCAGCGACTTGACGAAAGAACATATTGACGAATGTAAGTCATTAAAATGGATTATGGTCGCATCAGCCGGTATCGAGGAAATGCCGCTGCAGGCGATCAAAGAACGAGACATTTTAGTCACAAATGCGCGAGGTATACATAAAACGCCAATGGCAGAATTTACAATTGGGTTTATGCTGAATCATGTAAAACGGTTTGCCGAGCTGCGAAAGCTTGAACAAACGGAAACGTGGAACAAGCAGCTTCCGCTTGGAGAACTTTACGGAAAAGAAGTGACTGTTCTTGGGACAGGCGCAATCGGACAGGAAATCGCCCGTCTTGCAAAAGCATTCGGCATGACAACAACAGGGGTTAATAAAAGCGGCCATGCAGCGGAGGGATTTGATCGGGTTTTCTCTATTGATGAATTGATATCAGCTGTCCGTGAAGCAGATTTTATTGTCTCTGTGCTGCCAAGTACGCCGGATACGGTGAACGCTTTGGGGACAGAGCATTTTGAAGCAATGAAAAACACAGCTGCGTTTATCAATATTGGACGCGGTGACCTTGTGTCAGAGACAGTTTTACTTTCAGCCATTAATGATGAGGAAATCGCACATGCTTATCTTGATGTGTTTGTGAAAGAACCGCTTCCAGAAGGCCATCCATTCTGGCGGCATCCAGGCATTACAGTTACACCACATATTTCCAGTGTAACGGAGAGATACGTTCCCCGAGCGATAGAGATCTTTGAGCATAATCTACACTGTTTTATGGATGGCGGCGAGTATGCAAACGTTATCGATGTTACAAAAGGTTATTAAACCGGCGATAAGCCGGTTTTTGTTTACCATTGACAATGGGACTCATTTGGCTGTACACTGTTTATAAAGATTATAAAGTAATAATCCTTTTTAGAAAGAAAAGAGGTGTCTGTCCTTGTCACATACACATGTACATGAATCCCAGGATCAGCTAAAGGCAGCGCTTGATACCTTGAAGCAAACGGGTGTCCGCATTACGCCTCAGCGTCACGCAATTCTTGAGTTTCTCGTTGAGTCGATGACACATCCAACGGCTGATGATATTTATAAAGCACTTGAAGGGAAATTCCCAAATATGAGCGTGGCTACTGTATATAACAATTTGCGGGTATTTCGTGAAGTAGGTCTTGTAAAAGAGCTGACATATGGTGATACGTCTAGTCGTTTTGATTTTGTTACGACAGAGCATTATCATGTGATTTGCGAAGAATGCGGCAAAATTGTTGATTTTCACTATCCAGGATTAGATGAAGTTGAGCAGCTGGCAGCGCATGTAACGGGCTTTAAGATTAGTCACCACCGTATGGAAGTGTACGGAACGTGTGCAGAATGCAGCCAGAAAGATCTGCATTAAAAAACCTCCACACCCTTTTGGGATGGAGGTTTTTATGTATGCTGATTAATCAAAGCGTTTCCTTTGATTATACTTTTCATCAAATTCTTTTCCTTCTAAAGAAGCGTCTAGCGTCAGAGGTTCACGGCAGTGCATACACATATCAACGCGCCCAAGCATTTTCGTCGGCTTCTGGCAGGTTGGGCAGACGACTTGGACTGCTCGGGTCGACAGCATGCCGATCCAAAAATAAACAACTGTGCTGGCGACAATACATAGAAGGCCAAGCAACATAAAAAGCGTCATAACAAGCGCATTTTCCCGAAAGAAAATCCCGCCGTACATGACAACGAATCCGATAAAGATCAGGCTCAAAGCAAAAGTACGAATCTTATTAATTTTGCTGGCATATTTTTTAGCCATTTCTCATCCCCCTAGAGAACACTATACCATATAATCTCTGTTTGCTTGAGGGAGGAATTCGACATTTTATGTCGAAACTAATCAAAACGAAATTCAAATGTCTGGAGGAAAAGAAGTGGAAGATCTTTTGCGTCCTTTATATCAAGAGCGGACAAGTCAGCAAAACACGCTCGGGGTGCTGGCCGTGCAAAAAAACGAACAAAATCGGGCGTTTACCGAAAACTTTGATTCTATCCTGCTGATTATCGTGAAAGAAGCGGATGAGCCCGTTTTTATTAAACATTATGTAGATCGAAATGAAGAAACAGCCTCCATGTATATCATAACAGAAGCGCAACTAAAAGAATGGCTTCTTCTAGGCTCAAATCGAAAAGTTATTGAATGGTTGTATCATGGCCGGATTTTATTTGACCGTAATGAATATGTGCAGGAATTAAAAACAGAAATGCGCGATTTTCCATTTTACGGCCGTAAAATTAAAATGACTATTGAATTTGCTAAATTGATTAAGCGATATACAGATGGAAAAGCATTTTTTAATGATGGTCACTTTTTAGATGCCTACAATCACGTACTTCATTCTCTGCACCATCTTGCGCGGCTTTCTGTCATTGAAAATGGCTTTTATCCAGAACTCACTGTCTGGAATCAAGTGCGGCATATTGAACCGGAGATTTACAAACTATATGAAGAGCTTTTAACAAGCGATGAAAATCTTCAAAAAAGACTAGAGCTGCTGTTTTTAGCGAGCGAATTTTTGATTCACTCTCGGACTGAGCGGGGAGCGGAGCATTTATTGTCCTTAATGAAAGAAAAAGAATGGTGGACAATCAGCGAGTTACTGACTCATGAAGAAGTAATGCATTATGCAGTTGATCTCGTTACATTAATAGAATATTTAATCGACCGGCAGCTTGTTCAAGTTGTTTCTGTTCAAACAAAAGGACAAGGTGTATTTCATCGTTATTATCAGGCGAAAAAATAATTGATCTTTTTTGAAAAAAGTAATTGACTCGTGGATAGAACCAATGTTATATTAATTAGCGTCGCTGATAGGTAAACAAAAAACAGCTGAAAAAAATAAAAAATAATGATTGACGGGAGATACTTGTCATGGTATTATTTAAAGGTCGCTGTTCAGAGTTTTAATACATCGACGCTAAGTTAAATTGAACATTGAAAACTGAACAAAATCAATAAAAACGTCAACGTTTTAAATTTTTATCTTCCATTAAAAACACCCCGTGTTTTAATGGAAACAAATGAGCAAGTCAAACACTTTTTGGAGAGTTTGATCCTGGCTCAGGACGAACGCTGGCGGCGTGCCTAATACATGCAAGTCGAGCGGACGGATGGGAGCTTGCTCCCTGAAGTCAGCGGCGGACGGGTGAGTAACACGTGGGTAACCTGCCTGTAAGACTGGGATAACTCCGGGAAACCGGGGCTAATACCGGATAATATCAAGAGCTGCATGGCTCTTG
>NZ_JAPSLE010000008.1:0-149085 GCF_031181085.1 Domibacillus sp. | reverse complement strand
AGGCCCCTTGGTCAAGCGGTTAAGACACCGCCCTTTCACGGCGGTAACACGGGTTCGAATCCCGTAGGGGTCACCATTTTGGAGGATTAGCTCAGCTGGGAGAGCATCTGCCTTACAAGCAGAGGGTCGGCGGTTCGATCCCGTCATCCTCCACCATTTATGCCGGTGTAGCTCAATTGGTAGAGCAACTGACTTGTAATCAGTAGGTTGGGGGTTCAAGTCCTCTTGCCGGCACCACTTCTTAATTAAATAATATGGAGGGGTAGCGAAGTGGCTAAACGCGGCGGACTGTAAATCCGCTCCTTCGGGTTCGGCAGTTCGAATCTGCCCCCCTCCACCATTTTCCTAAAGGAACATATACAAACATGTTCTTTTTATTCTTTTTTGGGGTATACTACATAACAGATAACATCAATGGGCTATAGCCAAGCGGTAAGGCAACGGACTTTGACTCCGTCACGCGAAGGTTCGAATCCTTCTAGCCCAGCCATTTTGAGCCATTAGCTCAGTCGGTAGAGCATCTGACTTTTAATCAGAGGGTCGAAGGTTCGAGTCCTTCATGGCTCATTTTATGACAAAGAGGCATTTCATGCATATACATGAAATGCCTTTTTTCGTCTATTTTTTCGTTTTTCGACAAAAAAACTGCTATAATTAGAAATAAAAGGGAGCAACGTCTAAAAAAAAGAGGTTGCTTTTTTATTTACGGATGGACCATTCATTTAAAAGTTGATCCAGCTTTTGGCTGATTTCAATGACTTTTTGATCATTAAAAGATGTCAGCATGGCCTGGGAGATCATTTCAGAACGGTACTGCTCAATCGTTGTTTCGAGTTGAATGGACTGCAACAGATGATACCCCCTATCCATAAATAAACTATACATACAAAAGAATTACCCACTTAATGGAAGTGTAAACCTGAAAAAATAATTTTTATTTCTTTGAAACCTTTATGTACGTGCATCCGTATAAACACATACCGCGAGGGCGGAGGGAGAGAAAATGGATTTAATTGTACAAAGACGAATTAAGCAAGTTGTAAAAGGAGACCAAAATGCATTTGGAGAAATTGTCGAGCTTTATAAGGACAAAGTATACCAAATCTGTTTTCGGATGCTCTGGGACCGCCATGAGGCAGAGGATGCGGCACAAGAAACTTTTTTGAAAGCTTTTTTGAACATTCATACGTATAATCAAAACAAAAAGTTTTCAACATGGCTGTATCGAATTGCCACCAATTTATGTATTGATAAAATCCGTAAAAAGAAACCGGATTATCATTTAGATGCAGAAATTGCTGGAACAGAAGGATTAAATATGTACTCACATTTGGCCTCAGGCGATCAGCTTCCGGAAGATGAAGTCGAGAGCCTTGAATTGCAGGCATCGATTCATAAGGCGATTTTATTGCTTCCAGAGAAGTATCGTTCCGTTGTTGTGTTGAAATATATTGAAGAACTGCCGCTGCAGGAAATAGCGGATATATTAGAACTGCCCCTTGGAACGGTAAAAACACGTGTACACAGGGGACGTGAAGCCCTGCGAAAGCATTTGCGGCATTTGTGAGAAAGGGTGCGATGAACGATGATATCTTGTCCGAAACGGATTGTTCATTATATGCATGAGTATCTGGATGGGGATATTCAAGAAGAAGCAAAAAAAGAGTTAAAAGATCATATAGAAATGTGTAAGGAGTGCAGACAGCATTTTGCTGAATTAAAGAAAACCATTGCGCTTGTTCAAAGTGCTTCCCATATAGAAGCGCCGGCAGGCTTTACGGGCCGTGTAATGGCGCTGCTTCCGCGAGAAGGGAAAAAGGTCGGGATAGAGCGATGGTTTAAAAACCATCCGTTTTTAACGGCAGCAGCGTTGTTTCTGCTGTTAATGAGCGGGGGCTTTGCTTCTTTTTTCAGTCAGGAAGACAATCAGTTTGCTTTTACGAAAAATAGTGCGCTAAAAGTAGAAAACGAGACCGTCATTGTACCGGCCGGAACTGTTGTTGAAGAAGATATTGTCGTGAAAAACGGCGACATTCGAATCGAGGGCTCTGTCGATGGAAATGTCACTGTGATTAATGGAGATCGCTTTATGGCATCTGCTGGTAACGTTACAGGAGATATTGAGGAGATAGATGCATTGTTTGGTCGAATTTGGTATGAAATAAAAATGGTGTTTCAATAAGAAGCTGACGGTAATCGTCTGCTTCTTTTTCGCTTGTATGTTATAATGGACAGGTTAAGTAAGAGAGTGATTTCTTCACGGCTCCGTAATTCCAACCTGGAGGATCTAGTATGCCGTTTACGACTTATTTCCAAGATTATACGTTTATTGATTATTTATCGAATACGATTGATATACTGCTTGTTTGGTATGTGATATATAAGCTGCTTATGGTCATTAGAGGGACAAAAGCTGTCCAGTTGTTAAAAGGAATTTTTGTTATTGTCATTATACGCGCCATAGCAGGTTTTGCCGGCCTTGATACATTAAGCTGGATTATGCAGCAGGCGCTTACCTGGGGCTTCCTGGCTGTGATCATCATTTTCCAGCCGGAAGTAAGGCGTGCATTGGAGCAGCTGGGACGCGGGCGCATTTTTTCCCGCAGTGCCATACAGGAAGACGAGGAACAGCGTAAAATTATTGACGCGCTCGTTAAGTCGATCCGTTACATGGGGAAGCGCCGGATTGGTGCACTTATTTCCATTGAAAAAGAAACAGGCCTGAACGACTATATTGAAACGGGCATTCCGATGCAATCCGTTATTACATCAGAGCTGCTGATTAATATATTCATTCCCAATACGCCGCTGCATGATGGAGCTGTTATTATTCAAAAAGACCAGATTGCCGCTGCCGCCTGCTACCTGCCCTTATCGGAAAACCCGTTTATTTCAAAAGAGCTGGGCACACGGCACCGGGCAGCGCTTGGTATTAGTGAGGTCACAGACAGCTTGACGATTATCGTATCGGAGGAAACAGGCGCTATTTCTGTAACCCGAAACGGTGATTTGTACCGTGATTTAACGGAAGAGGAATTTCGGGACATTTTAGAGCATCAGCTGTTGACTGGCATCAGCAAAAATGAGTCTTCCAACCGCTGGATGTGGAAGGGGCGCAGAAACAATGGATAATTTCGTGGAAAGCAAATGGTTTGTACGCATTGTGGCTTTCTTACTGGCTTTTTTGCTTTACATGACAGTGAATTTTGGTGATTTTGAATCAGTTAAGCAGGCAGGAAACGGTGCACTTGATACAACCGAGGTATTGACGAACGTACCATTGAAGACATATTATGATACAGAAAATTTATATGTGTCTGGTGTACCGGAACAGGTGAGGGTGGAGATCTCCGGTCCGAAGAGTATCATTGAATCAACAAAGCGCCTGCGTGATTTCGAGGTGAACCTCGACTTAACGGATTATGAGATTGGAAAGCACCGGGTAGCTATTACGCACAAAAACTTCTCTGACAAGCTGGATGTGTCGATTCAGCCCGCTACGGTTGATGTAAACATAGAAGAGAAAGTAACCACTACGAAAACCGTCACACCCGAATTTAATGATTCTGCGCTTGCAGAAGGCTATCAGGTCGACAACGTAACGGTTGCCCCAAGAGAAGTAAAAGTAACAGGGTCTGAGTCGGATATTGAGAAAATTGCATTTGTCCGCACAGCCCTGACCGGTGAAGACGAAATCGATGAGGAAACGACCGCAACCGCAGCGGTACAGGTACTCGATGGGAATTTAAACAAGCTTGATGTAAAAGTTGAGCCTGAAACGGTCCAAGTGTCGATCGCGGTAAAAAATCCAAGCAAAAAGGTGCCGCTCAATCCGGTAGCAAAAGGCACGCCGGCCGATAACGTGAAGATTTCTTCACTCCAGCCGGATGTAGATGAAATCACGATTTACGGAAAAGAATCAGCGCTGCAGGAGTTAAAGGAATTTTCTCTTCCGGTTGATGTAAGCGGGATAACAAAGGATACAACGCTTACCGTGCCGGTGAACTTGGGAGAACAGTTTAATTTCTCATCACCGCAGGAAGTAAAAGTGAAAGTCACAGTGGAAAAATCGACGGAAAAATCTTCATAAAGCCGTTTTGATAAAAGGAGAGAAACAATAGATGGGTAAGTATTTTGGTACAGATGGCGTCAGAGGCGTGGCAAATACAGAACTGACACCGGAACTTGCGTTTAAGCTGGGCCGGTTTGGCGGATATGTGTTAACGAAAGATGCGGAACGTCCAAAAGTATTGATTGGACGGGATACCCGCATTTCAGGTCCAATGCTTGAAGGAGCACTTGTAGCAGGACTTCTTTCTATTGGAGCGGAAGTTATGCGCCTTGGCGTCATCTCCACACCAGGAGTTGCGTATTTAACAAAAGCCATGGATGCGCAGGCAGGTGTCATGATCTCAGCCTCGCACAATCCTGTTCAGGACAACGGAATTAAATTTTTTGGTTCTGACGGTTTTAAGCTTTCTGATGAGCAGGAAGCAGAAATCGAAGCACTTTTAGATCAGGCAGAGGATACACTGCCGCGTCCGGCAGGAGCAGATCTTGGCTCAGTGAGTGATTACTTCGAAGGCGGCCAAAAGTACATCCAGTACTTGAAGCAGTCTGTTGAAGAAGATTTTGATGGCATTCACGTGGCACTTGATTGTGCACACGGCGCGACCTCTTCACTTGCTGCTCACTTGTTTGCCGATCTTGAAGCGGATATTTCAACAATGGGCGCTGCGCCAAATGGCTTAAATATCAACGACGGTGTTGGATCAACCCATCCAGAAAAGCTTGCACAGCTCGTTAAAGAAAAAGAGGCGGATATCGGCCTTGCCTTTGATGGTGACGGTGACCGCTTGATTGCAGTAGACGAAAACGGCAGCATCGTGGATGGCGACCAAATTATGTTTATTTGTGCACGCTATATGAAAGAGCAGGGACGCTTAAACAACAATACGATTGTTTCAACCGTTATGAGTAACCTGGGCTTTTACAAAGGCATCGCCGAGCACGGCATTCAAAGCGAACAAACGGCTGTCGGTGATCGATACGTAGTAGAAGCAATGAAAAAGTATAATTATAATCTTGGCGGTGAACAGTCCGGCCATATTATTTTCCTTGATTACAATACGACAGGTGACGGCCTGCTCAGCGGCCTGCAGCTTGTCAACATTATGAAAGCAACAAAAAAATCGCTGTCTGAACTTGCGGCAGAGATGAGAAAATTCCCGCAGACGCTTGTCAATGTGCGTGTAACAGATAAGCATCATGTGACAGAAAATGAAAAAGTCAAAGCAGAAATCGAACGTGTGGAAGCAGAAATGGCCGGTAATGGCCGAGTTCTCGTTCGTCCATCCGGTACAGAGCCTCTCGTACGCGTGATGGTGGAAGCGGCGACAGAAGAGCAATGCCGTTCATACACAGATCGCATTGCAAAAATCGTTGACGAAGAAATGGGTCTTCGCGTATAAGAAAAAGGAAGTCCGGACGCTGGTGGAATACTGGCAGGCCGGGCTTCTTTTTTTGCTTGCCCCGACCTTTCAAATCATAATGGTTGAAATGAAGAATCATCTGCACAATAATAGTCAGAAAGCGTTCACATAAAAAGGGGGCAGCTTATAGAGTGGAAGAATACATAGAAAAGAAACAGCCCATTGTCGGGCGCGGCGATCATGCGTACTTTTTAGCAGCTGTATTTTGTTTTTGGCTGGCTACGTACATTTATGCACCCGTTTTTGGTGTGTACCTTCAGGAAATCGGCTTTCGCTTTTCAGCTATTGGCATCATTTTAGGCGCTTACGGTATTACGCAGGTTTTACTGCGTTTCCCGCTCGGCATCTTGTCGGACTTTCTGCAGAAAATCCGCAAGCATTTATTTGTGGGCGGCTTTATCGCAGCGCTTCTCAGCACCCTTATGCTTATTTTCTTTGATTCATTCGCGATGGTGCTGACGGCACGTCTTTTAGGAGGCGTCACCGCATCGATGTGGGTGATGGCGACGGTGCTTTACTCCCATTATTTCAGCGCCGGCCGTGCTTCTAAGGCGATGGGCATCATGCAGTTTGTCACAGTAGCCACACAGTTTTTCAGCATGGCCGTCAGCGGCTGGCTTGTTCATCAGTTCGGCTGGACTTTCCCGTTTTGGACGGGGGCTGCTGCTTCTATTTTAGGTGCTTTTTTCGCGTGGAGAATTAAGGAGATACAGCCATCAGAGAAACCTGCTGCCCACAGAAATGCAGCGCTTCATATAAAAGAAACGATCCGGTTGCCGCATCTGAAAGGGCTGACGTTTCTGTCCATGATCGCACATGCAGCTTTGTTTATTACGATCTTTGGCTTCAGTCCTATTTACGCGGCTGCACTTGGCGTGGGGGAGCAGTCTTTTATTTGGCTGACATGTGCTTTTTTCATTCCGCATGCGGCTGCTTCGCTCAGTCTCGTCTTTTATCGTCTTGATCCGGGCTGGAACAAACCCGTACTTACGATCTGCTTCATTCTTACTGCGGTTTTTTTATTTGCGGTTCCATTTACGCATACACTTGCATCTCTTAGTAGTGTGCACCTATTTATTGGTCTGGCACTTGGCTTTATTTTTCCTCTTTTACTCAGCGAAGTGGTGCTGGCCAGCCCGCCGGCATTTAAAATGTCAGCCATGGGCTTTTTTCAGTCTTTTTATGCGCTTGGCATTTTTCTTGGACCGCTTGCAGCCGGTATGATAGCAGATCAAATGGGCCTAGGTGCAGTCTTTATGACTACCGGTTTTCTGTGCGTGGCTGCTGCTATTTTTGTCCTGCTGTCTGCAGGCAGAAGAAAGTCAGTTTTTGATTGACGCAGGGATGAAAACACGGTATGATTATCGTGTTTTTATTCTTAAAAAGAAAGGAGCTATAGAACGACTGTTTTACCTTAAAGCGCCTGAACTGAGCGGGACGACCATACGTTCAGTTGACGAGGAGGAGGTTTATCGATGTTTCGGCGGATACCTCCCGGCTGCTGGTACACAGCTGTTACGTTCATCCTTAAAACGAGAGGGCAACTTCTCGCACAAAGGGAGCGGACATGTGCCAATCATAAATATAAAATTTAACGAAGCGCGACGGGCAGGTGCCTTGGCCGGCGCTTGTTTGTCGAGGCCTTCAATCAGGAGGAAATCTATTTATGTGCGGAATAGTTGGATATATTGGCAGTGAAGATACAAAGGAAATTTTATTGAAGGGGCTTGAAAAGCTCGAATACCGCGGTTATGATTCAGCTGGTATTGCTGTGCGCAACGAAGAGGGTGTGCACATCTTCAAAGAAAAAGGACGTATCGCTGATTTGCGTGCGGTTGTGAACGAAGAGGTACAATCACACGTAGGAATCGGCCACACACGCTGGGCTACTCACGGTATTCCAAGCCGTTACAATGCGCATCCACATCAAAATGAAGACAGCCGTTACACACTTGTGCACAACGGTGTTATCGAAAACGACGAACAATTAAAAAGAGAATATCTTTCAAATGTTGAGCTTCAAAGCGATACAGATACAGAAGTGATTGTACAAATGATCGGCTTGTTTGCGAAAGGTGGCTTGTCAACAGAAGAAGCCTTCCGCAAAACGCTTGGTCTGTTAAAAGGCTCTTACGCGCTTGCCCTTCTAGACAAACAAGATGAAAATACAATTTACGTGGCGAAAAACAAAAGCCCGCTTTTAGTTGGTCTTGGTAAAGACTTTAACGTTGTTGCATCTGATGCAATGGCGATGCTTCAAGTAACAGACCAATTTGTAGAATTGATGGACAAAGAAATGGTGATCGTGACAAAGAACGCCGTGACGATTAAAAACGAACAAGGTGAAGTGGTAGAGCGTGCGCCATACACAGCGGAGATCGACGCTGGTGATATTGAAAAAGGCACGTATCCGCATTACATGTTAAAAGAAACGGATGAGCAGCCGTTCGTTATCCGTAAAATTACACAATCGTATCAAAATGAGCAGGGAGAGCTTCATGTAGACGAGGAAATCGTGAATGCAGTAAATGAAGCAGATCGCCTGTACATCGTTGCATGCGGCACAAGCTACCATGCGGGCCTTGTGGGTAAGCAATACTTGGAGCAAATGGCGAATATTCCGGTAGAAGTGCACGTAGCGAGCGAATTCGTTTACAACATGCCGCTTCTTTCAAAAAAGCCGCTCTTTATCTTTATTTCCCAAAGCGGAGAAACAGCGGACAGCCGTGCTGTACTTGTAAAAGTAAAAGAACTTGGCTTCAAAGCGCTGACGATTACAAACGTACCAGGCTCTACGCTTTCACGTGAAGCGGATTATACGCTGCTCTTACATGCAGGTCCAGAAATTGCCGTAGCGTCTACAAAAGCATATACAGCGCAAATCGCGGTGCTTTCTATTTTGGCAGACGCAGCAGCGAAAAAAGCGGGCATCGACATCGGCTTTGATCTTGTGCACGAGCTTGGAATTGTGGCAAATGCGATGGAAGTGCTTTGTGATGCAAAAGAAGAATTCGAGCAAATCGCCAAAGAATATCTTGCAACAACACGCAACTGCTTCTTTATCGGCCGCTCTGTTGACTATTATGTTGGCTTAGAAGGGGCCTTGAAGCTAAAAGAAATCTCTTATATCCAAGCAGAAGGATTTGCTGGCGGCGAGTTAAAGCACGGCACAATCGCCTTGATCGAAGAAGGTACGCCGGTCATCGCTCTTGCGACGCAGTCGGGTGTAAACTTGAGCATCCGCAGCAACGTGAAAGAAGTGGCCGCGCGCGGCGCTAACACATGCATCATTTCCTTGAAAGGCCTTGAGCAGGAAGGCGACCGTTTCGTTCTCCCAGCCGTTCACGAAATGCTTGCACCGCTTGCAGCTGTTGTACCATTCCAGCTGATCGCGTACTATGCCGCTCTTCACCGCGACTGTGACGTGGATAAGCCGCGTAACCTTGCAAAATCTGTAACAGTAGAATAAATTGGAAAACCGCCCGAAAATGGGCGGTTTTTTTGTTATACTATAAACAAACTGGTTAACATTAAGACTAGGCTGCCAGAGAGAAGGTTCAGCTTTACCGAACGAGTTATGAAAATATGTACATAAGCAGAAATCGATTTTAGAAACCATTGTGTTTATTCTTTATTCAAAATGGTTTCTTTTTGATAGCTGTTAATATACAGCCTCACGTGTTGTTTATAAATATCGGGATGAAATAGAATAGAAACGGCAGAAAGGATCTTTTTATGAAACAACTTTGGCACGGCGGAACGATCTATACGATGGAACGAGAAAATGAGACGGTAGAAGCGGTGTTAGTGGAAAACGGGTGGATTGTCGCCACAGGCACGGCGGATGAGTTAAGAAAAGAAGCAGAGGAAGAGGTTGATTTGCAGGGAGCGGTTATGTACCCGGGCTTTGTGGACAGCCATCTGCATATGATTTTTCAAGGAGAAACGTTTGTCCGGCTTGATTTGTCGGCAGCTTCTTCAGCGGAAGAAATGCTGGAAATGGTCAAAGAAGCCGCCCGAACGACGCCTGTGGACAAGTGGCTGTTTGGGGAAGGGTGGGATGAAAATACGTTTTCCCATCCGCGCATCC
This sequence comes from Domibacillus sp., assembly GCF_031181085.1. Lineage (NCBI taxonomy): Bacteria > Bacillati > Bacillota > Bacilli > Caryophanales > Bacillaceae > Domibacillus > Domibacillus sp. The sequence goes on along the minus strand of NZ_JAPSLE010000008.1, from coordinate 139,503 downwards.
CGACGATGAAAGAGCTCGATGCGATCCGGACAGAACCCATCCTGTTAACGAGAGTATGCCATCATGTAGCGCTCGGCAACAGGGCCGCTCTTTTGGCCGGAAGCATTGATGAAAAAAGTGAATCTCCAGCCGGTGGTGATATTGGGCGGAGTGTGGACGGAAGGTTAACGGGGCTTCTTTATGACAAAGCCATCGATCCAGTTACGGCGGCGATTCCAAGAAAAGGAGAGGCATACGTTGATTATTTAACAGATGTGCTAAACCGGACGGTGGATCAAATGCTGTCGTATGGACTAACAGGCGGCCATACAGAGGATATGCATTATTTCGGGGACTTTACCAATCCGCTGACGGCCTTTCAGCGTGTGATTGGGGAGAAGCATCATTTCAGAGTAAACCTGCTTCGCCATCACGCTGTCTTTGAAAAGATGATAAAGGCGAATGCCGTGTTTGATGAACCGTTTATTGAGCCGGGAGCAATGAAAATTTTTGCGGACGGTGCACTGGGCGGATCAACCGCTGCTCTGTCTGCGCCGTATACGGACCAGCCTGATAACCAGGGGCTGCTTATTCATACGGATGAACAGCTGGAAGCACTAATTCAGCTCGCGCGTCAATACAATGAAGCGATTGCGGTGCATATCATTGGAGATGCGGCGGCGGAACAGGTTCTTCATTTTATTGAAAAATATCCGCCGCCAGCAGGCAAACGGGATCGTCTTATCCACGGCTGCGTATTGCGCAAAGACTTAATGGAGAGAATGGCGGCATTGCCCGTTGTGGTGGATGTGCAGCCTGCTTTTGTTCCATCCGATTTTCCGTGGGTGATGGACCGCCTTGGCGAACAGCGGCTCCGTTATGCATATCCGTGGAAAACGTTGTTAGACCGTGGAATTATGTGTGCAGCGGGAACGGATGCGCCGGTGGAGAGTATCCATCCGCTGGCTTCCATTTATGCGGCGGTTGAACGCAAAAAGCCCGGGGAGGCGCATGAAGGGTATCTGCCTGAGCAAAAGCTGTCCCGTTTCCAGGCCATTCAAATGTACACGCTCGGCAGTGCCCAGGCGATTTGTAAAGATCATGAGCGTGGACTCATTAAACCGAATTATGTGGCGGATTTTTCAATTTTTGACCGGGATTTATTTGCCGGAACATCGGAAGAGATGCTGGCTGCCAAAGCAGTGCAGACAGTTGTAGCAGGACGGATTGTCTACGATAGAAGGAACAAATCAAAAACAATTAAATAAACGTAATCTGAAAAGAATGGAAAGGAGGAAGAGAGAATGATCCTTCAAGATGAACGAGCCAAAGAGGCAGCCCGCCATCCTGCCTGGCTGCAGCCATACCTCGATTCTCCCGAAAAGCAAAAGCAGTTATATAAGAAAACACTTTTTATTGTGATTCTTTCACAAATCTTTGGGGGAGCGGGTCTGGCGGCCGGCATTACAGTAGGAGCCTTGTTGGCACAGGATATGCTTGGGACGGATAGTATGACCGGTTTTCCAACAGCTCTGTTCACATTAGGCTCCGCCGTATCTGCTCTTTTGGTGGGACGGCTTTCACAGCGGTTTGGCCGGCGTACGGGTCTGGCAGCCGGTTTTTGGGCCGGTGCTGTCGGAGCGGCCGGTGTGGTCGCAGCAGCCGTCGCAAACAGCATCGTCCTGCTGTTTGTTTCCCTATTCATTTACGGAGCCGGTACAGCAACAAACCTGCAGGCGCGCTATGCAGGAACGGACATGGCTGCTTCGACCCAGCGGGCTATGGCGGTCAGCCTGGCGATGGTGTCGACCACATTTGGCGCCGTGGCCGGTCCGAACTTAGTAGAGATAATGGGGGGATTTGCTCACTCGATCGGCATCCCTGCTCTCGCCGGTCCGTTTATTTTGGCGGTGGCTGCTTTTAGTTTAGCCGGACTGGTGCTGTTTGTTTTTCTCCGGCCGGATCCGCTTATAGTGGCAAAAGCCATTGTGGCTAAACCAAAAGAAGAGAATGTCGTACATTTGGCTGTCGAACCGATCGTAAACAAGCGGGGAATTGTGGCTGGCGCATCTGTCATGGTGCTCACCCAGCTAGTGATGGTGGCCATTATGACGATGACGCCTGTTCATATGGGCCATCATGGTCACGGGCTTGGAGAAGTTGGACTAGTAATTGGTTTTCATGTCGGAGCCATGTATCTTCCTTCCCTCATAACGGGTGTTCTCGTAGATAAAGTAGGGCGGAAAGTGATGGCGGTTGCGGCCGGTGCGGTTTTGCTTGCGGCCGGGCTGGTATCTGCTTTTGCACCGGCTGATTCTATGGTGCTTTCAGTCATTGCGCTCGTTTTGCTCGGACTTGGCTGGAACTTTGGCTTGATCAGCAGCACTGCTATCATCGTCGATGCCACGCATCCGTCTAACCGGGCAAAAACGCAGGGGTCCGTTGACGTGCTTGTTGCCCTGGCTGGTGCGTCTGGAGGAGTGTTGTCCGGCATTGTCGTTGCCCACTCAAGCTATGCTGCGCTGTCTCTTGCAGGTGCCATGTTGTCCTTATTGCTTATTCCAATGGTGATATGGTCCCGCCAAAGTTAAATCAACATCTGTGAAATATAAAACGCAGGCAGGCCCGTTCTGGAACGGGACCTGCTTTTTCGGTGTGTTGTCCATCTTTTCTGCTCGTTTGCTCCTTGTATCAGGCGGGTAAGAAAAAAGAAACCTGATTTGTGGGATCATGAAAAATAGGAGGGTGGCATGGACACGAGAAAATATTTAGTGAAAGCCAATCAAGAACTGGATCTGCGAAATTATGCGACATCGGAAAAAGGCGGTGTCGAGGAACGAGAGCTGCTGGATAATGAGATTCCTGAACGTGTGAGCCGGCTGAAGGAGCTGCACTGGAAGCTTTATGCAGAGGAGAAAAAAGGCATTTTGGTTGTACTGCAGGCGATGGACGCAGCCGGAAAAGATGAAGCCGTCAGTTATATTTTCTCGAATTTAAATGCGCAAGGGTTGAAAACGACAACACTGGGGAAGCCTTCTGCTACGGAAATGAGCCATGATTATCTTTGGAGAATTCACGAAGCGCTTCCGGCGAGAGGGCAGATCGGCATTTTAAACCGGTCTCATTACGAGGAAGTCATCGCGACACGCGTTCATGATTTATTGGGAGAGGAAACCATTCCGGACCATTTAGAGAAAGAAGAAGATATTTGGCCGGTGCGGTTCCGGCAAATTAACGATTTTGAACGCTATATGGTAGAAAACGGCTTTTATGTAGTAAAGTTTTTCTTCCACGTATCGAAAGAAGAACAGCGAAAGCGGCTGCTGGAAAGAATGAAAGACCCGAAGAAAAATTGGGAATTCTCCTTCAATGACGTAAGGGAGCGAGAGTATTGGGATAATTACCAGGAGATTTTTACCGATATGCTGCGCCATACATCAACCGAGCATGCCCCGTGGTATGTGCTTCCTGCAGATGATGAATGGTATTCACGCTACATTATTACCGAAGTGATGATTGAGCTGCTGGAGGGGATTGATCCGCAATTCCCGGTTATTTCAGATGAGGACCGGCAAAAGCTGGATGAATATATTGAAAAGCTGGAAAACGAGTGAAAGAAGCCACACAACTGTGTGGCTTCTTTCTTACTTCACCCCTGTGTAAACCATAATTGCGTCCCGTAAAAATTGGGCGCCGCCTTTTACACGGGCATCATAATAAGCCGTAAACCGTTCATCTGCAATATACATTTCAGCGAGTCCCGCATGTGCTTCTTTGGAATAGCTCGGCCAAGAATAAACGAGCCATTCCTTATGCCTAGCAGCCAGCTCCTGCGCTTCATGTGAGGCAGGATCACCTGTAGCGGACGCTTTCTCCAGCAGGATGAAAATGTTCTCCCCAAGCTGGTTCATCGCATCAAAATCCTCTTTTGACATATTCATCAGCTTGGCGTTGCTGGCGTCAACCTTTTCATTCCCGTATCGGATGCGAATTTCACTGCCGTATTTTTGTTCGTTTTCCTCTACCATCTTTTCTTTCAGTCCTTCAAACTTTTCTTCATCCCGCATGAGGATCTCTCCTTCTTTGCTGGCGATCGTTTTTTTCACTGTCGCCATTATTTTTTCAAGACGGGCATGCTTGGCGGCCAGTTTTTCGTAATGGCTTTTCAGCGCAGCAAGCTCATTAAAGTCCGGCTTTTGTAAAATATCTGCAATATCATCCAGGCTGACGCCAAGTTCCCGGTAAAAAAGAATGTGCTGCAGCAGGTCTATTTCTTTTTGGCCGTAAAGGCGGTAACCGGATGAATTGATGCGCGCTGGCTTTAAAAGCCCAATTTGGTCATAGTAGCGGAGTGTGCGCGTTGTCACGCCGGACATTTGTGCCATTTTGTTGATGGTATATTCCATAAGCAGCCCTCCTGATAGCTCTTATCCTACACGCTGACGCTGCGTAAAGGTCAAGCGGTTATCTTTTTTTAATAAAAAATGATCTGAAAAAATCGCTTTTTCTTTTTTTCCTGAACGCCTATTCCTTTGCATCATTAAGCGCTGTTATTGGAAAGGGAAATAATGGCGAGTATATGTTCGGACTTCTTTTTTATTCTATGGTTCTCCCTTGACATATAACCTGAGCATGTTAGTATGAAAACCGTTATGAAAATACGAACAGAAAATACGAACACGAAGGAGAGACAGATGGGCAAACAAACCACAGTCGCGTTTTTAGGTGCAGGTTCAATGGCGGAGGCCATGATCGCGGGGATTGTTCAAAATGGACAATGGGCTCCGGAGCATGTGATCGTCACGAACCACAGCAATCATGAAAAACGGGCGGCGCTTCAAGTAAAATACGGAATCCGGGCGATGCAAAGCAGTGATTTGCCGTTTGATCAAATCGATTTCTTTATTTTAGCTATGAAGCCGAAAAATGCGGATACAGCACTGCAGTCATTAAAAGGCTCCATCCGTCCGCATCAGGTGATCGTTTCGGTGATGGCCGGCCTCACAACCGATTTTATCGAGGCATTTTTTCCAGAAGGCCAGCAGGTAATCCGAGCCATGCCAAACACTTCAGCTATTGCAGGTGAATCTGCAACAGCGATTTGCGCAGGTCGCTGGGTGAAGGAAGAAAACATAAACATTGCAACCGCCCTTTTGAGCAGTATCGGAAAAGTGTACCCCATTGAAGAAGAAAAGATGGATCTATTTACGGGCATTGCGGGAAGTGGTCCGGCATACTTTTATTTTTTGCTTGAACAAATGGAAAGAGCGGGCCGGGAAAGCGGAATGGACATTCAAATGGTCCGGGAGATCGGTGCGCAGACGCTGCTTGGCGCGGCCAAAATGATTATGCGGCAGGAAAACACGCCAGCCGAGCTGCGAGAGAACATTACATCGCCGAATGGCACAACATATGCGGGACTGGCAGCGCTCGAATCGTTTGGCGGAGGGGAAGCCATATACGAGGCGGTCAAAGGCGCCGCAAAAAGATCAAAAGAAATTAGTGAACAGTTTTCCCATACAGCAACACACGTATAAGTTGAAAAGGAGTGATTGGGTGGCCAATACGACCAAAAAAACAGGTGGTTGTGAAAATTGGAAGCCATTCTTAACGAGACAGCATAGAGAAGAAAAATAAAGCCTTTCTTCTAAGGTACGAGAAAAGCTGTCTTCAAGGAAAACCACTTTTTAGGGTAGATTGCTTCCGGAGAAAGACTGTAAGCCACGAGCTTACGATTTTCCTAGATTCATTGTATACCGGGAAGAAACAGTGAAGTTGGAGGAAATACAAATGACAGAACTGCCAAATTGCCCAGAATGCGCACATGAATGGACGCCTGGCGCAGCGGCCGAGAGCAGCGAGGATCGTAAAGTAGTGAAAGGTGCGAATGGAAACATCCTGCAAGACGGAGATTCTGTTTCAGTGATTAAAGATTTAAAAGTAAAAGTCACTTCATCCGTCATTAAAATTGGAACCAAAGTAAAAAGCGCTCGATTGGTGGATGGAGATCATGGCATCGACTGCAAAATTGACGGGTTTGGCGCGATGAAGCTGAAGTCGGAATTTGTGAAAAAGATTTAAGAAGAATTCATTTTGAAGCGCTTTTCAAAATGAGTTCTTTTCTTTTTTAATGATTGAGGACATATGTCCTTTTCAGCGTCTATCTTTTTGCTTTTTAATAAGAAAAAACAAAGAATAAGGAGAAGCAGGATGAAAGGGATTTTTTTCGCTTTTTTAGGCGGAGCATTTATTACATTGCAGGGTGTAGCCAATACACGAATTAGTGAAGCTATCGGCACATGGCAGGCCGCTTCATTAACGCAGCTGACCGGTTTTCTGGCAGCGCTGCTCGTTTTTCTGATTGTCCGGGATGGAACCTGGGGCCAGTTTAAGCAGGTAAAGCCGCTTTATTTGGCAGGCGGCGCTCTGGCTGCCATCATTATTTTCGGCAATGTGACGGCCATTCAGCATGTAGGTGTAACGTTAACGATTGCGGTACTGCTTATCGCGCAGCTTCTGTTTACCTTTATCATTGATTTGAATGGATGGTTTGGCGTCGTAAAACAGAAAATCAGACTGCCGCAGGTGATCGGCATTATGATGATGGTCGCTGGTGTGGTGATTTTAAAGCTTTAACAGAATGGGGGGAAAAAGGTGAAAGAGCAGACCGACCATAAGCAGCTGAAAGATTATTTACGTATGCATCACATTGAATCTGTTTTTCCGGATGAGCTGCAGCCGTATTTATCTTTATACCATTTTGATCCAGGAGAATGGGTGTGTTCTCAAGGTGAAGCACTTGAGAATGTCTATGTGCTGGTCAAAGGGAAGCTGAAGGTTTATACCACTTCTGCTGAAGGAAAAACGCTCATTCTTTCGTTTCAAAAGCCGCTTGCCGTTATTGGCGATATCGAGTATGTACAGGAAATAGACATCATTAACACGGTGGAAGCTGTTTCGCCGGCAGTGATGATTGGTGTGCATCATCATCTGCTGAAGCGATGGGCGGCCGATCACCCGCCGCTTTTACAATTTTTGCTTCATATTATTACAGAAAAGTTTTACATAAAGTCCACATCGTTAAACTTTCATTTTATGTATCCGGTAGATGTACGGCTGGCAAGTTATTTATTATCGGTTTCCTTCGATGAATCTCATGCACTTTTTGAAGGAAAACTGAGTACAGCCAGTTTAAGAGATGCGGCTAACTTAATTGGCACAAGTTATCGCCATATGAACCGGGTGATTCAGTCATTTTGCGCTCAAGGGCTTGTGGAGAGAAAAAAAGGATGTATTATAGTCAAGGACCGGCAGGGGCTTCAGGCACTGGCAGGACAAAGTATTTACGAGCCGCCAGGCAGATAGGAAGGGAGAAGAAAGGATGGCAATGGGTTTATTGTTTGCACTTGTAGCCGGTACACTGGTCAGCGTGCAAAATGTCTTTAACAGTAAGGTAAATGAATGGGCAGGCCGATGGGCAACGACTACGCTTGTTCTCGGGATGGGCTTTGCGGCGTCTTTTTTGATGGGTCTTCTGTTTGAAGGCGGAAAGCTTCTAGAGCCTAAGCCAATGGAGCCATGGTTTTGGTTCAGCGGCTTAATCGGTGTGGGAGTGGTAACGTGCCTTGTACAGGGGATTAAGCTTTTGGGACCGACATATGCAGTGGCGGTTGTGCTTACTGCGCAGCTGGGCTTTGCGCTTTTATGGGACTCATTTGGCTGGCTTGGCCTTGACCGAGTGCCATTTACGCTTCAGCAGTTTGTTGGGGTACTGGTCATTGTTGGAGGAATTGTGGTATTTAAGCTGGGCGGAGAACGCAGTGCAGAAAAGAAAGCGGGGCGATTTGAATGAAACACTACCGAACATTGTTATTTGATATTGATGATACGCTTTTAGATTTTCGCGCAGCAGAGCAGGCGGCACTGGCTCTGCTTTTTGTTGAGCAAAACATGCAGCTCACGGATGAAATAAAAGAAAGATACAAACAAATCAATCAACGGCTGTGGAGTGAGTTTGAAGAAGGCCGCATCACGCGTGAAAAAGTTGTAAACAGCCGTTTTTCTCTTCTGTTTCAAGAATACGGGTACTTAGTGGATGGAACTGTGCTGGAAGCAAAATACCGGAGCTATCTGGAGGAATGCCACCCGCTTATAGAGGGCGCACTGGAACTGGTGACGGGTTTGCAGCCGCACTATGACTTGTACATTGTGACAAATGGAGTGTCAAAAACACAATATAAACGCCTGCTGGATTCAAAGCTTCATGCGCTTTTTAAAGGTGTTTTTGTTTCTGAAGATACAGGTTTTCAAAAGCCGATGAAGGAATTTTTTGATTATGTGTCTGCACGTATTCCTCATTTCAATGCAGAAGAAGCACTGATCATTGGAGATTCATTGAATGCGGATATCAAAGGGGGACAGCAGGCAGGGATTGATACGTGCTGGTTTAATCCAGGCGTGAAGCCGAATAAAGCAGGGATTGAGCCGACTTATCAGATTCAAGCACTCGCAGAGTTGTCGCAGATCCTTGTGAGGGAAAAGGAGCCAGTATAAGGGAGCCAATACATTCGCAGGATAAAGAGAAGAATGAAAAGCACCGTGTTTTCCCGGGAAATGATTAGGTCTTTTATGAGGAGGAATACACGGGCAGCAAGTGATTTATTTCTTTAAGTTGTTCTCATATACGAAAGAAGCCCGAATATCGTATAATAGTAAAATAACTTGATTGTTCAATTTTTAACATGTTTCCTCCGCCTATAGAGAAAAATTTAAGGATCAGGGGTAAAGAGAAAAAATGAGAGAAATGGAACTTTATAAGAGAGAAGACGGGCTTCCAGCAATCGTTCAACACCTTCTTGACCGATCCGGCAGCAATGTTTCTGTTGAAATTCATGATTCAGAAGGCCGCCATACGATCGCCGGCGGCAAATACAGCCTGGCTCAGCATAAAATTACGCTTTATTGGGATGGTATTCAAGAACAGTGCCGCACACTCTACGGCTCATTGAAGCCGTTTGAACAGCATTTAGCCGCTGTATTTGCCCATGAACTTGGCCATGCGGAAGACCGGGAGCTGGAAGAGCTGGCCGACCAGCTTGACTGCACGGATGATCCGCTGGAGAAAAAACGGATCGCTCTGCGGATTGAAACAAACGCATGGAGTTACGCAAGCCACCTTTTACAGGAAGACAACAGTGAATTTTTACATTTCTTGATGCATATGTCGCTAGAACCGTATCACGATGGTGCGGCTTAAGGTATTTATACACGAAAAGCCCGCGGGCAATATCTTCAAAGAAGATATTGTCCACGGGCTTTTTTACCCTTATTGAGGGAGCCTCAAGCATCTGTTTTAACGGCGGCTTCTTTGTCCGCCTTTGCGGCCTGCTTCTTCACGGCTCATTTTGCCATCGTTGTCATCATTGTCGGAATTACGGCCTCTGGCTTCTCCGCCTTTTTGTCCGATTTCCTGATAGAACTCTTTGTCATGGCTTTCAGCGGTAGCTTCTCCGCCTTTTTTGCCGATTTCCTGGTAGAATTCTTCACCATGATTTTCAGCAGTAGCTTCTCCGCCTTTTTGTCCGATCTCCTGATAGAATTCTTTGTCATGACTTTCAGCGGTAGCTTCTCCGCCTTTTTGTCCGATTTCCTGGTAGAATTCTTTGTCATGGCTTTCAGCGGTAGCTTCTCCGCCTTTTTGTCCAATCTCCTGGTAGAATTCTTTATCGTGATTTTTTGCTGTTGCTTCTCCGCCTTTACGTCCTGCTTCTTCTCGACTCATTTTATCATTGTTATTATTAGCCATCGAAAATTCCTCCTCAGTAAATTTGGATTTCGCTTACGGTTGTATGTTACCCGGCTCTCAATCAATCAAACTGCATTTGTAAAAAAAGTTCCAAAGAACTAGAGAGCACTTTCAGTCATAGAAAAAGGCTTCTTTAGGCGTTCTTTTCTTTATGAAAACCTTGAATTTGAACCATGTTATGCCAGCTGCTGTTCGGCGAATTCCCGGTACAGTTGATGAGATTTGAGCAGCTCCTCGTGCGTTCCCATTCCCGTAACCTGCCCTTTTTCAATGAAAATAATTTGATCGGCGTCGACAATCGTAGAAAGCCTGTGAGCGATCACAAAGGTGGTGCGGCCTTTCATTAATTGCACCAGCGCTTCTTGGACAATCCCTTCTGATTGACTGTCAAGGCTGGCTGTTGCTTCATCCATCATTAAAATTTTTGGGTCCCGCAAAAAAGCGCGGGAAATCGCAATACGCTGTCTCTGGCCTCCGGACAGCTTCACACCGCGTTCGCCTACTTTTGTATCCAAACCGTTCGGAAAGCATCTAATAAACTGGTCGGCATAAGCCATTCTCGCTACTTCCCACAGTTGTTCATCCGGAATTGTTTTGCCGCCTGCCAGCCCATAAACCAAGTTTTCCCGAATCGTGCCAGCCATCATGGCACTTTCCTGGGGTACATAGCCGATTTGACTGCGCCACGAAGCCATCGATAAGTCCGCAATGGGTGTTGAGCCAATTCGAATTTCACCGGAAGAGGGCTCATAAAATCGCTCAAGCAGACCGAACATCGTCGTTTTGCCGCCGCCGCTCGGTCCGGCGAAGGCAATCATATCACCTGGCTGTGCTGTAAAAGACACTCCTTTTAAAACAGGCTCTTCTTTGCTGTAAGCGAACGATACATTGTCTACGTGGATAGGTTCATTCTTAATATCCATGTCTATTCCATCTTGTCCAGGCTCCGGCGGTAAATCCAGAATCGCGATAATCCGTTCAGTGGCTCCTTTTGCTTTTTGAAGCTGGGTGAAAAACATCGCGAATGAGGTAATGGGCATAATAATTTGAAACAAATAAAGCAAAAAGGCGACAAGGGAACCGGTTGACATAGTCCCGTTTGATACATGTATGCCGCCGTAGCCGATAATCATCACAACGACGATCATGACGACAAGATACATAAGCGGCGCGATCAGGGCGAAAATCCGTGCTTCCTTTAATCCAAACTGAAAGAGTCTTTCAATTCCCGCCAATCCTTTTCTTTCTTCGCTTTGTTCAGCCGTTGAAGCTTTCATTAAGCGGATTTCACCGAGCGTCTGCTGCACGTGTCCGGTAAAAGCGGCTGTTTCATCCTGCAGCCCGCGCGAGATTTGCGCCATCTTCCGCCCAAGCGGAAACATAATGGCGATCGCCAGCGGCACAGAGACGAGCATCAGCATCGTCATTTTCCAATCCATTAAAAGCAAAATGATCACAGCACCGATAATCAAAATGATGCCGGAAATAAATTGAGGAAATCGGTTAGAAATCAAGTCCTGTACGACACTTGTATCATTTACGACCCGGCTGACGGTTTCTCCGCTTGACTGCCGATCGAAATAGGAAACAGGCAGCCGGATCAGCTTCATCCACATCCGGTCACGCAGGCTTGAAACAATCTTATAACCGACAACGCTGAGCCAGTAAATCGAGAGGCCGTTAATGACAGCCTGGGCGATAAAGGCAAGGGCGATGGCAGATATGAGGGGTACACTCAAGGAAGAAAGCGAAAAGCCATCGACCAGGTTTTTGGTCAGTAAAGGAACGACCAGCCCGGCAGCTGTCGTCAGCACGCTTGCTGCCAGTCCGGCAACAAGCAGCCGCTGTGGAAACTCGGACGACAAAAGAAGAGAAACAAAAGGCTTTAACTTTAAGCTGTTCGGTCGGTTTTCCAACAGAATGAACTCCTATCTATATTCGTTTTTCCTTCAGTATACTCTCTTAAGGAAAAATCAGCATGGCCAAAGCTTTACAGGGAACGGAAGCCTTTTTGCGAAAAAAAGCTATATTTCCGGCAAAAGGGGGAAAACAAAGAGGAGCATAAAACATAAAGGAGAGATGTGGATGTCCGGACAAAACAAAATGCCGCATGAAGAAGGGCTGGATCAAAGCTTAAGCCTGCTTAGAGAAGGATACATGTACATACCAAGCCGGCGCAGGTCTTTTCAATCCGATTTGTTTGAAACGCGTTTAATGGGGAAGCCGGCGATTTGTATGGGCGGCAAGGAAGCGGCCGCTTTGTTTTATGATCCGGCAAAGTTTCAGCGGGAAGGAGCGGCGCCGAAGAGAGTCGTTAAAACGCTGTTTGGAGAAGGCGGCGTTCAAACACTTGACGGGGAAGCACACCGGCAGCGGAAAGCGGCTTTTATGTCTTTAATGGCTCCGAAACACATTGCCCGGCTGAATGGCATCGCTGAAGAACAGTGGAAAGCGGCAGCAAGGAAGTGGACACTGCAAAACGGGATCGTTTTATACAAAGAAGCCAAAGAACTGCTGTGCCGGATTGCCTGCCAATGGGCCGGTGTACCACTTGAGGAAGAGGAAGTACAGCAGCGGACAGAGGAATTGAGTGCTTTGTTTGAATCCGCCGTTTCAGCCGGACCGGAATACTGGAAAACACGCCGATCCAGACGAAAAGCTGAAAAGTGGGTAGGCGGCCTGATTGAAGAGGTGCGGGCTGGGAAGCTCCATCCACCGGAAGAATCAACGCTGTATGTGTTTTCTCATCATCGGGAGCTGGATGGTGAATTATTGGATACAAAAACAGCCGCTGTAGAAGTGGTGAATATTTTAAGGCCGATTACAGCGGTGTCCATTTACCTTGCTTTTACGGCACTTGCGCTGCATCAGTTTCCAGAGCAAAAACCAACATTAACGTCTGCCAATGGTTCCTATACAACATGCTTTGTGCAGGAAGTCCGCCGCTTTTATCCGTTTTTTCCTTTCACGGGCGCTAAAGTGAAAAAAGATTTTGAATGGCGGGGCATGCACTTTAAGGAAGGAACGTTAGCGCTTCTCGATTTATACGGCACCAACCATGACCCGCATCTGTGGGAAAATCCAGATTTGTTTCAGCCGGAACGGTTTGGAGAGTGGGATAAAAGCCCGTTCGATTTTATTCCGCAGGGCGGCGGCGACTATCATAATGGGCATCGCTGCGCAGGAGAATGGATTACGATCGAGCTGATGAAAGTAAGCGTTGATTTTCTCGTTAACCGTTTGTCTTACGAAGTACCTGAGCAGGATATCAGCTTCAGTATGACCAGCATGCCAAGCATGCCGAAAAGCGGCTTTATCATGCGTCACATCCAATTAAAGGAGTGAAGACAATGAAAACACAAATCAATGATAATGTTCTTGAACTTATGGTCGGAGACATTACTGAGCAGACAACAGAAGCGATCGTCAATGCCGCTAATGGGTCACTGCTTGGAGGCGGCGGGGTAGACGGAGCCATTCACCAGGCAGCAGGGCATGCGCTAATGGATGAGTGCAAAAAAATCCGTACTGAACAGCTGAACGGGGAAGAGCTGGCAACAGGTGAAGCCGTTCTGACAAAAGGGTACGAGCTGCCGGCTGAATATGTGATTCACACAGTAGGCCCTGTGTGGAGCGGCGGGTCAGAAGGAGAAGAAGAAAAGCTTGCTTCCTGTTACCAGAATACCTTAATGCTGGCAGCAGATAACGGGATTAAAAGCATCACATTCCCATCCATCTCGACCGGTGTATACGGTTTTCCAATCGAGCAGGCAGCGGTTGTCGCTCTCCGCACGGTCATCGATTTTCTAGAGAAGCAGGCATTTGGCTATGTAGCTTTTACATTGTTTTCAGATCACGACTACCGGATTTATGAAGCGGCTATGAACCGCGTTATGCAGGAAGAAGGCCGCTGAGCAAGCTCGGCGGTTTTTTTGTGCGTGCCATCCCTTGTTTCACAAAGCGGTCGTTGTTTGGCATAATAGGGGTTTAGAAAAATAGACCAATATGTAAAGTGAAGAGGTAGAAAGATGACTCTGCAGCAGTTAAAGTATGTGATTGAAATTGTACACTGCGGTTCGATTAATGAAGCAGCACGCCGGCTTTTTTTGTCACAGCCGAGCTTGTCGAAAGCCGTAAAAGAGCTGGAGGCTGAACTTGGTATTACTATTTTTATCCGGACACCAAAAGGCATTACACTGTCTACAGATGGAGCGGAATTTTTAGGCTATGCACGTCAGGTAGTTGAGCAGGCAGAACTGCTTGAGCGGCGCTATTTAGGATCCCCGCCGGCACGCCAGCTTTTCTCTGTTTCCACACAGCATTATGCATTTGCCGTCAATGCATTTGTAGACATGATTAAAAAGCATGGGGCAGATGAGTACCAGTTTACACTGCGTGAAACGAGAACCTATGAAATTATCGAGGACGTGAAAAACCTGCGCAGCGAGATTGGGATTCTTTATATCAGCTCTTTTAATGAAAAAGTGATGGGACAGCTGCTGAAGGAAGAAGGGCTTTTGTTTCATCCGCTGTTCCAAGCGAAACCGCACATTTTTGTCAGCGCGCAAAATCCACTGGCCGGCCAAGCATCCGTTACGCTTGAAGACCTGGAAGAATACCCGCGCTTGTCGTTCGAGCAGGGGGAATTCAACTCCTTTTATTATGCAGAAGAGCTGTTCAGCACGCTTCCGCGTTCTAAAAGCATTCAGGTGAGCGACCGGGCTACGCTGTTTAATTTATTGATTGGATTGAATGGTTACACGATTTCTACCGGTATTTTAAGCGAGGATTTAAACGGCTCGAATATTGTGCCAGTACCGCTTGAGGCAGATGAAACGATTACGGTCGGCTGGATCGCACATGAAAAAACACGGCTTGGCCGGATGGCGCACGTGTATCTCCAGGAGCTTCAAAATATCATCGAAGCTCATTTGGCTCCGTAATATCACTTTTATCTATAACGGAAAATCTATTTTAACCGTTACGCTATACCTTTGTTTCATAATGATACATACAACTTAATGAACGAAGGGAATCAATACAAACGACCGCACAAATAAAAACCCTTTTAGGTTGTTGGGGGATGAAAAAACAGGGGAGAGCTTTCCCTGTTTTTTCTTTGACTTTTCTAAAGGGCTGGCGAAAAATGTTCGAAACATGAGCCGGTTTCCTGTAGGATAGAAGAAACAAGTATATTTTACAGGTGATGACATGGCTTTTTTATTAATGGTCTTTTTTTCGCTTATTCCGCTTACAACGTTTGTCATTTTGTTTCGCCTTAAGTATCAGCGTATCACCTATCCGCTTGCTGTTTTTTATTTAGCGGTTTCAATGTGGCAGATGAGCATTGCTGTTCTCTACGGCGAGGACTGGCTGGATCAGAGAACGATTGAAAGCTTGTTCCGCTTTTTTAGAATGGGAACAGTTGTTTTTGCTCCGCTTTTATTTTATATGGTCTATCAGCTGCTTTTTTTTGAAGAACTGCAGTTTGATGTCCGGAAAAAGAAAATACTTCAAAAGATGATCAATCGCTTTTCTTATATTGGGATGCTCATTTGGACTATTGTCGTTTATATAATCAGCTGGACACCGCTTGGGATTGCCGATTTTGATCGCCATTCCATCCCGCCGTTTAACGAAGAGTTTTACTATCCGATGGCGGGCCCGCTCGGCTGGACGTTCTTGATTCATATTTTATTGATCATTGTGATGGATTTGCTCGCTATTTATTTAACATTTAAAATCGTCGACAAGCATCGCCGCACGTTCTTAAGAGTCTTTTTCGTTTCTCTTTTATTAGCGTACTCATTCGGGGTAATCAATTTATCGTCGGACAGCCCTTTGTTTCAAGCGATTTTGGCTCTTATTATTTTAGTAATGGGCATTTTCACAGCATACGTGAAATTGATTTACAACAAGATGGAGGAAGTAAACGGACAGCTGTTGATTCAGCAGCTTTTTCTCCGAAGGGTCATCGATGCGAATCCGAATTTTATTTATGCAAAAGACCAGTACGGGCGCTTTACGATGGCGAACGCCGCCATTGCTGCTTTATATGGCGTTTCTTCTGAACAAATGCTTGGAAAACGAGAAAGCGATTTTTATGCAGATCCAAAGCAGGCAGAAGAGATGGCAAAGGAAGATATGTATCTGCTGGAGAAAGATGAAGCAAAGATACAGGAAAAACAGTACTTGCAAACGCCGGATAACCGTATTTACACAGTACAAATAACGAAAAAACCGCTCTTTTTTTCAGCAGGGCATAAGGAACTGCTTTGTGTAGCGACGGATATTACCGAAATGGAGCAAAAGGAAGAATATATACGAAAAACAGAAAAGTTGAATATTGTCGGTCAGCTGGCCGCCGGCGTCGCCCATGAGATTCGCAATCCGCTCACTTCCTTAAAGGGATTTATTCAGCTGATTGATCAGGAATATTCCATTGATCCGAAATATACGAAGATTATGCTCGATGAGCTTGAGCGTATTGAGTTCGTTTCGAGCGAGATGCTCGTTCTTGCTAAGCCTGAAGTCATCGTAAAACAAAGCATTACCTTGAGCCATTTAATGAGAGACGTCGTCGACCTTTTAAATATGCAGGCTATCACCCAAAGCATCACTATTCAAATGGAGCCGTTTAAGGAAGAGATCGAGCTTGAAGGAAATGCAAATCAGCTTAAGCAGGTATTTATTAATGTGTTAAAAAATGCGGTGGAAGCCTCGCCGAAAAATAGTATCATTTCCATTGACCACGAGCAAATCTATAACAGGCTGGCCGTTTCTATAACAGACCGGGGAATGGGCATGCCAAAAGAGCGGATAGAAAGGCTCGGGGAACCTTTTTATACGAGTAAGGAAAAAGGTACGGGACTTGGACTGATGGTCAGCATGAGAATTATAAAGGAGCACGGCGGCGATATGACATTCGAGAGCCATGAAGGAGAAGGAACAAAGGTAACCGTTTGGCTGCCGATTAAAGCGGGTGAGAAGAAAGGGAAAAGCGCAGGCGCCTGACATTCGCCCGGAAAAAGAAGAAACTGCCCAAAAAGCATGCTTCCATAGAAAAGGAAGCATGCTTTTTTAATACATGGTTTTTTCTTTTTTATATGTTTTCACAGCCGGCGGTTCGTACGCATGAAACGAGCGGATCAGCTGTGCTGCCGAATCATGGACTAAGAGCATGGAACGGTACTGCTCCTGTAAAAATTGTTCAGTAGTCATATGGTCAAAGAAGGAAACAAGCGGATCAAAATAATTCGCAGCATTCAACAGGCCGATCGGCTTTTGATGAAGGCCGATTTGTGCCCACGTAAACACTTCAAAAAACTCTTCCATCGTGCCGGCGCCGCCCGGCAGTACAATAAATGCATCAGCAAGTTCGGCCATTTTCGCTTTTCTTTCATGCATCGATTCCACAACATGCAGTTCGGTAAGCCGGGTATGGGCAATTTCCCGCTCCTTCAGCAATGTTGGAATCACGCCTATTACTTCGCCGCCTTCCCGCAAAACCGTGTCGGCTACTGTCCCCATGAGCCCCGCGCTCGATCCGCCATAAACAAGGCTGATACCCCGCTTGGCTAGTTCTTTTCCGAGTGAAACAGCGCTGTCTGTATAGCTTATTGATGCGCCGCTTGCCGAACCGCAAAAAACTGCTATTCTCTTCATCCACCTAGCCCCGTTTCTTTTCTTTTTCTTCAAGTATACTTTGTTTGTTAGGAAAACAGAACAGCAGAGTCCTGATCTTTACAGTAGATTTACATCGGGCATGTACAATCCTCTTTATGTGACGTATAGTCAATAGAAGGACGTATTATGAAAGGGGATTGGGAGATGAACGTAGTTATTACAAAACAAGTACATGCACCGCAGGACCTTATGTTCAGCATGTGGACAGATGGAAACCATTTGCTGCACTGGTGGGGATCGCCGGGTGTGAAGCTTGATGTTGTATCGATTGACGTGAAGCCGGGCGGGCTGTTTCACTATAAGCAGACACTGCCGGATGGACAAGTGGTGTACGGAAAATTTACATATCATAAAGTGGAATCACCGAACAAGCTTGCTTTTACCAGTTCATTTGCGGACGAACAAGGGGAGACGGTCCGTGCGCCATTCAATGAAAGCTGGCCGCTTGAAGTTTTAAATACGCTCAGTTTTTCAGAAGAAAACGGCGAGACGACGATTGAGATAGAAGGAATGCCGTTTAACGCGACAGAAGAAGAAAGAGCGGTGTTTCAATCCGCCGAAGAAGCCATTAAAAAAGGATTTTCCGGAACATTTGCACAGCTTGAAGCCTATGTAGAAAACATACGATCATAAAAAAACTTTTATAAGGGACGATTCGTTTTTTAAATGAAAAAGACGATCGGTCCCTTTTTTATATGTTATTTCCACACTTTTCTATCAACCCGCAGGCGAAAATGTCTTTTTTCACAGTCTAACGCTTCTCTCCGCTGGGTATAACACTAGTACGATCAAGGTTTTTCTGGAGGAGGGAATACAGTGAAATGGCAGGGAAGAAGAGGCAGCTCAAACGTGGAAGACCGGCGGGGCATGGGCGGAAAAGCGGTGCTTGGCGGCGGGCTTGGTGGAGTTGGCTTAATTATAGTGCTTATTTTTACGCTGCTTGGCGGTGATCCGTCTCAATTACTTGGCGGTATATCGGGCACCAATACGGTTCCTTACGAAGAAACTGAACAAGATCAGGAGCTTGCCGAGTTTGTGTCTGTTGTGCTGGCTGATACAGAAGATGTATGGACTAAAGTATTTCAGGAAGAAGGCATGGTATACGAAAAACCGGTTTTAGTCTTATATTCCGGCAGTGTAGACTCCGCCTGCGGAACCGCCACCTCAGCGGTCGGTCCTTTTTATTGTCCGGGTGACCAGAAGCTCTACATCGATTTAAGTTTTTATCAAGAACTGCAAAGCAAGTTTCAAGCACCTGGAGACTTTGCAATGGCGTATGTGATCGCCCACGAAGTCGGGCACCACGTTCAAACACTGCTGGGCACCTCTCAAAAAGTACATGCTTTGCGGGAGCAGCTGAGCGAAGAAGAGTACAACAAATATTCGGTTAAGCTGGAACTGCAGGCCGACTACTATGCGGGCGTCTGGGCTCATCATGCACAGGGAATGGATTTGCTTGAAGAAGGTGACGTAGAAGAAGCATTGACTGCGGCAAGCGCCGTCGGAGATGATACGATTCAAAAGCGCTCACAAGGATATGCTGTACCGGACAGCTTCACGCACGGTACATCAGAGCAGCGGAAAAAATGGTTTTACCGCGGCTTTCAATCCGGTAATTTAGAAAACGGAGACACCTTTAACGCAAAGGATTTATAAAGGGCTTAGGCGGGTTTATGAATAACAGGGCCTGATGATTCTGCTGCATAGCCAGAAAAAGTTTTTATCGGCTATGCAGCAGAATAACTCGGCTCATTATAAAAATCCAGACGAGTCACGATAAAAGAAGAGGTTTCAACGGCCGTTGAAACCTCTTCTTTTTTCTTTCGCTTAAAAAGTCGTATAATGGGTTGTACATGAAAAAAGCTGGAGGGAATCATGATGGAAAAATTGCAATCACTGGATCAATTTAAGCAGTTGAAAAAAGAAGAGCGCGTTGTTTTTATGTTTTCAGCGGATTGGTGTCCGGACTGCCGGGTCATTGAGCCGATCTTGCCGGGTATTGAAGCGGATTATCCGGAATATCAGTTTGTTTATGTAGACAGGGATGAGTTTATTGACTTGTGCGGTGAGCTGAATGTATTTGGTATTCCGAGCTTCGTCGCTTACCATAGCGGAGAAGAAGCGGGCCGATTTGTCAGCAAAGACCGGAAAACACAGGAAGAAATCGAAGCGTTCCTTAACAGCTTATCCGCTTGATTGTCTTATGCCGCTGCTCGATTTGAGCAGTGGTTTTTTCATGAGCGCAGCCAGGCGCGGTACAACCGAAACGGCCTGCCTGCTGTTGAAGGAAGAAGCGGACATAGTATAATGAAGTATACTGCTTCATGCATAGGATGATTATTTTGCAGAAATAGGTGAACGTGAAGATGGAAAACGATCAAAAGGCGCCGCTGTTTAACGGGTGGCTCGCCTTGACCAGGATGCAGGCGGCTGTTGCACAGGATCTGGAGGGGGCACTGCAGCAGGAGCACGGCCTTTCGCTAAATGAATGCTACGTGCTGCTGTTTTTATCAGAAGCCCCGGAGAAAAAACTAAAATTGTATCAGCTGCAGGAAATGGTCGGCTTAAGTCAAAGTGCGCTGTCCCGCCTGGTAAACCGGCTTGAAGAAAAAAACTGCCAGGTTCTCAGGCGTCATAGCTGCGAGGATGACCGCCGTGCTATTTACGCTTCGCTTACAAAAGAAGGAGAAGAAAAGCTGGAAAAGGTATTAAATACTTTTTGCAAAACGCTTGAGTCCGCTTTTTCAAGCTCGGCTGTTCAAGAAAGTCTTCAGTCTGCATTTCGTCAGCTGAAAAGATAAGTGTGTTTAGGAAGCTTTCCATTTGGGGAAAGCTTTTTTGTATGCAATGCGCATTGTTTGACAGAGAAGTTCTGGTAGAGGATAATTTACATGCACGCGC
This sequence comes from Domibacillus sp., assembly GCF_031181085.1. Taxonomy (NCBI): domain Bacteria; kingdom Bacillati; phylum Bacillota; class Bacilli; order Caryophanales; family Bacillaceae; genus Domibacillus; species Domibacillus sp. The sequence goes on along the minus strand of NZ_JAPSLE010000008.1, from coordinate 119,132 downwards.
ATACATATAAAATGCAGGGAAAAGGAGACGAACAGCATGGAGCATTTGTTTACACCTTACAAAATAAAAGGACTTGAATTAAAAAACCGTGTCGTGATGCCGCCAATGTGTCAATACTCGGTAGAAGCAAAAGACGGAATCGCAAATGACTGGCACTTTGTTCACTATGTCAGCCGAGCAGTTGGCGGAACAGGCTTTATTATTATTGAAATGACCGACGTAGAGCCGGATGGCCGTATTACAGACTTTGACTTAGGTTTGTGGTCAGACGGGCAAATTCCAGCTCTAAAACGAATTATTGATGCTGTTCACCAGCACGGAGCAAAAGTGGCGATTCAAATCGCTCATGCCGGACGCAAAGCAGAAGATGCGGAGCAGCCGGTGGCACCATCTGCCATTGCTTTTGACGAGAAGTCTAAAACACCAAGAGCATTATCGACGGAAGAAGTCAAAGAGATGGTCGAAAAGTTCAGGTCTGCTGTCCGCCGGGCAGTGGAAGCAGGAGTGGACGCCATTGAGCTTCACGGAGCGCATGGCTACTTGATTCACCAATTCCAGTCTCCGCTGACAAATAAACGGACTGATGAATATGGACAAGAGTTAACAAAGTTCGGAAAAGAAGTGATTGCTGCAGCTAAGAGTGAAATGCCGGAAGACATGCCGCTTATTATGCGTATTTCTGCAAGAGAATATGTTGAAGGCGGCTATGGGATTGAGGAAAGCATTGCCTTTTCAAAAGAGTATAAAGCAGCAGGTGTTGACATGTTCCACATTAGCGCAGGCGGCGAAGGCCCAATTGCCGCAGCTGGACGGCCGGGCACGCATGCCGCTTATCAAGTACCACTGGCGCGGGCTATCAAAGAAGCGGTCGACGTACCCGTTATTGCAGTCGGGCGCCTGGATGAGCCTGTTTTGGCCAATGCGGTGATCGGCAACGAAGAAGCTGATCTTGTGGCGGTCGGACGCGGCATGCTGAGAAATCCAAACTGGACGCTTGAAGCAGGTGTTCAATTAGGAAAAGAAGCAGGCATTCCTAAACAGTACCAAATGGGCTTCCCAAGAAAATAAAACAGAAGCAGGAGCGTTTGAACAAGTTTGTTCAGACGCTTTTTTGCGGGTAAATAATGAGTGAATACTCATTTGGGTTTTTGTACAATAAAATGAAAACAAGATGTTAACAAGGAGAGTGAATAGAAATGAAGCCTTTTTCTTTGATTCAAACAAAAGTGGAAAACAAGATCGCTTACATGATGCTGAAAAATCCGCCTGTGAATGCGCTGAATGAAAGATTGCTGGAAGAGCTGGAGCAGTGTATCGATGAGCTGAATAACAATCCGTCTGTCAGAGCTGGTATTTTAACAGGGGATGGCTCTTTCTTTGTGGCCGGGGCAGATATTAAAGAATTCACATCTTTGTTTGGACAGGTAGAAGAAGCAAAGAAAGCCGCGCAGAAAGGCCAGGCATTATGTATAAAAATAGAGCAGTCCGAAAAGCCGATCATTGCCGCGATTAATGGTGCCTGCCTGGGCGGGGGGCTGGAACTGGCGATGAGCTGTCATCTGCGGATTGCGGTGCATGAAGCAAAACTCGGGCTTCCCGAAACAAAGCTTGGCTTGATTCCAGGCTACGGGGGGACGCAGCGCCTCACCCGGTTAACGAATACGGCAACGGCGCTTGAACTCATTTTAACCGGCCGGTTTATAGATGGACGGGAAGCAGAACGGATTGGTTTGGTGAACCGTTCTGTCGAGGCAGATCAGCTTTTGCAAGAAGCGGCCGGGATAGCGGAGCTCATTTCACAGAAAAGCCGCTTGTCTGTAAAAGCAGCGATGCAGGCTGTATTCGGGGGTGCAGAGCTTCCACTTGAGAACGGATTGGCGCTTGAAGTGGAACAATTCGGTGCGCTGTTTGCTTCGCAAGATGTGCAGGAGGGCGTAACCGCTTTTATCCAAAAGCGTCCGGCTGTATTTCGGGATCAATAAACCCTCTTTGTATGGAGATCTATGTTTATTGTATAATAAACATAGATTGTAAAATGGAAAGCGAGTGTTCAGTGTGGGACGTAAATGGAATAACATTAAAGAAAAGAAAGCATCAAAAGATGCCAACACAAGCCGTATTTACGCCAAATTCGGCCGTGAAATCTACGTAGCAGCCAAGCAGGGCGAGCCGAATCCAGAAAGCAATCAGGCGCTTCGGATGGTGCTTGAGCGCGCGAAAACATACAGCGTGCCTAAAACGATTATAGACCGGGCGATCGAAAAAGCAAAAGGCGGAGCGGAAGAAAACTACGATGAGCTTCGCTACGAAGGATTTGGGCCAAGCGGCTCTATGGTGATCGTAGATGCTTTAACAAATAACGTGAACCGGACCGCTTCTGATGTGCGGGCTGCATTTGGGAAAAACGGCGGAAACATGGGTGTGAGCGGTTCGGTTGCTTACATGTTTGATGCAACAGCTGTGTTTGGCTTGGAAGGAAAAACAGCGGACGAAGTGCTGGAGCTGTTAATGGAAGCTGATATCGATGTACGGGATGTGCTTGAAGAAGAAGATTCCGTGATTGTGTACGCAGAGCCGGATCAATTCCATGCCGTGCAGGAAGCACTGAAAGCAGCGGGCGTAACAGAATTTACAGTTGCGGAGCTGACGATGCTTGCACAAAACGACGTGACATTGTCAGAAGAAGACCAGGCACAATTCGAAAAAATGATTGATGCTATCGAAGATTTAGAGGATGTACAGCAGGTATACCACAACGTTGATTTGGGATAAGGAGAAAAAAGCAGCGCTCTAAGGAAGCGGCTGCTTTTTCTTTTGTCCAAAACGCTTTAGCAAGATAAACTGGATTATTTTAGGGCGTGACTGCTATCATAAGAGTAGAATAAGAAGCAAAAGTGAGGGTGCATCATGTTTGATTTTTCGACATTGCTGACGTTTACGGCGGTTGTGATCGGCTTGTTTTTGGTTCCCGGTCCGGCTGTTTTGCTAACGGCAGCACGAACGGTTCAAAACGGGCGGAAAGCAGGCGTTATTACCGGCCTGGGTCTTGCAACGGGTGATTTAATTCATACTATTTTTGCGGCTGTCGGCCTGTCGGCTATTTTAATGACATCTGCTTCCGCATTTAATATGGTGAAGTGGGCCGGTGCCTTTTATTTATTTTATATGGGCATCCGGGCTGTTTTCGCTAAGGCCTCTCAAACGGAAATGGCAAAGGCATCGGCAGCTTCAGCCGGGCGCATTTATAGACAAGCGATTCTGGCAGAAGTATTAAATCCGAAAACGGCGCTGTTTTTTCTGGCTTTTTTGCCACAGTTTGTGGATCCGGCGCGCGGAGCGTCTGTTTTTCAATTTATGACACTCGGTCTCATTTTCGTGCTGCTCGGCGTGGTGTATACGACGCTGATTGCGCTGGCCATCGAACCGATCAGCGAGCGGATAAAGCGCATTTCCTGGCTGAACCGGGGCGGTGGTAATAAAGTGATCGGGGCAATTTATATCGGCCTTGGCGTTAAAATAGCACTTCAAGGGCGCTGATAAAAGTAAAAAACAGCCTCTCATGCCAGAGGCCGTTTTTTATTAAGCGTGTTTCCATGTTGTAGATTGTCCGGATTTAGGGCAGGATGGGAAAGTATCTCCTTGTGCAAGCTCCATTTCGTCTTTGTCTTCATCTACATACGTACCGGCTTCTGTCACGCGGTCGCCGGTATTGTGTATATGATCTTCATGGCGCCAGGTGGTCGGTGCATTTGTATTCGGGCAGACAGGAAATTGTTCGCCTTCCTTTAATTCTTCCCTTTTGCCAGCGGCACAAATGTAGGCGCCGGTTTCTTGAACGGGTTCATCTGTGTGGTGAAGATCTTTTATTGTGCTCATCGGAAAAGTCCTTTCTTTTTTCGGCTTAAAAGAGCTTTTGTGTAGTAGAATAGCCGGGAATACGGAACTTCAAACATTTTCTAGAAAAAAGAAGGCTTTAGAAAGGGGCAGGCGGGGAAAGAAAAGGAATAAGGATTCTTTAAAAAGGAGGAAACGCTCAATGACGAGCCATAACGCTGCCGCATATTTTAAAAGTATTAGTCCACGGCAGATGATCATGCATACCACTGGAAAAGATTCCGTCTCTAATATGGATCTTACTGTTATTGCCGATTTAAATAAACGGTACCACCTGCGAGATGAGGTGATTAATGTCCTTATTCAATACATACTTTTGGCTTCCTTGTCTCTCAGCCACCCGTCGCTTTTTAAAATTGCGATGCACTGGAGCAGGTTAAAGGTGGAAACCGCAGAAGAAGCAATGAATCTCGTTCAAAAAGAACATACAAAATATAAAACGCTTTGGATGACGGATATTCTTCACTCGAAGAAAAAAACCGTCCTCACAGTGGATATGATCCGTGGGGCCGCTGCCAGTAATTTAACAGATGAACAGCTTGGCGCTTATATTCGGGAGCTGTTTACGCGCTCATAAAAAAGCTTCAGCGGCTTAATGCCGCTGAAGCTTTTTAGTTTTGGCGATATCGCCATCCGCCGAGGGAAGAGATATCTTTTCCAGCCGCTGCCGCGCTTGCTTCACACAAGAATCCCTGCACATGTGTGCCATCTTCGAGCTCAATAGTGCCAAAACCAAGCGGCGACGGAATAAGGGAAACAAATGATCCTAATTGAGAAATAGGCATTTCCCACAATTCCAATTCAATAGAGAAGCCATCCTCTGTTGTTCGAATGAGCCCCGGTTTTTTCGGCATGGTATCGAGCTCTACAAGCTTATAGTCGGGAGCTGTTTTTGCTTCCCGGACAAAACGGGCTTCGTGCTCGAGCATTTGCTTTTCAAGCGGAAATCCTTTCATGTGAAGGCCGCAGACAGCAACCAGCGTCGTGGATGGTTTTTTAGGCACGCGGCGGCCATGCAAAAACAAGCCGGCGAAGCCCGAAATCAAATGCTCATCTCGCGGTCCTGAAAACAGTGTAATGCCAAACGGCACGTTTTGGGCTGCGTCTTCGGCTGGAATGTTCACAGCGGACAAATCAAGCAAATTGCAGTGATTTGTATAAAGCCCCATTTGACTGTTTGTGTGAACAGGGTTATGGCGAACCTCTTCGCGTGTCCACGTACCGCCGGCTGTCGGCATAACCAAAACGGCATCTTGAAGCTGCTGATGGGCTCTTTGTTTAAACGCCTGAAGCGTATGCATCGCATTGAAAACGGAGGCTGCGTCATATTCCGGCTTAGCTCCGGATCGTAGTACAGTTTCTGTTACCGGGAATACGACACTTTGATGCTCGTTAATGAACGAGCCCAAATCAGCCCAGCGCTCTGCTACCCACGGTCCGTCGTATAAAACAGCCGCCGCCTCGGAAAGGTAGGTGACATCGATTGATTCAACAGGCAGACCGAGCGCATGCAGCTTTTCTAACGTATGCTGCCAGGCCTGTTTGTATTGATCTGCGAACGGTCCGTAAAAAACCGGCAATTCGCTTGGTATTAATATTTTTTCGGGAAGCGCTGATGCCTGGCGTGTAATCTGTTTCGACCATGGGTCCCGGGCATCAAAGCCGCGGGCAGCTTGATCGACAAGATCTGCATCATCTAGGCTGTTGGCAAAAACCGTTACACAATCAAGGCTCGCACACGCCGGAACGACGCCTTTGACCGGCCATGCACCCAGGCTCGGCTTGTAGCCGATCAATCGGTTGAGCCCGGCCGGTACGCGTCCGGATCCTGCTGTGTCTGTGCCGAGTGAAAAAGCCGCCTGGCCGCGGGCGACGGATACGGCGGAGCCCGCGCTTGAACCGCCGCTGATTAAATCGGGGTTCAGCGCATTTTGCGTTTCGCCATACGGGCTTCTTGTTCCAACAAGGCCAGTCGCAAATTGGTCTAGGTTTGTTTTTCCGACTGGAATAGCACCTGCGTCAATCAAGCGCCCAACGACGGTTGCATGTTCATCGGGTGTGTAAGCAAATTCTGCACACCCCGCTGTTGTCGCCACACCAGCAAGGTCGATGTTGTCTTTAATGGCAAATGGAATGCCCCAAAGCGGTGCCTGGGATGGATCGATAGTTTTTAACCGCTCTACGTAAGGGCGGATGAAGCTCCAGGACGGCGGTGTAATCCAAATATTCATGTCTCGGTCAGTCTCAGACCGTTCGATAATTTTTTCAACGACCATCTCCGGCTTTAAGCTGCCAGATTGGTAGCCCTTCTTTAACTCACGAATGGATAACGTTTTCGGCAGGTTTATCGTCTGCATCAAAAGCACCTCGCTTTTCTTTGGTAATGGAAACAATCAACTGTCCCGCATGAACTTCATCTCCCGGCGCTACATAAACAGACTCGACAAAGCCATCACATGGAGCCGGCTGGGGAAACTCCATTTTCATGCTTTCTTCAATGATAAGCGTATCGCCTTTCTTCACTTCGTCTCCTGGAGAAACAAGAACCTTCCACACACTTCCAGGCATTGAGCAGCGGACCGCTTCCGCTCCTTCCGGAATGGTTTCTTCCGCTGGCTCTGCTGCTTCGTGTTCGGACACATATTCCGTAAGGCCAAGTTCGCGCCAGCTTTCCCGCTCGGCATGGAAAGCAGCCTGCTGTGTTTGGCGGAATTCCTGGGCGCTTTCTTCAATGGATTCGAGAAAAGCTAAATAGTCGCCGAGTTTAAAGGTGGTTTCCGTAATGTCGATTTCAAAACGTCCGCGCAGGAAGTCTTCACGCATTTCAAGCAGTTCGTCCGCACTAACCGGATAAAATTGAATTTGGTCGAAGAAACGGAGCAGCCACGGCTTGCCGGCCTGGAAGCTTTCGGTTTCACGAAGCCGGTTCCAGACCTGTACGGTACGGCCGACAAACTGATAGCCTCCTGGTCCTTCCATGCCATATACACACATGTAAGCACCGCCGATCCCTACTGCGTTTTCCGGCGTCCATGTACGAGCCGGGTTGTATTTAGTGGTCACAAGCCGGTGGCGCGGGTCGACCGGCGTTGCGACAGGGGCACCGAGGTACACATCTCCCAGGCCGAGAACAAGATAATTGGCGTCAAATACGATACGTTTTACATCTTCGATGTCGTTTAACCCGTTGACCCGGCGGATAAATTCGAGGTTGCTCGGGCACCACGGAGCGTCAGGGCGGACATTTTTCTGATAGCGCTCGATGGCCAGCTGCGTCGCCGGATCATCCCAGGAAAGGGGAAGTCGGACGATGCGCGATGGCACTTCAATTTCTTCAAGCGGTGGAAGCTTTTCATCGATGGCTGCGAGAACTTCGCAAAGCTCCGTGATCGACATTTTGGAAGCATCGATATGAACCTGCAAAGAACGGATACCCGGCGTCAAATCAAGAACCGGAATGTCAGAGCGTGCTTGAACGGCTTCCATTAAAGCATGAACTTGAAAACGAAGCAGAAGGTCAAGCTCCATCTTCCCATATTCAACCAGTACGTGCTCGTCGCCTGCTGCCCGGATCATCATCGGGAAGCTGCCCGTTGACTGCTCAACGAGAATCGGATAATCCGGCGTAAGGCGGGCCGCTTTTTCCGGAAGCAATGGAAGCAGAGAAGACGCTTCCTGTAACCCAATGGCATTCAAGTGCTCCTCTTGTGTCTGGCGAAGAACTTCGGCTTCCTGGAGCGTCAACAGCTGAAAACGGATGCGGTCGCCGGCATGCAGCTGGCCGATCTTCCAAAATTCTGCGGAAGCCGTTGTGACCGGGCAGACAAATCCGCCCAGGCTCGGTCCGTCCGGACCAAGTAAAATCGGCATGTCACCTGTTAAATCAAGTGTTCCGATGGCATACGCATTATCATGAATATTAGACGGGTGAAGGCCGGCTTCACCGCCGTCTTCACGTGTCCAGAGCGGGGCAGGCCCAATTAAGCGGACACCAGTGCGCGAGCTGTTAAAGTGAACTTCCCAGCTTGTTTCAGTGAGCTGCTTCAAGTATTCCGGCAATAAAAATTCAGTTGTACAATGAGGGCCTGGGATCACACCAATGGTCCATTCTTTTGTTAAAACCGGCTGTTTGTCTACCGCAAGCGCCGCAGGAGAAGGAAGGGAAACAGGATGAACCTGCAAAACATCTCCTGTCCGCAGCGCCCGTCCGCCATGTCCGCCGAATCCGCCAAGGGTAAACGTTGCTGCACTGCCGAGGTGAAGCGGCATATCTAACCCGCCTGCGACGAGGAAGTAAGTGCGCATGCCTGTTTCGGCTTCACCGAACGTCAGCACCTGTCCGCGCTTTGCCTGCACAATCGTATACATAGGCACCGCTTCTTTATCCAGTACAGCCTTCATGTCCGCTCCTGTCAGGCAAAAAGCAGTATCGCCGCGGAAACGGTAAGACCCGCCGCGAAGAGTCAGTTCAAGGCCGGCAGCCCGGTCTTCATTCCCTAAAAGTTTATTGCCGATTCGGAACGAAAAAGGATCCATCGGTCCGCACGGAGGAACGCCAACATCCCAGTGGCCGACACGACCCGGCCAGTCCTGCACGGTCGTTTGAATGCCGCCATCAAGCACTTCAATCGCCTGTTCCGCCGGTGTAAAACCGTCGAGCATACGGGTATGAACGAGACCGCTTCGGCAGTCTTTTTCCTGTAGGAGCGCTTGAATGAATTGAAGATTCGTTGTCACACCGTAAAGGCGCGTTTCACGAAGTGCTGCGTGCAGCTTGTCGATGGCTTCTTCGCGCGTATCAGCATGAACAATCACTTTCGCAAGCATAGGGTCGTAAAGAGACGTCACGTTCAGCCCGTCCCGCACCCATGTTTCAATGCGGGCTTGTTCAGGAAAGCGGACCTGGTCGAGCTGACCGCCGCTTGGCCGGAAGTCGTTCAAGCAGTCTTCTGCATAAATGCGAGCTTGAATACTGTGGCCTTTTGGCGCTTTGTATAAGTGGCTGAGCCCGCGTAATTCGCCTGCTGCCTCGCGCACCATCCATTCCACTAAATCGATGCCAAGCACTTCCTCCGTCACGCCATGCTCGACTTGAAGCCGGGTATTTACTTCAAGAAAATAAAACTGTTCTGCTTCTGGATCATATAAAAATTCGACGGTTCCCGCACTCCGGTAGCCGACTTCTTCTGCAAGACGCCTGGCAGAGTCGAGCATTTGTTTACGGACCGCAGAAGAGAGGCAGGGAGCCGGACTTTCCTCAACGACTTTTTGATTGCGCCGCTGAATCGAGCAATCCCGCTCGCCAAGCGCGGCTACCTCACCGAATTCATTGCCGAAAATTTGCACTTCTACATGGCGCGCTTTTTGAATGTATTTTTCTAAAAACACACCGCCATTGTTAAAGTTGGTCTCGGCTAGACGGCATACTGAATCGAAGGCGTCACAAAGCGCGGTTTCATCCTCGCAGACACGCATGCCGATGCCGCCGCCGCCCGCTGTGCTTTTCAGCATAACCGGATAGCCGATTTTTGCTGCTTCTGACAAAGCTGTTTGAAGATCTGTAATGAGTGCTGTACCGGGAAGAAGCGGGACGCCCGCTTTTTCCGCCATTTCACGGGCAGAATGCTTTAAGCCAAACAGCTCCATTTGTTCTGGTGTCGGGCCGATAAATGCAATGCCATTTTCGCGGCAGGCACGGGCAAAATCAGCATTTTCGCTTAGAAATCCGTATCCGGGGTGAATGGCCTGAGCGCCTGTTTGGATAGCGGTGTTTAAAATAAGCTCTGCATTTAAATAGCTGTCTTTCGCTGCGCCTTCCCCAATTAAAATCGCTTCATCTGCTAAATCAACATGCAGGCTGTCCTGGTCTGCTTTCGTATAGACGGCAACAGAGGCGATGCCCATTTGGCGAAGGGTTCGTTCAATGCGGACGGCAATGGCTCCGCGGTTGGCAATTAATACTTTTGTAAGCATGGTCATCGCTCCTTTAGTTTTGATTCCAGATTAGCAGCTGAATCGGTGTCGGATTGAAGGCGTTGCAAGGATTGTTTAACTGCGGGCAGTTGCTGATTAGGACAAGTGTCCGGCTCACTGCCTGCATTTCCACGTAGTAGCCGGGAGCCGAAACACCGTCAGCAAAGGTTAACCCGCCGTCTGGGGTGACCGGTACATTCATGAAAAAGTTGACGTTAGGAGCTAAATCCCGCTTTGTAAAGCGTGGGTCGTTTTTGGAAAGCTGCAGCATAAACGTGTCACGGCAGTTATGCATCGGCAGCGTATCGTGTGAGTAGCGCACTGTGTTGCTTTGTGCTGAGCAGGCGCCGCCGATCGTATCGTGACTGCCACACGTATCAGCCACAATTTTGACCAGTTCTTTGCCTGATTCAGATAAAAGAACAGAGCCGGTTGTTAAATACACATTGCCCTGGCGCGTAATCGTGTTGACCGCACTGTAATGATCCGCCGGATTATCAGCATCATAAAACAATGTGTCCGCTGCTTGATTTCCCTCCAAGTCGACAATACGAAGCACCTGTCCCGGCTCTAGCGTATACGTCCAGCCATCTCCCGCTGGGATGGTTTTATTGTAAAAAGCATCCTCTGCTTTTCGATCACTCACAACATGATGTAATACCGCCATTATCGAACGCCTCCTTGAGTAAGCATTGTGTGATCCCATGTATTTTCAAACGCGCGCCGGTTTTCCGGGCGGTGATTCAAGCAAAGGTCGTCTTCCTGCACCGGAGCTGCATCTGTAATTTCGATTTTCACCGGTACAGAAGGGTAGACGGGGCTTGGGTCAAGCGGATTTGGCGTATTAGATAAAACGAGCAGAACATCTAATTCCGTCCGCAGTGTCACAGAGTCGCCTTTTTTGGCATGGCCGGAAGCAAAGTGCATGCGGCCGTCTTCCGTGCAGTACACTTTGGAAAACAAATTCACAACAGGGACGAGATCGCGTGTTGTCAGGCCGTTTCGGAACAGTTCAACGGCAAAGTTTTCTTCACCGCTTCGATACCAGTCGTTTCGTTTTTTCTGATAGGGTGTTCGTCCGTAGCGCTCGTTGACGATACGGCGTGAGATGTAACCGGAAATCGTATCATGCCAGCCGAGTGAGTCATCTGTGAGGCTGGCCAGCACGTGCCCGTTATCACTCATCAGCACGTTTCCTGTCGTTAAGTGGGCAGTGTGCTGAGCTTTTAATGTATCCGGCATATTATAGCGCTCTGCTGTATCCATGGCGGAATAAAGAAGAAGAGAGACATTAGCGCCATCTTCCATCGCCGTAAATGTAATGGATCTGCCGCGGCTGATCCGGCCGGACCATTTGCCGCCGGCAGGAATATACTTTGTTAACATATCAGTCATGTAAAACATCCCCCTTTTGAGTGAACAAAGCGCAGGGCGCTCATATGGAATCATGAAAAAAGGATAAAAGCCCGGGAGATGGTCGTCTCCCAGGCTTTTATCCTTCCGTGTATACAGCAGCAGCTGTACGCTCTCTCTCGGACCAGGCTTTAAAGAAGAACTCTTTAAACGGAACCCTAGACAGCTTTTTGTTTTCAACGCGATGTGAAAACCTTTATTGGTTTATGAAACAAGTATAACAATCTGAAAAAACTGAAAACAACGTTTATGTCAGATTATCTTACATCGTTTTTTGCTGGACAATCGGTTTTGTTTGAACAGCCCGCTGCTTGCTTTGAGCTGACAGCCAGGCTTTTCTAGCCTGCCAGTAAATGAAGCCGGCAACGACCCAGATAACTCCGTACGTCAGCGTATGCTTATCTAACAGCGTCAGAAGCCAGCCGATAAACCCGGCACCGATCAGTGGGAAAACAAGATACAAAAACGTTTCTTTCGGTGAACGCTTCTTTAACTTTATATAGTAATGGGCAATAACCGATACATTCACGAATGTAAAAGCAGTTAAAGCGCCAAAGCTGACAAACATAACGGCTGTATCCAAATTAATAAAAACAGCAGATAAAGAAACGGCAGCGACAAACAAGATGTTTGCGACCGGTGTTTGATATTTTGGATGAAGAGAGGTAAACAGCTTCTCCGGCAGAATCGATTCACGTCCTAAAGCGTACATAAACCGACTGACACTAGTGACAGAGGAAACCCCTTGCGTAAACGTAGCGATGATCAATACCATAATAAATAACGAGCTTAAGAGGTTTCCGCCAACAAGCTGTACAAGGCTGTAAGCGGCATTGTCGGGATTGGTAAATGTAAAGTCAGGATAAGCAACCTGCGTTAAATACGAAATCGCAATGTACATCGCCGCAGCAATAAAAACAATGAGGAAAATGGCTTTCGGGATCGTTTTATCCGCTTCGATCGTTTCTTCTGACATAGTGGTGACGGCGTCAAATCCGAGAAAGCAGAAGCAGATCAGTGCGGCACCGGAAAAAACAGCACCCAGTCCAGCATGTTCACCGAAAAACGGCGCGAGCGAAAACAGGGAGCTTGACCCGGTGTCGCCAGTCACAATATCTTTTACGATGAATAAGCAGAACAACAGGATAAATCCAATTTGTACAAGAACCGAAATACCACTGACGCGTGCAGCGGACTTGATGCCGACAATATTAACGACCGCAAGCACCACATTCATCACAATAATCCAGACGAAAACCGGAATGACTGGAAACTCGGTATTCATAAAAATGCCAAATGTTAAGACCGCAATGATGGGTGAGAAAATATAATCCATTAATAGAGCCCAGCCGACTAAAAATCCGGCTATGGGGTGGATTGCTTTTTTCGTATAGGTGTAAGCAGAACCTGAAATCGGATACGCTTTGACCATGCGGCTGTAGCTGTAAGCAGTGAAGAAAATAGCCAGAAAAGCAACGATATAAGCAGCGGCCATCATTCCGCCTGCCGCTTCAAATGCAACGCCGTAAACGGTAAAGAAAATCATCGGTGTCATCCAGGCAAGCCCCATAAATACAACTTGGTGCAGTTTCAGTGATTTCGCAAGTGTTGTTTTTTCAGTCATCTTCATTCACCCTCTTTTCCGAATATAGCGGAAAAATAAAAAAGCCCGGGAGAATTTTATGTAAAATTCTCCCGGGCTTTTATCCCTCCGTGTATACAGTACATACTGTACGCTCCCTCTTGGACCAGACGTTTTTCAACCGGAACCCTAGGCAGCATCTTTGTTCTTGATTGCGATAATAAGAACCCCTATTTGTTTGATAATACGGAGTATAAGGAGAAAAAAGAGTGTGTGCAACGAACATGTTAGATTTTATAACAAAATATTTCGAAAACTCTTTTTTGCGTTCCCTTTTTTCTTCTTTTCTTTGTACAATGGTCTGGACACAGAAAGAGGAGGACAAGAAATGAAACAGTCAAAATGGGGGGCATTGGCATGGGGCTCTACCGCTGTGTTCTTTGCGCTCAGCCTTTGGTTCAGTGCTTCCGCTGTGATCAATGATCTGACAGACCGATGGGGATTAACGGAAGCGGATAAACCATGGGTGTCGGCTGCCGTGCCGGCTGGGTTTGCAGCCGGCGCTTTGATAAGTGCTGTTTTAGGGATTTCTGACCGATTTCCAGCAAGAAAATTATTTATGATATCAGCGCTGGCAGGAGCGCTTGCCAACAGCCTGCTTTTGTTTGCAGACCATCCTTTTATCGGTATTTTGCTGCGTTTTGTGACCGGAGCAGCACTTGCAGGTGTTTACCCGGTAGCGGTTAAAGTATTAACGCTCTGGTTTCCGAAGCACAGGGGCCTCGCGATTGGCATTGTGATTGGTGCACTCACTCTTGGTTCGGCCCTGCCGCATTTGCTGGCAGCCCTGACGATGAATGTAGATTGGAGAGGGGTTATTCTCTTAAGCTCTATTTTATCGGTGTTGTCGGCAGTCATTATGATTCGTTTTGTGCGGGATGCCCCCCAGCAGGGCGCACCGTCTGTTTTCTCGGTCAATATGATTGGTAAAGTACTGCGTAACAAGCCGGTTATGCTGGCGAATTACGGGTATTTCGGGCACATGTGGGAGCTGTATGCCATGTGGACATGGCTGCCGCTTTTTATGGCAGAAGGCGGCTTGGCGCACGCTTCTTTTCTTTCATTTGTAACGATTGGCCTGGCTGGTGCAGCTGGGTGTGTGCTCGGCGGTTTACTCGCAGACAAGGTGGGTCGTGCCCGGCTGACTATTTGGGCCATGGGGGTGAGTGCTGTCTGTACATTTGTGATTGGCTTCACTTTTGAACATTCACTGCTGCTTATGATGGTAGTGGCTTCTATTTGGGGATGTTCTATTATTGCAGATTCTGCCCAGTTTTCAGCAGCCGTTTCTGAGTTTGCAGAGGGAGATTATTTGGGCACAGCGCTGACATTTCAAATGAGTATTGGATTTTTGTTAACAATTATATCCATTAATCTGGTATCATGGATACAAGTGCATGCAGGCTGGGAATGGGCATTTTTTGTTCTTGGGATTGGCCCTGTGCTGGGCATAGCGTCTATGCACCGGCTTCGAAACTACGAAGAGGCGGCTGGAAGTGAATAAAGCAGCAAAAGCATATGGGGGTTCGTTTTGGAAAGGGGAAAGCGAACCGGCATTTGTATCAGGGTGGTTGTTTGGCGCCGATTCCGGCTCGGCTTGTCATTAGAATCAAAACGGCAGCTTGTTTTCTATGAAATTGAACAGGAACGTCTTTCTCAAAAAGGAGATTCCAGTATTCTGTTAAACAGCCGGGAGGAACCGGCAGCTATTATCCAAACAACAGAGGTGCAAATCATGCCCATGAATGAAGTGCCGGCCGAACTCGCGGAAGCAGAAGGAGAGGGGGACCGTTCATACACATAGCGGTACGAAGCGCATAATAACTTGTTCACACTTGCTCTTCAGGAGCCGGACCGGGAATTTCAGGGCGATATACTGCTTGTATGTAAGCGATTTGTTCTTTGGACATAAAAGAAAGCGCTTTAAAAATGGCGATAAGAGTATAGCAAGCTACATAATCATAGAGATAGGCTTATTTTTTGATTTATTTTGGATGTGGGCCTGATTGGTCATAAACAGGTATGCACAAAACAGAAGTCCCGGTTGAAGACTGATGAATCAGAAGCAAGAAAAGAGATGTTTTGAGGTGGCGTCTGCCGTTTATATTTTCCTCTTCGCCAGTGATAATGGCGGCAGCGCTCGCATAAAAATAAGAAGTGTTTTTTTGAGCTTGAAAAGGAAAAAGCCCTGCGGATATCGAATTGTAAGAAAGAAACAGGGGGAATATGGGAAAGAGGAGTGGGGGCAATTGACAGGTATCATGCCCGATCAAATCAATCAAACCATTGGTGAGCAAGAAGAAATGTATCGGAATATTATCGAATATTCGCTTGAAACAATTGTGATTCATGTTGATTATAACATTCTTTATATTAATGAATCCGGGACCGATTTTTTTCGGGCTCCAAAAGAAGCGCTTATTGGCGGTAATATTCTATCCGTGTTTCAGCCATCATCACATGACATGATCAAAAAACGGATTCAAAAAGCCATGACGGAAGGTGTATTGTCTCCGCTTATTGAAGAAAAAATCATCCGTGCAGACGGCACTGTAGTAGAAACAGAGCTTTACTGCCGGCCAGTTACCTATGGAAATCGAAAAGTGATGCAGTCGGTTTTTCGGGATATATCCGTTCGCAAAGAAGCGGAAAAAATGCTCAAAAACCGCGAAAAGCTTGCTTCAGTCGGGCAGATTGCGGCCGGCATCGTTCATGAAGTAAAAAATCCGCTGACAGCTGTAAAAGGCTTTTTACAGCTGTTGAAAGAATCTCATTCTCATCCGTATCTACAGACAATGGAAAATGAGCTTGATAAAGCGTTAATGACATTGCAAAACTTACTGCAGGTATCAAAGCCGGACTTGCAGGACGAACCGCTTACACCGATTGATTTTTGCAAAGAGCTGCAATCATTAATGCTGTTATTTCAAGACAAGTTGTACAATGTGGAAGTGGAGATGGATCTGCGTAATCCGGGAAGCCGGATTCTGGGGAAGAAAAACCTGTATTTAAAAGCGTTTTTTAATTTAATCAAAAATGCTTTGGAAGCCATTCATGAAAAGGGAAAAATAAAAATCAGCCATTACTGCGACAACGAATGGGTGTATATTAAAGTGGCAGATACAGGCGTAGGGGTACCAGAGGAAAAGCTTTCTATGCTGGGAACGCCCTTTTTTTCAAGCAAATCAGATGGAACGGGGCTTGGCCTGACACAGGTATATACAACGATTCATGAACATGGCGGGCATATTTCGGTTGAAAGCCGCCTTGGTGAAGGAACGACTTTTTCTATTCGACTGCCTATATCCCACTGAAAAAATGAAACGTCTTTGCACAGCATGCAAAGGAATAAAAAAGCCGTCCACGTACTGGACGGCTTTTTTATTGACACCCGTTTATGCCACACGATGATCCATTCATAAGCAGTGTCACTTTTTTCTTTTTCGGTTTTTGTTCTTGGTTAATGAGTTGTTCAAGTGCTTCTTTTACGGGAACACCAGATAATTTCGTACAACCGGCGATAAGAGCAGGTACGCTTGTCACATTAGCTTCATTATGGGCACGGTCCAGCTCATTTTTATGTGTTTCTTCATACAAGCGCTGTTTGAGCGCTTCCTCGTATGCCTGCTGATCCAGGCCAATTTCGGCAGCCAGCCGGGACAGCACTTCTACTTGGCCGATGTTTTGCTGCTCCTGAAAAAAAGCGTCCATCAGCCGGTCCGTGTATTCACCTGCTTTGCCGTGCGCCTTTGCAAAATAATATCCTTCAGACGCAAGGCGGGAACTAGGATACGGCTTTACATCCGGCAGAGTAATAGGAACACCCATTTTTTCTGCGAGCGGATAAACAGTTTCTTTCCAATACAGAATGCGTTCTTCCTTTTGAAGGGTATCAGCTTGCGCAGACTGTTCGAAAGGGATCCATTGGATATCTATATCATCTTTTTCTTTAAGGGCTTCATAGAGTGAATGTTTTGCCAAAAAGCAAAGCGGGCAGACGTAATCAGAATATACGCTGATTTTTACCGTCAAAGCGACCTTCTCCTTTCTTCTCCCTTTGGGCTGATTATATAGCGTTGGAACACGTTCGTCTAACAATCTGCATTTTGTGCATTGTTTCACGTGGAACAAAAAAAGACACCATACAGGCAT
Organism: Domibacillus sp.; assembly: GCF_031181085.1. NCBI lineage: Bacteria > Bacillati > Bacillota > Bacilli > Caryophanales > Bacillaceae > Domibacillus > Domibacillus sp. Next base: position 102,058 of record NZ_JAPSLE010000008.1, on the reverse strand, counting down.
CTTTTAAACTTTCTTTATTCAGAAGGGGGCTTTATGCCGCTGCGTCTGCGTTCTTCTTCTTCCGCAATAATCTCATTGTCTTCTGCGTTATCGCGTGTTACTTTCTGCGTCAAAATAGCACCGACAGCCACAAGAATCATAACGGCAATATAATAGCCTTTTTCATTCAGCTCCATATCCGCATTAAAAAGACCGATCGAAAACAAAGCAACACCCGCAATAAAAGTAAAGTAAGCCAAAAACGTAAAAGCGGGGGTATTTCTTCTTCGGTATCGCTGCATGCTGTCTCCTCCCTTAGTTTTATCAGCACCAGATGCTAATACTATACCATAATTTGAAGAAAAGAACTATAAATGGAAAATATCAACCAAAAAAGCCTCTATGTTAAAATAAAGAGAACAACAAAGAGATTAAAGACAAAAAAAGCTGGAGATGAAAAAATTGTTGATCATGTTTACAATGCTTTTGCTTGGCATGCTGTTTGGCTTTATCGGAGCAGGCGGAGCGGGATTTGTTATTGCTGTGCTGACTCTTTTCTTCAGTGTGCCGATTCATATGGCGCTTGGGACCTCTCTTGCGGCGATGGCCTTTACAAGTGTATCTGGCGCCTACAGCCATTATCGAGAAGGAAATATTCATTTGAAAGTCGGCCTGATTGTCGGCGCCTTTGCGGCAGCCGGCTCATTTGGCGGTGCTAAAATCGCGGCTGTTATCCCGGAAGAATCTCTTCACTGGCTAACAGCGGGCATGCTGTTTTTGTCCGCTTTTTTGCTTTTTATAAAGCTGTTCTTTTTAAAAGACACGTCCAAACGGTTAGATGAGAAAAGTCATGTTATTTGGATGAAGAGTATTTTTCTCGGACTGCTTTCGGGTGCTTTGTCTGGTACGTTCGGCATTGGGTCTGCTCCATTTATTCAAATTGGCTTAATGGTCCTGCTTCATTTAACGATCCGACAGTCGGTTGGAACAACAATGCTTGTGATTTTGCCGCTCGCCATCGGAGGAGGAATCGGCTATCTTTCAGAAGGCTTTATTGATTTCGCATTATTGCTGAAAGTGCTTGTTGGTACAGCTTTTGGCGCTTATATCGGGGCGAAATTCACCAATATTTTACCTCAGCCTGTATTAAAATCTGCGGTTATTTTAACACCAACTATGGCCGCAGTCCTATTGTTATTTTGATATTTCAAAAGTACTAGTCAAAAGAGCATGAAGGTTTTATAATATATTTATAAAATACATCTGAAAAAGGCAAACTACTCCGAAAGGATAGGACGCAAAGCCGTGAGCCTAACTGCTGAAAAGCATATGGTCGTCAGGTTGCCAGGCTCTCATTCTGTGAGTCTAGGCTTACAGAATGGAGGGCTTTTTGTGTTGAAAAAAATAGTCATCTTGTTGTCCCTTTTTGTTCTTTTGGCCGCTGGAATCCAGCAAACAAAAACAGAGGCAGCCGCTGCAGGCGATCAGGCGACGTGGCTGTGGAATCCGTGGATGATTGTCAATGATGAAGCAGGAACACTTGCTTTTTTAGAAAGCAAACAGCTGAATAAAGTATACGTACAAATTGACCGTAACATTCCTGCAGGCGTGTACCGCAGTTTTATTCAAAAAGCAGCTGCAAAAGGCATGCGCATTTATGCACTGGATGGGGCGCCGTCTTGGGTAGCACCGAAAGGATATACAAGCCAAAATCAATTGATGAACTGGCTTGGGCAATATCAAAGCGGGTCAACCGCTGATCAAAAATTTGCGGGCGTTCATCTAGATGTGGAACCATATCTTTACAGCGGCTGGACATCCAATCAGGCTGGAACGATTAAATCATACCAAGCACTACTACAGCGTGCGAAAACGAGCACTGCATCCTTGAAGCTTCCACTTGAAGTGGACATGCCGTTTTGGTTTGATGAAATTCGCTACAAAAACACATATGGAGCCGGTATGCTGGCAGAGTGGGTTACTGCAAATACAAACAGTGTAACCATTATGGCTTACCGCGATGATGCATCATTTATTATTGATGTTGTAAAAAATGAGATTGCGCTGGCTGGAAAATACGGAAAAGCAATTGTTGTCGCCGTAGAAACAGGAGAAACAGGCGAAGGCGACAGCATCTCCTTTTTTGAAGAAGGAGATGCTTTTATGCAGCAGGAGCTGACAAAAGTACAGTCTTACTATACAAATACACCAGGGTTCAATGGAACAGCTGTCCACCATGTGGGAAGCTGGATGACGATGAATCCGTAAAATAAGAAAAACTGCCTTGTTAAAAAGGCAGTTTTTTTTACAACATATTGTAAAAAAGTCTTAGGTCTTATATACTTATTTCATAAGTAAGCGCTTACCTTTATTTAGAAATGGAGTGAATAATATGAGAATAAAAGCGAGGGCGATTCCGGGTCTCTTCTTTTTCTTTCTTTTAATCTTTCTTGCTGCAGGCTGCGGCTTGAACTCTGCCAGTCCAGAAGTCAAAACGGAGCAAAATCAAACGGAAAAGCTGGTTGTTGGAGTAGCTCACGCAGATTTTAAAGATCCATGGCTTGGTTTTCTGCTAAGTGGCGTAAAGGAATATGAAGCGGAGCACAAAGAAATGAAAGCGATTTATTCAGATGCCGGAAACGATTCAAACAAGCAAATTGAGCAGGCCGAAGCATTGATCGAGCAGGACGTGGATTCCATGATGGTGATTCCTGTTGATATGGTAGCGGCTGAGCTGATTTTAGAAAAAGCCAAACGAGCAGATATCCCAGTTGTTTTAGTCAACCGTGAAAGTCTTGAAACCAAAAGCGCCTACGTTGGTTCAGATGCCCTTGCATTTGGGAAGATGCAGATGGAAGAAGTAGCGAAACGTCTTGGAGGAAAAGGCAACGTAGCCATTATGAACGGCCAAATTGGGCATCCGGCACAAAAGCAGCGGACAGAAGGCAATAAGCAGGTGATTGAAAGGTACAAAAACATGCATGTCATATTGGAAGGAACAGCTGGTTGGAACCGGGAACAGGGAAAAACCCTTATGCAAAGCTGGCTTCAATCCGGCCAAAAAATCGATGCAGTTGTAGCCAATAATGATGAAATGGCGATTGGGGCGATTCAAGCGGCAGAAGAAGCGGGCAAGCTTGGCGGTATTGTGTTTGCCGGCATTGATGGCACACCGGATGCGCTGGCATTTGTAAAAGCGGGCAAGCTTGCAGCAACCGTTTTTCAGGATGCCAAGGGACAAGGGCAAGAGGGAATTGAAGCAGCTGTAAAATTAGCAAAAGGTGAGCAGGTCAAAGAAACAACATATGTGGCAGAAGAACTGGTTGTAAAAGAAAATGCCGGCACGTATATAGAAAAATGGAAGTAACACAAAAAAATCAGAAAGGAGTGAAGCAAATTGAAAAGCGTAAAAAAAGAACCCCGGATTAAAAGCCAGGGATTATCGATCAAGCAAAAAATTACGATCAGCTTTATGGCTATTGGACTCGTTTTTTTCGCTACAGCGGCTATTTTCTATTCTCAGCTCAAAGGACTTGAACGCTCGAATTCCGCTCTATTAAATGAGCAGGTCACCGTTCTTCGCAACACAGATCAAATACAGGTACAGGCTATGACACAAATTAATACGCTTCGGGCTTATTTGCTGTCAGGGGACAAAGAACTCATTACGGAAATGGAAGCTGCAAATAAATCGGTTCAAGACATTATTGATCAAACACGTTCCTTTTCATTAAATCAGGAAGAAAAAGATTCTCTTCGAAAAATTGAAATCATGAATAAGATGTTCCTCGATGCGGCCCATATTGCTCTTCCATACCAGGATGGCGACTTACCGGTTAAACTCGTCTCGTCGTTCGCTGACATTTCAAGTGATATGGCATCGAGTATGACCGCGGAGTCTAAGTATCTGGCGGAATCAACAGACAAGAAAGTAAAGTCAGCGATTGCAGACAACGAGCAGCTGGTCAAACGGATACTGGTAATTATTCTGACTGCTTCTTTTCTCACTTTGCTTTTGTTAAGCGTGATCGGAGCAGCGGTTTCCCGTCTGATCGTTTATCCGATTACACGTATATCGGATGCTGCGCGTGACATTGCAGGGGGCAATCTCAGTCTGAAGCCTGTTCAAGTGAAAAACAGGGACGAAATTGGTGAGCTGGCTGCTTCATTTAATGTGATGACAGCAAACTTGCGGCAGGTACTGCAAAAAGTAGGGGATAATTCTGAACAGTTGGCGGCAACGAGTGAGCAGCTGAGTGCCAGCACCGACCAGACAAGTAAAGCGTCGGAGCAAATTAGTGAATCCATTCAGGAAATCGCGATTGGTGCCGAGCGGCAGGTGGAAAGTACAACCGAGGCCGCACAGGTTGTAAAAAATATGTCTGCCGGAATGAAACGTGCCTCCACATCGATTTTGGCCGTGGCCGATTTAACAGCAAAAGCAAATGAGACGGCTTCAAACGGACAAAGTGTGGTTACCTATACGATTGAACATATAAAACAAATTCAAGAAAAGGTATCACAAACCTTTGAGACAGTGAAAGTATTAAGCCAAAAATCAAATGAAGTGGGCGCCATTTCTGCGATAATTACACAAATTTCCGACCAAACAAACCTGCTGGCATTGAACGCAGCGATTGAAGCAGCACGTGCCGGCGAACATGGGAGAGGTTTTGCAGTGGTGGCAGATGAAGTACGCAAGCTTGCTGTTCAGTCGGGTGAAGCAACAGCCGGCATCCGTTCCATTATAGACGAGATTCAAAACGAAACAGGTAAAGTGGTGGAATCAATGAAAGAAGGAAAAGAAGCAGCAGACCAGGGCATTGGGCTCATAGACCAAACAGGCCGCACATTTGGAGAAATTGTCCAAATAGTCGAAACAGCGGCTGTGCAGTCAAACGAAGTATCTGCAGTGATCAAAGATGTAAGTGCCGGCTCTGAATCAATCGTACAGCTTGTAGATGCAATCGCTTCTGTTTCGATTCAATCAGCAGATAACAGTCATAACGTAGCAGCGTCGGCAGAAGAACAAACCGCTTCGATGGAAGAAATCGCTGCTTCTTCTGACATGCTGAGCAGAATGGCTTCTGAGCTTCAGGAGACCGTTCAAAAATTTACCTTGTAAACTCTCTGTAGACAAATGATATGGATGACCGGGCACATGGAGGGGATGGACCGGCTGCTTCCAGGCAGCTCCGCTTTCCATGGGGCAGGCGCTGAACCCGTCTTCGCCTGGCGGCTTCATCGGTCTCAGCTGCCCGCTCGTCCCATAGGAGTCTGCGCCGCCCTCCTGCCGCCAAGTGGCTTGAGACAAGATTGTATAGAGCTGATAAGGTCAGGTCGTATCTTTCTGTTTAAAAAAGAGAAAATGTCTATCCGGTCCTTGCTTATGGATCTTCCACGCCACTCAGTGAAGCCCGCCGGACGAAGACTCCTGCGGGAAGTACAGTGAGTCGGGAGACCCCGCAGGCGCAGCCGAGGAAGCTCCCGTACGGCCCTAAGGGGCGCGGAGTCCGGCCGGCTTCACTTATCGGCTATTTTTTTAAAGCGAAAGACTTTGTCTACACACTGGGAGTTTAGCAGAAGCTAAGCTCTCTTTTCTTTTTTAGTAAAAATAGTTTGATTTTTACTAAAAAACAGTTAAAATAAAATAAAAAGGAGGCGCTTTCATGAGGATAGAGGAAATGGGACAACGATTTGCAGACATTTTTAACAAATCAGCTGAACGAGTTTTTTTCGCACCCGGGCGTATTAACTTGATTGGAGAACACACGGATTATAATGGCGGGCACGTATTTCCCCTTGCGATTACATTCGGGACGTATGCGCTTGCAGCCAAAAGAGAAGACCGCAGACTTCGCTTTTATTCTGCTAATTTTAGTGAACGGGGAATTGTGGAAGGATCGATTGATGCGCTTGACTACAAGGAAGAGGACGAATGGACCAATTACCCGAAAGGTATGACAAAGCTGATGCAGGAAGCAGGCTGTGCAATCGACGCTGGATATGATGTTCTTTTTTACGGCAATATTCCGAATGGAGCCGGCCTTTCTTCTTCAGCCTCCATTGAAATGGCAACGGGCGTGATGTTAGAAGGACTGTTTAACTTGAATATAGATCGGATCGAAATGGTCAAAATCGGCCAGAGGGTTGAAAATCATTACATTGGCGTCAACAGCGGGATTATGGATCAATTTGCGATTGGAATGGGGAAAACAGGGGCAGCGATCTGGCTTGATTGTGAAACGCTTCATTATGAGTACGCGCCAATCGAGCTTCCGAATGCAAGCATTGTTATAATGAATACGAACAAGCGCCGTGAGCTTGCTTCGTCTAAATACAATGAGCGGCGCAGTGAATGTGAGGAAGCGTTAAGCCGGCTTCAAAAACGAATGGATATAAAGTCACTTGGCGAGCTGACACCGGACCAATTTGAGCAGAACAAAGAAGCCATTGGTGATGCTGTTTTAGAAAAACGTGCCTGTCATGCGGTTTATGAAAATGCGCGGACGATTGAGGCGCTGAACAAACTCAAAGAAGGAAACGTGGAAGCGGTGGGCCAGCTTATGAACCAATCGCATGATTCGCTCGAACAAGATTATGAGGTAACAGGAAAAGAGCTTGATACGCTCGTGCACACAGCGTGGAAGCAGCCCGGCGTAATCGGTGCGCGCATGACAGGCGCTGGATTTGGCGGCTGTGCCATTGCGATTGTGAACAATGAAAACATCGAATCATTTGTCAGTGAAGTTGGAAAGCGGTATGAGGAGGAATGCGGCATTCGTGCCGAATTCTACATGGCTCATATCGGCGGCGGTGCGCGTGAACTAGTGAAGGAGGAAATAGGATGAGTATAGCTGTAATAGGTGGAGCAGGGTATGTAGGATCTCATGCGGTGCGGGCTCTCTTGGCGCAAAAGCGGGATGTTGTGGTAATTGATAGTCTTGAAACAGGTCATGCGGCTTCTGTGCCGGACGGTGTTTCTTTTCACATTGGAGACATTCGGGATCGTCAATTTTTAAATGATGTATTCGAGAAAGAACAGGTTGAGCAGGTCGTTCATTTTGCTGCGAATTCACTTGTAGGGGAGTCAATGGAAAATCCGCTCAAGTATTATGATAATAATGTATTTGGCACCCAGGTGCTGCTTGAAACGATGACAAAGCACGGAGTGAAGCATATTGTTTTTTCTTCTTCTGCTGCTACATATGGAGAACAAAAAGAAATGCCCATTACGGAAAAAGCGCCGAATGATCCAACAAGCGCATACGGGGAAACAAAGCTGGCGATGGAACGGATGATGAAGTGGTGTGATGCAGCACACGGCATCAAGTTTGTTTCACTGCGGTATTTTAACGTGGCCGGCGCGAGCGAATCGGGTGTGATTGGGGAAGACCATAATCCGGAAACACACTTGATTCCCGTCGTCCTGCAGGTAGCCAATGGGCAGCGGGAACATATCACGATTTTTGGAGAGGATTACCCAACAGAAGACGGCACGTGCATTCGCGATTATATCCATGTGGAAGATTTAGTGGACGCGCATGTTTTAGCGCTTGATTACTTGAAAGAGGGCGGCGAGAGCAACATTTTTAATCTAGGCTCCAATCAAGGGTTTTCTGTGAAAGAAATTGTGGAAGCAGCACGTGCGGTAACCGGGCATCCTATCCCTGTGGCCATCGGCGAAAAGCGTGCGGGAGATCCGGCTGTTTTAATCGCTTCTTCTGAAAAAGCGCGGACGATACTCGGCTGGTCGCCGTCCCGGACAGATATTTCAACCATTATCCGCGACGCGTGGAATTGGCATGAGCATCATCCACATGGCTACAAAGGAGCAGCTCGTTTATGATTTTTGCTTATGTGGAGGAGCTTATCCGAAAAGCCTGGCAGGCCGGGCTGATTGAAAAGCGCGATCAGGTGTATGCAAGAAACCGGCTGCTCGCTCTGCTCAAGCAAAACGATTTTATTAAGCCGGAGGAAAACGTATCGGCACTGACCATTCCAGAACTTGTAGAACGGCTGACAGAAGAAGCTGAAGCGAAGGGGATCGTGCCGCCGTTCCTAGAAGATAAAGAGATATTTGCAGCGGATCTTATGAATATTTTTGTATCCAAGCCATCGCAAATCGCCCATTCTTTTTGGGAACGCTATTCGGATGACCCGCAGCAGGCAACAGACTTTTTCTACAGCTTGAGCGAGGCGTCCAATTACATCCAGACAAAACGGATTGCCAAAAATGTTTCGTATAAAGCGGCAACAGACTACGGGGAACTGGATATTACGATTAATCTATCGAAGCCGGAAAAAGATCCGGCTGAAATTGCCCGGGCGAAACTGCGTCCGGAGCCGGAAACGCACTATCCAAAGTGTCTTTTATGTGTAGAAAACGAGGGATACGAAGGGCATGCAAACCATCCAGCCCGCGCCAATCACCGGATTGTACCGGTAACGCTTGGCAGCGAGGAATGGTTTCTTCAATACTCTCCATATGTGTACTACAATGAGCACTGTATTTTGCTTTCAGGTGAGCATCGTGATATGAAGATTGACCGGGCAGGGTTTGACCGCCTGCTCGATTTTGTCCATCAATTTCCGCACTATTTTGCCGGGTCTAACGCCGACCTGCCGATTGTCGGCGGCTCGATTTTAACACACGACCATTACCAGGGCGGACGTTATGAATTCGCCATGGCAAAAGCAAAAGAGGAATACGTTTTTTCAATGAAACAGTTTCCGTCCATACAAGGAGCCACACTATATTGGCCGATGTCTGTGATCCGGCTGAAAAGCGGAGACCGCAGAGAGCTGGCAGCGGCAGCTGAATACGTACTCTCCACATGGAAAGCATATGATGATGAAGCGTGCGGCATTCGGTCATGTACGGGGGACACTCCTCACAATACGATTACACCAATCGCGCGAAAACGCGGCGCCTTCTTCGAGCTTGACCTCGTGCTGCGCAATAACCGAACGACGGAAGAGCATCCGATGGGCTTGTTTCACCCGCATGCCGACATTCACCATATTAAGCGTGAAAACATCGGACTCATTGAAGTGATGGGGCTTGCTGTGCTGCCGGCACGTTTAAAAGAGGATTTAGCTGAAGTCGCGGTGTTCGTAGCCGGCGGGTCAGAACAGGTTAAAAGTGAACACCGTGACTGGGCAAAGGAACTCCGATTAACGTATGACAGCCGGGTCGACGCTGAAGAATTTGTTCGTCAGGCGGTTGCGGCTAAATTTTTACGTGGCCTGGAAGACTGCGGGGTATTTAAGCAGACAAAAGAAGGGAAGGGCGGGTTCAGCCGTTTCTTGAACCGACTTTAACCGATTGGAATGAAAAAAATGGCTACCATTAAAGATATTGCTGCACGGGCAGGTGTGTCGATTGCGACAGTTTCGCGTGTGCTCAACTATGATCCGCACCTGTCTGTCAGCGCAGAAACAAAACAAAAAATTTTTGAAGCCGCCGAACAGCTTGATTACAAAAAGCGGCGTGTTTCAAAAAAAACCCCTCAAACGACGGCAGCGCTCGTTCACTGGTATACCGAGGAAGAAGAGCTGAATGACTTGTACTACAGGTCGATTCGTCTCGGCATTGAGAACAGCTGCCTTGAATCCGGTCTTCAATTGCAAAAGGTGCTGTACAATGAGCTGGAGCAGCTGGACCGGGAGGAAATCGAAGGCATTATCGCAGTCGGTAAATACAGCAGTGCCCAGGTTGAGCGGCTGAGCGAGTGGTCAAGCCGAATCGTCTTTGTTGATTTTTCACCCGAAGACGAAGCGTTCGACAGCGTCATTACGGATTTCTCGCGTGTAACAGAAAAAGCGCTCACCCATCTTTGGGAGCAGGGCATCGGCTGTATTGGCTATCTTGGCGGCAGGGAGCAGTTTGAAGACAAATCTGGTATGATCATGGACATGCGTGAGCAGACTTACCGTGCCTTCCTGCAGGAAAAAGGGGCTTTTGCTGAAGAAGGTATGCTGATTGGAACATACAGCGCGGATGACGGATACCGGCTGATGAAAAACTGTATTGAACAGCGCGGCGAAAACCTGCCGGAAGCCTTTTTTGCGGCAAGCGATACGCTCGCGATCGGGGCACTGCGGGCGCTGCACGAAGCACACATTCAAGTTCCGGAGCGCGTCAGCTTAATAGGCGTGAATGATATCAGCGTATCGAAATATATGTATCCGCCGCTTACGACTGTGAAGGTGCATACAGAATGGATGGGAAAAATCGCTGTAGAGCTTTTGCTGGAGCAGCTGAACGCAAAGCGTATTTCTAAAAAAGTCGTGCTGCCGTCAGAATTGATTGTGCGGGGCACAACAAAGTAAAAAACTCCACCATCATGAGATGGTGGAGTTTTTTCATTCGGCAAGCTTGTCCGCAAAAGCTTTTACATAAGGCGGAAGATCCGGCGGACGGCGGCTTGATACGATATGGCCGTCAACTGTAACCGGCTCGTCGTGCCATACGGCACCCGCATTGGTCATGTCATCTTTAATGCCGGGTGTACTTGTCACATGTTTCCCCTGCAGGATGTTAGCTGAAATCAATACCCAGCCAGCATGGCAGATTTGCCCGATCGGCTTTTGAGCTGCATCCATCGAACGGACAAATTCAAGTACTTCTGGATACCGGCGCAGCTTATCCGGTGCCCAGCCGCCCGGCACTAAAATGGCGTCGTACTCATCTGCATGAATATCTCCAAAAGCATAATCGGCTTCCGCCGGCACGCCGTATTTTCCAGTGTATGTTTTTCCTGCTTCCTTGCCGACGAGGTGTACAGTCGCTCCTTCTTCCCGAAGCCGCAGAATCGGATACCAAAGCTCTAAATCTTCAAATTCTTCTTCTACAAGCGCGATGACTTTTTTGTTTTCTAGCCGCATCAAAACGCCTCCTTTTTTCTTTAGTGTAACAGAGGAATGGCGTGGGTAAAAATGAAAGCATCTATCTATCTTTGTCTATGGGAATTAAAAATCCAATAATGGCAGGAAAAATAGCGGGCAGCTTTTGTTAGAGTCCGAGAGCAGGGTGTATGTTTGTGACCGGTTCTTTTTCGAAAATAAAAAACAGCCAATGTTATTTGGCTGTTTTTTATTGAACAACTTCACTGCCGGTTAATTCGATATGACCTTCACCCCAGGCACACATTGCATCTAGAATAGGACGGAGCGACCAGCCATAGTCTGTTAAGGAATAAACGACCTTCGGTGGAACCTGATCAAAAACAGTCCGGTTCAAAACCCCGTCTGCTTCAAGCTCACGCAGCTGCTGCGTGAGCATTTTTTGTGTGATATTCGGCATTAACTTTTTTAGCTCGCTCGTACGTTTTTCCCCTTTAATCAAATGGCACATAATGACCACTTTCCACTTTCCGCCGATTACATCAAGTGTTGCTTCTACCGGAATATTGTAAGCCATGTGCTTTCCTCCTTTATATAGGCACTTTTAAGTACCTACATTACTTTAAAGTGCGTACTTTTCTTTTGGATTGAGTGCACCCATAATAACATACACAGGAACGAAACAAAAGATCTTAAAAGATGGTAGATACTTAAACGTTCCTAAAGAATAAAAAGGTGTGTACCTTTTATTTTGATAGCTGCTATGCAAAATGGACGCACAGGGAAAACGGCTGGGCCCGCCGTTTTTAATAAAAGGAGGAAAAAATGATGAATCACACTGTGCATGCGGCTGTTAAACAGGAAGCCGCTTCAACAAACAGTCGATTTGCTTTATGGGCATTAGCCGTTAGTGCTTTTGGAATTGGAACTACTGAATTCGTTCCGGTCGGGCTTTTAGCATCTGTTGCGGAAGATTTAAACATCGGAATTACGATGGCGGGATTACTTGTTTCTGGTTATGCGGCCGGCGTAGCGATTGGCGCCCCGGTGCTGACCGCTTTAACAAATCGATTAAACCGAAAAACGCTGCTTATATCTTTAATGGTGCTATTTATTACAGGCAATGTGGTGGCTGCCTTGTCCCAATCATTTGAATTGCTGCTCGCAGCACGGTTTATTACGGCTTTTTCGCATGGTGTTTTTTTCTCGATTGGGTCAACGATTGCGGTTCAGCTCGTACCGCCGCATAAAAAAGCGAGCGCCATTGCCCTTATGTTTACCGGTTTAACCGTTGCAACTGTAACAGGCGTTCCGCTTGGTACATTTATTGGGCAGTCGTTCGGCTGGCGCGCTACATTTTGGGGAGTGGCTTTGCTTGGTGTAGTGGCCGTTGCCGCAAGTGCGCTGCTGATTCCAAGAAATTTAAAGCAGTCACAGCCAGCAAAATTTGGGGATATGCTGCGGCTTGTCACCAACAAACGAATTCTGCTTGGCCTGGCGATTACGGCTCTTGGATACGGAGGTACATTTGTAGCTTTTACGTATTTAACACCGATTTTACAAGATGTGACGGGTTTGAAGCCCGGTCTGGTCAGCATTGTTCTTCTCGTGTATGGAGCAGCTGTAGCGGTTGGAAATGCAGCCGGCGGGCGTTTGGCCAATCATCATCCTATTAAAGCTCTGTTCTGGATGTTCCTTGCGCAGGCCGCCATTCTCGTGGCTCTATCCTTTATGATTCCATTTAAAGCGGCGGGCTTGATCGGTGTTGTTTTGATGGGACTGCTTGCGTTTATGAATGTACCAGGCCTGCAGCTGTTTGTCGTCCAGCTTGCGGAAAAATATGTTCCATCCGCAGTAGATGTGGCTTCTGCCCTGAATATTGCTGCTTTTAATATTGGTATTGCGGCCGGTGCGACAATAGGCGGCTTTGTCGTGGATTCGATCGGATTGGTCCATACCCCGTGGATAGGCGGCGTAATGGTGATGCTCGCCATTTTGCTAACCGCGGTTTCATTGAAACTTGAGAAATCGTAACGTGAATGAAAATGATGAAAAGAAATGCCAAAAGGTAAAAAGACGGAGGAGAAAATAAGTGAATAAACAAAGTACCTTTCAATTAAACCATGGAAAAAAACAAATGCCCTGGCTGGGCCTGGGAGTTTTTCAAGTCGAAGATGGAGAAGCCGTGGCAGCTTCTGTAGAGGAAGCCATTGTACAAGGATACCGCCACATTGATACGGCGGCTGTTTATGAAAATGAAGAGGGAGTGGGAAAGGGAATCCGCCGCGGTATGGAACGTGCCGGCGTTACCCGTGATGAGTTGTTTATTACCTCCAAGCTGTGGAATGCTGATCAGGGATATGAACGTGCGCTGGAGGCTTACCGGGAAAGTACAGCACGCTTAGGGCTTGATCAGCTTGATTTGTACTTGATTCATTGGCCGGTTGAAAATAAATTTACAGAGAGCTGGCGGGCACTTGAAGACTTATATAAAGAAGAAAAAGTCGGCGCCATCGGGGTCAGCAATTTCCAGATCCATCATTTAGAAACATTGCTTCAAACAGCAGAGATTGTTCCGGCCATCAACCAGGTGGAACGCCATCCCCGGCTTGTGCAAACAGAGTTATACAAGTACCTGACAGAGAAAAACATTCATCCTGTAGCATGGGCGCCGCTGGCACAGGGAGGCATTTTCAATGAACCCGTTTTAGTGGGAATGGCCGAAAGCCTGGGGAAAACAATGGCGCAAGTTGTCCTTAAATGGCATTTGCAAACAGGATGGGCCGCCATTCCAAAGTCTGTTAAAAAGCATCGTATTTATGAAAACACGGACTTGTATGACTTTGAACTGAATGAGGAGCAAGTGAAGACGATTAACGAAATGGACCAGCATCGCCGGGTGGGGCCGGATCCTGATAACTTCGATTTTTAAATGAACATTATACTTAAAAGAACCAGCCTGAAATGTACTCAGGCTGGTTCCTTTTTATCTGTATAATTTTTCCAAATCATGAAGCTTTCTGTCTAATATAAAATTGCCAAATGGAATAAACGCGACAATGACTGAAAGAATAGGCCAGATCAGCTTCCAGCGTGTTTTCAGTGTCACATAAGCAATAATGACGCAGTATGTAATAAACAGGGCGCCATGGATAGAGCCGACGATACGAACGGCTTCTGGAATACCAAGCCAATATTTCATCGGCATGGCAATAAACAGGAGAACGAGCAGCGAAATACCTTCAAAATAGCCTGCGAGCCGCAGTTTGCCAACGGATGTTTTTAACATAAAAGCCTCCTAATATGAAGAAGATCGTTTCTTTAAAGATAACGGATACATCGTTAAATTTCATCTCTTTTTATAGATGTTCATCAGATTGTCGTCTTTTCACTAATGTATAAAATAGAAGTGGAAAAGACAGGGATTGTTGAAAAAGAAAAAATAGTGTATCCTTTTAATTAATAATGAGAATCATTATTAATTAAAAGGAGGGTCATCATGCCTCAACGTGATCTGTATGACGTGACAATTATTGGCGGAGGTCCGGCTGGGTTATACGCGGCTTTTTACAGCGGTTTAAGAGGAATGAAAACGAAAATTATTGAATATCAGCCGAAGCTGGGCGGAAAGATTCATGTGTATCCTGAAAAACTGATTTGGGACATTGGCGGCTTAACCCCTATTACCGGTGAACAGCTGATTGGGCAGTTAACGGAGCAGGCGATGACATTTGATCCGACAGTGATCTTAAATGAAAAAGTGGAGAGCATACACAAAACGGATGACGGTCTTTTTGAACTTGCTGCTGCATCAGGAACCATTCACTTTTCCAAAACGGTGATTGCCGCTGTTGGCAGCGGTATATTAAATCCGCAAAAGCTGCCAATCGAAGGAGCGGAGCGGTTTGAAGTCACCAATCTGCATTATGTGGTGCAGTCATTGAAAAAGTTTAAAGGAAAAACAGTAGTGGTATCAGGAGGGGGCAATTCAGCTGTCGACTGGGCGAACGAGCTGGCTGCCGTTGCAGAAAAAGTTTATGTCGTATATCGGGGCAGCTCCTTAAAAGGCCACGAAGCACAAGTTCAGCAGCTGCTCGATAGTTCGGCCATCTGCTTAATGAATGAATCGATTACGAAGTTAATAGCTGCACCAGATGGAAGCCGAATTGGCGAAGTGGAGCTGACCAACAGTGTCACGATGGCGAAAACCATTTTAGCGGCAGATGAAGTAGTTATTAATCATGGCTTTGACCGGGATGCTTCTCTTTTGCAAAACAGCACCTTAAATGTCGAGCTTGAAGATGATTTTTACGTAGCGAGCCAGCCATCAGGTGAATCTTCTGTACCGGGCTTTTTCGCGGCAGGTGATGTGCTCAAGCATAAAGGCAAGCTGCATTTAATTGCCGGCGCTTTTCAAGATGCCGCCAATGCGGTAAACAGAGCCAAGCAATTTATTGATCCAGCTTCAAGAAGCAATGCTATGGTTTCGTCCCATAATGATGTATTTAAAGAAAGAAATAAACAAATCGTGCAGGCGATGATTCAATAAATAAAAAAACCAGCCTCTTTTAGCTGGTTTTTTTATGTTTCTCTTAAAAAGGCTCCCACGTTAGATTTTTCGCTTCGGCGAACCGGTGCTCAACTTCTTTCCAATTGACCACATTCCACCAGGCATCTACGTATTTCGCACGTTCATTTTTGTATTGCAGGTAATAAGCATGCTCCCACACATCGAGTGGAAGCAGCGGCACTACATCCCACTGGCTCAGGTTTTGGTGCTTTTCAGCCGTTAAAATCTCAAGGCGGCGGGAGCGCGGGGACCAGACGAGAATGGCCCAGCCAACACCTTCGACGTTTTTCGCCGCTTCTGAGAAGTGTTTCTTAAATCCATCAAAACTCCCGAAAGAGTTTGTTATAGCCTGATTCAGCTCTCCTCCCGGCCGGCCGCCGCCATCCGGGGTCATCACTGACCAAAAAATCGTGTGCAAATAGTGGCCGGCACCGTGAAAGGCGGCTTCCCGCTCCCAATGTTTAATCAAGCTGAAATCACCACTCCGGCGCGCTTTTTGCATTTCTTTTTCGGCTTTGTTCAGCCCATCTACATAACTTTGGTGATGCTTATCGTGGTGCAGCTTCATAATTTCCTCAGAAATCACCGGTTCCAGGGCAGTATAAGCATACGGAAGTGGAGGCAGGCGGTGCCCGCCGATCGGCACAGGCTGCTTCGGCTTCGATTCCTGTTTTTCCTGTTTAGCAGGGGACGGCTGCTGCAGTAAGCGGGGAAGCTGATTGTATAAAGCAGCAGCCTGGCTGCTTAGAGAGAGTGGGTCAACTGGATGTTCTTCTTCTGCATTCTTTTTTAAGGAAAGGAAAGCTGCTTCCCACTGATCTAGTGCTTTTTTATCAGCCGCCACCGCTTTTTCCCGAATAGATTTCCATTGCTGCTCTACATGCTTGCACCAATTTAGCAGAGTTGCCCGATACGCTTTTTCATGTAAAAACACTGCCTTACCTCCTTCATTTGCCTGTTAACAGGGTATGAATAGGAGGAGGGCAGTGTTCATGTAACAGCTTTTCTTTACTTGTATCTGGTCTTCACAAGACGCATAGAATTTAATACTACGATTAAAGTGGAGCCGACATCAGCAAATACTGCCATCCAAAGTGTAAGCCAGCCTGGGACGATCAGCAGCAGAGCAAGCAGTTTCAAACCGAATGCAAAAGCGATGTTCTGCTTAATAATCTGGAGCGTTTTCCGGCTGAGCGCAACCGTATAAGGGAGCTTCTCTAAATCATCTGCCATTAAAGCCACATCCGCTGTTTCAAGTGCTGTGTCTGTTCCAGCGCCGCCCATCGCAATGCCAACTGAGGCACTGGCAAGAGCAGGAGCATCGTTAATGCCATCGCCAACCATCGCCACATGGCCGTACTGGGCACGAAGAGACTTAATGGCATCCAGCTTGTTCTCAGGCATTAATTCTGCCTGCACATCGGTTAAGCCAAGCTTTCTGCCGATGGAAGCCGCCGCTGCATCGTTATCACCTGTCAGCATCACTGTTTTTTGAATGCCCAGCTTAGCGAGTTTTTCTAAAACCGCCAGGCTGCTTTTCCGAACCTGATCAGCTGCGGCAATATAGCCTTTTACTTCTTCATCCGTTCCAACCAGCATCACCGTCTTTCCTTCCGCCTGCAGTGCCGAGATCGCTTCCCGGACTTTTTCCGTTACAGCAGGACCATCCTCAAAAAGAGCCGGGCTGCCAATGTAATAAACGGTTCCGTTTAAAGAAGCTTTCGCACCTTTACCGGTAAGAGATTGAAAATCATGGGCTTCAAGCAGTGATACTTTTTCATCAGCCGCTTTGCGTAAAACAGCGGAAGCAAGGGGGTGCTGGGAAAACGTCTCAAGAGAAGCGGCGACGGTTAAAAGCTCCTGCACACTCATGTTGGAAACGGAAGCAATGTCGGTTACCTCGGGCTTTCCTTCGGTTAACGTGCCGGTTTTATCAAAGGCGACTACTTTTAAACGTCCTGTTTCTTCCAGGTGAATGCCGCCTTTGATTAAAACACCGTTTTTCGCTGCATTCCCAATCGCTGTGACAATGGCAACCGGTGTGGAAATCACCAGTGCACACGGACATCCCACGACAAGAACTGCAAGGCCGCGGTAAATCCATTCCTGCCAGTCGCCCCCTGTAAACAAAGGAGGCAGGACAGCGACCAGGAAAGCAATGGCCATAATGGCCGGCGTGTAATACCTGGCAAAACGGTCGACGAACGCCTGAGAAGGAGCGCGTTCAGCCTGGGCTTCTTCAACTA
Organism: Domibacillus sp.; assembly: GCF_031181085.1. Classification (NCBI taxonomy): domain Bacteria; kingdom Bacillati; phylum Bacillota; class Bacilli; order Caryophanales; family Bacillaceae; genus Domibacillus; species Domibacillus sp. Next base: position 84,415 of record NZ_JAPSLE010000008.1, on the reverse strand, counting down.
AGTGGATAATTTTAGCGATTGTTGTATCTTCGGCAAGCTTTGTGACGCGCACTTCTAGAAATCCTTCTTCATTGAGGGAGCCGGCAAACACTTCATCGCCTTCTTCCTTGGACACCGGAATGGATTCACCGGTAATCGCCGCCTGGTTAATGGATGAACGGCCGCGAATGACCTCGCCATCCATGGCAACCTTTTGTCCAGGCTTCACGATCATAATATCTCCGATTTGAATATCTTCAACAGCCACTTCAAACTCACTGCCGCCCCGTTTAATCAGCGCGGTATCCGGTGCAATATCCATAAGAGAGCGGATAGACTGGCGGGCTTTGTCCATTGAGTATCCTTCCAGCGTTTCACTTAGGGCAAAAAGAAATACAACAACAGCGCCTTCTCCCCACTCGCCAATAATTGCCGCCCCAATAATGGCAACGGTCATTAATGTTTTCATATCGAATTCAAAGCGGATTAAATTGTTTAAGCCGACTTTGAATAAATCGAAGCCGCCGATTAAAATGGAAAGTGCAAAAAGAGTAATAGTTACGATACTGCTTTCACCGGCGGAAAAAGTAGAAATATAGCCGAAGAGCAAAAAGAACAGCGAAACGATCGTGTTTTTATTTTCACGCTTTTGCCAGAATGGAACTCTTTCTTCCTTGACCTTTTCGCGCTCGGGGTATACTTTAATTCCATCAAACGCACCGGCGGCTTCAAGCTGTTCAACGGACGCATCGCCGATAATCGCTACTTTCGATGCGCCGAAATTCAGCTGGACATCTTCTACCGTTTTAATATCACGGATGTTTTTTTCAAACTTGGCCGCGCAGTTGGTGCAGGACAACCCCTGAAGCCGGTAAACATGTTTCCTTTCCTCACTCATTTTCCTCAGTCCTCTCTGGAATGCTCAAGGGCAATGCTGACAAGCTGATGGACGTGGTCGTCTTTAACAGAGTAATACACCATTTTTCCTTCTTTCCGATACTTGGCGAGTCCCATGTTGCGAAGCAGGCGTAAGTGGTGGGAGGCGGTAGCGGTAGTAGAACCAATAATTTGCGCCACATCGCAGACACACAGCTCTTCTTCGAGCGTCAGCGCGTATACGATTTTTAAGCGGGTGGCATCAGACAAAGCTTTAAACAGCAGCTCTACACCGATTACTTCATCTATTTTCGGCTGGACCCGGCTGACGACTTCTCCATTGAAACAACTTGTTTCACAGGCATCATTTGGGGACTTTATGGTTGTTTTCTGGGTCATTTCAGCACCTCATTCAAATAGTTGTTTGATTGTATATTTTTAGTGTATGCTGGAAGTGAAAAAAAGTCAATTTTACATTCAAATAAATGTTTGAATGTAAAGCGAAAGACGGAACCAATCAAAAGAAAGTGTGAAAAAATTGCTGTATACATGGATGATGTTTTTATTAGCTGGAGCAGCTGAAATTGGCGGGGGCTACTTGATTTGGCTCTGGCTGAGAGAAGGAAAACCGTTCACATGGGGAATCATTGGCGGTGTGGTCCTTGTGCTGTACGGCATTATCGCTACCTTTCAAACCTTTCCATCATTCGGACGCGTGTATGCGGCATATGGCGGCGTATTTATCGTGTTATCCGTTTTGTGGGGCTGGGGTGTCGATAAAAAAACGCCGGATGTATATGACTGGATCGGTGCTGCTATCTGCCTTGCGGGTGTTGCCATTATGCTGTGGGCACCGCGTTCGTAGCATAAGGAAACAAAAGCCGGAGAAGTATATCTTCTCCGGCTTTTGTACAGATAATCATCAGGCTGCCATCTTCCGGCATGCTTCTGCACATTTAAAGCACGCCTGTGCACATGCCTGGCAATGGTTGTGATCATGCTTTTGGCATTCGTTTCCGCACGCTTCACAAACATCTGCACAAAGCGCACAAATTTGAGCCATAAACGGGCTGTTTCGCTGCATCGACTGCACGGCCAATGCACAAAGATCTGCACATTCGCGGTCCAGTCGAATGCAGCCTGCCATCATTTTCACGTCGTCTTCCTGCAGACACTGGTTAAAGCAGTGATTACAGGCTTCTAAACACTCCAGGCAGGCTTGAATACAGTCATGTACGTTTTGATTCATCATTGTTCCTCCTTCTTTTGAATGGGTACAACATTACTTTAACCGTCCTTTTTTCCTTTAAACGTTAAAAAACAAACTCCATTCATTCTGCACATTTGCCCGGTACAGTAAAAAACGAATATGAATGTAGGAAGTGAAGACGAAGAAGCTGTAATAAAGGAAGTGGAATTAAAGAAGATCTGCCGTTTATTTTTGAGCGGTTTTATAGAGAGGAAAGATCCCGCTCACGCACATCGAGCGGTACAGAGCTTCAGGCTTGCGATCCTTAAAAAACGGCGGACCAATGGAGACATTCAAGTTAAAAGAAAGGCTGGGAAGGGAACGGCACGGTCTTTGCATTGCTCTTTCCACTGACACAGCATGCAGGTGAACAAAAATAAAAAAATGACTTATCGCTTTGCTGGACATATGGCTGTTGGGCAAAATAATAAAAAAATAAATCGAGCAAAATAGTTTACATACAGTAGGGGGGTATGGTAAATTAAAAACAAGGAGGCGGGGTATATGGAAAAAATGGAAACTCGTGCCTGCGGCGAATTATCTGAACGAAAAAGCCATCATTCTGAAGCAGTAAAGAAAAATTTAATTACAAGGCTGAACCGGATCGAAGGCCAAATCCGCGGTATTAAAGGACTTATTGAAAAAGATGTGTATTGCGATGATATTATTACCCAAATTTCCGCTACGCAATCAGCGCTGAACAGCGCAGCAAAAGTCTTGCTTGAAGGCCATTTGAAAAGCTGTGTAGTCGAACGGATTCAAGAAGGCGATGAAGAAATTGTAGAGGAGCTTCTTGTGACGATTGGGCGGTTAATGAAAAAATAACGAAATGGAGCGATTCACATGGAACAAACAACATTAAATGTACAGGGCATGTCATGCGGGCATTGTGTAAAAGCGGTAGAAGGAAGCGTAGGTAAACTGGAAGGTGTCGAGTCTGTTACCGTTTCTTTAGAAAACAACCAAGTAGACGTGAAGTACGACGAGTCAAAAGTGACACTTGACCAAATTAAAGAAGCGATCGATGACCAGGGATATGACGTTGTTTAAAAAAGTGCGTGCTGACTTCTATCAGCACGTTCTCTTCGGTAAAAAATATACCCCGTGTAGGTATGAGGAGGAAGAGAAATGAGTGCCTCGCAAAAAGAAACAAATATGCAGATTACAGGGATGACCTGTGCCGCCTGCGCCGCCCGGATTGAAAAAGGGCTTAATAAACTGGACGGTGTTGACCAGGCAACGGTGAATCTGGCGCTGGAAAAGTCAACCGTTCGATATGATCCGTCCAAAATAACCGAAGCTGATCTGCAGAAGAAAGTTCATGATCTCGGTTATGAGGTTGTCTTAAAAAAAGATAAATTTTCGATTACGGGGATGACCTGTGCCGCCTGCGCCACTCGAATTGAAAAAGGACTAAACAAGCTGGACGGCATTCGAAATGCGAACGTCAACCTCGCTCTTGAGCGTGCAACCGTTCAATATAACCCGTCGGTTTTATCACCGGCAGATATTATCAAAAAAGTGGATTCACTCGGTTACGATGCCGTGTTAAAAGAAGAAAGCGACAAAGGATCTGTTGATTACCGGCAAAGAGAAATTAAAAAGCAGACAACAAAATTTGTTGTTTCCGCTCTTTTATCTCTGCCGCTTTTATGGGCGATGGCCGGGCACTTTGGTTTCACATCGAATCTTTACGTTCCAGCACTTTTCATGAATCCATGGTTTCAGCTCGTTCTCGCCACGCCGGTGCAATTTATCATTGGCAGCCAGTTTTATATTGGGGCATATAAAGCTCTGAAAAATAAAAGTGCCAATATGGACGTTCTTGTGGCGCTTGGCACCTCGGCAGCGTACTTTTACAGCTTGTATTTGTCGTTTGAGTCACTGGGACACAGTGGCCACGCACCGGAGCTTTATTATGAAACAAGTGCGATTTTAATTACGCTGATTCTGCTTGGGAAATTATTTGAAGCAAAAGCGAAAGGGCGTTCATCCGAGGCGATCAAAAAATTGATGAGCCTGCAGGCAAAAACAGCGATTGTCGAACGCGGCGGAAACGAAATAGAAATACCGCTCGAACAAGTGGTAACAGGCGACTTGATTCATGTCCGTCCTGGTGAAAAAGTACCAGTTGATGGCATTGTTACAGAGGGACAGTCCGCTGTCGATGAATCGATGCTGACGGGTGAGAGCCTGCCGGTCGATAAACGCAAAGGCGATGAAGTGATTGGCGCCACGGTCAACAAAAATGGCTTTTTAAAAATAAAAGCCACGAAGGTCGGACGGGACACCGCGCTTGCGCAAATTATCCGCACGGTCGAGCAGGCGCAGGGGTCAAAAGCGCCGATTCAGCGGCTTGCGGATCAAATTTCCGGTATTTTCGTTCCTATTGTCGTCGGCCTGGCTCTTTTAACGTTTCTTATTTGGTTCCTCCTTGTTGAACCGGGTAATTTTGCCCAAGCACTTGAGAAGCTGATTGCCGTGCTTGTGATTGCATGCCCATGTGCCCTTGGTCTGGCTACTCCAACATCCATCATGGCGGGTTCAGGACGGGCAGCAGAATACGGTATTCTCTTTAAAGGCGGCGAGCATTTAGAAACGGCGCACAAAATCGATACGATCGTGCTCGATAAAACGGGAACCGTTACAAACGGGACACCTGTTTTAACTGATGTGCTCCCATATGAAATAGAAGAAGCCGTTCTTCTTGCGCTGACAGGTGCGGCTGAGAAGCAGTCGGAGCACCCGCTTGCCCAGGCAATTGTAAAAGGTATTTCAGAAAAAGGCATTGCATTGAAACCGGGTGAGCAGTTTGAAGCGATTCCGGGCTTTGGCATTCGAGCTATAGTGGAAGGAAGAGACGTGCTAGTTGGAACGCGCAAGCTGATGAATGAGAAAAACGTCAACATACAGGGCGCCGGAGAAAGTATGGCAGCTCTTGAGCGGGAAGGGAAAACCGCGATGCTTGTGGCTGTGGATGGACGATACGCGGGTATTGTTGCGGTGGCAGACACCGTAAAAGAAACGTCAAAAGAAGCGGTACGCCGCTTAAAAGAAATGGGTCTTCATGTTGTGATGATGACAGGAGACAACGAGCAGACCGCGCAGGCGATTGCCCGTCAGGTTGGTATTGACTACGTTATCGCTGAAGTACTGCCAGAAGGCAAAGCGAACGAGGTAAAGAAGCTGCAGCAGGAGGGACGACATGTTGCCATGGTTGGCGACGGCATTAATGATGCACCGGCGCTTGCCACAGCCGATATCGGCATGGCGATCGGCACCGGAACCGATGTGGCCATGGAAGCGGCCGATATTACCTTGATCCGCGGCGACTTGAACAGTATTGCGGATGCAATCCTGATGAGCAAAAAAACAATTCGGAATGTGAAGCAAAACCTGTTTTGGGCATTCGGCTATAATACGCTTGGGATTCCGGTCGCCGCACTTGGCTTTCTGGCTCCATGGCTTGCCGGCGCAGCAATGGCTTTTAGCTCGGTTTCAGTTGTCGTAAACGCTTTGCGTCTGCAAAAAGTAAAACTGTAAAAAAGAAAATTGAGTGATAAGTCTACGGCCGGAAAAATCGACTATTGGCCGGATTCTAGTCCGCGATGGCCGGAAAAAAGAAAATCCGGCCATGCTGTAAGACTTTCCGGCCCTGATTTTTATTTTCCGGCTAAAAAAAGTGTAAATGAAGTTAGAAAGCCGCCTCTGTAAAAAGAGGCGGCTTTCTTATCATTAAAGCTGAACGATTTTTGAGCTGGCGGCTTTTCTTGGCCGGGCAGCGTGAAACCATTGCGCACAAAACAGAATGACCAGGATAAGGTCAACCGCATCTCCGCCGTAATACATGAGCATGCTGCCCATTTCAGCCTGAGCCGAAGAAACACCGGCTGGAGGATGCGCATAAAGAAATTTGGATAAAATGCTGTGCCCGGCCAGTGCGAGCATAAGAACAGCAGCTCGGAAGTGAAAAGACCTGCGATGAGGCGCCGGGTCAATGCAAAGAATAGAAGCAGTAAATACGTAACCAGCCAAAAACACATGGAGATGAACAAATATATGAATCAGCACATTTTCCTGCATGTGTGCATACAGGCTGGTTGTATAAAGCAGCCAAAGTCCGCCGATGTTTAACACAAACGCCGTTATAGGATCTATGGCAAAACGAAGCGGCCGGTTTTGAAGCAGCCGGGACACGCGCCGCGCCTGCTCTACAGGCAGTGTCCGCAAAATCAGCGTGATGGGCGCGGCCAACACCATAAAAAGAGGAGCCAGCATGCCAAGAAGCAGATGGCCGGCCATATGAGCGATAAAATTTGTATGGGCTTTTTCCGCTAAAGGACCAACAACCGCCGACAGAGAACAAAGGATGCCGCCTGTCCATAAAACAGTGCGGAAAACCGGCCAGGGCGAATAGCGGCGGCTCGAATGAAAAGCGGCCCAGGCGTATAACAGGAGTGCAGCCGCAAAAGGTAAAGCAAGCCAAAGGGAGGCAGACAGAGCAGCCTGCATATGATGCTCACTGTGCATTCCGCTCACCTTTTTTCGTGCGGACAGCAAGAGCCGCTCCAATTACTATCATCAAAACCGCGGTCGTGTTCCAAACAAGGTCATACATCCATACATTCTCTACGTAACGAATTTGGTGAAGGCGCATAAGCTTGTGCTGAACGGTCCCGTCGTAAAGCTGGAATATACCGGCACCCAGCAGCATTCCGCCGATCCACTTTTTTAAGAGAAGCCTATTACGACGGCGCAGATCCGCAAACAGAAACAGCCCGCCTACAGTAGCGAACCAGCTGAACGCATGAAAGAAACCGTCAGAAATAAGCCCGGCGCTTGTGGTGGATTTGTCATAAAAGTGATGCCAGTGAAGCAGCTGGTGAAAAACAGCTTCATCAAAAAAAGCAACAAAGCCAATGCCAAATAAAAAGCCGGACCAGAGATTACGCCTGGAAAGATGGGAAGAGCTGCGGACTTCCTTGGATTGGACAGCCATAGAAAACTCCTTTCTGCCGTTCGTGTAATCAGTCTATCTGTTTTTGTTGTACCCATACACTGGAAGGTTCATTCTTTTATACGGTAAATTATTTCTCCTAAAATGAACCATATATCTATCAGAAGAATAAAAGAGAATGATATAATGAAAATATTCTGAAATTAAAAAGGGTGAAAAAATGGCGCTTCTTCACTGTCAATTCTACTCCGACGTTTTACAATTAAGTACATCCATGACGGTTATTCTTCCCCAGCAAACCCACTCACAGATCGGTATGCAAAGCCAAAAAAACAGCAGTAAACATCAGACACTTTATTTGCTTCATGGACTGAGTGATGATGATACGATCTGGACACGCCGGACTTCTATCGAACGGTATGCAGCACCGCTCGGACTTGCGGTGGTGATGCCGCAGGTGCACCATAGCTTTTATACTGACATGGCGTACGGAAGCCGATACTGGACGTTTTTAACAGAGGAACTGCCGGCCATAGCACAATCTTTTTTTTCGTTATCCGATGCCCGGGAGGATAATTTTGTCGCGGGGCTTTCAATGGGAGGCTACGGGGCATTGAAATGGGCGCTGTCACAGCCGGAGCGGTTTAGCGCAGCGGCCAGTTTGTCCGGGGCAGTTGATATTGTAAGCCGGGTGAAAGAGGGAAGCCGTGACCGTTTGTTTGAGCTTGTTTCTGGAGACGGGCAGGTAGCCGGCACGAAGCATGATTTGTTCACACTGCTGGAAACAGCGCAGCACGCCCCCGAAAAGCCGGCCCTGTATCAATGCTGCGGCACAGAAGACTTCTTGTATGAAGACAATCTCCGTTTTAAAGAAGCATGTGACCAAACATCTTTTGATGTAACGGTACAACTTGATTCGGGATCGCATGAGTGGGGCTATTGGGACCGGAAAATTCAAGATGTGCTCCGCTGGCTGCCACTGAAAAACTAACTGCATGGGGGGGAAAGCTATGTCAACAGCACGCGTTATAACAGGAATTTGGAGAAAGCATGAAGAAACAAAAGAAAATCCGAAAGAATCCTCGCTTAAAACCCGCTATTACCGGAAAAGCCGCGAGTCGCTCATTAACGACATAAAGAAGGTTGTTCAAAACGGTAAGTTCGCCGGGTGGGCGCTGTTGAATGAAGACGTAGCGAGGGGAGAAATCATGCTTGAAAAAGGAGCATATGGCATGGTTATCACCATTTACAAAATTACGCCGATGCAATCTGCCATTGATGTCTACTGTTCAAAAGAAGGAATGCTTGGCGACTTTGGAAACAGCTATCGGTATATTCTTGAATTTTTCAATGCGCTTCGGACAGAAGCAGAGCCGGAATCCTAAAAAAGCAGCTGGGTAAAGCCCAGCTGTTTTTTTGTGTCCTTGCATGGAGATTTAAATAAGCGCTACAATGTACGAAATTAGAATCAAAGAAAGAAGGAAGCAGGATGGCAACCATTTTAGATGTAGCGAAGAGAGCCGGTTTATCGAAAACAACCGTATCCCGTGTAATCAACAATCAAGATTATGTATCCGAAGAAAACCGTGCCCTTGTGCTGCAGGCAATGAAAGAACTCGATTATCATCCAAACCCGGCTGCCAGAAGATTAAGGGGACAGCTGACGATGACGATTGGGGTTGTGGTTCCAGCTGTTACCGACCCCTTTTTCGCTTCTTTAACCGCAGCTGTTGAGCAAACGGCGTATGAAAAGGGCTATAAAACGATGATATGCCAGAGCAGCGGAGACAAAGAAAAAGAACGGCTTTTTTTAAATCTGCTGAAAACAAAGCAGGCAGACGGTATGATCATAACCGCTTTAGAAAACGACTGGAAGGACGTTCAGCCGTTTACGAAGCACGGCCCGATTGTACTGTGCAACGAAGATATTCCCGAACCGTCTGTTCCGGTTATTAAGTTTGATCAATTAAGTGGAACGTATGCAGGCATTAAACATTTGATTCAACAAGGGCATCAAAAGATTGGTTATTGCACCGGCGCTCTTTTTGCTGAAAAAGGAAGAGACAAGGACCGCAACCAGGGCTACCAAAAAGCAATGGCAGAAGCAGGACTCTCTATCAATCCTGCATGGATCTTCGTCGATCGGCATACAACCGAAGATGGAAAGCAGCTGCTTACTCATGTTATGAATATGGAAGATCGGCCTACTGCTGTTTTTACGGGAAGCGATGACATTGCCGCCGGCATGATCACACAAGCAAACGAGCAGGGAGTCCGCGTTCCAGAAGATCTGGCGATTATGGGTTTTGGCAACCAGCCGATAGCTCAGTGGATCACTCCGACATTAACAACAATCCAACAGCCTGCTGATAGTATGGGTCGAAAAGCGACCCAGATCATATTAGAGCTTCTTCACAATAACCAAGCAGAGATGGAGCCATACGAGCTGCCGAGTGACATTATTGTTCGGAAATCTACTTAATTGCGGGGTTTTTTCCCGCAATTTTTTAAAAATCAGTATGGGAACGATACCAACGCTGATTTTATAGGGGTTATATTTTTAAAAATAGTTTATTCCAATTTATTGAAAAAAGGAGTAAAAGAGCTGAAAAACCGCCTCTGGTAACGATACCACACGTGATTTAACGTGTAATAAAACTAATTAATGAAGCATAGCGCGGGTTTTGGCTTGTTGGGCTTTAAGAATACATCCCGTAGAGCTGGATATTCATTTTTAAAATTCCGCTAGAAGATAGTTTTGTGATTATTGAGTCCAGAGTTAGTTTTTTGTACGAAGTGTATAGTAGTGTGCAGAAGAAAGAACAAAAATCAGTCTTTGAAGAAATATGTTTTCACTAGAAAATAAGATATCGTAAAAGCAGGGAGAGGATCACAACATGTATTTAGATGAAAGAAGCGCTTCTTTGCTAAAGCTACTACAACATTCTCCTATTTGGAAAATGAATGACTTAGAAGAAAAGACGGGATTAACACGCCGGCAGATCCAATATGGGTTTGGAAAAATTAATGATTGGCTTTGTTTCAATGGGCATGAGGAGATTCAATATAGCCGCAGGGTCGGTTATTCTTTGCCAAAGGGCCTTCAATTAAAAGAGCAGGAGATTCGATTCTCTAAAAAAGTATATGCATTCTCAGAAGAGGATCGAGAAAAAATTTATTATTTTATGATTTTACTGAGCAAGGATCCTTTATCGGTTTACCACTTTCAATCATTGATGGGTGTTTCAAGAAATACCGTTTTATCAGATATTCAGCGTCTGAAAGAAAATGCCAAAGCTCGTGGTCTTGAAATTTTTTATTCCAAGCAGGATGGTTATATCTCTAAAGGAACTGTTCGTCAAAAACGTTATGTGATTGAACGCCTTGTCCATGAAGTGCTGCATCACATAAATGGTGAAATGGTTATTGACTGTATTTGGGCGGATAAGAAAAAACAGATAAGTACTATTCGAAGTGAGCTTGAACAGATTGAGCAAAAAATGGGGATCACATTTACCGATCAACAGCTTCATGAATTTACGTACTGGTTTTTATGTACAGACCAGTTTATTGAAAAAGGAGAAATATTAGAGCTGGAAGACAGCTGGAATCCTCTTTTATCTTCGCGGGAATATGAAATAGTCAGCCAGCTGATCGAATCCCCTGCTTTTTATGGTGATTGGAATCAAACGGAGATTTTATATGCAACACTTCATTTGCTTGGCATGAACCGCATAAGAGATTTTTCGCCTCTTCATAAGGATGAGCAAATTCGGCCTCTATTGAACGGTATTGTAGAGGAGTTCGAACGGCTCGCATGCGTTCATTTGCATGATAAACAGCAGCTGTATAAACAATTGTATGTGCACTTTCGTCCGGCGTATTATCGGATGAAATACGGTTTTTCTCAAACGAATCCATTAACGAAACGGGTGCAGGATATATATCCAGAGCTTCACCATCTAACAAAAAAATCAATGCAGGTACTGGAAAGAGAAATAAAACGATCAATATCTGAAGACGAAATTGCCTACTTCACCATTCATTTTGGCGGCTGGCTCCGCAAACAGGGGACTGCGTTGGATGAGCGGAAAAAAGCGATTGTTGTATGTCCAAACGGTATAGGGATTAGTAATATTCTCATTTACACTTTGAGAGAGTTATTTCCTGACATTTTGTTTTTGGATGTACTGTCCGTTCGTAAAGCAGCGGAATATCCTCTTGCTGTTGACCTAGTTTTTTCGACGGTTCATTTACGGACATCATCCACACTGTTTGTAGTTCCGCCTATTTTATCAGCAGACGACAAACATAAACTCAGACAGCAGGTCATGCAGGAATTATACGGATATGCTTTGCAGGAAATCGACCTTTCATCATTGCTGTCCATTATTTCGAAGTACGCGACTGTCCATGAGCCGGAGCAGCTGGAAAAAGCGCTGCAGGCAAACATGTACACGCATCAAGTGAATAAACATTCCTTAAAGGAGGTAGAGAAACCCGTGCTTGAAGAATTGCTGACAATGCAGACGATTCAAATCAAACGAAGTGTGGCGGACTGGAAAGAGGGCATCCGTACTGCGTCTCAACCTTTAGTTGACATTGGAACAATTGAAGAGCGGTACGTTGACGCAATGATTCAAACGATTGACGCGAACGGCCCTTATGTTGTGATCACACCAAATGTGGCGATTCCACATGCTCGTCCTGAACAAGGAGTCCGGTCTTTATCCATGAGTCTTTTAAAACTTGATGAGCCAGTGCATTTTGCGCCGGATAAGCCGGTTCATCTGATCATCGTGTTAGCTGCGGTAGACAATGACTCACATTTAAAAGCACTTGTCCAATTAACGCAGTTGCTGGGTGAACCGTCCAATATTGAAGAAATGATTAAAAGCTCGAAACCAGCTCAATTGATGGAATACATTCATAAATATTCGAAGGAGGAAACAAAATGAAAATCATGGTTGTATGCGGAAATGGATTAGGAAGCAGCTTTATTATGGAGATGAACGTGAAAAAAGCGTTAACAGAGATGGGAAAAACAGCAGACGTTGATCATACTGATTTAGCTTCAGCTAAAACAGAACAAGCAGATATCTTTATTGGAGCAGCTGATATTGTCGGGCAGCTTAATGACGGAATCCGAAAAATTGTTACGTTAGAAAACATGATGAGCATACCTGAAATCAAATCGAAATTGGAGCCGCTTTTAGGATAAGTAATAAGGAAGTCGTATATAAAGGGGGTTGAAAAGCATGTTAGACGTGATTATGAATGACATTTTAGGTACACCTTCCATTTTAGTTGGCCTATTTGCACTTATCGGGTTATTACTTCAGAAAAAATCAAGTGCGGATATTGTCTCAGGGACGCTGAAAACGGTAATGGGGTTTGTCATTATTGGGGCCGGAGCATCTGTTTTAATAGGATCTTTAGATATATTTAGCAAAATGTTCGACCATGCATTTAATGTGCAGGGAGTCATCCCTAATAATGAGGCGATCGTAGCTGCTGCGCAAAGTGAGTTTGGTACAGCTACAGCACTTATTATGGTTTTTGGGATGATCGTGAACATTCTATTAGCACGATTTACACCTCTCAAATACATTTTCTTAACTGGGCATCATACACTTTTCATGGCTTGTTTAATCGCGGTTGCTTTGTCGGTGGGCGGTCTTGAAGGACCTGCTCAAATCATAGTTGGCTCCGTTTTGCTTGGCTTATGTATGGTCGTCTTTCCTGCTATACTTCAGCCGTACGTTCGTCAAATAACAGGGAGTGACGATTTTGCGATCGGTCACTTTGGCACAATCGGGTATTTTGTGTCTGCGACGGTTGGGAAATGGGTGGGAAACAAAGAAAAAACGACTGAACAAATCAAAGTTCCGCAATCGTTAGGCTTTCTGCGTGACACTTCTGTTGCAGTTTCCTTGACGATGACAATATTTTTTATTGCGGTCGCTTTATTTGCTGGTCAAAGTTATATCGAAACAGAGCTTTCAGGCGGATCGAACTTTATTGTCTTCTCTTTTATTCAAGCGATCACGTTCGCTGCAGGTGTTTATATCATTCTTGCTGGCGTGCGTATGCTTATCGCAGAAATTGTACCGGCTTTTAAAGGGATTGCCGATAAACTGGCTCCGAACACAAAACCGGCGCTTGATTGTCCGACTGTTTTTCCTTTCGCGCCGAATGCCGTCATTATTGGGTTTTTATTTAGTTTTTTAGCCGGACTCTTATCCATGTTTATTCTCCCGGTTATCGGATTAAAAGTCATTGTTCCAGGCTTGGTTCCTCACTTTTTTACTGGAGCAGCTGCAGGTGTTTTCGGAAACGTCACAGGAGGACGCCGCGGTGCAATGGCCGGTGCTTTTGCAAATGGAATTATTATCAGTTTCCTTCCGGCTGTTTTACTTGTTTTGCTTGGAGACATCGGGTTTGAAGGTACTACTTTTGGGGACTCTGATTTTGGTATAGTCGGTATTTTAATTTTAAGTATCATGAAATTGTTAGGGCTAGCTTAACGAAGTTTAAAAGTGAAAATAATTTGTATTTACCAGCAGCTTATGATGTTATAAACAAGTAAGCTGCTGGTTCTTTCATTTACATACCCTTTTTCAACGAGGTGATTTAACTATGTATAAAGCAATTGTTTTGGATTTGGATGGAACAACATTAACGGAATTTAACACGGTGAACGATACACTGACCGATTATGTGGCAGAACTTCGGCAAAGCGGCATGCTCGTGTTTATCGCTACGGGCAGGACGTTAAAGGAAGCAAGGGATGTGCTGCCGCCGCGTTTTAAAGTAGATGGCATTGTGACAGCCAACGGCATGTCCGCTTTTTTAGGCGGGAAACAAATTTCACAGCACGCACTGCCGCCGGAACTGGTGCAGAAACTGGCCTTGAAGGCAGGAGAATGGGGCATTTATTATGAAATTCATCCGAACGAGGGACCGCGGACGGCACTTGAGAAAGACCGGGTGTTTATGACAGAGATTGCAACAGAGCCGAAGCCCGAGGCCATTCACGAGAATGAATGGCTGTCCCGCCAGGAAGCGGTTCAGTCTAAGATCCAGTGGACGAGTGAGCTGCGTGCCGAGAATGCAGCGAAGATTTACTTTTTCAGCCGGGACAAAGCAGTAATGGATGGATGGAAGGCAGAGTTGGAACAGGTAAAAACAAATATCGCTTTTACGACTGCTTCGTCTACACACCATAATGTGGAGGTAACAGTAGAAGGAGTTTCAAAAGCAACAGGTGTGAAAAAGCTGCTTGATCGCTTTCATTTGAAGAGAGAAGAGATATTGGCAGTAGGCGACGGAGAAAATGATCTGCCGCTTTTCGAGCTGGCCGGTTATTGTGTGGCCATGAAAAACGCCACGGATTTTGTGAAGCAGCAGGCAGATGAAGTAACGGAGTTTTCCTATAAAGAGGATGGACTGTACCGCTTTTTAAAGAAAAAGTTCGTCTAAAAAAATAAAGAGAAAAGCCTAAAGGAGTTTATCCTTTAGGCTTGAGAATGTAGACAAAATAAGAAAGCAGGCTGATTGAAAACGCCTGTCTCTCAAGGAACGCCGCCGGCTGGAAAGCGGAGTGCCCTTTTTGGGGGCATGAGCATTCACAGCCAGCAAGTGACGCCGAAAGCGGGCGTTTGTCAACAGCCTGAGCCTAAAGGAGTTCATCCTTTAGGCTTTTCATGTTGGTTAAGACTGTTTGCGGAAGCGAAGTGCTGCCACAGTAGTAATGGATGCAAGCAGCAAGCCGGCTAACAGACACATATATGGCATATTAGATTGAGAGCCGCCAAGGCCAGTTTGCGGCATTTCTTTCGGCATTGCTTCGCCGGAGAACTTATCCGGGAACTGGTCCACAATAGCCGCGGATAACCCTGCAGCCGGCATGCTCATGTGGGCGTATGCTTCACGGATGGAGCTGTATGCTGTTTCATAGTCACCCACAACGTAGGAGTCAAAAGCCTGGAGCAGCTGATCCACGTGCATCGTCAAGCCTTCTTCGAGGTCTGCTGCCGGTCCGCGTCCTTGTGTGGCTGTATCAAGGAAAGCGGCCTGCTCTTTAATGTACTCATCAAGGTCTGCTTTTGCTGCTTCCTGGGCTTTGGCATCTTTTGCGCCTGTCGCTTTCACGTAATCCACAAAGCAGCCGATATGAGAATTCCAGATTTTCGCAAACTGAGCTCCTGCTTTTTCACCGTAAACAGATGCTACAGAGGCAGACAAGTCATCTGCATTAGCGGTCAGGGCTGCAGCAGCCTGCTCAAAGCTTTTCGCTCCATCGACTCCGTCCTGCATTGCCATAGCAGCCAGGCCAGCATGCTCGGTAAATACAGAGTTTAATTGCGAGCGAAGGTCAACGGCTGGTGTGTCAGGATTCGAGTTTTTAAACTTGTCCAGGAATTGATCGGCAATGGCAACTGATAATGTTTCAGCAAACATGCTCATATGATGGGTGGCTTCGCGTTCATGTGTGTATGCCGCTTCAAAATCGCCTGCTGTGTATGCAGCAAATGCGCCGACGAGCTGGTCAAGGTGCATGGACAGCCCTTCCACAAGCGCCGATTCAGGAAGGCGGTCTTCTGTTGCTGTTGCGAAAAAAGCAGCTTGTTCTTTTTTATACTCTTCCAATTTATCAAGTGCTGCCTGTTTCGCTGCTTCATCCCCAGCGCCTGTCGCTTTCACATAGTCAACAAGATAGTTGATGTGAGAATTCCAGATGTCTAAAAACTGTTTTCCTGCTTCGTCTCCATAAACGGATGAAACAGCGGCAGCAATATTATCGGAGTTGGCCATAAGCACCGCGGCCGTTTGGTCAAAATCTTTTGCGCCATCTGCGCCTTTGCGCATCGCTTCAACCGCTAGAAAAGCGTGTTCTGTTAAAGCAGTATCCAACGTGATGCGAAGCTCTGCTGCTGGTGTAGCTGTACTTTGTGAAGCGGCTGCTGCTTTGTTTTGATGATTTACTTCATGGGCTGTTCACCGCCGTCTGCAAATGCGACGGTTGGAACAACGAGTGACAATGCAAGCGGGGCAATAAGGAATTTTTTGTTCGTTTTTCTTTTGTTCAAAGTAAACCTCTCCATTTTTAACATAGGATTTGTAGTTCTTGTAACAGCTAACGGAAAAGTATTTGGACTGGATCACTTTTTTATAAAATTTTTTAAAAAGAAAAAGTAAAAAAAGAAAAAAGCAGCGTGCAGTAAGAAAATATTTTTTTATAGGGAGCACATTTGGCTGTTTCCGTAAGAACACAAGCGCGTATGATGGGGGAGGGGGTGGGTCTATTGTCTGGGCGAAGCCGTGATAATCTAGGGCAATTGTTTGGTAAATATTCATTGTTAATATGGAATATTTCCCATGCAGCTTTGGAAGACACATATTTAGCGGAGCGGGTCGTTAGATTTGTTTTTCAAGAAATAAGAAGAAGCCCGAATAATCTAGCAAACGAAAAAAAGCAATCTATTTACTTTGTGAAACTGTGTCGGGAAAAAATCATGTATATTCAAGCAGAGGCTCAAAAAAGCGTGAATGATAGCCGCCAGACAGCGGGCCTTCATTCACGCTTTTCGGTTAAGAAAGAAAAACAGCTCCGTAAATAAGTGAAGACAGGACGACCAGGCCGGGATGGATTTTTCTTTTTTCCATCAGCCAGTAGCTGCCGGCCGCCAGAATGAAAATATGCAAAGGGCTGATTTGAACGTATGAGTCGAAAAAAGCTTGAAACGCCATCACACCAAGTAAGACAGCAATAGTCGGCTTTACATAAGCGGTCATTCTTTTTACACGCGGGGAGGTCCGGTTTTTATACAAAATACCCATTAAAGAGATCATTAATAGAAGAGAAGGCAGTACAGTAGCCAGCACCGCCAGCACGGCACCCAGCCAGCCTCCTTCCTGGAAGCCAATATAACCGCCCATCTTCGTGGCGATGGGGCCGGGCAGTGCATTGCCCATCGCGAAAGCTTCGTTAAATTCCTGTACGGTCATCCACCCATAGCGGTCCACGACTTCTTTTTGAATAAGCGGGATTGTAGCTGGGCCGCCGCCGTAGCCAAGCAGATTCGTCATGAAAAATACCCAGAAAATATGCAAATAAATCATACGAGCCGTCCTTTCTTTTTGTCAGCTGCTTTATCTTTAACCGGCTTAAAGAAAGCAAACAGCAGCAAAGTGGCAATTAAAATAGCAGGATGAATATGAAGAAGCTCAATCAATAAAAGTCCAATTACAACATGAACAGCGACCGTTCCCCACTTCAAGCCTTTCATCGAGCTTTGAAGAAAATCTTTTGTCAACACGGCCAGCATGATGCCGACGACGGGCAAAACGCCCCGTGTCATTCCCTGCACCCAGGCCAGGTCTTTAAAAGCCGCTAAGGTCGTCAGTAGAAAAATCATTAATAAAATGGTTGGCAGAATGGTCGCTAAAATCGCATTGATCGTGCCGAGTACCCCGCCGACCCGGTATCCAATATAGCCAGCCATCTTTGTATTAATGGGGCCTGGAAGCGTGTTTCCAATCGCTAAAATGTCTCCAAATTCTTCATTATCCATCCATTTAAACCGCTCGACCACTTCTTTTTGAACAAGTGGGATAGTCGTCGGGCCGCCGCCGTAGCCGAGCATGCTGCTGCGGAAAAAAGCGATAAAAATATCGAACTGCTTCATAAAAACATCCTTTCTATCATCGTGGTGAAAGTGAAACACGTTCAGAAGAGATTTTGTATTGCCAAACCAATTGTATTGTTTATTACATCTTAACATTCGAATTGTAATAAAAAAAGATAAAATGATTACGTTTCGAATAAAATCTATGGGAGATTTTCTACCGAAAATGAACAAGAGGCTGTTTTTTTTCTTTATGCTGTTGCTATCAATTTATGAAAAGGGGCACCGTACATGAAAAAAACACATCCTGCAGTTGTTATTTTTCTTTTTTTCCTTGGCTGGGTCTTTATGTATGCAGATCGGAATATTCTTTCACCTGTTATGGGAAGTATCGGCGAAGAGTGGAGCCTTGATAAATCGCAGCTTGGTTTAATGTCAACGGTGTTTTTCGCTGCTTATGCGGCGATGCAGATTCCAACCGGCTTTTTGGCAGACAGGTTTGGCCGTGTAAAAGTGCTCGTCATTGGCTATCTACTGTTTGGGGTGGCCACTTATTTAAGCGGGATGGCGACAACCTTTCTTGTATTTTTAATGATGCGCGCGCTGACGGGGCTTGGGGAAGGAACGTATTACGGCTCCCAGTACGGCATTTCTTCTACGATTACACCTAAAAAATACCGGGGCCTTGTATCGGCCTTGATCAACAGCGGAATGGCCTTCGGTATTTCACTTGGTTTTATGGCGTCCAGTTATTTTACGTACACTTTAAATAAAGGATGGCAGTATCCGTTTTACGTGTTTGCGGTACCGACTATTATCGTTGCCATTTTAATTGCGGTTTTGGTACGGGATGACACACATAAGAAAAAGGAAGCATCAGCGGAAAAAGCAGAAAAGCTGGATATGAAAAAACTGTTTACGAAAAATCATATTCTTGTCTATGTACTTATTTTCTGCTCGCTTTATGGATTTTTCGGCATGCTCACATGGCTCCCTTATTATTTGCAGACAGTCAGAGGCGTAGAAGCTTCCCAGACAGGCATCATTGCTTCACTGGTGCCATGGGCTTCCATTCCAGGCGCTATCTTATTTGGCTTTTTGTCCGATAAAATTAAAAACAGAAAGCCGTTGATTATTTCACTGGCGCTGGCCGGCGCTATCTGCCAATTCGCCATTCCATATACGGAAAACTACTCGCTTTTGCTTGTAGGTCTTGCTCTGTACGGACTGCTTGGAAAACTGGCACTGGATCCGGTGCTGATCTCGTATATGGCTGATATTACACCGCCTTCTATGTATTCAAGAGTGTACGGCTTTTTTAACTTCAGCGGCATGCTGTCTTCAATTTTTGCTCCCTACATTACCGGCTTTTTTGCAGATGTGACAGGGAGATTGGAGTTTGGTTTTTATTTATCAGGGGCACTGCTTATTTTCGGAGCGATTATGTTCCTGTTTACCGATCATAAAGGCAGCCAGGAACAAAATGATCAAGAGTTTACAGGGAGTGAGAAAGTGGTGTAAAGAAGAAGGACAACAAAAAAGAGGCTGCCGGGCAGGCAGCCTCTTTTTTATATGTGAAAATCGCTTGCTACGTGATTACAGTTTCATGCCCATTCGGCTTTTGTATCGTTTAATTAAAATCTGGCAGTCAACACTTACGACGCCCTGAAGCGGATACAGCTTTTCTGCTAAAAAGCGCTCCATCTCCTGGTTATCGGTAAAAATCCCATGCATATGAAGTTTGCTGGGACCGGTCATATGATACAAGCTTGTCACAGCTGGTTCATTTTGAAGGTGGTCAGCCACTTTTTCTAAAAATTGAGGCTCTACTTCTACATTGAAAAAAGCAGATACGTGCATACCGATCTTTGCCGGATTAATGACGGTTGTGAATTTTTCAATGACACCCTGCTCCATTAAGTTATTAATTCTGGCTTGAACAGCAACACGGGAGAGGTCCACTTGTTTTGCGATGTCCGTATAGGAAATGCGGCTGTTTTCATGCAGAATAGACAAAATGCGTTTGTCTATTTCGTCAATATTCAAGTCGGGAATGCTGTATTTTGATAACATACTGTGTCAGCTCCATTATAAAAGTAGTGCGCGTTTAGTGTATCACGATCTGTTTATGTGTATAAACTTTTAAGCAGAAAAAGACCAATCGCCAGCTTCTATCATAGTGGAACGAGAAAAAAGAATACACTCGTTTGGCAGGTTTTCTGTCCATAAAAAAGAACCTGCCTGAGCAGGTTCTTCTTTTTTATAAAAAGCGCTGGCGTACTTCCGGTGATGGAAGCATACAGTGGTCGCTTTTTTTGCCAAACCATTTGTACCGGTTTGCCGCTACATAATCATATACAAGATTGCGAAGCGGTGCTGGAACGGCTATCAGCGCATAAAGCAATTTCCATGCTCCGTCCAGACGGCGTGCTACCCTTAAAGCAGCAGTTGATTTAATATAAGCCTGTCCATCTTCTACAAGCACAAAACTATCGAGGTCTTTCGGTATATTGTGCTCTTTTAGCAGCTTTTGGCCGACATCACTTTGAAGTGATGCGTAATTAAAATAGCCTTTCGAATCACGCTGTATAATAAATTGAACGCTGGCATCGCAAAAATTACAATCCCCGTCGAATAAAACGATTGCTGTCATGATTAAATTCCTCCTCATTTAAGCAGTCTGCTCTTATTAGTCTAACCGCTTTTTCCCCTCTTCAAACTATAGACCAAAATGAAGATAAATCAGGACAAAAGTTTAATTAAAAAGTACTCATTATTCTTCCGGTAAAGTTTATAAGGTATCCGGAAAGGGGACTTAAGTAATATTCGCTGTTTTGAGTGTTTAATTTTGATAAAAGGGAGTATATACATATGCCGGAAAGCTGTATGGAATGCCGGGTTCCCATTCGATTTTATGAACCAGGCCGCCTGTTTATTTCAAATGAGAAAGATTGGTCATGTATCGATTTTCAAACAATGAAGGAAGCGGAGAAAAAGCTTCAAACTGTTCAGGAGAAACAGGAAGGGGCGTTAATAGGCGGGATCGGGCGCCCGGATGACGAGGCGCCACTTCGCACCGCACCCATTGGAGAGGTGGCAGAATGGTTTTCTCACCAGGAAGTGATCCGTGTCATTGAAAAGAACCAATTTGTCAGCTTTCTCCAGCCGATTGTGGACGCAGGCACCGGCAGCATATACGGATATGAATCGCTTCTGCGGACAAACAAAGAAGCTGCAATCCCGCCGGTCCGTCTGTTTGCTGCTGCTCAAAAGCTGGGCATGCACTCCTACTTGGATAAGCAGGCAAGAGAAAGTGCCATCATTGCCCGCAAAAAATACATCCGAAATGGACAGAAAAGCTTTATTAACTTTTTGCCTTCCACCATTTATAATCCGGAATTCTGCCTGCAGCATACGTTTCGGATTATCGAAAAATACAATGTAAATCCTGGAGATCTTGTGTTTGAAGTGGTTGAAACGGAGAAGATAGAAGATATTGAACACTTAAGAAAAGTGCTGAATGTTTATAAGCAAGAAGGCATTAAAGTAGCGCTTGACGATGTAGGGGCCGGTTTTTCTACGATTGAAATGCTTGAGAAGCTAAGGCCGAACTACATTAAAATTGACCGTTCGTACGTCTCGTTTTGTGATCAGGACGGGGATAAACAATTATTTATTGAAAGAGCGCTGAAAACGGCGTCAAATCTGGGAATTAAAACACTCGCAGAAGGCATTGAGCGCAAAGAAGAATATGAGTATTGTCTTGCGGCAGGCATCCCGCTTGTGCAAGGATATTACTTTGGGAAGCCCTCTGCAGAACCTGTAGCGGATTAAAAGAAAAACCGTCCGGCTTAAGAGCTGCTGGACGGTTTTTTGAGTGATTGGCTAAACATGAACACGCCTGCTGCTACAAGAAGAAAGCCGGTCCCTATAAAGCCTTGCGGCGGGGAAGGAGCCGCCGGTTACGGAAGAAGCTGCCACCACGCCAAGTGAGAAAAAAGCATAAAAGCAGTCATACGTCCTGCTCCCTGCTTTCCATTGTGACAGCGTCCACAAGCAGAGAATTAATAGAAGGAAATAAAAAAGCGAAGCCGGCTCATAATAGGCAGCTGGGCAAAGAGGGTCAAAAAAGAAAAGAAGACACTAAGATACACAAACGCCCGCATCATCGGCCGCCTCCGTTCGATCAATCGCTCATTTCACTATAGGATGGGGCAGGAACAAAAAGGAAGTGAAACAGATTCCGCCACTGGAACGTATAAAAAAATAAACGAAGGCGGGAGGCAATGAATAAAAAAGCAGAAAAAAAGCGAAAAGATAAGTGGGATACAGCCCATGTTTTGCTTGAACTCATTACTTCCGGCGGGGAACTCATTATATATGGGATCCGGGCTCTCGTGCGCTGGTGGAATTAAAAACAGCTTTGCATAAAAGAGAAAAAGCCCTTTATTCAACGATTGTTGCTGAAGTGTTTTGAAAATACAGAGTTTAAAAACTTTACATGCCGGTGAATATTTTCCTTTCGATTGGGTAATTATTACTAAAAGGCTAAAAAGAAAAGTCATGCAAAGGAAGTGACAGCCATGGGAATAGCAGCAGATCGGTGTATTTTTAAGCAGGAGCTCACGTTGTTGTACATGGACTATGCACGCTGCCACAACGGCGCTATCAAAAAACAAATTGCCAAAGACATTGAATTGCTTCAAAAAGCGATCGCGCTTATTCTATAGAAAAAAGCATCCGGCTTTCACCGGATGCTTTTTTATTTGCTTTTTGACTTTTTAGCAGATGATTTTTTCGCAGAACTGCTTTTGCCTCCGCTGGATGATTGAGCGGAAGGAGCAATAGACAGTGCTTTGTCTGCTTTCTCAAGATCGTGTGTGACCTGCTCTTCTATGTCATACGCGTGATACATTTCATTATCAATCATATACTGGGCCATTTTATCATGCAGATCAATTGCGTTATCAAGTTCTCGACGCAGCAGCTGCTTCACTTCTGGCGTAGCCGTTTCCGTAATGGCTACGGCTAAATTTCGTACACCGGCTTTAGCCGTAATAAGAAAATCAGTCGCGATGGCCAGGTCGTCGAGTACCACATCTTTTTCACTTTTTTTTGCCATCCATGCTTACCTGCCTTTCGCTGTTTGTTTTTGGTCGTCTTCGAGCACAGATTGTAAATCTTTAATCGCTTTTTTAGAAAGCTTAATATCTTCCTTCAGCAATTTTTTTAGATTTGAATCCTTGACAAGGTCAAGCATGGCGGTGCTTTTTGTCAAGCAGGCTGTTTTAAATAAAAGAACTTCATGAACTTCCAGCTTCTCATGCATTGCTAACGATTTGGCCATGCTCATCACTCCTTTTTATTTATCGGTTGCTTTTCCGTCTAAATCATGG
Organism: Domibacillus sp.; assembly: GCF_031181085.1. Lineage (NCBI taxonomy): Bacteria > Bacillati > Bacillota > Bacilli > Caryophanales > Bacillaceae > Domibacillus > Domibacillus sp. The sequence goes on along the minus strand of NZ_JAPSLE010000008.1, from coordinate 61,327 downwards.
TGAATCGCAGTCGGAGGAACAGCCGGCATCGGTTTTTGACCTTGCGGCGCTGGATCTTTTAAATAGACATAGTCACCGGTTCCATCTGGTGCACTGCCTTTTGCCCAGCGTCCTTCAGCAGATTCCGATCCTTCTGAAAGATCCCAGAACTCAAACGCGTGCGGCTGTGCTTCCTGCTCTGCTTCTGGAGGGAAGGAGGCCGGCACGGCTACGCCGTTTTTCTCTTCCAGCTCTGCAATAGCTTCCATCCATTGATATTGGTGATAACGGTCACGGGCGAGCATTTTACGGAATACAGCCCGGACGCCTTCGTCTTTTGTCATATGGTAAAGGCGTGCAACCTGCAGGCGTCCTTGAGATTCAGCGTGCAGATTGGAGCGCATATCGGCAAGCAGGTTGCCGCTCGCTACAATATAGTTTCCGTTCCACGGCACACCGTTTGAATTGGTTGGCAGGCCGCCAAGTCCGCTCACAAGCAAGTGCTGCGGATTAATACCGCCCATAATGGCAGCGATGGCAGGGTCTTCTGCTGCTTCGGCCTGTGCCTCTGGCGATGCCCCGTCTAGAAGCTGGCTGATCAGGGCGCAAAGCATTTCCACATGCCCAATTTCTTCTGTACCGATATCCATGAGCATATCCTTATACTTTTCTTCTCCCCGGCAGTTAAAGCCCTGGAACAAATATTGCATCATGACAGTCATTTCTCCAAACTGACCGCCGAGCACCTCTTGAATCTGGCGTGCAAGCAGCGGGTCTGGACGTTCTACTTTTACTTCAAACTGTAATTCTTTCTGGTGACGGAACATAAAAAAATCCTCCTTCAGCATAATAGAATGTTGTGTCTTTATTTGTCGTACCCTTCTTTTCTGCTCCAGAATCCTTAAGCCGCAAAAATAGGAAAAAAATCACTTGCATGAACAAGTGATAAGTTAATTAGAATTGCGTGAACATTGTGAAAGAAGGGTAACCATGATAGAGTGAAAGTGTACATAAGAATTGGAGGGACTCTGTTATGCCATTGCTTCGTTTTGATGTCATCGAAGGAAGAACAGAAGAAGAGCTGAAAGGGCTGCTTGATGCGGCTCACCGGGGGATGCTCAAAGCATTTCAAGTACCGGAGCGTGACCGCTATCAAATTGTTCACCAGCATCCGGCTCATGAAATGATTATTGAAGACACCGGACTTGGGTTTGAACGCTCAAAAGATGTCGTGGTAATCAGTATTGTAAGCAAGCAAAGAACAGAAGAACAAAAACAGAATCTGTATCAGTACATTGTGGAAGAATTGCAGGAAAGCTGCGGAATCGATCCAAGAGATGTAATGATTTCTCTTTCCATTAATGGAGATGCCGATTGGAGCTTCGGATTTGGCAAAGCGCAGTTTTTAACAGGTGATCTTTAACCTGCCATCCATTTCAGATACTTTCTGAAATGGATTTTTTAATTGCTTTTTAAAAGCGGGTCTTGCCCTTTTTGGAGGATCGAGCCGGAAGCGGCGGGAATGACCAATCCGTATATAAATAAACAAAATCATTTATTATAAGAAGAAGTACAAACAGGCTCTTTTTTGTCAGCGCTGACAAAAAAGAGCCTGTTTTTTAAAAATAAAAAATCATTTGCAACCACATTTTTTTCCGAGTAAAATATGAAAAACTAGTGAGAGAATTCACAAATGCCGACAGAGCAGAAAAAATAAAGGGGGAAGCGGCATGACAAATGCACTGAAAAGATTGATCGAAACGGCACAGCGCCCGGAGGAAGCGGATATTATTATTCAAAACGGGACAGTGGTAGACGTTTTTTCACTTGAAACGTTTCAAGCGGATGTTGCGATCAAAGATAGCTGCATTGTCGGCATCGGCACGTATCCGAAAGGAAAAAAGATCGTAGATGCGTCGGGCAAGTATGTGATGCCAGGCTTTATCGACGGCCATATCCATATTGAATCAACGATGGTGACACCGTCGGAGTTTTCGCGGGCTCTTATTAAACACGGCGTGACGACCGTTGTAACAGACCCACATGAAATTGCCAATGTGGCGGGACGAGTTGGCATCGACTTTATGCTGGAGGATGCAGCCGGGACGGATGTTGATATTTTAATGAAACTGCCTTCCTGTGTACCGGCAACCCCGTTTGAGCAGAACGGTGCCACGCTAACGGCGGATGACCTGCGCCCATACCTGCCTCACAAAAATGTGATCGGCCTGGCAGAAGTTATGGATTATCCTTCTGTTTTAAATGGAGACACAGGCATGCTTGCCAAAATTGAGATGACAACGGAAGCAAATTTAACCGTAGACGGTCATGCGGCGGGACTGCCGGATGCAGCGTTGAACGTTTACAGCACAGCCGGCATCCGCAACGACCATGAAGCCGTAACAGCAGAGGAGGCGGTTTCGCGTGTACGCCGGGGGATGCATGTTCTTGTACGGGAAGGTTCAGCTGCTAAAGACCTGCTTGCCCTCCTGCCGGCTATTCATGAGCGGAACAGCAGCCGGTTTTCTTTTTGTACAGATGATAAACATCTGGATGAGCTGGCTGAAGAAGGAACCGTTAATTTTGCGGCACGCCTGGCAATCGAGCATGGACTCGATCCACTGATTGCCATTCAAATGGCGACGATCAATAATGCGGTATGCCACGGCTTGAAAAACAAAGGAGCCATTGCTCCTGGATATACAGCAGATATTTTGATCACGGGCAGCTTGAAGACACTTGAGCCGGAAACGATTATAAAGGACGGCCAGGTGCTGGATCTAGCTGCTTCTAAAAGCCGCCGTGCCGCCGTGCCAGAATCGGTTCAATCATCGCTTAATATAAAGAAGGTTACGAAAGAATCCTTGCAGATTCCGCTGAAGGACGGACAAAAAGCCATGATCATCGGCGTTGTACCGGGACGGATTATTACAAATAAAATAGAAGCCGATGTAAAAGTAGAAAATGGCTTTTTCGTGCCGGATGCAGCGCGCGATCAGCTGAAAATTGTGGTGTGTGAGCGCCACCATGCAACCGGCAGCATCGGCGCAGGTATCGTCAGCGGGCTCGGACTGAAGCGGGGTGCGATTGCGTCAACCGTCGCACATGATTCACATAACCTTGTCGTAGCCGGAACAAATGATGAAGACATTTTGGCAGCCGTTGAAGCGTCAGAGCGCATGCAGGGCGGCCTTGTGATTGTAGAAAATGGAAAGGTTCTGGCATCAGTTCCTCTTCGTGTCGGCGGCATTATGTCAGAAAAGCCGTATGAAGAAGTGATCGAGGAGCTGCACCATCTGCATGAACAGCTGTCTCTTGTAGCGGAGGAGTCACAAAATATTTTTATGATTTTATCTTTCCTGTGCCTGCCCGTTATTCCAAGCTTAAAGCTGACAGACAAAGGATTGTTTGATGTAGATGCTTTCCGTCATATTGAAGTAGGAATTCCGGAGTGACGCCATTTACAGAAGACGTCGTTCGTGTACTTAAAAGTATTCCAGAAGGTGTTGTTGTCACATATGGACAGGTAGCACGCCTGGCTGGAAGTCCCCGTGCTGCCCGCCAGGTAGTCCGCATTTTGCATTCGATGGGTGAGAAACATAACCTGCCCTGGCACCGGGTTGTAAATGCCCGGGGTGAAATAAATGTGCCGGGTGAGGAAGCAAAAGCCGAACAGCGCCGCCGTTTGAGGGAAGAAGGCGTTTCTTTTACAGAAGACGGGCGCGTCGATTGGAATAAAATAACTGAAAAAGCGGATCAGCCGAAAAAGGGCTGATCCGCTTTTTTGGCTGTTTACAAGCCTGCCCGGCAGCTCCACCCTTTTTTTAGTATAGTGGAAGTGAAAAAATATGGAAGTTGAAGTTTGGCAAAAGGGGCGTAAAAACATGAAAAAAGGGTTATTCGTTTGCTTGTACGGTGTTTTATTCACCGCTTCTGTTTATCTTTACAGCCATGTTTATTCCCGGCCAGCCGTTGAAGATGCAGGGCGTCTCCTACCTGCGCAGGTGAAAACAATTGAACGGGCAGATGGTGAACAAACGTTGAAGAAAATTGTACAGAAAGCAAACAGTACGGGGACTCAGCTGACGATTGCAGGAATGCAGCACAGCCAGGGCGGACAGACCTACTATCCGGGAGCCGTTATGATTGATATGAAACCTTTTAATAACGTTATTGACTTTGATCTGGAGGAAAAATGGATTACTGTTCAAAGCGGAGCGACATGGGATGATATCCAGCGGTACATTAATCCTTACGGCCTTTCCGTAAAAGTGATGCAATCCCAAAACATTTTTACGGTTGGCGGCTCATTAAGCGTGAATGTACATGGCCGGGATATTCGGAACGAGGCCCTTATCACGACAGTAAAATCATTTCGGCTGTTAAAGCCGGACGGCACCATTATTCGCGTCAGCAGAGAGGAAAATGCAGAATGGTTTCCCTACGTGATTGGCGGCTACGGCTTATTTGGCATTATTTTAGATGTTACGCTTTCTTTGACGGAAGATGAGCTGTATCAAAAAAGAACGAGAGAACTTGATTATCGAGACTACACCCGCTATTTTGGGCAGCAGGTAAAAGAAAATGAAGCGGTAAAAATGCATTTGGCACGTATTTCGGTCGCTCCTTCTTCTTTTCTGCGCAGCATGTATGTAACAGATTATATAAAAGCCCAAAATCAGAACATGCTGACAAGCTATAACGAGTTGAAGGAAGAGCGGATTGTGGCGCTGCCAAAGCTTTTCCTCGGCTTGTCTCGTTACAGTGAATGGGGAAAAGAGACGTTTTGGGATATTCAAAAGCAATATATGCTTCAAGAAGATGGCTCACTTGAATCGAGAAATAACGTCATGCGTTCGGAAACGGATTTTATGGACTATGAAAGCGGCGAGAGAACCGAAGTGCTGCAGGAGTACTTTATTCCGACAGATGAATTTGCTTCTTATATCGATGATATGCGGAACCTTCTTGAAAAAAAAGACAAGTTTAACCTTTTGAACATTACCATCCGCTACGTGGAAAAAAATGATCAGGCTGTTCTGTCTTATGCAAAGGAAGACATGTTTGCACTTGTACTTTTAATCAATCAAGGAAAGTCAAAGCAGGAAGTGGAGCAATCAAAAGCGGTTATACAGGAAATGATTGATGTCACCTTGAACCACCGCGGCAGCTATTACCTGCCCTATTACTCCTTTCCAACGAAGGAACAGCTGAGGAAAGCATATCCGCTTGCTCCTACTTTTTTTAAGAAAAAGCAGGAGATGGACCCAAAGAAGCGGTTTACAAACTATTTTTATGAGGAGTACCAACAATGAATTATCGTCGGTTTGTCACGTCTCAAAGTCTCGTTTTAATGGCAGGAAGCATGATTTTTCCATTTTATGTTCTGCTGCTGAGGAAGGTGGGGGACAGCTACTCACAGTTTGGCTGGGCGTACGGCCTTTTTGCATTAACGTCCGCTCTCGCTTATCCGGTGGTTGGAAAAGCGGCAGACCGATTAGGAGACCGGATCCTGCTCATTTTTTATTCAATGGCCATGGCTGTGCTGCTACTGTTTTTCCCGCTTGCCACAAGCGTATGGCAGGTATATGGTCTTCAAGTATGCATGGGGGTGCTGGGTGCTGTGCAAAAAAACACTGAAAAAGCGGCCTTGGCCCGGCATGCAGACCAAGGTCAGGCCGGCGCCGATATAGGCCGCTATCACTTCTGGACTTCCATTGCTGCCGCCGCGGCGGTCATCTTTACCGGTTACCTCGTTGATTTTTTAACGATTGCAACCATTTTTTATCTGGCGTCTCTTATGTACGTTATGAGCGGATTCATTATATGGAAAGAGCCGAAAACCGGCTGATGACATCAAACTTTTCTTGCTTATAGGTGCAATGCCGCTGCCAGAACAAGCAGATGAAAGATTGGGTCTACAATAATCCCAAGCCAGCCCGATTCCGGTCCCCGAGCTTTCATAATGGTCCGCAGCCACCAGGCAACGAGGGGTCCGGCGGGATTATCACATGAGTGAGGAAAATAAAAGCGATAGCCAGCGGAGAGAGGCCACCAAACGTCAGCCAGGAAAACAGGGAAACAATGAACGTGTATAAGAAGCAATGAGCAAGCAGTGGTGCCCAGCTGGATGCTTTATACTGGACCATCCAGCTCGTTTGAAACAAATAATCACCTATTAAATGTGCCAGTAAAAGCAGGTTAAACGGCTCCATTCCTTCACGTCGCCCAACAAAATAGATTTCTGTACTCTGGTAGAAAATATGATATATTTAAAATATCATACTATAGATTTAGGTAATAAGGACTTTTTTTATGAGGCGAATTTTTTGAAAAAGGGCGGAACGGTTCAGCGGGAGCTTTCAGCTGAAGCGATGCTTGAGATTATTTTTGACTATGCTGCAAAAATTTCTGGAGAAAATGGTTTGGATACGCTGCTTGTTTTAATAGCTGAAATGGGCGTCGTCATTAAAGCCGGATTGTTTACAGGGCCGGCGATCGCGGTCAATGCGAACGGCCTGCTTGATTATTCTGGCCATACTGGAAATATGATTGCATGTATTCAGCAGCAAAGCGAAGGCGGTGATATTATAGTCAGTGCCCAGAAATGAGAACGGGAATCGTTTGCCGGGATCGCGAAGGAATTTTCATTCAGTGCGAAAAGCACGGTTAAAAAATTATCTGGCATTCAAGACAAAGTGCAAATTGTGCAGCTCACGCCTATAACAGGGGCTGGTACATGTGCGGTTTTTCAAGGCTGGATGATGGAGGGCTGATTATGGATATTAAATTAAAAGATTACATTAGCATTTTTATTCACCAAACAGATTTAAAAATCACAAACTGTGTAAAAGAACGCCTCGCCCCATTTCAGCTCGCCCCGGAGCAAAATTTAATTATGATGCTGCTTTGGGAGCGGGACGGACGGACTCAGCAGGAGTTGTCCGAGCAGCTTGAAAAGGACAAAACAAATATTACCCGAATGGTATCAAGCCTTGAGCAAAAAGGTTTTATTAAACGGGTTACCGAAGCCGGCGACCGGCGTTCCGTACGGATTTTTCTCACTGAAACCGGCACAGCTCTTCAAGATGACGTGATACCGGTTGTTGAATCCTTTCATCGTGCTGTTACAGAAGGCATTACAGCAAAAGAGCTGGAGGAAGTACGCAGAATTTTAACAAAAATGCGGACCAATATGGAGTAAAAAAGTCCGCACCAAATAGTTGCTATAGCAACCAGGTGTGTGGTACAATCCTTTTAGTGATGAAAAGTAACAAAATAACTGGAGGAAACAAAAATGACAAACGTTTTATTTGTAAAAGCCAATTCACGCCCAGCGGACCAAGCAGTCAGCGTGCAGCTATATAATGCATTTCTAGAAGCGTACCGCGCTGAGCACCCGGCGGATACGATCACAGAATTAGATCTTTTTGCAGAAAACCTTCCGTACTACGATAACGATAAAATTAACGGCATGTTCAAATTAGCCCGTGGGATGGAATTAACGGAAGGCGAAAAAGCAGCAACAGACCTTGTTACAAAATACTTGAATCAATTTTTGGAAGCAGACAAAGTAGTTTTCGCTTTCCCTCTTTGGAACTTCACGATTCCAGCTGTTCTTCACACATACCTTGATTACCTTGGCCAGGCGGGGCAGACGTTTAAATATACGGCAGAAGGCCCAGTCGGTCTTTTACAGGATAAAAAGGTGATGCTTTTGAATGCGCGCGGCGGTGTTTATTCAGAAGGCCCAATGGCAGACCTTGAAATGTCGGCAAAATATGTACAAACCATTATGGCTTTCTGGGGCGTAGAAGATGTACAGACCATTGTCATTGAAGGACATAATCAATTCCCGGACCGTTCAGCAGAAATCATTGCAGACGGTATTAAGCTCGCAGCAGAAGCGGCGCGGACATTTTAATTCATGAAGCTGTTCCTGCCAAAGGAACAGCTGAGACTGACGACAAAGTCGTCAGTCTTTTTTTATGAAAGTTTTCAAAGCCAAAACGAGCAGAAGACTTTTCGGGAAACACGCCTACGGGTAAAATAATCTTCCGTAAAAAGGAAATGAAAACATTTTCTTTTTTTGAATCGCTTGCTTATTTTTTGAAAAGCTGTTATGATAAATGAGAATTATTTTTGTTCGAGAGGTACAAGTGCTGTAAAAGCTTATTGTCTTGATATTGCTTTGAGCAGGAATAGTATTATTTTGTGCGGATGCACAACGGGAGGCAACATAACATGGAACAAGGTAAAGTAAAATGGTTTAACGCAGAAAAAGGTTTCGGCTTCATCGAGCGCGAAGCTGGAGACGACGTATTCGTTCATTTCTCAGCAATTCAAGGCGAAGGCTACAAAACTCTTGACGAAGGTCAAGAAGTAACATTCGAAGTTGAACAAGGACAACGTGGTCCTCAAGCAACTAACGTACAAAAAGCATAATTTTATATAACATCATAAAAAGGCGGCCTCTTTGAGGCTGCCTTTTTTGTTTGCTCGCTTGAGCGAAAGTTTCTGTTCCATGACGAGCAAAAGAAGCGTTCCATAAAAAAAGCCTGCCGCATAAACGGATCAGGCTTAGTTATCAAAAAAGTTTTCCGTGAAGTAAGGCTGGTTTTCGCCGTTTAGCGCAACTCCTACTCCTAAGTAGTAGAAATCACCATTTAAAATGTTTTTTCGATGGCCGGCGGAGTTCATTAAGCCCTCGTGAGCAAAAATACTGCTGAATTGCCCATAGGCAAGGTTTTCACCGGCAGTTGTAAAGTGAATGCGGTCTTCTTCCATCCGGTCAAATGGTGACTGGCCTTCAAGGTTTGTATGATCAAAATACACGTGCTGGGCCATATCCCGGCTGTGTTCCCGTGCGGTGCCACTGACCGGATCATCCCATGTGAGTACCGGCAATCCGTGCACAACCCGGGCGGCGTTCGTCACATCAAACAGCTGGTATTCAAACCCTTTGCGCAGTGCCGCACTGTTTTCACCATACATGCCCTTTTTTTCTGCTTCTAGATCTTCAGCTAAAATAAGAATGGCTGTAACGGTATCCTGTTCGTGTACATCATAAAAAATGGTTACGTAGCTGTCGTCCATATGGTAGTAATCATGTTCATTTGTTTCATTTAAAATATAATACGTCAGCCCTTTACGCATCTTATCCATTGGTTCGCCAAGCTTTTCACGGACGTTTTCCTGAGGTGTATTCAAAGCAATACCGTTTTTTGAGGAAATCAAGTTATGGTTCGTATAAAGCCCGTTCACGCGGTTTTCTTCGTCATAGGACACCATCAAAAAGTTTTGATAATTTTCGTGATAAGCATACCATTCGGTTCCATACTCATTTTGAGAATGGCGTTTCGGTGCCCCGACTTCCTGCTCCACCTTTGAACGGCTGTCCCCAATTTGAATATTGTAAACGGAAAACGTCTGGGATTCCGGAGCAGCCAGCGCCGGCTGTTCAGCCTTCTCTACAGTTTCTGGCGCTATGCCCACGAGGCTTTTTACTTCACTTGTCACTCTATCTACAGTACCAGTTACAGCAGAACTTTCTCTTACGTCTTCCAGCTCGTCGCTGATCACGTCCATAAAAGCTAAATTCACATACGGCTCAGCATATTCTTCCCACAGCGGCCGTGTATTGAAAGCCACAACAAGCAGCAACACAACAGATAATAATTTTTTCAATTATTCACACTCCGTTCTTTCTTTATTTTAACGGAAATATGCTTATTTTTCACGCAAAGCGGCAGCAGCTGAGCAGGAAGGGCGTTTGGCCTAAAACGAACCCGGTTTCATTTAAGCAGTTTAATAGATGGATTCGCATCTTTGATGCCGGCGGGGTACATTCCTGGAAAACCATTAAGACAGAAAATGAATTAATTTTTATTGATATAGTTTTTCCACTAGAAGAATCATTATACATAACGGGCAAAAATCATCAGAAGAAAGAGACATAGATTTACATGTGAATAAATTCACATAATTTTTTAAGTTTTTTATGCAGAAAAATCAGATTGAAAGCGCTATGATAGAGAAAAGAAGTTTTTTATTTTAATGGAGGTACAACAAGCATGGCATACAATAAGTTAATTCGTACGTTAATGATCGAAATTCCATCCGTTCCGGGCAGCCTTGGAAAAGTAGCAACAGCTATCGGGCTGCGTGGCGGTGATATCGGGGAAGTAGAAACGATTAAAGTAGGCCCGGCTTACACGCAGCGGAACATCACCGTGCAGATTGAACAGGAAGAGCAGCTTGCAGGCATTATTGAAAGCATTAACGAACTGGAAGGATTCCGCGTGCAGGCGGTATCGGATGAGGTGCTTCGTGCCCACGAAGGCGGCAAAGTACAGATGAAAAGCCGGGTGCCAATCGAGACACTAGCAGACTTGAGCCGCGTGTACACGCCAGGGGTTGCGGATGTGTGCAAAGTGATTCAGGCAGAGCCGGAAAAAGCGAAAATCTATACAAATATCGGCAACAGTGTGGCGGTTGTCACAGACGGAACGGCCATTTTAGGGCTGGGGGATATCGGCCCGGTTGCCGGCATGCCAGTGATGGAAGGGAAAGCGGCGCTGTTTGATCAGCTGGTGGATATTAATGCGATTCCAATCCTGCTGGATACGAAAAACCCGGATGAAATTGTCGAAACGGTTAAGCATATCGCGCCCGGCTTCAGCGGCATCCTGCTGGAAGATATCGGCTCACCGCACTGCTTTGAAGTAGAAGAGCGGCTGAAAGCGGAACTTGATATCCCGGTGATGCACGATGACCAGCACGGCACAGCGGTTGTGACACTGGCAGCTGTCATTTCTGCCTGCAAAAGTGCCGGCGTAGACTTAAAAGAAGCCACAGTCGGCCAGATCGGGCTCGGGGCAGCCGGTCTTGCGATCTGCCGCATGCTGATGGCGTACGGCGTAAAATCGGTGTATGGTGCAGACCTATCAGAAGAAGCGAAGCAGCGGCTCGAGCAGTATGGCGGCACACCGGTTAACGATCTTGGCGAACTCATGGGCCAGTGCGACATTGTCATTGCGACAACAGGCGTGCAGGGGCTGATTAAAAAAGAATGGGTGCAGCAGGGGCAGATTATTCTGGCACTTTCAAACCCGAATCCGGAAATTGCGCCGACAGAAGCGCTTGAAGCCGGAGCGGCTTACGCGGCAGACGGACGCTCTGTCAACAACGTACTAGGGTTCCCGGGTATCTTCAGAGGCGTATTGAATGCAAGAGCAAATGATGTCACGCATCCGATGCTCGTAGCAGCGGCGGAAGCCATCGCATCCTGCACAAAACCAGGCGATCTTGTTCCGCATCCATTAGATCGGACCGTTCATGAACGCGTAGCAGCAGTGGTGGAACAAGCAGCGGCTGCGGAGAAAATTGCGGTGAAGTAACCAGTAATGGACAAGGTAAACGAAATCAAGTATGATATGACTATACAATCGAACGAAAACTCCTAAAGGGGAGTAGCTTTAGCGGATTGGTCGTCATTTCAGAGTCTTGACTCTCGGCTTTTCCGGCAGCAATAAGCTGTTAGCGAGACCTTTACCCAGCCGGTAAAGGTCTCTTTTTATGAAAAAAACCTTTACTGGCATTGGTAAGGGTTTTTTTCTGTTTTATTTGTCCATACTAATTCCAAACAAAAGGGTGGAGGAACATGATTATGATGCTGCGAAAATATATGTCACTGCTGGGGATTGGCTCAGCTCAAATTGACCTCGTTCTGCCGAAGCAGACGTACAGACCTGGAGAACAAATTGAAGCCTACTTTTTAATTCAAGGAGGAACAATTGAACAGCGGATCAACCGGATCGATTGTGACTTGATGCTGGAAAACCATGCGGATGAAACAAGCAAAACGATTGAAAGCCGCACGATTCTATCCAGCCGCACCATTGCTGCGGAAGAATTAAACAAAGTGCCATTTACATTCCGGCTGCCAGAAGTCCTGCCGGTTCCAGGCCGTGATGAATCCTATCGATTTAAAACGAAGCTGACATTTGATCAAGGCACAGAAAGCGTCGATCAGGATTGGATCAAAATTGTCGTGTAAAGCAGCGCGTCCAAATAGGCGCGCTGTTTTACATAATCCCGGCTTTCTGACCACGGAAGTGAATCTTTGAAAAACAGCATACATTCCGCCAGAAGAAGCAGAATAAGAACAGGAATGCCGGATTGAACGATCAGCTGCTGTACCATCACAAACAGGGCAGGTGCATGGGGAAAATCTATATGTATAGTAAACATGTAAAATGTGCCGAATGTAAAATTACGTGCCCATTGGGAAACATGGTAGCGGCCAGTCGCTTCATGGAGAGAATAAGCTTGAAGACGGGCAGCCATACGCCATAACTCAATGATTCAATAATGAAAAATAATAAAGCCGCCCATATCCACATTACAAGTATAACTTCACGTGTAAAAGCTCCTGAAACAATCGCTGCTATACCTGAAATAGACATGGACCCGTGTATGATACAATTCGTATTTTTCCAGCCATCGAGAATATCTCCCCGTCGAAAACGCTGAAAGCGGATTATAACAAGAACGAGATTTAAAAAGTAAAGGAATAATCCGCCGGCAATCACAAATCGGCTGAGTAACTGCAAAACCGGTGTTTGAAACAGAGTATTAAATAGTATCACAAGTGATTGTGTACTCACTGTCGATAAAAAAACGATGCCGTGAATCCGTTTATAATACTTAGCGGAAAGGATCACCTTGTAACTTTTCAGACAGAGCACCATATAAAACGCCCAAAGTCCTGTATTCAAGAGGGCAACAGTGAAAATAACCGGCTGTAAAAAAGGGAATTGATGAAATAAAACAAGGCATAAAATCGATGTAGCGGCTACCCATGTGCCAACGGCAAAGCTCTGGACGGGATGGGTTAAATACCGCTTTCGAAAAACACCCCTCAGTGCTGCTTTCATAAAGGAAAAAATTAAAAACAGCCAAATAAAAAAAGCACTGCATCAATCAAATAGGAAGGCAGCACGAGCGGAATATGAATCTGGGGGAAAATCCCAATTGAGAAAATGCCAATGGCCATAATCATCACACCATAGGACGCATCTATACGAGTTCCCCGAAACAAGGGAGATTTAACAATTAAAAGAAGCAGAAATAAAAGCAGTCCACAGAACAACCGATACATAACAACAGTCTCCTTTTTTCCATTTTCGATCTGTTTGCTAGGTTTTTAGGAAAACAAGTATCAAAAATAATTGTTTAATCATAGAAATGGAAAAAAAGAGTGTCAATACTTGATTCGAAAGGAAGTAAGAGACTCTAGCGGTACATGTTCCTCTTCAATATGATGAACTTTTGCAAAGTGGTTTCCTTTTTTAAAATCTGCCACAAAGGCGTCCAGCTCTGCCGGGGAACCCTCTGCATGAACAGCGACTGTGCCATTATCAAGGTTTTTCACCCAGCCGGAAACACCATGATTGGCAGCAGTCATTTGGACAAAATAGCGAAAACCAACTCCCTGTACTTTTCCAGAAACCGTTAAATGACGAGCCTGTTTCATATAAATCCTCCTTTTTGCACGTTCATTTATCCAATAAAAACCCTATTCAAAAACAATGATGTTCTATTACTTTGGCGACTATTATAATACCCGCTTTGGGCAAACGGGTAAACAAACTGCCAGACAGCAAGCAAGTAAAATCGTTTTTCAGCATATCCCTTTATTTCTTTTGCACGCAAGGAGTGCGGCTGGTTGGATAGAAGATGATAAGGCGGCGGGCGGCTTTCCTACAGGCCCTTTTTAAAAAGTGGTGCTTCCTGAAAAGCCGCTTGCCTGCTTTCTAACTTTGTCTACACTTCGAGACAGGTATAACCTGTCTCTTTTCTTTGTTTCTGGAGGTTTGAACCGTTTTTCTTCGATTATTGAAATAAAAACCTTTATACTAGTACTAATAACTGGAACAAAGAGGGGTATGAGTGATGAACGGACAAAACAGGAGTGAGATTAAACCCGGCTTGAAGGTCAACGTCATTTTAAAGAAGGACCAGCGGACGGGCACGAAAACAAGCGGTACGGTCAAGGACATTTTAACAAAATCCAGTTTTCATCCGCACGGCATTAAAGTCCGTCTTGAAGATGGGCAAGTTGGACGAGTGTGTGATATTTTATGAGCTATATTGTTCATTCTATTGTCAACGTGCCGCCGGATAAGATTGATGAAACCATTTCTATTTACCAAAACCGGTCCAAGCTTGTGGACGAGTATGAAGGCTTCATATCTTTCGGGCTGCTGCAAAATGAAAAGCGCCCATCTGAATTAACCGTTCAGCTTGTCTGGGAATCAAAAGAGGCTTATATGAAATGGGTAACAAGCGAAGCTTTTCAAAAAGTGCACGATCTAGAAAAGAATTACCCGGATCAGGAGCTCGCTTCGATCGTCCCAAAAGTGCAAAAGTATCGTGTGGTAGCTACATGAATCAAAGCCGGATTGACCAGTGTATTGATATAATTATGAATGGAATGTACCGTGATTACCCAGAGCTTGAGGAACGATTTGGTGAGTATGGGAAGGTAAAATGCCGCGAAGACAATCATCACCATTTTCACCATTTAAAAACGGCTTTTACGCTTCAACACGGACAGTTTTTCATTGACTATGCACATTGGCTGACGAATCTGCTCGTTTCACGTGGAATGAAAGCGGCGCATGTGATCGATAATTTTGAACGAATCTATCATGTTTTGGAAGAAGAGCGTTCAGATGAGGCGTTATTTTACCGCACGGTTTTGACAGAGGCGATAGCCGATATTGAAAGAAGGGAAGCGAAATGAACACAGAAGCAGCGAAACTAGCCCATCTGCTGCTTGATGGCGATGTGGATGCAAGCTTTGCTTTTTTATGTGATCTTCGCGAAAAAGGGTGGACGTCGGTCGATATTTACCAGTCTATCGTCGGTGGGGCGATGCAGCATATCGGGTTTCTGTGGGAACAGGATGATATCTCTGTGGCAGATGAACATTTAGCAACGGCTACGTGTGATTTTATGATTTCCCGTTTTCATGCACAAGCGAAACGAAAAACGTCCAGCCGTAAAGTGATGTTTTTATGTGTAGAAGAAGAGCAGCACACGCTCGGCATGCGGATGGCATCGCTGCTGTTTGAAGAAAACGGCTGGAAAGCGCGGATGATGGGGGCGAATTTACCGCTTGAACACGCCGTTTCTGCTGCAGAAAAGTGGAAGCCGGATGTGATTTGTTTATCTGTCACGATTTTGTATCATGTACCGGTCTTGAAATCGTATGCGGAAGCATTGGAGTCCTTGCCGTTCCGCCCGAAAATCATCGTGGGAAGCCGTCTTTTATCCATGTATGATTTATCACCTTATTGCACGCCGAACACGCTTTTTATAACGGATTATAAAAAGTTAACTGACTGGATGAATGATCAAAGCGAGGGGAAAGCAAGTGGGGCATCTTAAGTCTATGCCGCTGCCGACTTTTCGGGTAGATCGAAAGCTGAATGTTCTTGAATGTTCCGACTCGGCACAACGCCGATTCGGGAACCAGCGGAATTTGGAATCGATCGTAGATAAAGGAAGCCAGCGGAAATTAGCAAAACTGCAAGAACAATCAACAACCATTGAACTGGCTCTGTTAACTGTTGGGGTAAAGCTCGAAGCTTTTTCAGTGTCCGTTCAATGGGACGAGCATGAAGGGTATCTGCAGTGTGTCGGGCTTGACCGCAGGCTCACCCGTTTGGAGAAAATGGTGCACCAGCAGCAGATGAGGCTTGCCGAAGCCGATTTTCAGCTTCTTGAAAAAAAAGAAGAAGCCGAAGCCGCGCTCATTAAACTGAAGGAGCGCTCTGCTCCGCTCATTGCGCTGAGCAGCACGACGGCACTCATTCCGATGTTTGGCGATCTGGACTCCGCCCTGATGGAGCACACAAAAAATGTATTATCACAACGTTTTTACGACGGGAGTTATGAATACCTGTACATCGATTTTACAGCAGTGGATTTGATTACACTGTCCGGTATTGAGCAGTTTAACCAGCTCGTTGACATTCTGCTCTTACTTGATGCGAACATTCGAATTGTAGGGGTGAAACCTGACCACGCGCCGTTTTTAAAAAACCATCGGCACAGCGCTCTTGTTTATGCCAGCTCCATTCAAATAGAAAGCGAAAGCCTGTCGGAGAAATAGGGCTTTCGCTTTTTTCGTGCATTATTCTTTCCAAAATGGCTCCTGAACTTTTTTCAATGTTTGCACGCTATAATCAAATAACTCTTTTTCACGTTCACTAAGTGGAATCTCCACTACATCCCGGACACCATAGCGGTTAATGACAGCCGGTACGCCGATATAAACATCATGATGGCCAAACTCTCCTTCGAGAAGAGCAGAGACAGTCAGCACGATGTCCTGATTTTGCAGGATTGCCCGGGAAATACGGGTAAGCCCCATAGCAATTCCGTAGTAAGTAGAGCCTTTTGCTTCAATAATTTCATACGCCGCATCCCGAACCTGTACGGCAATTTCCTTCATTTTTTCTTCCGGGTTTTCATGCTCATCCCGTGCAAGGTAATCCTTCAGTGGAATCCCGGCAATGTTGGCGCTGCTCCAAACGGCTACTTCGGTATCACCATGCTCGCCAATAATAGATGCATGGACGCTGTGCGGCGCAACACCGAAGTTTTCGCCAAGCAGGTAACGGAAGCGGGCCGTATCTAAGATTGTGCCAGAGCCGATGACACGCTCTTTTGGCAGGCCGGAAAATTTCCACGTCGCATACGTTAAAATATCCACTGGATTTGTAGCAATCAGAAAAATGCCATCAAAGCCGGAAGCCATTACTTCACCAACAATATTTTTAAAAATCGCCATGTTTTTTTCAACCAGTTCAAGGCGTGTTTCACCAGGCTTCTGGTTAGCGCCTGCGCAGATCACGACGAGAGCTGCGTCCACGCAGTCTGTATATTTACCAAAGCTTACTTTTGTAGAAGTGGGAGCATAGAGGACGCCGTGATTCAAATCCATTACATCGCCCATTGATTTTTGTTCATTTAAATCAATCAGGACAAGCTCATCGCATACACCCTGGTTTAACATGGAAAACGCATAGCTTGATCCTACTGCACCTGTACCAATAAGAACGACTTTGTTGCCTCTGATTTCAATCATCCTAAAACACTCCTCTATTTGATAAGTAAGGGAATTGAGTTATTAATGTGAATTTATTCACAAACTTATTATAAAATGCCGAAATTCAAATTTCAATCCCATTTTTTAAAGATTGTTACAGTATACGGTTACATTTAGACACACCTTTCACATTATTCACCCAGTTAAGGATAAATAAAACAATTAAAAAGATATAGGGGAATAGATACAAGCAAGTTGAATAAAAGGAAACGATTTCCGTTCGAAATCCTCTTTCTCTTTTAACGAGAACTTATAATCTATGGAATTGCATGCAAATAATGAGAATAATTACTCTTTCCGAAAAATTAAGACTATTTTAAAATAATAATAATTTTCAGGAGGAGGTTCGCAAGATGAAGAAACCTGTTTTAAAGCTGACAATAGCCGCTGCTATCACAGCCGGTACATTTAGTTTTCAAGTGGCAGCAGTCCAGGTGAAACCTGTTTATGCGCAGCAGCCGGTAAATGTTTTAGATCATAAGATTGTTCAACATTTTAACGTGGAAAATGTGTATCAAAACATTGATTATTTATCGAAAGAACCTCGTATTGCTGGAACAGAATCAGAAGAAAAAGCAGTTCAATACATTCAATCCCAATTTCAATCCTACGGTTATGAAACAGAGATTCAGCCTTTTACGTTTTTAAGTTACACGGAGCCAGAATCTATTTTTCTCTCTATCAAAGGCTCTGGTGAAACATTTACACCATCTGCTTTTACATACACAGTGAGCGGCAGCATCACAGGAGAGCTGGCGGTGGCCGGTCTTGGTAAAAAAGAAGAGCTTGCGGACTCGAATTTGACGGGAAAAATCGCTCTTATTCAGCGCGGAGAAATTAGTTTTGCCGAAAAAGTGCTTAATGCAGCTGAAAAAGGCGCTGCCGGCGTGATTATCTATAACAATACGGATGGTGCCCTAAATGGAACATTAGGAGAAGCGAATGACGCATACGTTCCGGCTGTTTCTTTAACAAAAGCCGAAGGAGAAGCGCTTGCTGCGAAAGCAGCAGCGGAAACACTGACGGCTTCCCTGACCGTTGAAGGAGCAAGCGTTGACGAAAAGACCTCGCATAATGTGATCGCGGTGAAAAAGCCAACAAATCAAACCAAAGCAACGAATGACATTATCGTCGTTGGTGCTCACCATGATTCTGTACCGGGCGCTCCCGGTGCAAACGATGATGCGTCCGGGTCGGCTATGACGCTGGAACTCGCTCGGTTGTTTAAAGATATTCCAACCGATACGGAGCTTCGCTTTATTACATTCGGAGCAGAGGAAGTTGGGCTGGTTGGTTCTCAATACTATGTAGACGGGCTGCCGGAAGAAGAAGTTTCGCGCATGATCGCGAATTTTAATTTAGACATGGTCGGAAGCAGAGACGCCGGTGATTTGGTGATGATGACAGCGGATGGCGAACCCAATCTGGTAACTGAGCTGGCGCAGGCATCGAGCACGCGCTTGAATGGAGAAGCAATCCCTTATCTTGCAGGCGGCCGCAGCGATCATGTTCCATTCGCGGAAGCGGGGGTTCCTGCTGCCCTGTTTATTCACGATCCAGCGGAGCCTTGGTACCATACGCCAGATGATACAATCGATAAAATTAGTAAAGAAAAACTTCAGGACGTAGGTGAAATTGTTGGAACGGCCATTTATGAAAAAGCCCGTTTTGATAATCAGGGGATCAAGGTGAAGAAAGCGAGCAAAGTAAGCGTTCCTCATTTATACCATAACGAAGACATTCAGTAAGACGTAAAGCAAAAAAGCCGGTGTTTCCGATTGGGAACACCGGCTTTTTAGTATAGAATTAGTCGTTGTCGCCGCCGATAAAGTCAAACAGGCCGGACAATCCGCCCTCACCCTTTGATCCGCCGTTTTGCGGCATTGCCGCAAAAACACGGCTGGCCAAACGGCTGAATGGAAGAGACTGTACCCATACCGTCCCAGGTCCCCGAAGCGTCGCAAGGAACAAACCTTCACCGCCAAAGAGGGCTGTTTTTACGCCGCCAACTGCTTCAATATTGTAATCAACATCACCAGTCATAGCGACAAGGCAGCCCGTATCTAAACGAATCAATTCGCCCGGAGCAAGGGTTTTTTCATAAATCGTTCCGCCAGCATGAACAAATGCCATTCCGTCGCCTTCAAGCTTCTGCATAATAAAGCCTTCACCACCGAAAAAACCGGTGCCGAGCTTGCGCTGCAGTTCAATGCCGACTGATACGCCTTTTGCTGCTGCCAGAAACGCGTCTTTTTGGCAGATAATCTTGCCTTGATGTTCACTTAAATCCATGGGAACGATTTTCCCAGGGTACGGTGAAGCGAATGAAACATGTTTTTTGCCGCTGCCTTCATTGGTAAAGGTTGTCATAAACAAGCTTTCGCCTGTCAGCATACGTTTCCCTGCGCCGAGCAGCTTGCCCATTAAGCCGCTGCCGCGGTTTGAGGAGCCATCGCCAAAAATGGTCTCCATTCGAATGCCATCATCCATCATCATCAAGCTGCCGGCTTCAGCGATAACCGTTTCCTGCGGATCAAGCTCCACCTGTACAAACTGCATATCATCGCCAAATAATTGAAAGTCAATTTCGTGATTGTTCATGATTTATCCTCCTTATGATCAGCTAAATGTACGATTTGTTCGTGTAAAAAGTTTCAGTTCAGTCAAAACATTTCTTTTGAAGATTCAGTTCCTGGCAGAAAGAATTGTAAGATCGTCTCCGCCTGTTCCACTGACCACAACGTCTGCGGAGCCAGCGGGGTTTTGTTCACGCATATACACTTTCTCTGCCGGCATCCACAACTCCTCCCAAAGATGCCGTTTTTCCTCGCCGTCCCGCTCAATCCCACGCTCGAGCCGGAGTTCTTCCGGGCTTTCCACCCATATTTTAAAGTGATAGTAAGGCAGAAGAGACCGAACCATTGTATAGCAGCCTTCTACGATCACAACTCCGCCTGCCGGCACATCGTGTGCTTCTGCAAGCTGGTCCGTTTCCCAGTCATATCGTTCATACCGGGCCGGCTTGTTTTGACTGAGCGGTTTTAACACCTGTTCTTCGAGCCGCTTTAAATCCCAGCCGCCTCCAATTTCGCTGCTCCGCCTGCTCGACAGCGCGTAAAAATCATCCGCATGAACAATTACGGCTCCGCTGCCAAGTGATTGCTGCAAGGCGCGAGCGAGCGTGCTTTTTCCAGCACCGCCTCCGCCATCAATCGCAACCAGATAGGTGTGCTGTTCTTTCTTGTTAAATAAAGCGGTTAATCCATTAATATCCACAAAAATCCCCCTCCCCCTAGAAATTATACCTTATCTCTTGATGAAAAACCGTTTACCCTCTAAACTAAATGTAAGAAGTTTTGGGGGGAAACAATATGGAGAAACAGCTGCGTGAAGCGGTGGAATTGTTTGAGGAAGTGATCGTTTACGGAACCGAGCGAATCCTTAAGTCGATTGACGATCCTATTGTGCATGAATTTTCACCGGAACAAATTCAAATGATGAAAATTATCGAAAAGCATGGTCCCATTACATCTGGCAGCCTGGCGGTGATGCAGGGGGTGCATAAAAGTGCTATTTCCAATCGCATGAAAAAGCTGGAGGAAAAAGGACTGATCCAAATGGTAAGATCAGAAAGCGATCAGCGGACAAAATGGGTAGAGCTGACGGAGGAAGGCCGGGGATTTATTCAAAAAACGAGAGAATGTGTTTCAGACTTTATTTCTTCGCTCCTATCCAGTCATATTGATGAACAGGAAGTGGAGCAGTTTGTGAATATGTTCCGCAAGCTAAAAGAAATTATAAAGATAGGTGAGGATCATAGATGAGAAGGATCATTCAATGGCGCTGGCCGATTTTTGTCAGCCTGCTCGTTTTAACGGCAGCCCTGTTTTTACTGGCGCCTAATTTATCCAAGCAGGCCGAACAGGCGGGATCATTCCAGCTGCCAGGTGACGCAGATTCACAGCGGGCAGCCGACCTGCTTGAGCAGGCTGGAGCCGGAGAAGAAACCATTTCGCTTGTTTTCCAGCTGGATCAGCCGCTCACGGAACAGGCGCAGCAGTCCATTGCCGAAAGTGTAGCATCCCTTGAGAAAATGGACGGTCCGATTATAGATGTAATGGATCCGTTTGAAAGTGAAGAAATAAAAAAGCAGCTTGTATCAAAGGATCAAAAAACCGTTCTTGTGCCGGTTACAGTGGACGGAACGCAGGATGAGATTAATCGTCTGGCCGATGAGATCCGCGCGGAAGTGCTGCCGGATGATCTGACTGCATACGTAACGGGCGAAGCCATCATCAATAATGATGTCAATAAAAGCTCGCAGGAAGGGCTTAAGCGGACTGAGCTCATTACAGTTGGATTGATTTTCGTTCTGCTTTTAGCTGTTTTCCGGTCGATTGTCACACCGCTTATTCCGCTTGCGGCTGTCGGCTTTACATACCTGCTCAGCCAGTCACTTGTGGCATTTTTCATCGACTGGTTTGGGTTTCCTGTTTCAAACTACACTCAGATCTTTCTTGTCGCGGTGCTGTTCGGAATTGGAACAGATTACTGCATTTTGCTGCTCAGCCGGTACAAAGAAGAGCTGCAGGCAGGTCATTCGGTTGAAGACTCGATCGTGAATACGTACAAAACAGCCGGACGTACGCTTTTGGTCAGCGGCATTGCTGTTTTTATCGGCTTTTCGGCGATCGGCTTTGCGGATTTCCCGATTTTCAAGTCAGCAGTCGGCGTTGCCGTGGGGATTGCCGTGCTTATTGTTGTGCTGTTTACCCTTGTGCCGTTTTTTATGGCTGTTTTAAGAGAAAAGCTGTTTTGGCCGTCGAAGAAGTCTGCTTCCCATGACGACAGCAAGCTGTGGGCCTGGTTCAGCAAATTATCTGTTCGCCGTCCGCTTCTTTCTATGCTTGTTGTTGCCGTTATTACCGTACCGCTTCTGTTTACCTATGACGGCAAGCTTTCGTTTAACACGGTAGATGAGATTGGCAGTAACTATGAATCTGTGAAAGGACTGGATGCGATTGCGGAAGGGTTTGGCAGCGGCGATTCACTTCCAGTTACCGTGCTCATAAGCGGGAAAGAAGATATGGCAACTGAAGAAACGGTTCCGTATCTTGAATCCATCAGTAAAGATATTTTAAAAGTCGATGGTGTAAAGTCGGTGCGGACCCTTACCCGGCCAACGGGTGAAGCACTCGATGAGCTATATGTAGATAACCAGCTGGGCACACTGACAGATGGTCTTGTGGACGCGAGAGACGGCCTGCTGCAAGTGCAGGATGGCCTTGCGGATATTCAAAACGGGTTAACACAGGCAGAGGGACAGATCCCATCTGGAAGTGAAGCTGCTTCTGGTGCAGAAGGGCTTCAGCAGGCAGCATCGGGTATCGGGCAGGTCAGCGAACAGATCGGCCGTATTTCTGCCGGCATTGAGCAGTCGGGCAATACAGAGCAGGCAGCTGCCCAGCTTGGAGCAGTGCAGCAGCAGCTTGGCAAAATCGGCCAGGGAATCAATGCAGCGGCAGGAGAACTTGAAGGAACTGCCGGTCAGGTCGGCCAGCTTGGCGGAGGACTATCCCAGCTTGCCTCTGGAGTAGGGGATGCAAACGATGGGCTGGCAGAGATTGCACAAGGTCTTACGAAAGCCGCTCAGACGACCCGGTCTATGAGCCAATCGAAAAGTGTCCATGATACCGGTATCTATATTCCTGACGGTACATTGGAAAGAAAAGAATTTAAAGATGTGATCGACCGCTATACATTAAATGACGAAAAAACGATTAAACTGGAAGTAGTGCTGTCTGAAGACCCGTATTCTCCTCAAGCGATTGACAGCATAGAGGAAGTGAAGCGGGCTGTGAAACGGGCATCCATTGACACCCCGTTTGAAGGAGCAACATTTGCTTACAGCGGCATTTCCAGTGTAAATAGTGATTTAAAAGATATTTCATCAAACGATTTCAACCGTACAGTGATCATTATGCTCGCCAGTTTGTTTATTGTGCTGACGCTGCTGTTCCGTTCGGTTATTATGCCGCTTTACATGATCGGTTCGCTGCTTTTAACATATTATACATCCGTTGCTGCAGCAGAATTAATTTTTGTAAATGGGCTTGGCTATGACGGCGTCAGCTGGGCCGTTCCGTTTTTCGGATTTGTGATGCTGGTGGCGCTCGGTATTGACTATTCGATTTTCCTCCTTGACCGTTTCCGGGAAGAAGCACGGGATGGTGTCAGCGTTCAGCAGGCGATGTCTGTGTCCATGGCTAAAATGGGCACTGTGATTATTACGGCAGCGATTATTTTAGCCGGCACCTTTGGCGCGATGATGCCGTCTGGTGTGCTCAGCCTAGTTCAAATCGCGACAATCGTAATTACAGGCCTTCTCCTGTATGGACTCATTGTTCTGCCGCTGCTCATCCCGGCGGTGACCGTCTCCTTTAACCAGGGAGTCTGGTGGCCATTCAAGCGAAAATAAAAAAGCTGCTCCGCCATAGCGGAGCAGCTTTTTTGCTTAATCAATAATAACGTGCTGAAAGTCTGTCATTTTTTTATCACGGCGGAAGCTGTCAGCAGACATGCCGATCATTTTCTTAAATACCTTGCTGAAATAGTTCGCATTGTCATAGCCGGTTTGAAGAGCGATTTCCTGAATGGTTTTGTTTGTGGTCGTTAATAGCTCCATCGCTTTTTGCATGCGGACTTTAGCCAAGTGCTGAATGGGTGTTGTGTTCATATATTTATGAAACTTGTTTGTAAAGTAATACTTGGAAAGCCCCGCATGATAGGCAATCTCATCAAGAGAAAGCGGCTGGTCGTAATGGGAGGCCATAAATTGCAGGGCCGTCCGAATGTCATCCGGCATGCTTGCTTTTGGCTGGTCCAGTCCTTTGGCAAACCGGTGTAGTCCCATAATAAATTCGTACGCACGGGCAGAAGATGTAAACGTGTCTTCAATACCTTCTTTCAGGGCAAATTGATAGATTTTCTGCAGCAAAAAAACAAGTGGGGCGGCGTCTTCGAGCTGAACAATCGGGCCGAGCCCGTTTGTTAACTGAGTCCAGCATTCTTTTGCTTTCGTCCCTTCCAGTGTAATAAAGAGAAACTCCCATTCTGGACTTTCCGCCGGCAGGTAGTAGCAATGGTCACTTGGAACCTCTACGATAAAGGCTTGCCCCGGCCGGACCGCCATCGTCCGGTCTCCGACCTGGATTTCTCCCCAGCCCTTTACGGTATATTGAAAAATAAACGTATTATGGTCGTTCGGCCGCATGCGCCCGTCCCAATAATAGTCGGTGGAGGTGCGTTTTTCAAAGCCGATCGAAGCAATGCGGGCTGAATCTGTTAAAGGTTCCTTTGAATGGTGATAAACAAAACTATGGTGAGGATCATCTGGGAGTGAGAACAATATATTACCCCTTTTCCGATTTTATTTACCATTGTTCGAAAAATGAAAGCGTTATATTATTTGGTATAAGAAATACATTAATTAAAATTTACTAAAATTTCAACATGAACTTTTAATGGAGGCGGGCAAATGAAAAAAATTACGTTTATTGGCGCAGGAAGCACAATTTTTACGAAAAACGTGTTAGGTGACTGCATGATGTCCCCGGCACTTCAGGACTTTGAATTTGCACTGTTCGATATTGATGAAAATCGCCTGTCAGAGTCGGAAGTGTTGCTTAAGGCACTGAAGAATACGCTGAAGTCCGGTGTTGCGATCAACACGTACACAGACCGGAAGGAAGCGCTGAAAGATGCCAAATATGTAATCAACGCTATTCAAGTTGGAGGCTATAAGCCAAGTACGGTCATTGATTTTGAAATCCCGAAAAAATATGGCCTGCGCCAGACGATCGCGGACACCATCGGTATTGGAGGCTTGTTCCGAGCGCTGCGCACCATCCCGGTTATGCTTGATATTGCAAAAGATATGGAAGAGGTGTGCCCGGATGCATGGCTTCTAAACTACACCAATCCGATGGCTACATTAACAGGTGCTGTTTCCCGCTACACAAATGTAAAAATGGTTGGGCTTTGCCACAGCGTGCAAGTATGCACAAAAGACCTGCTGAAAGATCTCGGCATCCCACATGAAAATATTGAAGAGCGCATCGCCGGCATTAACCATATGGCATGGCTTCTTGAAATTAAATCCAATGGCAAAGATTTGTACCCGGAGATTAAAAGAAGAGCAAAAGAAAAGCAGCGAACGAAGCATCATGACATGGTGCGGTACGAGCTGATGGATAAATTCGGCTTTTATGTGACGGAATCTTCTGAACATAATGCTGAATATCATCCGTTCTTTATTAAAGAAAAGTATCCAGAGCTGATTGACCGCTTCAACATCCCGCTTGATGAGTATCCACGCCGCTGTGAAGAACAGATCGACAACTGGCTGAAAACAAAAGAAGAGCTGATGAATGACCAGAACTTAACACACGAACGCTCTCACGAATATGGCTCGCGTATTATTGAAGCGATGGAAACGAACGAGCCGTTTGTATTTGGCGGAAATGTGTTAAATACGGGCGGACTTATTTCAAACCTTCCGGAAAAAGCGGTAGTAGAAGTGCCGTGTATCGCCAATCGAAACGGTATTACTCCGGCTTATATGGGTGAACTGCCTGAACAGCTGGCGGCGCTGAACCGCTCTAACATTAATACGCAGCTGTTAACGATTGAAGCAGCGATTACAAAATCGACAGAAAAGATTTATCAGGCAGCCATGCTTGACCCGCACACAGCAGCAGAGCTGTCGATGGACGACATTATCAGCTTATGTGATGACTTGATTGAAGCACATGGCGACATGCTGCCGGAATACCAATCCTCTAAACAGCCGATCAGACAGTGAAACTGTCTGACTTTTCAAAAAATATTTTGTAAGCGCTTATCATCCATGGTATGATCGTTTTGAAGAGTAAAATTTACTAAACGATCAGTGAGGGATGCCACATGGTAACAATCAAAGATATTGCTAAACGGATAAATGTATCTCCTTCAACCGTATCGAGAGTGTTGAATCACGACGAAACACTTTCCGCTTCTCCGGAAACAAAACAAAAGATTTTTGACACAGCAAAAGAGTTAAATTACCGGACGGTTAAAAGCAGACGGCTGCAAAGCCAGCCAAAGAAACAGGAAAGTTTGAAGCATGAAACGGTTAATATTGGTATGGTGCTTTTGCAAACAAAAGAAGAAGAAGCAAGTGATCCGTACTGGCTGTCTATCCGGGAAGGAATCGAAAAAGAATGTGCAGTTCGGGGGATCAGCTCACTAAAGCTGATCCGCCTTCAGTATATGGTAAAAGCAAGAGAGGAGCTGGCTGAGCTTGACGGGCTGCTTGTCGTTGGCCGGATCGACTATCTGATTTTGCAAACCATTCGCGAGTACAACCGCAATATTGTACTGATTAACCAGGATGCTTATGAAGATCAGTACGATTCAATCATTTTCGATTACCAAAAAGCCGCCAGCCAGGCAATGGATCACCTGGCGGCGCAAGGATATGAACGGATTGGTTATATTGGCGGCACAGAGCGAATTTCCGTCGAACAGGAGCAGTCATTAAAAAAAATTTATACGCCCGATGCAAGGAAAACGATTTACGAAAGCAAAATGAAAGAACGCGGCTTGTATGACCCAAGCCTGCTGTTTGTTAAAGAGTATTCTATTCAGTCCGGCTACGATTTGATGAAAGAAGCCATTGAGCAGGGAAACGTGCCAGACGCTTTTTTCATTGCCAGCGATTCGATGGCCATTGGCGCGATGAGGGCGCTTCATGAAGCCGGTGTTCAGGTGCCGGATGACGTTGCGATTGTCAGCTTCAACGATATCGAAATGGCTCAATTTACATCTCCACCGCTGACCACCGTTAAAATACCGACTGAAGAAATGGGAAGGCTCGGTGTCCGAATTATGCTTGACCGGCTGGATGGCCGGGACATGCCCATTAAAATTATGGTGCCAACAACACTGGTTGTCCGTGAAAGCTGCGGAGCACTGCGCCAGCAGGAACGACAATAATATTCAATGAAAATCGGAGGGAATTCCATGAAAAAACGAGTCACATTATCTGTTCTTTCTTTATCTGCCATGATGGCTTTGTCGGCTTGCGGCAAGGACAGCGCAGAGGGCGGCGGCAGTGGAGACCAAGTGAAACTGACGATGATGTCGACGGCCACAACAAAAGCAGACCAGCAGATTTTCAAGGAAATCGTAGCGGATTTTGAAAAAGCGCATCCGGAAATTGATGTTGAAGATACGTATCCAGGCGACGGCTATGAAGACTTGGCTCGCGTTAAAATGGCAGCGGACGACATGCCAGACCTGTTTGATACGCATGGCTGGGCGAAAAGCCGGTACGGAGAGTACACAGAGGATTTAAGCGGAATGGATTGGGTGAAAAACCTGGATGAAGCGATGAAGCCAATCGTAACCGATGACGCAGGAAAGGTACATGCGTACCCGGTCAATCAGGCACTGGATGGAATGACCTACAACAAAACGCTGTTGGACAAGTATGGAATCAAACCGCCAAAGACATTTGATGAATTGATGGCGGCGCTTGAAGAAGTGAAAAAGAAAAGCAAAGGAGAAGTAGTGCCATTCTGGCTCGGTGGCTCTGATAAAAGCCAATTCGGACAGTACTTTGATGAATTCGCTACACCTCTCCTTATTACAGATAAAGAAAACAGTCATGGTGAAGCGCTGCTCGACGGCTCATTTGACTGGTCCAACTACACGTACCTGCCTGAAAAGCTGAAAGAAATGAATGATAAAGGGCTGTTAAACAAAGACGTGCTGACAGCTCAGGTAACGCAGGGTGCTGAATTGATGGCACAAAACAAAATTGCCTTCACGATGCTGAATGGATCAGTCGGGCGTGAAGTATCCGAATTAAATCCAGAGGTCCAAGTCGGCACGATTCCGGTACCGGCTATTCATGAAGGAGACTCACCAAGCTGGATTGGCGGTGAGCGCCATACATTTGCCATCTCGAAAAATTCTGAGCATAAGGAAGAAGCAAAGCAGTTTATTGAATACCTAACTCAGCCGGAAGTGGCTAAAAAGCTGGCAGAAGGCACATCTCTTCCAGACGCACTGACAAATGTAGATGCAGACAACTATTTCGCCGAATTTTACAAAGAGTATGAAGGCACGCAAATTCAGCCGTACTTCGACCGTGTCTACCTGCCAAGCGGCATGTGGGATCCAATGGGAGCAACCGGCCAGGAGCTGGTCGCTGGAACGATGAAGCCGAAACAGGTATCCGAGAAAATGGAAGAGGAATACAAGCGTTTAAGAGCAGAATAAGGGCCGGAACGGGGAGGCGGGCAGCTGCTTCCCTGGCCGACCGGCTCGTAAAGGAGATGGATAAAAAATGGCCGAGCTGACGAAAGCACCCGAAAAAACAAGCATGAAAACAAAAAGCGCCAAGTTGAAAAGAAGCCGCCGGGAATCGTCTCTTTGGTGGATGTATCTGCCCAGTGTCCTGATTGTTGTTTTGTTTATTGTATATCCGTTTATAGATGGAATTCGTATTTCCTTTACCAACTGGAACGGGTTTTCACAAACGTACGATTACATTGGGCTTGATCAATATAAGCGTATGTTCGCTGATCCTGACACATGGCTTGTTGTAAAAAATACATTACTGTACGGCATAGGCAGTACGATTTTACAAAACATTGTCGGGCTGGGTTACGCTTTATTGCTCAATCACAATTTAAAAGTACGCTCTTTCACACGAACGGTTATTTATCTGCCTGTTATTATCAGCCCGCTTATTATGGGCTACATCTGGTATTTCTTCTTTGCGTTTCAAGGAGGAGCATTAAATGATATTTTCCTTCTATTTGGAAAAGAGCCGATTAACGCGCTCGGCAACCCCGCTGTAAACCCGTATATTATTGTTTTTGTGAACACTTTCCAATTCGTCGGTATTGCCATGATTATCTATTTAGCAGGACTGCAAAGCATTTCAAAAGATTATTACGAAGCAGCGAACATCGACGGAGCAACCGGCTGGCAAAAGTTTAAAAACATTACGATTCCGCTTCTTATGCCGTCTATTACTATTAATATGGTACTGAATATTATTGGCGGATTAAAGTTGTTTGATGTAATCGTCGCTTTGACAAATGGCGGACCGGGGAATGCTTCCCAGTCGATGTCTACTTTTATGTACAATCTTTATTTTTCACGCCAGGATGCAGGCTATGCGGCGACCCAGGGGGTTTTAATGGCGGTTATTATTTTAGTCATCAGCATGGCGGCGCTCATCTACTTTAAACGAAAAGAGGTTGAAGCATAATGGAACACATATCTTCAAGAACAAAATGGCTGCTGACCGGTCTCGCTCTTGTCATTACGCTTTTTCACCTCGTCCCGTTTTATATACTGATCACCACATCGCTGAAAAAAGTGGGGGATTTCACGTCAAAATGGGCGTTTCCTACTTCCTTTGATACTGAAAATTTTGTGCTTGCCTGGGAGCAGGCAAATCTCGGCAACGCGTTTATCAACACGGCGATTATTACTATTTGCTCAGCCGTTTTATTGATCTTTTTTGGCTCAATGGCGGCGTATGCACTGGCACGCCGGACAACAAAGCTGAATAAATATGTGTACATGCTGTTTGTTGGAGTAATGGTAATTCCACCGCTAACAGCACTTGTACCCCTATACCGGCTTGTTGTCGATGTTGGTTTGATGAACACCCATCTTGTTGCGATCTTAAATAACGTGGCAGCTTTTATGCCGCTGACGATTTTCCTTTATGCCGGCTTTATCCGTTCCACGATTCCGAAAGAATTGGAAGAAGCAGCGCGAATCGACGGAGCGAGTACACTTGGTGTTTTTTTCAGGGTTGTATTCCCGCTTTTAAAGCCAATTACGGCGACGGTGTTAATCATTTCCTCCGTTTATATTTGGAACGACTATCAATTTGCGATTTTCTTCCTGCAGGATTCGAGCGTACAGACCTTAACGGTAGCCCTCGCTGGTTTCTTCGGACAAAATTCAAGCCAGTTGAATTTAGTAGCCGCCGCTGCCCTTATGGCTTCGCTGCCAATGGTGATTGTGTTCTTGTTCCTGCAGCGTTTCTTTATTGAAGGACTTGCAGCAGGCAGTGTAAAAGGATAATAAAAACGGCCTTCTTATGAGAAGGCCGTTCCAAACTGTAGACAAATTATATAGATGACCGTGCACATGCATGAGATGGATCGGCGGCGTCCAGGCAGCTCCGCTTTCCATGGGGCAGGCGCTGAGCCCGACTTCGCCTGGCGGCTTCACCGGTCTCAGCTGCCCGCTCGTCCCATAGGAGTCTGTGCCGCCCTCCCGCCGCCAAGTGGCTTGCAACAAGATTGTATAGAGCTGATAAGGTCCTATCTTTCTGTTTAAAAAAAGAGAAGTTTCTATTCGGTCCTTGCTTATTGATCTTCAATAGCACTTAGTGAACCCTGCCGGACGAAGACTCCTGCGGGAAGTACAGTGAGTCGGGAGACCCCGCAGGCGCAGCCGAGGAGGCTCCCGCACTGCCTTAGGATGCGCGAAGTCTGGCAGGCTTCACTTATCGGCTCTTTTTTAAAAGCGAAAGACTTCGTCTACATACTGAAACGGCTTTCTTATGAGAAGGCCGTTCTTTTTTTGGGCGAATCAGCAGGAAGCAGGCTCTTCGTTGACTGAATAAAACTACATACATCTTATTTTTCTTGTGATAATATATACGTATAAGTTATAGGGAAAAGAAACAAAACGGGGAGGTGATCGCTTGGCAACCAAACACAGCATCGTGAAACAAGCGATTCAATCACGCATTTTGGATGGTACATTTTTGCCTCACCAAAAAATCAGTTCGGAAAGTGAGCTGATGAAGGAGTTTGGAGTCAGCCGCCACACGGTCAGGCTTGCAATAGGCGATCTTGTCAACAAAGGCTGGCTTTATCGGGAGCAGGGAGCAGGCACATTCTGCGCTGACCGTCAGGCAAACGGTGCGGTTTTGGACCCGGCTGGACAGAAAAATATTGCCCTTATTACAACGTATATTTCAGATTATATTTTTCCGTCCATTATTCGAGGTGCGGAATCTGTATTAAGCGAGCAGGGCTATCATGTTACACTTTTCAGCACAAACAACAATCATCAAACAGAACGGGAGATTTTAGAGAAAATACTGTCCGGTTCATTTGATGGAGTGATTGTTGAGCCAACCAAAAGTGCATTCAGCAATCCGAATATCAACTATTATTTAAATTTAGAACGGCAGAACATTCCTTATGTGATGATGAATGCCTACTATGATGAGCTTGAGCCTCTTTATGTCGCAGTGGATGACGAACGAGGAGGTTTTCTGCAGACAGAGTTTTTAATTAAGCAGGGGTACCGGAATATTGCTGGGTTTTTTAAAACCGACGATATCCAGGGGGTCAAACGGATGAAAGGCTTCCTGAAAGCACATCGGAAGCACCGGATTCCCATTGAACCGCAAAATATTATTACGTATTACACCGAAGAAAAGGAAAGTAAGCCGGCTCGGGAACTGGATCAACTGCTCAAACAGCAGGGAGACGGGGCACCGGATTCTCTTGTATGCTACAATGACCAGCTGGCGCTCAGCCTGCTGAACCTTCTGCGTGAGAAAAAACTCCGTGTTCCTGACGATATCGCCATGGTTGGATACGATGATTCCTTTTTAGCGGATGTATCTGAAGTCAAGCTTACCACAGTTACACATCCAAAAAGTGATCTTGGCAGGGAAGCGGCGCGGCTCGTTTTAGAACTTGTTCAAGAGAGGAAAGGGTCAGCAGCACAGAGGGAACCAAAGCAGGAATCTATTTTATTTGAACCGGAGCTTCACATTCGGTCATCGGTTAAAATAGCAGAAGAAGCACATAAACAGTAACTTGTTTATGTGCTTTTTGTTTTTTCTACAAGTTGTTGAAAAATTATCATAATAGATATTGATTATGCGTACATATTGTACTATTATGAATCTTAAGAGGTAAATATATACGTACAAGTTGAGATAAGGAGGCTTATTATGCTGGATCAATTAAAACAGGAAGTGCTGGAAGCGAATTTATCTCTTCCGAAGCATGGACTCGTTACTTTTACTTGGGGTAATGTAAGCGGTTTCGACGAAAGGGAGCAGCTCGTTGTCATTAAACCGAGCGGCATTGCGTATGACCAGCTGACTGTAGAAGACATGGTTGTCGTAGATTTGGACGGAAATGTAGTGGAAGGGACGTTAAAGCCTTCATCAGATACAGCCACGCACTTGATTCTATACAAGCATTTTTCGGGAATTGGCGGCGTGGTTCATACTCACTCTCCCTGTGCTACAAGCTGGGCGCAGGCGGGCAGAGCTATTCCGGCGCTTGGAACCACACATGCTGATTATTACTATGGAGAAGTTCCCTGCACCCGCCCGCTGACAAGGGAGGAAATTGAACAGGCATATGAAGTAGAGACCGGTAATGTCATTATTGAAACCTTTACACACCTTGATCCAAAAGCGATGCCTGGTGTTCTCGTGTACGGACATGCGCCGTTTAACTGGGGGAAAACGCCGAGCGAAGCGGTTCATAATGCAGTTGTACTGGAAGAAGTGGCTAGGATGGGCTTGAATACGTTTCAGTTGAATCCGGACACTGAGCCGATTGACCAATTTTTGCTGGATAAGCACTATTTGCGGAAACACGGAGTTAACGCCTATTACGGGCAAAAAGGATAAACCGTTATAGCGTCGTCGATAAGGGCTTCGGGACCTGACTATAAATGAACCCTTCAGCACCCGGCAAAGTCTAATGAGGAATCGTACATTATCGATTAAAAGGAAGTGGCTGAATGATGAATAAGCTGGATCTAATAAAAGCTGATATCGCTAGCAGTCGAACAGCTTTAGGTATTGAGTTTGGTTCTACTCGCATCAAGGCCGTTTTGATTGATTCTAATCACTCGCCCATAGCTTCTGGAAGCTATGAATGGGAGAATCGTTTGGAAGAGGGAATATGGACATATTCTCTGGATGACATTTGGAATGGTCTTCAAACAAGTTATCAAGAGATGGCAAATGAAGTGAAAGAAAAGTATGGAGTAACCCTTCAAAAGGTTGGTGCTATTGGCTTTAGTGCGATGATGCACGGCTATATGGCGTTTAATAAAGACGGAGAGCTGCTGGTTCCATTCCGTACATGGAGGAACTCGATCACTGAACAGGCAGAAAAAGAATTAACAGCCCTTTTTAATTATAATATCCCGCAAAGATGGAGTATTGCTCATTTATATCAAGCGATTATAAACGGAGAAGAACATGTAGAAAATATTGATTTCTTCACAACATTAGCTGGCTATATCCATTGGAAACTGACCGGCAAAAAAGTTTTAGGGGTTGGAGATGCTTCTGGTATGTTTCCAATTGATGTGGAAACAAAGGATTACGATACAAGGATGATTCAAGCTTTTGATGATTTGACCATTGAAAAGAATTATCCGTGGAAATTAGAAGAGATTTTACCGCAGGCGATACAAGCGGGTGATGAAGCCGGGCAATTATCAGAAGATGGCGCCAAGCTATTAGACGTGAGTGGCAGCCTTCAAGCTGGCATTCCGCTTTGTCCTCCAGAAGGCGACGCAGGAACGGGCATGGTCGCAACCAACAGTGTTGCCCAGCGTACAGGAAATGTTTCAGCAGGAACGTCAGTGTTTGCGATGATCGTGCTGGAAAAAGAATTGAAAAAGGTTTATCCAGAAATCGACCTCGTGACCACGCCTTCTGGAAGCTTAGTTGGTATGGTTCACGCGAATAACTGTTCCTCTGACATCAATGCCTGGATGAAGCTGTTCGAAGAGTTTTCAGAAGCCCTGGGTTATCAAGTAAATAAGGATAAACTGTTTGAAGTCTTATTCAATAAGGCTCTTGAAGGGGATAAGGATTGCGGAGGACTACTGTCTTACGGTTATTATTCTGGTGAGAATATTACAGGAATGAGAGAAGGCCGGCCGTTATTCGTCCGTTCGCCAGAAAGCAATTTTAACCTTGCAAACTTTATGCGTGTACATTTGTTTTCGGCACTTGGCACTTTGAAAATCGGAATGGACATTCTTTTACATGAAGAAAATATTGGGATCGACAAGATTTTGGGACATGGAGGTCTGTTTAAGACCAAAGGTGTTGGACAGAAGATTATGGCCGCAGCCATGAATGCGCCTGTATCTGTTATGGAAACTGCTGGTGAAGGCGGTGCTTGGGGAATTGCGCTGCTTGCATCTTTTACAGCTAATAAAGAAGAAAATGAATCATTAGAAGAGTATCTGGATAAAAAGGTATTTGGCGACAATGTCGGCGTGGAAGTAGAGGCAGACGAAGAAGATGTGGAAGGTTTTGAAGCCTTTATGGATCGTTATAAACAAGGACTTGCCATTGAGCAAGCCGCTATTGATCATTTACTCATTCAGAAGAAGGTAGAGCAGCTGGTTTAAAGAAAAAGTTTCTTAGGACGGTCTTGAATGAATCAAATATATTGAATGCACCTGTTAGGGGCGAAAATAACTCAAGGGAGCGAGAAGTATGTTAGCAATAGATAAGAAAGAATTTTGGTTTGTTACAGGAAGCCAGCACTTGTACGGAGAAGAAGCGCTGCAAGAAGTTCAGAAAAATTCAGAGGAAGTCGTAAATGGACTAAATGGAGAGGCTGAGCTGTCTTACCCGATTGTTTTTAAAGAAGTACTGACAACATCCGGAGATATTCACCAGTTGATGCAGCAGGCGAACAGCGATGAAAACTGTGCCGGCATCATTACCTGGATGCATACTTTTTCTCCGGCGAAAATGTGGATTGCTGGTTTGAAAGCGCTGCAAAAGCCGCTTCTTCATCTGCATACACAGTTTAATCGTGAGATCCCGTGGAGCAGCATTGATATGGACTTTATGAATCTAAACCAGGCGGCACACGGAGACCGTGAGTATGGATTTATCGGGACACGTATGCAAATTGGCCGCAAAGTCATTGTCGGCCACTGGCAGGATGAGTCAGTTAAGAAAAGCGTAAGCGACTGGATGAATATCGCCGCCGCGGTAACAGAGGGGCCGAATATCCGGGTTGCCCGCTTTGGTGACAATATGCGGAACGTAGCCGTTACGGATGGTGACAAAGTAGAAGCGCAAATTAAATTCGGCTGGGTCGTAGACTATTATGGCATTGGTGATCTTGTAGAAGAAATGAATAACGTCACACAGGACCAAATCGATTCCCTTTATGAAGAATACAAGCAGCAATATACATTTGAAGAAAGTGATGATATTTGCGCGGCGATCAAAGAACAGGCACGAATCGAGATCGGGCTGCGTTCGTTCTTGGAACGGGGAAATTATAACGCATTTACAACAAACTTTGAAGATTTGCACGGAATGGAGCAGCTGCCAGGCCTTGCTGCACAGCGGCTGATGGCTGACGGCTACGGATTTGCCGGTGAAGGCGACTGGCGTACAGCCGCTCTGCTCCGCATGATGAAAATCGCGGCAGGGAACAAACAAACATCGTTTATGGAAGATTATACGTATCATTTAGAAGCCGGCAATGAAATGATTCTTGGCTCGCACATGCTTGAAGTGTGCCCGACTGTTGCCGCCTCGAAACCGCGTATTGTTGTGAATCCATTGTCCATTGGAGGCAAAGCAGACCCGGCCCGCCTTGTGTTTGATGGGATGAGCGGCCAGGCAGTTAACGCCTCACTTGTTGAGATGGGCGGGCGTTACCGGCTGATCGTCAATGTGGTAGACGCGGTTGAGTCACCGCAGCAAACGCCAAATCTGCCGGTTGCTAAAGTGCTGTGGAAGCCGCAGCCGTCTTTGAAAACAGCCACTGAATCCTGGATTTACGCAGGCGGAGCCCATCACACTGTTCTTTCATTCGCTGTCAGCGCTGAACAGCTGTATGATTTTTCAGAAATGGCCGGCATTGAATGCGTTATCATTGATAAGGACACAAAAACCTCCCAGCTTCGCAACGAGCTGAAGTGGGGAGAAGCAATCTGGAAGTAAACATAAGGGAGAGGCTGTCTCATTCATGGGCTGGCCTTTTTTCTCATAAGGAAAGGAATGGACATTATGACAGGCACCATTAATGGCATCAATATAAAAGAATTTACGCTGTCAAATAAAAATGGCATGACTGTGTCGTTTTTGGATTATGGCTGTATCATTACGAAAATCGTTGTGCCGGACCGGGAAGGAAAGCTGGAAAACGTTGTACTCGGCTATGAGAATGCAGATCGTTATGTTCAAAATCCATGGTATTTGGGAGCGGTAATTGGCCGGTTTGCCGGACGGATCGGCAGCGGATCATTCAAGCTGGATGGAAAAACGTATACACTTGAACAAAACGATGGAAATAATCATCTGCATGGCGGCAAATCCGGTTTTGACAAAGTAGTTTGGAAATCGGAATGTATAGCAGGCGGTGTCCGGTTCACCTATGACAGTCCTGATGGGGAAGGCGGATATCCGGGGAATGTGAAAGCAGTGGTTACGTACACGCTGAATGATCAGAACGAATTTGTGATTCATTACGAAGCGGTCTCGGACCAGCCGACTCTTCTCAATATGACCAACCATACGTATTTTAATTTAAGCGGCGATTTAAAGCGAGATATTACCGACCACGTGCTCCAGCTCGACAGCGACCGGTATGGGGAGCTGAATGAGGAACTTCTGCCGACCGGCATGCTGCGGCCGGTTGAAGGCACGGCTTTTGACTTCCGCCGCGGCCAGCCGATTCGAGCTGGTGTAGAGTCAGGTGATCCGCAGAATAAGCTGGCGGGTGAAGGGTATGATCACCCATTTTTGTTAAACGGGCAGGAGGATATCATCTTATCAGATGAGGGAAGCGGCCGTGTGCTGCGCATGAAAACGGATCAGAACTGTGTTGTTTTATATTCTGGCACGCAAATAACAGACGGAGAAAAACTGGATGGCGGAATTTCCCGAAAGTATGCAGGTCTTTGCCTTGAAGCACAGGGACTTCCAGATTCTGTTCACCAGCCGCACTTTCCGCAAAGCGTTATCCGTGCAGGAGAAACGTATACAGCCCACACGATTTATCAATTTAGCATCCAATAATGTTAAAAAGCGGACGTTTCATGTGAAATGTCCGCTTTTTCTCAAGTGCTTATAAATAGTAAAGTTTAAATACAATATCCTGGGCATGATTTCCGAATTTTTTCCCAAAAAGGGTAGCGCCTCCAACATGTTCGGCATCTTCCTTCACTTCGATTCGAAACGTCCATCTGTCACAGGTCGTATCCAAGTCTTCTACAGAAAGGTCGGATAACGGATCGCCATCAATATATGTGCCGTGTTTGGTAATCCGGATTGTCTTCAACAGTCCATATTGATTGATGTTATGCGGCCACCAGTCGGGCGTGTATTTTCCTCGTGTATCCGCAAAATCGCCAGGGCTTACCCACGTGCCCAGCTCGATTCCATTCAGAGTAAATGTAATGTCTGAAGGCCAGACATCGTTAGAAAAAGGGAATTCCGAAGATAGTTCCAACGCAATCTCCAATTGCTGCAATGTTTCACCCGGTTTTAAAAAGTTGGCTGTATTATATTGAACAAACCCTTGGGTAAACCAGAGAATTTCTGCATCCACCCGCTGCGGATCCATAAAATATTGCGGTTCATCCACCCGGCCGATAAATTCTTTTTCCGTTGCAAGCCCGCACGTTGGCTTTACATTGAAATCAGTGTAGTGGCCGATCGGAATGGAAGACTCATACGAAGCAAACGAGTGAAAGATCTTTTTCGGGAAGTTAATCTCAATATGATCAACTTTTAAGATGGAGATTTTTTGCTGACCGGATTTTCCGGGCACTTTTTCCGTTTTAATGATGCCTGCTTCTTCAAGCTTTTTAATGTGTTTGGTGACGATCGGGCTGCTGATACCGAGTTCCTCAGCCAGCTCTTTAATATTCATCTTATTCCGTGAAAGCAGCTGAATGATCTTTAAGCGGACTTCGCTTGCCAGCGCTTCATAAACAACGAGTGAAGAGCTGTCGATTTCTAATTGCATAAGCACTCCTTCTTTCTGTCGGAACTATGGTTAACATAAACAATAACTTTATAATGATTAATTAAAACATAAAATAATTAAAAAGTTAATTATTTTTTTTATTTATATTTTTTTAGTCGTATAATTAACAAATTTATTAATTAAATAAAAATAATTAAATATATAATTTATAAATAAGTTATTGACAGCGTTTTCAACATGAAGCTATAATATGACTAAGTTAATTGATCAAAGGCCGAAAATCAATTGTCTAAACAGAAATGGGATGAATGAGGAGGAGAACATTTTGAAAAAAAGCTTTAGCCTTTCGTTGATCATTGTTTTTCTTGTAACAACCATTTTGGCGGGGTGCAGCGGCAGTGATAAAAACACAATCACGTTTTGGACACCGCTGACTGGAGAAGACGGTGCATACATGGATGAGCTTGTTAAAGCCTATAACGAAACAGATCCAGAAATTAAGGTAAAACATGTTGTAACAGCGGATATGTACACAAAAATGTCTACTGTCTTGAATTCTGGCAAAGGTGTACCGGATCTATCCATTATTCATGCAGACCGTGTACCAGGCTTTGTTAAACAAGATGTATTAAAGCCGATGACCGATATTATCTCCTCAAAAGAAGGAGTAAAAGAAGAAAACTACCTGCCGCAGGCCTGGTCATCCGGCAACATCGATGGAACACAGTATACAGTACCACTCGATATCCACAGCAGCGCCATGTACTACAACAAAGATCTGCTTGGAAAATACAATGCGACAAGTTTTCTGGATGATAATGTCGTAACGATTGACGAAATGCTTTCTCTGCAAGGCAAGCTTGATAAAGGCGATTATGTTGTCAACGATGCACTTCTTGGCTGGGTAATCTTAGCGCAGATCCAAAACTTCAATGGAGACATTCAAGAAAACGGCAAACCGGCAGTTAATACAGATGTAATGAGAAAAGCACTTGAATCTGTAAAAAGCTTGAATGACGCGGGAATCATGACGCCGTACGGGGAAGATGGATATTTAATGTTCCAATCCGGCAACGTATTATTCTCAACGGATGGAACGTGGAGCTCTACTGCTCACGCAGGTGTTGAAGGGTTGAACTTCGGCGTCACAAATGTGTACTCTCCTACTCCTGAGAAGTTTACAAACAGAGCATCTTCGCACTTGTTCGCGATGCTGAAAAATGAAGAAAGAACAGAAGAAAAAGAAAAAGGGATTGCCGACTTCCTTGATTTTATCCGTAAAAATTCAATTAAATGGGCGGAAGCCGGCCAGATTGTAGCGAGTAACGAAGTAAATCAAAGCCCAGAATACAAGAAATTTACGCAGTCTTTCTTTACATCAAATGAAAAAGAAACACAGTCGCTTCATATTTACACATACGAATATTATCCGTATGTGGCTGAAGCGGTAGACACTTATGCGCCAGACATTGTCCGCGGTGAAACGGACATCGATAAAGGGCTGAAAACGATGCAGAAATTTGTTGAGGATAAGATTTCAGAAGGCGACAACGGAGCAGCAAAGTAGAAAGTAACAGGTGATGTGCCCGATTGCGGCACATCCCTTTTCTAAAAGGAGAACTGAAAGCCTATGAATAAAAAACTGAACGCAACCCCTCTTTTCTTTGTAGGTCCACATGTGATTTTGTTTGCTGTTTTTATTTTCCTGCCGACTATTTATGGTATCTATGCTTCGTTTACCCAGTGGAATTTAATGAGTGATCCCGTATGGGTAGGGCTGGAGAATTACCGGACGATTCTCTTTGATCAAGAATCGACCTTTCATGTTCAATTCACAAACGGCTTGAAAAATACCTTGATTTTCGTTCTTCTGAGCGTACCGCTGCTGATTGTTATTCCATTAATGATTGCTGTGGCGCTGGAACATAAAGCAGTAAAAATGAAAAGCCTGATCCAGTCCGTTATTTATATACCGGGTTTGATCTCTATTTCTGCTGCCGCTCTGATCTGGTCATTGATTTTTAATAAGCAGCTGGGCATCACCAATAATGTATTCGGTTCCGAAACGGTCTGGGCTGCAAACCAACCGTACGCCTGGCTGATCATTATTGTTTTGACAGTATGGGGCGGTGTAGGTGGAAATATGATTATCTACCGTGCTTCGATTAACGGAGTATCAAAAGATTTATATGAATCAGCAGATATTGATGGTGCTGGACCGATTCGGAAATTTTTCAGCATTACACTGCCATCTATTCGTTTCCCGCTTATTTACACGTTCGTTATGACGACTGCCGGTGCTTTTAACGTTTTCGGCCAGCCGCTTATGATGACAGATGGAGGTCCGCATCAAAGTACAGCCGTGTTAATGATGTACATCCGCCAGCTGGCATTTGGGCATGGAGAGTCGATTGCAGGGATGGCTTCAGCGATGGCTGTTTTGTTGGGGCTGGTTATTTTGGTGATTTCCGCATTGCAATATTTTATCATGAACCGGAATGCGGCTTAAATGTTTGATCATGAGCTGGAACTACAGAATAGAAAGGCAGGGAAGCAAGATGTCAAAGCATGCAACGATTTCTAAAGAGATGGGAAGAAGCGCCGTTCGCATGAAGCCTGGAAAAATAAGTGTCTCCAAGTATTTAGCGTATTTGTTTTTAATCGCCGTTTGCGTGATTTGGGCTATTCCCGTTTTATTTGGGATTACTACATCGTTTCGTTCCCAGACGGAAGTGGTATCTACCGGATTCAGCCTGCTGCCGGTCAACTGGATCGTCGATAACTACGTAGCCGTTTTGCAAAACACATCCACGGCGCCGATCTTACGGTGGCTTTTAAACTCAATGTTTATTGCAACAATGCATACACTCCTGGTGATTGTTGTGATTTCCATTACCGGCTACGGCTATTCCCGCTTGAACTTTAAAGGAAGAGATACATTATTTTTCACACTTCTCGGTATTTCTTTTTTTCCAGGTGTCGTCAACCTGATTCCTTCCTATAAGATTATTGATGCACTTGGATGGGTGAATACAGCCTGGGCCATGATCATCCCGGGTCTTGCAGGCATGGGAAATATCTTTCTTGTTCGACAGTTTATGAAAGGGATTCCAAAGGAGCTTGATGAATCAGCCCGGGTAGACGGCGCCAGTGAATTTAGAATTTACTACTCGATTATCCTTCCTTTGATTAAGCCAGTATTAATTGTTTGCGGACTGTTTTCGTTTACTGGATCGTGGAATGATTTTCTCTGGCCGGTTATTGTGTATACCGATGTAGAAAAAATGCCTGTTACAGCTGGTCTTCTTTTGCTTCAGGACATTTACGGAAACTACCGGATGATCGGGCAGCTGATGAGCTCGGCGATATTAGCCATCATTCCGACATTGCTTTTGTTTATATTCGCGCAAAAATACTTTGTTCAATCTATTAACTTGAATTCCGGCGTAAAAGGATAAGGATCAAAAATTTGGTTTAAAAGGTGAGGAACACGTATGAACAGAGGATTAGAAAGAAAGCTGCTGACAGCAGGCTCCCTGTGGAATGCATTTACAGCGATTATAACAATTTTCGGCTATTCAACCTGGTTTAAAACAACAGGGGCGCAGGGGCTTCAAGGGGCTTCTGTTGAGAATGCAATGGCGGGCGCAACGTTACTGGACAATGTATCAAAGGTGATTGTGACGTTTGGTTTGTTTATTTTTGTCGGGGCTATTATCAACTTTTTGATTGCCAGAAGCATAAAAGACAACGCCATTCAGCCGAAAATCGTCGTTTGGATTGCTTGCTGGGGTATCTTGCAGCTGCTTGTGATGGATGTAGTCGGATTTGTCCTCTTTTTACTTGCGTTCATTGTTTACTCAGCCAAAAACAAAGCGATTAAACTGTCCCGGCAGGCTTACTAGAAAAGAACTGAACACGTACTGAATGAAAAAGGAGAGATTGGGATGACCAACGTTGTACTCAATACTGATGTAACAAAAGGAACAATCAATAAAAACATTTACGGACATTTTGCTGAACACCTTGGCCGCTGTATTTATGAAGGAATTTGGGTAGGAGAAGACTCTTCGATCCCAAATACAAACGGCATTCGCAACGATGTGCTGCAGGCATTAAAAGACATTCGCATTCCGCTGCTTCGCTGGCCGGGCGGCTGTTTTGCAGATGAATACCACTGGCGTGATGGAGTCGGACCCCGTGAAGGGCGGAAGCATATGATCAACACACACTGGGGCGGTGTGGTAGAAAACAACCATTTTGGTACACACGAGTTTATGATGCTGTGTGAGATGCTTGAATGCGAGCCTTACATTTGCGGCAACGTCGGCAGCGGCAGCGTGCAGGAAATGTCAGAGTGGATTGAATACATGACATTTGACGGCGAGTCGCCAATGGCCAACTGGCGCAGGGAAAATGGCCGTCAGGAACCGTGGGACTTAACGTATTTCGGCGTAGGAAATGAAAACTGGGGCTGCGGCGGCAATATGCGTCCGGAATACTATGCCGATTTATACCGCCGTTTTCAAACGTTCGTTCGCAACTACGGCGATAATAAAATTTACCGCATTGCCGGTGGTGCCAACGTCGATGATTACAACTGGACTGAAGTGCTGATGCGTGAAGCGGCACCGTTTATGGATGGATTGAGCCTTCACTATTACACGATCCCAGGCGACTTCTGGAAAGGAAAAGGCTCTGCGCTTGATTTTGAAGAATCCGAGTGGTTCGTGACAATGAAAAAAGCATTACATATGAACGAGCTCATTACACGCCATTCAACAATTATGGACAAATACGATCCTGACAAGCGTATCGGCATGATTATTGATGAGTGGGGCACATGGCTTGATGTGGAGCCGGGTACAAACCCAGGTTTCTTATACCAGCAGAATACGATCCGCGATGCGCTTGTGGCGGCCGTGCACTTCCATATCTTTCACGATCATGCGGACCGCGTGCAGATGACCAATATTGCTCAAACCGTAAATGTTCTGCAGGCGATGGTGCTGACGGATAACGAAAAAATGCTTCTTACACCGACTTATCACGTATTTGATATGTATAAAGAACACCAGGGAGCACAGCTCCTTGATGTAAGTGTTGACAGCGGAACGTATGAAATGGAAGGGGATGTACTTCCGCAAGTAAGTGCAACAGCATCGAAAAATGCAGATGGCGTTATTCATCTCAGCTTGTATAACATTGACCATCAGCACCCAGCTTCCGTTTCCATTGATATCCGGGGTATTATTGGCGGCTCTTTATCTATTGAAGGGCGCATGTTAACAGCGGATGAAATGAATGCGCATAACACATTCGAAAATCCGGAGCGCGTAAAGCCAGAAGTGTACACCGACTTTACAGTGGAAAATGGCCAATTGACGGCACAGCTGCCGAATATGTCTATTATCCAGCTCACAATCCACTCTTAAGGAGCGTGCAAGATGAAAGCGACTATGATTGTTGAAAAAGATTTTAAAATCGCAGAAATCGATAAACGGGTATACGGTTCATTTATTGAACATTTGGGGCGTGCTGTATACGGCGGTATTTATGAACCGGATCACCCTGAAGCGGATGAGCACGGGTTTCGCCGCGACGTGATCGATCTTGTAAACGAATTGCAGGTACCGCTTGTCCGTTATCCGGGCGGCAACTTTGTATCCGGCTACAACTGGGAAGATGGAGTTGGTCCTAAAAGTGAGCGTCCGAAAAAATTGGAGCTTGCATGGCGTGCGCTTGAAACAAATGAAATTGGCACAAATGAATTTATGGAATGGGCAAAGCGGGCCGGAACAGACGTTAACATGGCAGTAAATCTGGGGACGCGCGGTATTGATGCAGCCCGAAACCTCGTAGAATACTGTAATCATCCAGGCGGCTCTTTTTATAGTGATCTGCGCATTTCGCACGGCGTAAAAGACCCATATAACATTAAAACGTGGTGTTTAGGAAATGAAATGGA
This sequence comes from Domibacillus sp., assembly GCF_031181085.1. Taxonomy (NCBI): domain Bacteria; kingdom Bacillati; phylum Bacillota; class Bacilli; order Caryophanales; family Bacillaceae; genus Domibacillus; species Domibacillus sp. Next base: position 17,154 of record NZ_JAPSLE010000008.1, on the reverse strand, counting down.
TGGCCCATGGCAAATCGGGCACAAAACCGCACACGAGTACGGTCGTCTTGCTGCAGAAACGGCTAAAGCAATGAAGTGGGTAGATCCGACGATAGAGCTTGTTGCCTGCGGCAGCTCGCACCGGAACATGCCGACATTTGCCGAATGGGAAGCGACAGTGTTAGATCATACGTACGAGCACGTGGAGTTTATTTCACTTCACCAGTATTATGGCAACCGCGATAACGACCTTCCAAACTACCTGGCTCAAACGATGGAAATGGATGACTTTATTCGCTCGGTTATTTCGATTGCTGATTACATTAAAGCGAAAAAACGGAGCAAAAAGCACATTCATCTTGCTTTTGATGAGTGGAATGTATGGTATCACTCGAATGAGCAGGATAAGAAGCTGGAGCCATGGACTGTCGCACCGCCGCAGCTCGAAGATATTTATAACTTTGAAGATGCACTGCTTGTAGGCGGCATGCTCATTACCATGCTCAAGCACGTCGACCGATTAAAAATCGCCTGCCTGGCACAGCTTGTGAATGTCATCGCACCAATTATGACCGAGCAAAACGGGTCAGCCTGGAAACAAACGATTTATTATCCGTTTATGCATGCATCTGTATACGGACGCGGCATAGCGCTCCATCCGATTGTTTCGTCACCGAAATACGACAGTAAGGATTTTACTGACGTGCCTGTGCTTGAATCAATGGCGGTATACAACGAGGAGCAGGATCAGCTGACTATTTTTGCGCTGAACCGCGAGGTAAGGGAGCCGCTTCAGCTTGAATGTGATATTCGCAATTTTGAAGGCTATGAGGTGGCAGAGCATATTGTGCTTGAAAACGGCGGCAACGTGAAACAGTCGAATTCCGCCGGGTCTGCACCGGTTAAGCCCCACTCAAACGGTGATGCTTCGATTGACGGCGGCACTGTCACAGCATCGCTTCCAGCGCTTTCCTGGAATGTGATCTGCCTGAAAAAAAGAGGAGAAAGAGGATGAAGATCGAGCCGATTGTTGTGGAACGGGATGCGTTTCAACAATGTGCGGAATACCTGAAGTCGAAGAGCTGGACCAGCGTGCTGCTTATTGCCGATCAGTATACGCAAAAAGCAGCCGGTCATGATCTGGCAGAACAGCTGACCCAGGCAGGGATTAACGTAAAGACGTGTCTCATTGAGCCGGATGATCATGGTGATGTTAAAGCGGATGAAATCTCTCTTGTGCAGGCACTTATTGCGATTGATCAAAGCCGGGATGCACTCCTGGCTGTTGGGGCAGGAACCATTCACGATATTACCCGGTTTTGCAGCGACAAAACTGGAGTTCCATTCATTTCGATTCCGACTGCTCCGTCTGTGGACGGATTTACATCGGTTGGTGCACCGCTCATTGTCCGTGGAAAGAAAACAACCTTTAAAGCCGCGTCACCGGCGGCGCTTTTTGCGGATATTGGCGTCTTAACCGCTGCGCCGCCTGAAATGATTGCAGCCGGTTTCGGCGATATGACGGCAAAGTTTACATCGCTTGCGGACTGGCGGTTCAGCCATTCAACAGCAGGCGAGCCTTATTCGGAGGAAGCGGCAGCCATAACAGAAAAAGCCTTATGGCAATGCGTTCATCATGTAGAGCAAATTGCCGCAAAAGAAGAAGAAGGCATCCGGATTCTGATGAATGCGCTCATTGAATCCGGGAAAGCGATGCTTTTGTTTGGGGAATCGCACCCAGCTTCTGGAGCAGAGCATCATTTGTCGCATTTTTGGGAGATGGAATTTATCCGAACAGGGCGCCCGCAAATTTTGCACGGCGCGAAAGTAGCAGCAGCGACGGTGCTTATTGCTTCTATCTATAAGAAATACCAATCAGAAATTGAAAAAGCAGGAGCAGATGTAACAACGCCCGATCCGAATTTTATTGCTGAGCTGTTAAAACGTGTAGGGGCTCCGGTTTCACCGGCTGACCTTCATATTGAAGAAGGCCTTGTAGCCTCCAGCCTTCAACACGCCCACAGGCTGCGGGACCGTCACACGATGCTCCGATTTTTAAATGAACAACATATCAAATTTGAAAGAGAGGTGCTCCAATGACTGTTTATGAAAATCCGCTGCTGTTAAAGCAGGCAGATCCGTTTATCTATAAACATAAAGATGGTTTCTACTATTTTATTGCATCAAGTCCACAGTTTGACCGTATTGAATTGCGGCGTTCAACGACTATTGATGGTCTCCGTACAGCAAATGCTGTAACTGTCTGGACAAAGCATAAGGAAGGTCCGCTAAGCTGCCTGATTTGGGCACCGGAGCTTCATTATATAGAAGAAAGCTGGTACATTTATTTTGCAGCGGCTCCAAGTGAAAAAGCACATCCGGAGCATAAAACATTTCAGCATCGCATGTATGTGATTGAAAATAAGGGTGAAAATCCATTTGAAGGCGAATGGGAAGAAAAAGGGCAGATCAAAACGAACTGGGAGTCATTTTCACTGGATGCGACTGTATTCGAGCATAAAGGCACATACTTCTATGTCTGGGCACAAAAAGATCCAGCTATTCTAGGAAACTCGAATTTGTATATTGCGGAGATGGAAAACCCGTGGACACTGAAAGCCAAGCAAGTGATGCTGACAAAGCCTGATCTTGAATGGGAAATGCGTAAAATTCCTGTGAACGAAGGGCCGGCTGTGCTGAAGCGGAACGGAAAAATCTTTATCACCTATTCAGCGAGTGCGACCGATGAAAACTATGCGATGGGGATGCTTGCGGCAGACAAGGAAGCCGACCTGCTTGATGCGGCGTCATGGGAAAAAGTGCAGCAGCCTGTTTTTCAAACGAGTGAACAAAACGAAAAGTTTGGCCCGGGACATAACAGTTTTACGGTTGCCGAAGACGGCATAACCGACCTGCTTGTGTACCATGCCCGCGACCATAAAACGGGCGGCGGAGAAGCGTTAAATGATGCCGGCCGGCACGCCTGCATTCAGCCGTTTCATTATGATGAAAAAGGATATCCGGTGTTCGGGGAGCCACTTCCAAACGCAGCACCGGCTTCTACTGTATAAAAAAATGTGCGCCTTTAAAGGGCGCACATTTTTTTATGCAGGCACTCATTGTAGAAAAAGCATAAAAATGCTATCTTGAAATTACGTTATACGTACAAGTTAATGCTTCCTTCGAAAGGGGCTTGCTCAATGAAAAAGCTGCTTGCTATTTATGTAGTATTAATCATCGCATTCGGTCTTTATTTTTATTTTTATCAAACGAGCGAAAAAGCACTTCAGCATTCATCACCGGAATCGCTTGATGAGAAATATGTAATGGTGACGTTTCAAGCCGGTATTGATTATTGGAAGCCGGCAATCAAAGGATTTGAAGACGCAGCAGAGGAATTGGGTGTTTCGATTGAATATAAAGGAGCGCCACAAGTTGACGCTTATGAACAAATTACAGTCCTTGAGCAGGTCATTGCCCGTAAGCCTGCCGGCATCGCCATATCAGCAGTAGACGCAGAAAAGCTAAATCCAACAATCAAACAGGCTGTTGAAGCCGGTATTCAGGTTGTATTGTTTGATGCAGATGCGCCGAAAAGCGGTGCAGCTTCTTTTTTAGGCACGGATAACAAAGAAGCAGGAGCAGAAGCGGCTCATAAGCTTGCGTCTCTTATGGACGAAAAAGGAAAAACAGCAGTCATTACCGCACCCGGCCAGTTGAATTTGCAGGAACGCACAAAGGGTTTTACCGAAGCCATGAAGCAGCATTACCCAAATATGCAGGTAGTCGCTGTTGAAAACGGAAGACGGGATGAAAAAACAGCCAGACAGGCAGTTCTAAATTTATTTAAGCAGCATCCGGATATTGGCGGTTTTTTTTCAACAGAGGCAAATGCAGGAGCAGGTATTGCACAGGCAGCCAGGGCAGACGGCCGGGATGTGAAAATCGTCGGGTTTGATACATACAAAACGACACTGGATTTGATTCAGTCGGGAGAAATCGATGCAGCTATTGCCCAGGGAACATGGGAGATGGGTTACCAGTCTCTGCACTTTTTGGTCCAGCTTCATCAAGATCCGGATTCGTCCATTCCTGCCCGTGTCAATACAGGGGTAACAGTCGTTACAAAAGAGAATGCCGCCTCCTATTATGCATGGTAAAGGAAAGAAGAGATAAACATGAAAATAACTAAATGGAAATTGAATAACATTCCGATTAAGCATAAGCTGGTCGCGCTGCTGCTCTTTATTACGATCATTCCTGCCATTGTCCTCAGCCTGCTTATTGCCGTGACGGTTGAACGTGTGATTGAGGATCAAGTAACCGAAAATACGCTTCAGCTCATTGGGCAGGTCAATAAATCAATCGAGTACTATGCAGGAAATATGCAGAATGTCAGTTACCTGCTTTCATTTGATCCTGAAGTAGAGGCGTTTTTAGATGGGAAACGAACGGAAGAAGGAGAGTATTCAATTCGGCAATTTATGCAAAGGCTTACAACGCTTTATCCTGAAGTAGCCGGTATTTTAGCTGTAAACAGCAAGGGAGAAGCTGTCAGTAATGAATTATATGCTCCGCCTGATTGGGATCTTGCGAAAGAGGACTGGTACAAGCAGGCAGTTGAAGGAGCCGGTATTTTTAAAATGATCGGCCGGCCGAAAAACCGCTCTATTACGAGCCACGTCCATTACAGCGAAGAGGAAGTGGTTTCGGTTGTACGGGCTATTGTAGACCCGGACACAAAGAAAGTAAAAGGCGTGATTTTAATCGATTTAAAAATCCGGGTGATAGCAGAAGCGGCTCGAAATATCAATACAGGAAAAGCGGGTTACTTAATGGTGCTTGATGAAGCCGGCCGGCCGATTTATTCGCCTGAACCCTCGCTGCTTAAAGGCGTTCCTGTTGAGCGGTTCAAGGCGAAGAAAGCCGGATCTTTTTCGTCTATCATAAATGGAGAAAAGAGACAGTTTATTTATCAGAACCAGCCCTTTACCAACTGGACCACCGTCGGTGTTTTTTCAACACAAGAATCTGTTCGAGAAGTGCGGACGATTAATTTTTTCGTTGTTTGCTTTATTTTTCTTATTTTTTTCATCGCTACTACGGCTGCTTATCTCTTGTCAAACTCAATGGCAAGACCGATCGAGCGAATTATTTCATTTATCCAAAAGGTAGATGCAGGTGATCTGGCGGTTCGCTACAGGGATAGTCGGAGAGATGAAATTGGCATGCTGGGCAGAAGCTTAAACAGAATGTTAATGCGTATCGAAAAACTGATGATGATGAACAAAGTGCAGGAGCAGCAAAAAAGAGAAGCGGAGCTGCGCAGTCTGCAGGCGCATATTAAGCCTCATTTTTTATATAACACGCTTGATACCATTAACTGGATGGCTAGAAAGCAAAAAGCATACGATGTGGCAGAGGTTGTGGAATCACTGTCTACATTGTTTCGGATTGGCTTGAGCAAGGGGCACGATATTATTTCTCTGCAGGATGAAATTACACACATTAAAAGCTACTTGAGCATTCAAAAAGCCCGGTATAAGGATAAGCTCCATTACACGATCCATATGGCACCTGAAGTAGAAAATGCATCCGTGCTTAAACTCGTTCTTCAGCCGATAGTGGAAAACGCGATTTACCACGGAATAAAAGAAAGGCGGGGGCCGGGACATGTCCATATTTCCGCTTGTGAAGAAGACGAACAGCTTTTGTTAACGGTAGAAGATGACGGAGCCGGCATGACAGAAGAAAGGTTGGAACAAATCCGTGTTAAGCTGGCATCCGTCCATACTGAAAAAACGATGCAGAAAACGGATTTTGGCTACGGCATGATGAACGTACAGGCAAGAATTCAGCTTGTATTCGGCTCCCAATACGGCATCCAAATAAAAAGCCTGCGGGGTGCTGGCACAAAAGTGCTGGTTGTGCTGCCGCTGAATCATCGTTTAACAGGAGAATAAGGGGGAGGACTATGAAAAATTGGAAGGTGCTTATTGCAGACGATGAACCGATGATTCGGGAAGGGCTGCAGGAGTCCATTAACTGGACAGAACTCGGAATGGAAGTAACAGCATTGGCGGAAGACGGAGAAGAAGCATTGGAACTCGCCCTTGAGCACAATGTTCATATCGTACTCGCCGATTTAAATATGCCTATTATGAATGGAATCGAAATGATACGCGCCTTGAAAAAACAAAAGCCGGACTGCCAGGTCATTATTATTACCGGGCATGACGAGTTTACGTATGCGCAGGAAGCGCTTCGCTTAAATGTAACAGACTATATTTTAAAGCCGGTAAAGCCGGAGCAGCTGCTTGAAGTTGTTACCCGTGTGCGTGACCAGCTTCAGCAAAGTGAACGAGAATCCACCCGTGTAGAAAGAATGAGTGCGCAGCTTACCAAAAATAAACTAACACTAAAGGAAGCATTCGGAAGGGAATGGATTGAGCAGACGTTAAAAGAGGAGGAAGTCAGGGCGCAGCTGGAGTTTTTTGGGCTTCCTGCTGAAATGCCGGAGGAAATTGGCATTATTCGAAGTCAGGCATACCGTTCTGGCAAGCCGATTTTAACGGATAACGACCGCCGAATGATGCTGTTTGCTATAAAAAACATTGCAGAAGACTGGCTGAAGGAAACGGAGCATTTATTGTTTTCAAACGAAGAACATGTTGTGTTAATTACATGGGTCTCCCTTTCAGAAAAGCTTGTTTGGGAGATAGAGGAAGCGTTGAAGCAATATATGAACATACATAGCCAGTTTTACCGGGAGAACATCAAGGAACATGCAGCACTTGCTTATCAAAAATGCCTGCAGCGGGCAAATCAGGATGCCTTAGCGTCCCCTGTAGTCCGCCGGGCAAAAGAATATATTCATGAGCATTTTGAAAATCCGGAGCTTTCACTGGAATCTACTGCAGAAGCCCTGCAAGTCTCACCGGTTTATTTAAGCAGGATTACAAAGCAGGAGCTTGGCATTTCTTTTGTCCAGCTTGTAACAGGGAAAAGAATGAATAAAGCTGTTCATCTGCTTCAAACAACGGATCTGCCGATTTTGCATATTGCGGAAGCTGTCGGCTATGAATCCCAGCATTATTTTAGCACTGCTTTTAAAAAAGCTGTGGGCATGTCGCCGAATCAGTACCGTAAAAATAGCGGATAAAAAAACGGCCTTTTAAGGAAAAGGCAGTCACAGGCAAATGATATGGATGACGGTACACATAAATGGGATGGATCGGCGGCGGCCAGACAGCGCCGCTCTCCCACCGCCAAGTGGCTTGCGACAAGAGTGTATAGAGCTAGTAAGGTCGTATTTTTCTGTTTAGCTCTGTTGAATACAATTGTTGATATTTCACGAAAAGAAAAAGAACCCATTTATGAATTCTTACTATAGGCAGATTCTCCAGCTAAGTAACCGTTAGTTTAAGAAAAAATTATCAATAGCTATTCCATAAAAGAGTAATGCAACAACAAAGAAAATGAAGTAGTCCTTACGCTCATTTCCTCTAACTACAAAATTTTCTATGCCGATTAACAGCATTACTGTTCCAAGCATAAGATTCCTAATTGCAGAATAGCTCCAATAATTATCAACACTATTACTCACTAAAAACTCTAAAAATACTACACCAATTAATATAGCTAATTGTGCATACATAAGCGGTTTAACTCTAAGTTCGGCTTTTTCAAAGAACAAGCCCATCATTTTTTTGAAAAAAGAATTCATACATTTCCCCCAAAGACTACTTTTATTCCTCATAAAAATTCTAACATTAATTATTACATTAACAGAAGGTAGTATGTACCTCTTCTTCAACTAGTCTGCTCCGTTAGCCTAACGAGAAAATCAATAATAGTGTTTAAGAGAGCCTTCTGTTTCAAAAGAGAAAATGTCTAGTCAGTCCTTGCTTATGGATCTTCTACACCAATTAGTGAAGCTTGCCGGACGAAGACTCCTGCGGGAAGTACAGTGAGTCGGGAGACCCCGCAGGCGCAGCCGAGGAGGCTGCCGCACTGCCCGCGGAACGCGAAGTCCGGCAGGCTTCACTTATCGGCTCTTTTTTTAAAAGCGAAAGAATTTGTCTACAAACTGACTGCCTTTTAAGGAAAAAAGCAGTTTTTTTATATGTTAATGAAAGCGTTTTTATAAAAGTTGAATTTTTATAAAAGAAGGTAATTTATTGAAAAGACGCACATCAGGTGCGGTGCTATAGTCAAGGTAAGAAAACAAGGAACAAAAGGGGGAGCATCAAATGAGAACGTGGCTTTCGGTTCCAATCCTTCTGCTGCTGATGTTGTTTTTATCCGCATGCGGTGTTATCGATACGAGTGGAAGCGAAAAAGGGTATATCGGTATTTCCATGCCGACTAAATCATCAGAGCGCTGGGTGAACGATGGAGAAAATATGAAAAAGCAATTTGAAAAGCTTGGCTATAAAACGGATCTTCAATATGCAGAAGATGTTGTGGAAAACCAAACAGCTCAAATTGAAAATATGATCACAAAAGGTGTGGACGTTCTGGTGGTCGCGCCCATTGATGGGCAGGCAGCATTAACGACGGTACTTGAGCGGGCGCACAAGCAAGGCATTAAAATTATTGCCTATGACCGTTTGATTCAATACAGTGATTACATTGATTATTATGCGACATTTGATAACTTTCAGGTCGGTGTCCTGCAAGGCCAGTATATTGAACAAAAACTGGGGCTAAAAGATGGAAAAGGCCCATTTAATATTGAAATTTTTGCCGGTTCGCCAGATGACAATAACGCGTATTTCTTTTTTGACGGCGCTATGTCCATTCTTCAGCCGTATATCGACAGCGGCAAGCTGGTGGTGAAAAGCGGACAAACAAAATTTAATCAAGGTGCGACTCTTCGCTGGGACGGAGCGGTGGCGCAAGCAAGGATGGATAATTTGTTAAGCGCTTACTATACGAAAGACCGGCTCGATGCGGTGCTGTCCCCGTATGACGGAATCAGCATCGGTGTGATTTCTTCCTTGAAAGGAATCGGGTATGGTTCAGCCGGAAAGCCGATGCCGGTTATTACTGGCCAGGACGCTGAGCTTGCTTCGATAAAATCGATCATTCATGGACAGCAGACCCAGACCATTTTTAAAGACACACGCCAATTAGCGGAAAAAGCGGTGGATATGGCGACAGCGGTGCTTAATGGTGAGAAAGCGGACGTAAATGACACAAAAACATATGACAACGGCGCAAAGATTGTTCCTTCGTTTTTATTAAATCCTGTCTCAGTGGACCAAACCAATTACGATTCCGTGCTGGTAGGCAGCGGTTATTATACGGCTGAGCAGCTTGGCCAGAAAGAAGAGGTGGCACAATGACAGACATCATTCTCGAAATGCGCGGTATTACAAAAGAGTTTCCCGGGGTTAAAGCACTCTCCAACGTAAACCTTCAAGTTAAAAGAGGTGAAATTCATGCGTTGTGCGGAGAGAACGGTGCAGGAAAATCTACGCTCATGAAAGTACTCAGCGGTGTTTATGCGCACGGCTCTTACACAGGTGACATTCTGCTGGACGGAGAAGTATGCGAATTCAAAAACATCCGTCAAAGTGAAGAGCGGGGCATCGTCATCATTCATCAGGAGCTTGCCCTTGTTCCATATTTGTCGATAGCCGAAAATATTTTTCTCGGTAATGAACTGAGCCGCAATGGCGTGATTGACTGGAATGAAACAATGATGAGAACAAAAGAGCTTTTGCAAAAAGTCGGATTAAAAGAGTCGCCGCAGACAAAAGTGGAAGATATTGGTGTAGGCAAGCAGCAGCTTGTAGAAATTGCAAAAGCACTCGCAAAGGATGTAAAACTTTTGATTTTAGATGAGCCGACTGCTTCTTTAAATGAAAATGACAGTGAGAACCTATTGAATTTACTGCTTGAATTTAAGGGCCACGGCATGTCAGCCATTATGATTTCTCACAAGTTAAATGAAATTGAGCGGGTGGCGGACTCCATGACGATTATTCGGGATGGGCAGTCTATTGAAACGCTCGATATGAAACGGGATAACGTTAACCAGGATCGAATTATTAAAGGGATGGTCGGCCGAGACCTGACAAACCGGTATCCAGAGCGCACACCAAACATTGGTGAAACGGTTTTTGAAGTGAAAAACTGGACGGTGTATCATCCGGCGCACGCCGACCGGAAAATGATTGACAATGTCAGCTTCCATATCCGGCGCGGGGAAATTGTCGGTGTTGCTGGATTAATGGGCGCAGGACGCACAGAACTGGCGATGAGTATTTTCGGCAAATCATACGGAAAAAAAATCAGCGGCCATCTTGTGAAAAACGGCCGGGAAGTTCAGTTTCCCAATGTAACAAGTGCGATTAAGCAGGGAATGGCGTACGTATCGGAGGATCGGAAAGGCAACGGTCTTATCTTAATGGATGACATTAAGCAAAATATTACGCTCGCAAGCCTCGATAAAATTTCCAAGCGGAGCATCATTGATGAAAACAAAGAAAAGATCGAAGCGGAGCATTACCGTAAAAAGCTCCGGATCAAAACACCGTCTGTTTTGCAGAAAGCCGGCAACTTAAGCGGCGGGAACCAGCAGAAAATTGTGCTGAGTAAATGGATTTTTTCAGAGCCGGATATTTTAATTCTGGATGAGCCGACACGTGGCATCGATGTTGGTGCAAAGTACGAAATTTACTCGATTATCAATGAATTGGCCGCAGAAGGAAAAGGCATTTTGCTGATCTCCTCTGAGCTGCCGGAGCTTCTTGGTATGTGTGATCGCGTGTATGTTATGAATGAAGGATCGATGACAGGTGAAGTCGCAAGAGAAGAGGCCAGCCAGGAAACATTGATGATGTATATGACCAAAAGAAAGGTGAGGGGATAATCGATGCAGTCACACGCTCAAAAACAAAGAAATTACTCGCCGCTTCAGCCAGAGTCACCGATGAAAGAGCTTTTGAAAAATAATATGCGCCAATACAGCATGATTTTTGCACTGATCATCATCATGATGCTGTTTCAGGTGCTGACAAGCGGCCTGCTTCTTCAGCCGCTGAATATCACCAATTTAATCCTGCAAAACAGTTACATTTTAATTTTGGCGATTGGCATGATGCTTGTCATTATTACCGGCCATATTGATTTGTCTGTCGGTTCGATCGCTGCGTTCGTCGGCGCAATTTCAGCTATTTTGATGGTCAATTACGAAATGTCCACGTTTGGCGCTGTCGTGATTTCTCTTTTGATCGGTGCTTTGATTGGCGCCTGGCAGGGCTTCTGGGTTGCTTATGTAAAAATTCCGGCCTTTATCGTGACGCTTGCCGGCATGCTTTTGTTCCGCGGTTTGACGATGATTGTATTAGAAGGAAAGTCAATCGCTCCATTCCCGGAGGCATTCCAAAAAATAAGCTCCGGCTTTATTCCGGATGGAAGCGCCGCAAATGTAGTAACTCTTTTAATTGGTGCTGTGTTGTCTGTTGTGCTTGTGATCAGTCAGCTGAGAACACGCCGTACACAAATAAAGTTTCGGTTTGATGTACAGCCAAAAGGAATGTTTATTTTAAAGCTTGTCAGCATGATTGTGCTGCTGAATGTATTTACCTACGTACTGGCTTCCTACGAAGGCATTCCGAATGTGTTAATCCTGCTTGGTATTTTAATTGTTGTTTACACATATGTCATGAAAAAAACAAAAGCTGGACGCCATATTTATGCAATTGGCGGAAATGAAAAAGCGGCACAGCTGTCGGGGATTAAAACAAAACAAATGACATTTTGGGTATTCGTCAACATGGGCGTTCTTTCTGCGCTGTCCGGCTTGATTTTTGCGGCCCGCTTAAATGCGGCTACTCCAAAAGCCGGAAACTTGTTTGAGCTTGATGCCATTGCGGCCTGCTTTATCGGAGGTGCCTCTGCGTACGGCGGTATCGGGACTGTCCCGGGTGCGATCATCGGCGGCCTCGTGATGGGAATCATGAATAACGGGATGTCCCTCCTTGGCCTCGGCATCGACTGGCAGCAGGGTATCAAAGGGCTTGTGCTTCTTGCGGCAGTTGCATTTGATATTTACAATAAAAATAAAGCAGCGTAAAAAGAGGAACGGCAAAATAAAAAATAACCGGGAAGCCCAAAGAGGGCTTCCCGGTTATTTTTTTGTTCCCATTATACGAATCCGCCAGTAATCCGCGATCCAATGATCTTCATAAAACCGTTCTTCCATCAATGTGGCTACAGCCCCGGATATGATCCGCTCTTTTTCTTCCGGTGTCTGTGCGCCCATGACCACATCACCAAACATATGAATCCAATTCCGCATCCCGTCTACACCTTCAAGACGGGTCGGCCGTTCAAAGTGCTCGGCAAACGCGACATGAAAGCCGGCTTGTTCCATTAAAGAAGTGTATTCTCCAATCGAAGGGAAAAACCATGGATATTGGTTATGGTCGTAATGATCAATTTGCCCGATAATAGCCCGGGAAATAGAAGCGACGTTTCCTTTGGCACCAAACTCTGCCACAAACCGGCCGCCCGGCTTTAAACTCTTAAATATACCGTCCAGCACTTGTTCGGGCTTTTTCATCCAATGAAGAGCGGCGTTTGAAAATACCGCATCAAATTTTTCCGCAAACGGGAGGTTGTGCGCGTTTTCTACGAAAAATGGGATGTGCGGATATTTTTGTTTTGCTTCTTCGATCATCGAGGCAGACTGGTCAATGCCAACCACGTGAATTCCTTTGTTACACAATGTAAAAGCCAGATCACCTGTACCGCATCCAACGTCTAAAATCGCTTCACCGGCTTTTGGTGCAAGCAGGTCCACAACATCCTCACCAAATTTTGAGACAAATTGGTGCTTTCCATCATATAACTGTGCATTCCAGATCATATCCACTTCACTCCTTTTCATTTAGTATAGGAGTTTTCCTATATAATGAAAATTAGTTAAAAATGAGAAAATCGATAACGAAGTGGAATAAGGAGGAACGTATGAACATTTATTGGATTAAAACATTTTTAAAAGCAGCGGAAACAGAAAATTTCCGGCAGGCTTCAGAAGAATTGTTTGTTTCCCAGCCGGCCGTCACAAAGCATATTCAACGGCTGGAGGACCGGCTGGATATCTCTTTGTTTGAGCGGCATGGGAAAGCGGTCAAGCTGACACCGGCCGGCTTGTTTTTTCTCCCGCGTGCAAAGAAAATCGCCGAATCATTTGATCGGAATATAAGTGAGTTTGACGCCTGGAAGCAGGGATATACAAAAAAGCTGGCGATTGCCTGCGCACCGCAGATTGCCTCGTCCTTTCTGCCCCCCGTACTTCAGCAATTTATGGCCCGTTTTCCGGAAATTGATGTACAGATCGACATTCATAAGTCTTATGAAATCGGCGAAAAAGTGGGGAGCGGTGAGGCAGATATTGGGCTTGCACGAATGCCTTCTGCTTTTGCCGGTACATCTGTCAGCATCATTCACAGTGAAGCGGTTGTACTGGCCGGGCCGACGGCCGAAAAGATCGATGAAGCTTTTCTTTTAAAAAATTACCGGGTTCTAGCGCATAACCATCCGGGTTACTGGGAAGAGCTTTTAAAAGAACTGAAAAAGAAATATCCCCGCTTGAAAACCATGACCGTCAGCCAGATGGATGTAACAAAGCGATTTATTGAAGCGGGGCTTGGGGTGTCATACATACCGAAATCGATGGTAAAAGAAGAGCTTGTTTCGGGCAGGCTAAGCACCTATCCGTCTGAAGCTGCGGAAAAACAAGCATCTCATACGTATTTAATTGAAAAAACGATAACAGAGGAAGCGAACTTGTTTAAACAGTTTCTTTTGTCAGTACAAGATGGAAAAAGCGGATGATGCGTACGGATGTTTAGGAAGCAAAAAACAAAAGCCAAATAACAGAAAGGAGCTGACTCATTGGAAACCTATCGCAAAAGTGCAGATGATGTGATCGCAGAATGGAATACAACCAGTCAGGGATTAACAACCGGGGAAGCAATAAAACGACTCGAAGAGCATGGCTATAATGAGATTAAGGGCAAGAAAAAGGACCCTGTTTGGAAGCTTTTTTTAGCCACGTTTAAAGATGCCATGGTAATTGTTCTGCTTGTAGCAGCCGGCATCCAGCTTGTACTTGGCGAGGCTGTAGAGTCCGTTATTATTTTTCTTGTTCTTTTGTTAAACGGCGTAATCAGCGTCATTCATACAAGAAAAGCGGAAAGCTCCCTTGATGCACTGCGTGAAATGTCCGCCCCGTCCGCAAAGGTAATACGTGACGGCGTGAGTCAAACGGTGCCCGCAAGAGAGCTGGCAAAAGGGGATGTTGTTCAGCTTGATGCAGGTGATTATGTACCGGCAGATGGACGGCTGATTGCCAGTGAATCATTGAAGGTAAATGAAGGAATGCTGACTGGAGAATCTGAAGCAGCCCAAAAAAGCACGGATACATTAACAGAGCAAGTACCTCTTGGTGATCGGCTTAATATGGTACATAGCGGTTCCCTGGTCGTAAATGGACGCGGCCGTTTTGTAGTAACGGGAACGGCCAATGAAACAGAGATCGGAAAAATTGCTAATATGATCGCGACTGCTGAGTCTAAACAAACCCCGCTTCAGCGGAAGCTGGACGAATTCAGCAAGAAGCTTGGAATCGGTATTCTTGTTTTATGTATTTTGATTTTTGCGGCTCAGGCATTGCGCATTTGGTTTGGCAATGAGCAGGTAGATACGACAGAAGGGATGCTGAATGCATTTATGTTCGCGGTCGCTGTTGCCGTAGCTGCGATTCCTGAAGCTCTTTCTTCTATTGTAACCATCGTCATGGCGGTTGGAACAACGAAAATGGCGAAACGGCAGGCGATTATCCGGAAGCTGCCAGCAGTGGAAACACTCGGGTCAACGAGTGTGATTTGTACAGATAAAACCGGCACGCTCACCCAAAACAAAATGACCGTTACAAACACCTTTCTGCCGGAAGTAGGACAGACATTTACGGAAGCGCATGAGAAAAGAAACAAGTCTGAGCAAATGCTTCTTTATATCGCCTTGCTTTGTAATGACTCATATGTAAATAAAGAAGGTCAGGAAATTGGGGACCCGACTGAAACCGCTCTGCTTCATTTTGGGAACAAGATGAACGAACCTCCTGAACAGCTGCGGAATCAGTTTCGGCGTGAACTGGAACTGCCGTTTGACTCTGAACGTAAACTTATGTCAACTGTTTATACGATTGAAGGGGAACGGCTGATGCTTACAAAAGGCGGCCCGGATGTGATGTTCAAGCGGTGCCGCTTTATTTTAACGAACGGTAAAGAGGAGCCGCTTACCGAAGAGAAGCTGAACGAAGTAAAAGAAGCAAATGAAGCTTTTTCAAATGATGCGCTTCGTGTTTTGGCATATGGCTATAAAAAGCTTTCTGCTGAAAAAGCTTCTATTACGACAGAGGATGAAAATGATCTGGTACTGGTCGGCTTGACTGCCATGATCGATCCGCCGCGTGAAGCTGTATACGGAGCTATTGAAGAAGCGAAAAGTGCCGGCATCCGGACGATTATGATTACAGGTGATCATAAAACGACCGCGAAGGCGATCGGGCGGGATATAGGTTTAATGGATGAAAATGATATTGCTTTAACCGGCCAGGAACTGGATCGGCTTTCAGACGAAGAGCTGGATGAGAAGCTGGAGAATATCTCGGTTTATGCACGTGTTTCGCCCGAAAATAAAATCCGTATTGTCCGCGCATGGCAGCGAAAAGGCGCCATTACGGCGATGACGGGAGATGGCGTCAACGACGCACCTGCTTTAAAACAAGCGGATATCGGCATTGCGATGGGAAGCGGGACGGATGTAGCAAAGGACTCAGCCGCTATGGTGCTCGCAGATGATAACTTTGTTTCGATTGTGAATGCCGTCGGCGTTGGACGTACGGTGTTTGACAATATTAAAAAAGCGATTAGTTATTTGTTTGCTGGAAACCTCGGCGCAATCATCGCTATTTTATTCGCAGTGTTTTTTAATCTTCCGAATCCATTTACAGCACTGCAGCTCTTATTTATCAACTTGATTAATGATTCACTTCCAGCGTTGGCGCTTGGAATGGAAAAGGAAGAACCGGGGGTTATGAAACGAAAGCCACGCGATATAAACGAAGGCATCTTTTCTGGAGGAACGCTAAGAGCGGTAGTCACCCGGGGGCTGCTGATTGGAATCGCGGTTATTGTCTCTCATTACATGGGGGTGCAGACGTCGGCAGAAATGGGTATCGCCATGGCCTTTACTACATTGATCTTGGCCCGGACGCTTCAAACTTTTGCAGCCCGTTCCAATACACAAACAGTATTTGGAATCGGATTTTTCAGTAATAAATATGTTCTTGGTGCCGTAAGTGTTTGTCTTTTACTGTATGGATTAACGGTGCTGCCAGGCATGCGAAACATTTTTTCGATTCCGCCTTCGTTTGGCTGGGATGAGTGGCTCGTTGCTGCAGGACTTGCCTTAGCAGCGGTTGTGCTTATGGAAGTAATCAAGCTTATCCAAAATAAAAAATCCTAAAGGAAAGCCTCGGTCAAACACACGACCGGGGCTTTCTGTATAAGCGGGGTAGAGATGTGAGAAAAGGTGAAAAGAATTTTTTGTATTTTTTTCGGAAAATGTATTGACCATATAGATTAATAGATGATATATTATTAAACGTCGCTAAGACATGAAGCGAAAACACAACTGAATTAAAGTGAAGATCACCAATCATTTTGCTTTAAAAAGAAGTTGACTTGCTTTTGAGAAATGCGATAGAATAAAGCCTGTCATTGAGAAGTTCTTCTAGTTAAAACGAGAGGAACATAAAAAAGGTTAATAAACTTTTTGAAAAGGTTGTTGACAAACAAAAGAACTTAATGATATGATGTTGTAGTTGTCGTGAAGACAGCGTAAACGAATTGAACATTGAAAACTGAACAAAATCAATAAAAACGTCAACGTTTAAATTTTTATCTTCCATTAAAAACACCCCGTGTTTTAATGGAAACAAATGAGCAAGTCAAACACTTTTCGGAGAGTTTGATCCTGGCTCAGGACGAACGCTGGCGGCGTGCCTAATACATGCAAGTCGAGCGGACTTGACAGAGCTTGCTCTGTTCAAGTTAGCGGCGGACGGGTGAGTAACACGTGGGTAACCTG